>JBEKHV010000021.1:0-62354 GCA_050012095.1 Bryobacteraceae bacterium | reverse complement strand
GGAGACGTTTGTAGGCTAACCGCGCCTCCCGTTGGTCGGCGATCAGGCTAATTCACTGGCCCGGCCAAAAACCTAGTGCTTGACAGGAGCCGCTTTCTCATGGAAGACCGGCGGCGCTACGGGAGCTGCAATCTCACGATCACGCTGAACTAACTTGACGCCCGTCAGCGGCAGCGGAAAAGCTTGTGTTTCACGTCCGGCCAGAACTCGGAGGCAAGATTGCCCAGCAGGTCCAAGCCGATGGTGGCGCCTCCCTGCTCCACGCCCGAGGAGAGGGTGTTGAGACGATCCGGGTACCAGACGTTGGAAAGATAGGCGGCTCCCAACGCGCTGCCGAATCGCCAGGCGGCGAAGCGCGCGCCGCCCCGGTCCGTGCGCGTGAGAAGCGTCGCGCGCGTCGCGTGTCCAATCCGCACGAAGAAGTTGCCATGGCCCGCGCGCCAGTACCTTGGGTCCTCGCGCAAGGAGGAGTCCAGAACAAACGAGAACGCGTTGCGAATCGCGGTGGCGCCCGCCGCCGAAGCGACGCGCTTGCCATAGGGCGCAGCGCCCTGGCCCCATTCCCGCGGCATGTCCATCGCGTGCAAGACTCCGGCGTACGCCGCCATTTCGACGACGAAGCCCGGACTCACCGTCTGTCTCCAGTGAAACTGCGCCTTGCCTGCCGTGCTCAACGGGGGGTCTTCGGGGACTCCAGCCCGAGCCACAGCCGACAGCATCAGAAACGCCAAGGTCAGCGTTGCGCCATTGCACATCCATCTCGCCGGGCTTCCCTCCAGGCGCTTCATTTGGAGCCTTCCGGCTGGCGGACTTCCGCTGGGGAAGGCGGCAAGATCTTGACCTCAAATGTGTGCTTGTCCCGGGCTCGTCCCAGGAAATAGCCGGCTACCGTCGCGCCCACGTCTATGGCGAAGAAGGAGGAAACCCCGGCCCCTTCCGAGCGCGCCACATGGGCTGCAAACTCGCCGCCCCCTATGATCCCCGCAAGCTGCCCCACGACCACGCCGATCGTTCTTCCCCATGCGCCCCGCGTCTTGGTGACGCGAATCGTGGATACCACCGCGCGCGGGATGGAACTCGGGCCTTTGCGATACTCCTGGCTGCCGGAGACCTTTCGGATATCCACAGCCAGAGAGTCCGTGCGCACGCTGAGCGCTTCGCCCCTGATGGAGCCTCCCCCCGGCAGCGGAATGAACACCTCCTGGCCCACCAGCAACGGCGCAAGCTCATTCCAGCGAGCCTGGAATTCCGATTGGCCTTGCATGGGAATGGCGCCCAGGAAGCAGAACACCGCCGCCACGCGACACGCTCTCGACCTTGACGTCGTGATGCCAGTCATTCGGATCGCCTCCTGACTGGAATTGCGATACTTTCATCCGAAACGGCTCACGGCGGCCAAAAAAGCAGTTTCCGGCCCGAAATCGGACAGCGGTATGGTATCCTGGCCCGTGGTTCGGAGGGCTGTAATCGTGGATCCACCGGAAGCGGGGCCCCGGCCGCCCCGGGATGGGGAGTCTCCGGAAACGCTGGTGATGCTCCTTCATAAGGAGCTCCGCAGGATCGCCGCCGGGCGCCTGCGCGGCGAGCGGCCCAACCACACGCTGCAACCGACGGCGCTCGTCAACGAGGCCTATCTTCGGCTGGCGGCCCAGAATCAGCCTGCGTGGAACGACCGGGTACAGTTCCTGGGCGTAGCCTCCCACCTGATGAGGGAGATCCTGGTCGATTATGCGCGCACGCGCAACCGGGCCAAGCGAGGCGGCGGGGCGGAGCCGATCCGCGTGGAGGACGCCGGTGAGCTGGCCGTGGCGCCCGACGTGGATCTGATGGCGCTGGATGACGCGCTCCACGCGCTGGAGCGGATCGACACCCAGCAGCGGCGGATCGTTGAGCTGCGCTATTTCGGCGGTCTGAGCATCGAGGAGACGGCTGAGGCGCTGGGGATCTCGCCGGCCACGGTGAAGCGGGACTGGCGAATGGCCAGGGCGTGGCTGCACCGCGAGTTGAGTTCCGGGGGCTCCGGTGAGTCCTGAACGTTACCGCCAGGTCAAATCGATTTTGCAGGCGGCGCTGGAGCTCGATCCGGCCGAACAAGCCGCATTCCTCGAAAAGGCCTGCGGCGGCGATGCGGAACTGAAAGCGGAAGCGCTCTCCCTGCTCGAGCATGACAAGAAATCGACGGAGTTTCTGGAAAAACCCGCCATCGAGGCCGCGGAGTCTACGTTCCGCCTGGCGCCCGGGACACGCCTCGGACCGTACGAGATCGTCGAACCGGCCGGCGCCGGCGCCATGGGCGAGGTGTACCGGGCGCGCGATCCGCGGTTCGGGCGCGAGGTCGCGATCAAACTCCTGCCCGCCGCGTTTGCCAACGACGAAGGGCGACTGGCGCGATTTGAACGCGAGGCTCGCGCCGCCGGCGCGCTGAATCACCCAAACGTCCTCATCGTCCACGATTTCGGACGCGAGGCCGGGACGCCGTACCTGGTGTCGGAACTGCTTCGGGGAGGAACGCTGCGGGCGCATCTGGAGAAGTCCGCCATCGCCCCGGCTACGGCAGTGGCGTATGCGGCGCAAATCGCGCGCGGCCTGGGCGCGGCGCACGCTCTGGGAATCGTGCACCGCGACTTGAAGCCCGAAAACATATTCGTGGCGCCAGGCGGCGTGGTGAAAATCCTGGACTTCGGCCTGGCCAAGTTGCCGGACTTGCCCGCGGCGGCGCGCGACTCCGCCACCGGTGGCCGCACCGAGCCGGGCAGCGTGGTGGGAAGCCCCGGTTACCTGTCGCCGGAACAAATCCGCGCCGAACCCGCCGACCACCACTCCGACATCTTCAGCCTGGGCGTGATCCTGTACGAGATGCTAACCGGGAAACGGCCGTTCGCCGGAGAGACGTGGGTGGATGAACTGAATGCCATTCTGCGGCAGGAAACGCCGGATTTGCCATCCGCGATGGCCGGCATTTCAGACCCGGCAGCCTTGAACCGCGCCGTCAAGCGGTGCCTGGCGAAGCAGGGGGAGGACCGGTTCGAATCGGCGCGCGATCTGGCGTTCGTTCTCGAATCCATGCTGGAGCCCGCCAGAACGAAGCCAGCGGGCCATCGCACCCACCGCCTGCTCTGGGGAAGCGCCGCGGCATTGGCGCTGGCGGGGGGAGCATTCCTAGTGGCGCGCAGCCTTCGCGCGCCGCAGCCGGCGGATTTCCAGCAATTGACTTTTCGCCGCGGCATTGTTTCAGCCGCGCGATTTACCGCGGACGGCAACACCATTGTGTATTCCGCGGCGTGGGATGGCGGCGATTTTCAACTGTATGCGACGCGCCGCAACCTTCCGGAGTCGCAGCCCCTGGGACACCCGGGTGAAATGCTGTTCGCCGTCTCCTCAAAGGACGACCTGGCGTTGTGCAATCCCACGGGGCGAACCCAACACGGAGTGATCGGAAAGTTGGCCATAGCACCGCTTGGCGGGTCCGGAGAACAGGTGCGCGCGGAAGATGTTACGGCGGCCGACTGGTCGCCAAAGGGCTCCCAACTGGCCGTGGTGAAGGTGCAGGATGAGCAATCGCAGATCGAATATCCAATCGGCCACAGGCTGTACCGCTCCAAGGGCTACATCGATTCCCTCAGGGTGTCGCCCCGCGGCGATGCCATCGCATTTCTGGACCACCCGCTTCCCGACGACTCGGCCGGGCACGCCGTCATCATCGATCTGGAGGGCCATCCGCGAACCGTCTCCACCCGCTTCAACTCCATGCGCGGCCTCGCCTGGCCGCACGATGGCCGCGAGGTATGGTTCGCCGCCGCGGAAAAAGGGACCAACATGGCGGTGTGGGCCGAGAGCCTTTCGGGCCGCCAACGGATTATCGCCCGCTTCCCGGCTTACGTGAGCGTGGAGGATCTCTTGGAGAACGGGCGGGCATTGATCTCGCTCCACGCGCTCTCGGAATCGATGATCTATGCCGGCCCGGCGGGAAGCACGAAGGACCTGTACTGGCACGACGAGTCCCAGGTACGCGATATCTCGCGGGACGGCCGGTCGATTCTGTTCTCCGAGAGCGGCAACGCTACCCAGCAGGACTACGAGGCCTACCTTCGCAATGCGGGCGGCTCGCCAGACGCGGTCCGCCTGGGCGTTGGACTTCCGCTCGCACTCTCGCCCGACCGCCGTTGGGTCATCGCCAATCCAGCGGGATCTCCCGCGCGGCTCGAACTCCTGCCAACCGGTCCGGGTGAACAGAGGCCGCTTGCCGCGGACGGCATTGACCATATCGGCGCGGCGTGGCTCCCGGATGGAGCGGGCTTCGTCTTTGCCGGCATATCCGAGGAGAAACTTCGGTATTACGTGCAATCGCTACAGGGTGGAGGGCCAAGACCCATCACCGGCACGGATATCTACTATGAGCGGCGCAGTCCCATCGTGGCGTCGCCGGACGGCCGGTTTGTGGCGGCCGTGGGGAACGACAAGCGCATCCTGATTTATCCCACGGAGGGTGGGGAGCGCCGGGCTGTGCCCGGCCTGGCGCCCGGCTTTACGCCCTTGCAGTGGTGCCCCGACGATCGCCTCGTCTTGCACCGCTATGAGGAGCCGCCGCCGCGGCTTTGGAAGGTGGATATCAAGACCGGCAAACTGGCGCTCTGGAAGGAGTTGAATCCTCCGAACCCGGTGGGTTTGCTCGACCTCACGCCCATCCGGGTCAGTCGGGATTGCCAATCCTACGCATATTCGCCCTTGAACGTGCTCTCGCAGGTTTCGCTCGCCACGGGGCTGCGGTAGTTTTCGTCCGTTCGTTTCCGTTTCATCCCGTGATCCATTTCCGACGCGGTTGTCGCATTTCCGAGTAGGAGGCGATCATGGCTGCGACGCTGATTACGGGAGCAACGGGCTTCATCGGCGCAACACTGGCGAAGCGTCTCGCCGATCGGGGCGAGTTGGTGCATGCCCTCTGCCGCGGCGCCGCCGACGCGGCTCCGCTGGTTCACGACAACATCCGCGTGGTCCGCGGCGACGTACGAGATCCCGAGGCAGTGGAGCGCGCGATGGGCGGCTGCGACCGCGTGTTCCACCTGGCGGGGTATGCGCGCAACTGGTCCAGAGACCGGCGCGCCTTTCAGGAAACCAACGTCGGCGGACTGCATGCCGTTCTCGAGACAGCGCGCCGGCTGCCGGTCCGGAAGGTCGTCTTCACTTCTTCGGCGCTCACGCTGGGGCCCTCGACCGGCGCGCCCGTGGACGAGTCTACGCGGCGTCTGGCCCGATCCTTCACCGCGTATGAGTCTTCGAAACTCGCGGCCGAGGAACTGGCGCGGCAATACGCCCGCCGCGGAACCCCTGTCACCATCGTGAATCCCACGCGGGTGTTCGGCCCCGGCCTGCTCACCGAGGGCAACTCGGTCACTCGCATGATCCAGTGGTACATCGGCGGCAGGTGGCGATGGCTGCCGGCCGGCGGCGGCCAAATCGGGAATTGGGCGTTCGTGGACGATGTGGTTCGCGGGCACCTGCTGGCGATGGAGAATGGCAGGCCGGGCGAAACTTACATACTCGGCGGCGAGAATGCCTCGCTGAAGGAGTTCTTCGACCTGGTTTCGACGATCTCCGGGCGGCGCTATCGACTGTTCCCTATTCCCTACCGCGCGGCCCTGACCGCCGCGCTGTTCGAGTGGATACGCGCTGAGTGCTCTTCCCACTATCCGCTTGTCACCCCAGGGTGGGCCCGTTGTTTTGCGAAAGACTGGGCGTGCTCGAGCGCCAAGGCCATGCGGGAACTCGGCTACTCCGTAACGCCGCTCGGCGAAGGTCTGCGGAAGACGATCGAGTGGCTGCCCGGCGCGCGCGAGGTGATGCCATGCGCTACGCGCTGAAGGTTCTCGATGCCCGGCCCCTAGTACGCGCGGGCGAACTCAAACCGACTGTCATTCTGATCCTCTCGGCGCTGTTGGTGACGGTTCACAGCTACTTCGGCTCCATGAAGTTCGCGCTCGGCGCGCGGCCCGCGGCTGGGCCGTTGGAGGCTGCGCTGTACATGTTTCTGACGGCGTTCCTGTTGCTGGGAGCGCTGCCGGCGCTGGTGGCCGCCGGCTTCGGCGAACGGCTGACAGACTATGGAATCCAGCTTGGCGATTGGAAAACGGGAATGCGGGCCATCCTCATCCTGTTTCCCGCGATCGCCGTTCTCTTGTTGTATCCGGCATCGCAGACGGCTGAGATGCGGGCCTTCTATCCGCTTGCGTCCCAGCTTTTGCCGCTGGAGTTGGCGCGAGTCATTTTCTTCTATACGGCCTGGGAGTTCTTCTTTCGCGGCTTCATGCTCTTTGGATTGCGAGAGCGGGTGGGCGACTGGCTGGCGATTTGCATCCAGACCGTCCCTTCCTGCCTTTGGCACATCGGCTGCCCTACCGGCGAGATAGTCTCGTCCATCGCCGGCGGCGTTCTCTTCGGCCTCTTGGCCATTCGGACGAAATCCATCGTCTGGCCCTGGCTGTTGCACTGCCTCATCGGGGTTGGCCTGGACTTCTTCATCGTGGCGACGAAATGAGAGGCGACTACCGTACCTGGATTGCGGATGTCGCCTGCTCCGCATTCATTGCGTTCCTGCTGCTTCTCACGGCCGCTTTTCCCCAGCGGGTTCCGGGCTGGCGCCATCTGGCGGTGGAGTTCGCGATTGCGTTTACGCTCTACACGGCCGTTACGTGGAGGCTCCGCCGGTCGCGCCAGAGTTTTGGGGCGGTGGCGCTACGCACGGCGGTGGTAATCGCTCTGTTCGCCTTTCTCTTTGGCGCCATCGCCAATCTGCAACACGTCCTGGTCCGCGGCTGGATGGACGATGCGTTGTTGGCATTTGAGCGCGCCGCGACGGGCGCCGATGCCTCGGTCTGGCTGCAACGATTCGCACATCCGGCCCTTACCGAGATCATGATGTTCGCCTACGTGATCTATGTTCCGATGCTGCCGGGCGTGGCGCTGCTCTGTTACCGGGCGGCTGGCGCCAGGGCCGCGTACGACTATCTGCTGCATCTGTCCCTGGTGAATATCGCCTGTTTCCTGGGCTTCATGCTGTTCCCGGTGGCCAGCCCGATGTACCATCAGCCTCAGCTTTACGGCGCGCCGCTCAACGGGTGGGTCTTCACATGGTGTGGGGAGTGGATCCGCCATCATGCGCATTACGCCGGCGGAAGCCTGCCGAGCCCTCACTGCGCGGCCGCCAGCGTCATGCTGGCCATGCTCTACCGGTACGACCGGAAGGCGTTTCGCGCGGCCTTGCCTATCGTACTGATCCTCTACCTATCGACGGTCTACGGCCGATATCACTACGCGTCGGATGCGGTTGCGGGAATTCTCACCGCCATCGCGACCCTGACGCTGGCGCCGCAATTATGGAAAGGAGCAAACGATGCGAGTTCTAGTTACGGGCGGCACTGGGTTCATTGGCAGCACGCTGATCGAGCGCCTGCGAAGCCGCGGGGACGAGGTGACCTGTATAGCGAAGGACCGGCTGAATCTTCCCGTCCTTGAGGCGCTGGGCGTCAGGGTGGCGCTCGGCGACCTGAACCAGGCCAACGGCTGGGACGACGCGCTGGCCGGCGTCGAATGCGTCTACCACCTGGCTGGGGTCACGCGGGCGCAATCGTCACGGGAATACTACGAGGGCAACCACCTCGCGACGCGACGCCTGCTGGAACTGTGTCTCCGGCATGGTCCGCGGCTACAGCGTTTCTTGTACGTCAGCAGCCTGGCAGCCGTCGGCCCCGCCTTCCACGGGCAACCGGTGGACGAGACGACGCCCTACCACCCGGTGTCGCACTACGGGAGGAGCAAGATGCGCGGCGAGATGGAAGTACTTCAGGTCCGCGACCGGCTGCCTATCACCATCGTTCGCCCGTCCGCGGTATACGGCCCGCGCGAGCGCGATATGTACGAGTACATCAAGCTGATCGCCCATGGGATACAGCCACTCATCGGCTTCCGCAGGAAGCTGCTGAACCTGGTTCACTCGGCCGACCTGGTGGAAGGCATCCTACTGGCCGCCGCCAGTCCGCGCGCTATCGGTGAGACGTACTTCCTGGGAAGCGCCGAGTCCTACACCACGGAGGAGATCGGAGAGGCCGTGGCGAACGTCGTGCATTCGCACCCGCTGCGCATCCACGTGCCTCACCTGATGGTTTACGGTATCGGGGCGCTGGCGCAAGCCGCCGGCGCGGCGCTGCACCGGCAGGTGTTCTTCAATCTGCAGAAGGCGAGAGAATCGGTTCAGCCGGCATGGACCTGTTCCGTTCAAAAGGCCCGGTCGCACCTGGGCTTTCAGCCGCGCCTGTCCCTCAACGAGGGAATGCGGATTACCTACCGCTGGTATTTGGAGAACGGCTGGCTCAATTCAAGCGGCCAGCCATGGCCGGCAGGCGGCGCCACCCGCCCCGCCTAGGCTACATCGGCATGGCGGCGCGCGCAAGTAAGGCGAGACTTGCGCCCGCCAAAACCTCTGGGGGTTGTTGAAAAAGCTTTTGGCGGGCTGAAGCCTGCGCCGCCTACATGAAGTAGTCTTTCACCTTGTCGAAGAGTCCCTTTTCCGCGGGGGCGTTGTCCACGGGGAGCGAGTCGCGCAACTGCTCCAGGAGCTTGCGCTGCTCGCGCGTCAGGCGCGCGGGAATCTGTACGTCGATGTGCACGATCAAATCCCCGCGCGAGCCGCCGCTCAGGTTGGGGAGGCCTCTCTGCCGCAGGCGGAACTGCGTCCCGTGCTGCGTCCCTTCGGGGATCTTCAGCTTCTGGGGCTGATCGAGGGTGGGCACTTCCAGTTCGCACCCCAAGGCGGCCTGGGCGATGTTGAGGGGGATGGCGCAGTGCAGGTCGTTTTCGTGGCGTTCGAAAAACGGGTGCGGCCTCACCTTGAGGAACACGTACAAGTCGCCCGCCGGCCCCCCGTTCACGCCGGACTGCCCTTCGCCCGCGAGGCGCAGCCGTGTTCCGTTATCGACGCCAGGAGGGATATTGATCTTCAGCTTGCGTTGCGTCTGACGCTGGCCTTGGCCCCGGCAGCGGGAGCAGGGGTGGCGAATGACTTGGCCCGTGCCGCCGCAAGAGCTGCACGGGCGGCGGATCGACAGGAAGCTCTGCTGGTACACAACCTCGCCGCGGCCGTGGCATGTGGGACAGGCGCTCGGCGCGCTTCCGGGCTCGCAGCCTGAACTGTGGCAGCGGTCGCAAGCCTCCAGGCGCGGAACCTGAATTTCGGCGTTGAGACCGGAGGCGGATTCCTCGAAGGCGATCTCCAGATCGTAGCGCACGTCCTCGCCGCGCTGGGCGCGGCTGCGCCGCCGGCCGCCGCCGCCGCCGAAAAGATCGCCGAAGCCGAAGAAATCTCCCAGAATGTCGCTGAAATCGGCGAAGGCGTCGGGGTTGAATCCAGTGGGCGCAGCCCCGCCCTGCAAACCGGCGTGACCGTAGCGGTCGTAGATGGAGCGTTTCTGCGCGTCGCTGAGTACGGCGTAAGCTTCCGAAGCTTCCTTGAACCGCTCCTCGGCCTCCGGATCGTCGGGGTTGCGGTCGGGGTGGTGCTTCAGGGCCAGCTTGCGGTAGGCGCCTTTGATCTCCTGATCGCCGGCGTCGCGGCCGACACCGAGAACCTCGTAATAGTCTCTCTTGGAGGTGGGATTCATCGCGCTACGGCTTGACGGCGACCTGAACCATGGCCGGCCGCAGGAGCTTCCCTCTGAAATTATAACCTCTCTGGAACTCGCCCAGAATGGTTTGATCTTCCGCCTCTTCCGTTTCCACGCGCTGCACCGCCTGATGCAGGTTGGGGTCGAAAAGCCGGCCGGCGGTCTCGATCGGTTCCAGCCCCATCCTCTTGAGGGCTTCCCAAAAGCTTTGGTAAATCAGATCCACGCCTTTGGCATAGTCCTTGTCGGCAGTCTCGATTTGGAGGGCGCGTTCGAGATCGTCCAACGCGGGCAGAACTTCCCGCACCAGGTCCATGGCGGCGAATTGCAGAAACTCGGAACGCTCGCGCTCGACGCGGCGGCGGAAGTTCTCGAATTCCGCGCGCAGGCGAAGCAGCCGGCCGTGGAGATCGGCGTTCTCGGCGGTCAGCCGGTCGCGCTCGGCGGCCAAGGCGCGGCACTCACCCTCCAGCGTCTCGGCCGGCAAGTTCTCGCCGCCCTTGACGGCGGGCGCATCCTGTTCTTCGGTGTTCTGGGCGTCCACTATTTCTAGAGTACCAGAGCGAATCAGAACCGCGCGCTTTCGAGCGCGCGGCTGGTCTCCAGGACGGCCGCCATGGCCCGCCCGTAATGCATGCGCATGGGCCCCAGCACAGCCACTTTGGCGGGAAGGCCGCTTCCCATTTGAACCGTCATGCCAATCAGCGCCAGGTCCCTCATGGCCGGATGGGCCTCCCGCAAGCCGACGTGCACCGCGAGCTCGCCCGGCGGTTGCTCCAGGAACCGGTCGAGCAACTCGATCACGCGCTCCTTCTCCTCCAGCGCGCGCAGAAGGACGCGCATCTTCTCGCGCGTGAGGCGCAGGCCGAGCCCCAGCAGGTTGGAGGCGCCTTCCGTGTGGACGTCCGGAGAGACGTCCGCGTCCAGCATCCCCTTTTCGTAGAGCAACTGGAGCTTGCGCAGGGCGGCGTCGTACAACTCGCGCTCCTCGATCATGCGGCGCAGCAGCTCGCGACGCGCATCGCCCAGGCGCCATCCGCTGAAGTTGCGATTGATGTAGTTCCGGATCGAGAGCAACTCCTCCGGCGTAGCCGGCTCGTCCAGCGCCACCACCCGGTGGCGCACGATGTGGTCGCGCGTCGCCAGAACCATGAGCACCCGCCGGTCGGCCAGCGGCGACAACTCGATCTGATCGAGCTCCTGCGCCAGGGTGGGAATGGCGGCGGCGATGCCCATGTTGTGAGTCAGCACCATCAGCATGTGGCTGGAGCGCTCCAGGCCGGCATCGAGCGTGTGGAGATCGCGGAATTCGTCCCGCCAGCGCTCCGCCTCGCCGGCGGCGATGCGGCTGGCCGTCAAGGAGCTCACGAAGCACTGGAAGGCCTTCTCGGTAGGGACCCTTCCAGCCGAAGTGTGCGGTTGCGAGAGATAACCCTGGTCGGCGAGATCCGCCATGATGTTGCGCAGGGTAGCCGGACTCAGGGGCCGGTCGCAGCGCGTGGAAAGGTACCGCGACCCCACCGGCTCGCCCGTCTGGATATAGGCGCGCACGATGGAGTTCAGGACCTCGAGATGTCTCGGCCGCTGGGGCGGATCCACGCGTCTAGCCATACCTGAATACGATTCACCTTGTCCATCATTCTAGTACAGCGCCGCAGCGGAAAAATGTCCCAAGTGGCGGCGCCACGCGCAAGGAACTGGAAGAGGCGCTACTCGGTCAGGCGCACGCCGCCACGGATTCCAGGCTTCTGATCTTCGCCGAGAGGGTGGTGCGCTTCAGCCGCAGCATGTCGGCCGCGGCTTTCTTGTTGCCACCGGTCATGCGCAACGCCTGGTCCAGGATGCTACGCTCGATTCCGGCCAGGATGCGCTCGAAATCGAGGCCGCTGTCGGGCACCGAAACGCAAGGGGCCGCCGGCAGGATGGCCAGCCCGGGCGGTTCGCCGGGGGTCATCGGGAAATCGGGTTCCGCAAGGACCGGGCGGTCTCCGCTTAGGGCGACGGCCATTTCGACGGCGTTTTCCAATTGCCGGACATTGCCAGGCCAGGGACGCCGGCACAGCCTCTCGGCGGCTTCCGCGGCCAGGCGTTTGGGCGCCACTTCCTCCGCCCGGCACACTTTCTCCACGAAATGGGCCGCCAGCGCCGGTATGTCTTCCCGCCGGTCGCGCAAGGGCGGCATGTGGATCGGAACCACGTTGAGCCGGTAGTAGAGGTCCTCGCGGAATCTCCTCTGGGCGATCCTCTCCGCCAAGGCGCAGTTGGCGGCGGCGATCACGCGAACGTCCACCCGCACGGTCTCCGAGCTGCCCAGCCGTTGAAACTCGCGCTCCTGGAGCACGCGGAGCAGCTTGGCTTGCAACTCGTGAGGAAGCTCTCCGATTTCGTCCAGGAATAGGACGCCGCCGTGCGCTTGCTCGAAGCGGCCTACACGATTCTGCGTGGCTCCGGTAAAGGCCCCCCGGACGTGGCCGAAGAGCTCGTCTTCCATCAGGTTCTCCGGAAGAGCGCTGCAATTGACGGCCACGAACTGGCCGCGGGAGCGGGGGCCGGCCATGTGCAACGCACGCGCGGCCATCTCCTTGCCGGCGCCGGTCTCCCCGGTGATGAGCACCGTCGCGCGGCGGCCGCCGACCATGCGGATGATGTGGCACACGTCGCGCATGGGCTGGCTGTCCCCGATCAGGAACCGTCTCCAGCTTTCACCCGCGCCAGGCTGCGCCAGGCCCAGGAGGGCCTGGGAGCGCCGCTTGCCGATGGCTTGGTGGATCAGAGGCCACGGCGGCTCGCCCAAGGCCAGGAACTGCTCGGCGCCCAGACGCGCCAGGCGTACCGCGTCGGCCAGCGTGGCTTGGGGGTCGCGTATCAACACCGGAATCCCGGGAGCCGACCGCCGGGCTTGCTCGAGAATCTCGTCCGGGGTCCAATCGGGAATCGGAAGATCGAGCACGACGGCGTCATAGGCGACGCAGCGCAACTGCTGGAGCGCCGCGCCCACCGAGAGGCTCTCCACGTGCCAGGCGCCTGGGCGGGGGGGCATATCCGCCGCCCATCGCGACGTGGCGGCTATCCAGAGCACGCGCTGGGCTTCCATGGCGATCACAGGGACAATCGACGGAAGGCCGCAATACTTTAGAGGAAACCCGCCGGGAGCTAAAGCCGGGCGGAATTCAGCCGATAAGACAAGCGGCAAGCCATATGAAGATTCCCGATCAAAATCTGACGAACCTCGCGGCGGCCGGGTCCCGGCGGACCGAGGAGACCCGGGAGACGGAGCGCCAGCGCAGCGCCTCTGAGCCTTCCAGCGCCGCCGGCGGCGGAGACCGGGTGGAATTCTCCGCCGCGCTGGGTCAACTGGCGCGGGCGATATCGGCGTATGGAGCGGACCGGACCAGCCGCGTGCAGACGCTGGCCGCGCTCTACCAAAGCGGCGGTTACCGGTCCGACTCCGCCGCCACGAGCCGGGCCATGGTTTCGGAGGCGTTGAGCGGGGTGGGACAGTAGCAGAGGAGCCGGCCGGGGGGATTGGGTATGCGCACAGAGGACGACACGAAGATCCTCGAGGCCACGCGTTCCGACGTCCAGGGGGCGTGTGACCTGCTGCGCGCGCCGTCGCCGGCGGCGCTGGACCGGTGTTCGGCCGCGCTTGAAACGGCCATTTCCCGGATGGCGTCATGGCGCGCCGGTGGGCGTGGAGCCACGGTTCACCCTTCGGCTTTCGAAGAAGCCGTACAGCTACGAGCCGCACTTCGGCGCGCCGCCAGCCTGCTGGGAGGGGCCGCAGATTATCACGCCCGATGGGGCCGGATCTTGGCCGCCATGACAGCGGGATACGACGCCGGCGGCGTTCCCGCTCCCGCGCCGCGCGGCCGGCGGGTTTGCATGCGGGGATAGAGCGCTGTGATCGACCTCTTCTCTTCGCTACGGAGTGCGGGCGGGGCGCTGGACGCGTTCACCCAGGCGTTGGCGGTGACCCAGAACAACGTGACCAACGCCTCGACTCCGGGCTACGCCAAGCAGACCCAACTTCTGGAAGCCATGCCCTTCGACCCCGCTTCGGGCATCCCGGGAGGGGTTAGCGCCGGAGAAGTCGTAAGCGCGCGTAACGAGTACGCCGAACAAGCGGTACGGCAGCCGACGTCGTTGCTCGGGGAGGCCAGCCAGAACGTGGACAGCCTCACGACCTTGCAATCTATCTTCGATGTCTCGGAGGGGGCCGGACTGTCGAATGCGCTGAGCAACCTGTACCAGGCGTTTTCCGCCTGGGGGCAAAGCCCCACCGACGCGAACGCCCGGCAGGCGGTGATCGACCGCGCCACGGACGTGGCTCAGGCGTTCCAGCAAACGGCCTCCCAGTTGGATAGCGCCGCCCAGGACCTGGAAACGCAGTTGGGGCAAACCGTGAACCAGATCAATCAGTTGGCGGCCAAGCTCGTGAATTATAACGGCCAATCCATCCAGGGGGGACAAAACGACGCCGGCCTGGACGCGCAGGTCAATGCGACCCTCGAGCAATTGTCCCAGTACGCCGATATCACCGCAACACGGCAGAGCGACGGCTCCCTGGAAGTGCTGATCAACGGCCAGATTCCCCTGGTTATCGGGGCTCAACAGTACCAGCTCAGTTCCGATTTCGCCACGCCCACGATTCCTCCTCCCACCGTCGCCGGCGCGCCGCCCAGCGCCCAGATCCTCTCGGGCGGCGCCGGCGACATCACGTCCCGAATTGGAGGCGGGCAGTTGGGCGCGTTAGTAGATCTGTGCAACAACGCGCTGCCTTCCTTTCGCGGCAACGCCTATCAGGCCGGCGACTTGAATGCGATGGCCAAGCAGTTCGCCGATTGCGTGAACCAGATCCTGACCTCGGGCAATATTTCCGACGGACCGCCCGCCGCGCCGGGCGTGCCGCTGTTCACCTACGACGCCGCGCGGCCCACGGCCGCGGCTTCCACGCTTGCCGTGGACCCGGCCGTGACCGCCGGCCAGCTTGCGGCCATCGATCCCGGACCTCCGGAGGTATCCAACGGCATTCCGCTTCAGCTTGCCAATTTGGCAAGCCCGCGAACGGCCGCCGACGAGATCGACGGCGCCAGCTTCATTGAATTTTATGGGCAGATGGCCTCCCGCGTCGGGTCCGCGTTGAGTACGGCCCAGGATCGGCAGCAGGTTCAGCAATCGGCTGTGGCGCAGGCGCAAAGCATTCGCCAGCAGATGTCGGGCGTGTCGCTCGACGAGGAGGCGCTGACGGTGGTCGAGTTCCAACGCGCCTACGAGGCGACGGCGCGGCTGATCGCGCAACTGGATCAGATCACGCTGGATACGATCAACATGCTGCAAACATAAGGAGCCAAGATGACGGCCAATCTGGACGGAGCCTCGGAGCTGTTTCTCGTCAATGTGGAGCGCATCCAGGACCGGATCGCGGAGGCCAGCCGGCAGGTCTCCTCCGGGAAGAAGATCGAGGTCGCCTCGGACGCGCCCGATTCGATCGAGCCCCTGCTGCAACTTCGCGCCGAGCAACAGCGCAATACGCAGATCCAGTCTAATCTCGGGCTGGCCCAAACCGATGCGGACACCGCCGATTCCACCCTGGCCAACGCCATCAAACTCATGGACCGCGCGCAGACGCTCGCCACCGAAGGCGCCAGCGACACCCTCGACGCCTCCGGCCGCCAGGCGCTGGCCAGCGAGGTTCAATCCCTGCAACAAGAAATGGTCTCCTGCAGTCAGACCATGGTCGCGGGCCACTACATTTTCAGCGGCGATCTGGACACAAGCCCCAGCTATCAACTCGATCCGGCGGCCGCCGACGGCGTAGACGAACTCTCGACTGCGTCCGCCACGCGGCAAATCGAGGATCCCGCGGGCGGGGCCTTTCCCTCTTCCATGACGGCGCAGGCGATCTTCGACAGCCGCAATCCCGACGGCTCCTTCGCGCCGGACAACGTCTTCGCCGCTTTGAGCGCCCTCCAGACAGCCCTTCAAACAGGCACTTCGGACGACGTTGCCACCGCGGCCTCATCCATCCAACAAGCTTCCGTCCGCTTGAACTCCGCCGAGGCCTTCTATGGCACAGTGGAGCGGCGCATCCAAGACGCCCAGAGTTACGCCGGCGCTTACGACACCCAACTGCAAACTCAGTTGAGCCAGACGCAGGATGCCGACGTTGCGTCGGCCGCACTGACTCTGTCCCAGGCCAACACCCAACTGCAGGCGGCATTCCAGATGCGGGCGAGTCTGCCGACTCGCAGCCTGTTCGATTACCTGGGCTGATGCCGGCGAGCGCGGCGGCTATGGGGGGAAAACAAAGGCCGCGGACCTTCTACCCATTCATGTCGCACACCCATCCTCCGGCTTGCATTCCATCTCAGCGTGACGCATGTTGAAGTAGATGCCTGCTTCGATCGAGTTTCTGCGCGTGACGCTGGGGCTGATCGGCGTGGGGTGCGCGTTCTTGCTGGGGCGCTCCGTGGCGATCGCTCGCAAGGGGCCGGTGAAGAAATCGACGCTGTATGGCTGGATGGTCCGCACGGGCGCCTGCATGGTCGCAGTCGCGTTCCGCCATGCGCTCGATGCGATCGTTGTCTTGGCCTGGTCGCTCGGCGCGGCGGCGCTCGCTTTCGGCTGGTGGAACGCCTCCCGCCCGCGGAAAGATGAAGACCTCGCCCGCATTATCTTCCCGGACGGCGAGTAGGGGCCGGTTGATACAATCTTCTCTTACATGGCCCTTGTCGTAGTCGGCTCCGTGGCGTATGACGGCGTGGAGACGCCGCATGGGAAAGTGGACCGCATGCTGGGCGGGGCCGCCACCTACATCGCCCTGGCGGCCAGCTATTTCACTCCGGTGAAAATCGTGGCCGTGGTGGGAGACGACTTCGCGCCGGAGGACGCCGACTTTCTGGTCTCGCGCCAGATCGATCTGGCCGGCCTGGAGCGCGTCGCGGGCGGCAAGACGTTCTTCTGGTCGGGCGTGTACTCGGCCGACATGAACGACCGCACCACGCTGCGCACCGACCTTAACGTGTTCGCCGGTTTCCATCCGGCGCTGCCCGATTCCTACCGCTCCGAACCGTACCTGTTGCTCGGAAATATTCAGCCCGCCCTGCAAAAGAACGTGCGCGCGCAGATGACCGCCGTGAAGCTGGCCGGCGGCGACACCATGAACTATTGGATCGATAGCGCCCGCGCGGATCTGCTGGACACCCTCCGGGAGTGGGACTTCCTGCTGATCAACGACTCGGAGGCGCGGCTGCTCTCCGGCGAGCATAACCTGCGCCGCGCGGCCGCCAGAATCCTCGAAATGGGTCCGCGCACGCTGGCGATCAAACGCGGCGAGCACGGCGCCGTATTGTTCTCCCGTGCCCAGGGGGCGCCGCGGCAGTTCATGGCGCCGGGATACCTGCTGGAAGACGTCTTCGATCCCACCGGCGCCGGAGATTGCTTCGCGGGCGGGTTCGCAGGCTACCTCGCCGGGCGCGGGTCGGCACCGAAGGGCGGCGAAGCGGATTTCGAGGAACTGAGGCGCGCCGTGATCCATGGATCGGTGATGGGCAGTTTCTGCTGCGAACGGTTTGGCGTGGACCGGTTCCGCACGCTGACGCGGGACGAGATCGAGGCGCGGTACCTGGAGTTCAAGAACTGCACGGTGTTCTAGCGACCAGAATCTCACCGCTGAGACACGGAGACGCGGAGACAACGCGGAGAAGAATAAGGGTTGGTCTGGCTGTGAGTTGTGAGCTTGCGCCGCTGGCGGAGTTTGGGCAGCAGAGGCGGCGGAGGACCGTGGGGCTGGCGCCTTGTGGGACGGGCTTGTGGGGGAGGGCCTGACAGGCCACAAAAAGCGATGGCCTGTCCCACCGCATGACATGGTAAGTAGCGTGACCGGGAAATCGCAATTGGGAACAGCGGCGGGGCGGACTATCGTCTGGATAGGCATCGCGCTGGCGCTGTGGAGCGCCGCCGCCGTGTGGTTCGTCTACGGGCAGGGCTGGACGCTCTACTGGGGCGACGCGGAGGCGCATCTCGATATTGCGCGGCGCGTGGCGGATTCCCAGACGCCGGGCTATGAGCAGATCGGCACGGTGTGGCTGCCGCTGCTGCACTTCCTCCTGCTGCCTCTGGTGTGCAACGACTGGCTGTGGCGCACGGGCCTGGCCGGATCGATTCCGCCCGCGGCCTGCTTCGTGGCGGCGGGACTGTTCCTGTTCGCGGCGGCGCGCCGGATTTTCGGGTCCCAGTCGGCCGCGGTGGCTTGCGTGGCGCTGTTCGCTCTCAATCCGAACATGATGTACCTGCAATCCATCCCCATGATGGAATCGGTCTTCACGGCGGCGCTGGCGGCCTTGCTGTACTTCACGGTGCGCTTTCGCCAAACGCAGGGCTGGGGCGCGGTGTGCGGGGCGGGGATGGCCGCCTGCGCGGGCACGCTGGCGCGTTACGACGGCTGGTTTCTGCTCCCCTTCGTAGCCGCGTATTTCTTCTTCGCGGCCAGTCGGCGGCGGGTCGCGGTGACGCTGCTGTTCTGCGCCCTAGCGGGCGCGGGGCCGCTCTATTGGCTCATCCACAACCGCTGGTATTACGGCGATGCGCTGGCGTTCTACCGGGGGCCGTATTCGGCGCGGGCGATTCAGGGAGGCCGGTATTATCCGGGGCAGCATAACTGGGCGCTCGCCTGGCTGCAGTACCGCACGGCGGCGCGGCTGATCGCCGGTTCCGGCCTGACGATCCTGGCCATGGCGGGAGCGGTGGCGGCGCTTTTCCGGCGGGCTTTCTGGCCACTCCTGCTGCTGGCCCTTCCGGGGGTGTTCTACATCGCGAGCCTGCACTCCGGGGACAGCCCGATTTTCGTGCCGACGCTGTGGCCGAACACGTACTACAACACCCGCTTCGGGCTGGCGGCGCTGCCTTTGCTGGCGTTGGCCGCGGGCGCGCTGGCGACGCTGGCGCCGCTGCGGGCGCGCGCCGTCGTGGCGGCTCTGGTCGTCGCGGGTGGAGCGGTTCCGTGGCTGCTCCATCCGCGGCCCAGCGACTGGATCACCTTCGAGGAATCGCTCGTCAACTCCCAAGGGCGCCGGGCGTGGACGCGCGCGGCGGCGGCGTATCTGAAAGCGAACTACGAGCGCGGCTCGGGCATCCTCACGTCGTTCGGGGACATGGCGGGCATCTATCGCCGCGCGGGTATCCCGTTTCGCGAAACCTTCACGGGCGACAACGGCCTGCCGTGGCTGGCGGCCGTGACGCGCCCCGAGCTTTTCCTGTGGCAGGAGTGGGCCGTGGTCATGGCCGGGGACCCCGTCGATTCCGCCATCGAACGCGCGGCGCGCTACGGAATGCGCTACGATCTGGAAACGACCATCGCCGAGAAAGGACAGCCGGTGATCAAGATCTACCGGCGCACAGGAGGACCGCATGGTCCCTCATGAAAACGTAACGACGGCTTTCGATCTTCCCGGCTACCGCGTCCAGCGCAACCTCGGCGTGGTCCGGGGCATCGGGGTGCGCTCGCGCTCCATCGTGGGCGCGATGGGGGCGGGCCTACAGACGCCGATTGGCGGCAACATCCCGCTGTTCGGCAACCTCTGCGAGCGGACACGGAACGACGCCTTCGAAATCACGATCCGGTGCGCCGCGGACCTGGGCGCCAACGCGATCGTCGGCGCGCGCTACGACGCCACCGAGAGCATGAACGGCGTCACCGAGGTTCTGGCTTACGGCGCGGCGGTGGAAGTCGCGCCGGAGCCGGCCGCCAAATGAAGGTCCCGTTCACCAAGGCGCACGGCGCCCGGAACGATTTTTTGCTGACCTGGGAGCGCGACGCCCCGCGGCCGGGAGAGCGCCCCGACCGCGCCGCCTTGGCCCGCGCGATTTGCGACCGCCACGCCGGAGTGGGCGCGGATGGCTGGATCCTGGTATCGCCCGCCGACGCGGAAGCCGACGGTTCGATCCAGATCTACAATTCCGACGGCAGCACGGCTGAAATCTCGGGCAACGGAACGCGTTGCGCGGCGGCATTCCTCGTGGAGCACGGCCATGCCGGCGACGTGGCGCGCATCCGCACGGGAGCCGGCGTCAAGACCCTGCGCCGGCTGCGGAGCGCGGGCCTGGAGTACGAATTTGAGATGGATATGGGCCGGCCGGAGGTCGTAGCCGCGAGTTTCCCGCTGCCGCTGGGCGCGGGTTCCCGAGAGGTCACCCTATTGCGCGTGGGCAACCCGCAATGCGCCGTTCCGGTGGCGGACTTCGATTTCGACTGGCGCGCCATGGGCGCGGAAATCGAGTCGCACCCGCATTTCCCCGATCGCACGAATGTGTCTTTCGTCAGGCCGCTGGACGAACGCGCCATCGAGGTCCGTTTCTGGGAGCGCGGCGCGGGCGAGACCATGAGTTCGGGAACCGGGTCCACGGGCGCGGCGGCCATGGCCGTGTTGCGCGGTTGGGCGACGTCCCCGGTGCGCGTGCTGACGCCCGCCGGGCCGCTCGATATCCGCCTGGACGAGAGCGCCTATCTCACCGGCCCCGCGGTTCTGATCGCCGAGGGCGTATTCCTGGCGTGAGAGAATAGACGGAAATGCAGGAAACAGCGGCAGGGAGTGAAGCGACGGCCACCTTGTTGAAGGAGAAGATTGGGACGCGCCGCGCCCGCGTCGGCGTGGTGGGGCTGGGGTACGTGGGCCTGCCCCTGGCGGTGGAGTTCGCCAAGGCGGGCTTTTCCGTCACGGGGATCGACGTCAGCGAGCAGAAGGTGGAGCGCGTCAATGCCGGCGAATCCTACGTGGGCGACATCCCGAGTTCCGCGCTGGCGCCGCTGGTGAACGCAGGGAGGCTGCGGGCCACGACGGGTTTCTCGGCGGTTCGGGAGCTCGACACCATCAACATCTGCGTGCCCACGCCCTTGCGCAAGACCAAGGACCCGGACATGAGCTACATCGTGTCGTCCTGCCAGGAGGTGGCTGCGCACTTTCACGCGGGGATGCTGGTAATTCTGGAATCGACCACCTACCCGGGAACCACGGAAGAGCTGGTGCTGCCCATGCTATCCAGGCCGGGGCTGGAGGTGGGGCGGGATTTCTTCCTGTGCTTCTCGCCGGAGCGCGTGGACCCGGGCAATCCAAAATACCAGACGGCGAATATTCCCAAAGTAGTGGGCGGCTGCACGGCGGCATGCACGGAAATGGGCCGGTTGTTCTACTCGCAAGCCCTGGAGCGCGTGGTCCCGGTGAGCTCCACGCAAGTGGCGGAGATGGTGAAACTGCTGGAGAACACCTTCCGCATGATCAACATCGGGCTGGCGAACGAGATGGCGTTGATGTGCGACCGTATAGGGATCAACGTGTGGGAGGTGATCGACGCGGCGGCCACCAAGCCTTTCGGGTTCATGCCGTTCTATCCCGGCCCCGGCCTGGGCGGGCACTGCATTCCCATCGATCCGTTTTACCTGTCGTGGAAGACGAAACAGGCGGGCATCGAAGCGCGGTTCATCGAACTAGCGGGGTACATCAACGGGCAGATGCCGCATTTTGTGGCGGACAAGGTGCAGAACGCCCTGAACGACGTGGGCAAGCCGGTGAAGGGATCGCGGGTTCATGTCATGGGCGTGGCTTACAAGCGCGACATCGACGATATGCGCGAGTCTCCGGCGCTGGACGTGATTCTTCTGTTGCGGCGCCGCGGGGCGGTGATGAGTTACAGCGATCCGCGCGTGCCCGCGTTGCGCCTGGATGGCCTGGACCTCGAAGCGCTGCCCGAGGATGCCGCCGCCGCCGCCGATTGCGTGGTGATCGTGACCGACCACTCGACATTCGACTACCAGGCGCTGGTGGAGCGAGCGCGCCTGATTGTGGATACGCGCAACGCGCTGAAGGGAATCAGCTCGGACAAGATCGTGCGGCTGTAGCGCGCAAGCGAAAGGCGCGGGGCGCCTCGTTGCAAGAGCCTCCTTACTTCCGCGCCGCCGCCACCTTGCTGTGATGCCGTCCGTAGCCGAAGTAGATCGCCAGCCCGATTACCAGCCAGACGATTAGCCGCAGCCAGGTGTCCCTGGGGAGGCTCGCCATCAGGTAGAGCGATACCAGGATCCCCAGAATCGGGACCAGCGGCACCAGGGGAGTAGCGAATGGCCGCGGCAGATCGGGCTGCTTGCGCCGCAGAATCCACACGCCGGCGCACACGATCACAAAAGCCAGCAGGGTTCCTATGCTGACCAACTCTCCCAGAATGCCAATCGGAATCAAGGAAGCGAAAATCGCTACGAACAGCCCCACCGTGATGGAAGAAATGTACGGCGTGCGGAACCTGGGATGCACCCTCCCCGCCCATTCGGGCAGCAGACCGTCGCGCGACATGGAATAGAACACGCGGGACTGGCCGAGAAGCATCACCAGCATCACGGTGCTGAGCCCGAAGATGGTGCCGATCAGCACCAGGTACTCGCCCCAGCGCACGCCGGTGGCCGCCATCCCCAGCGCCACCGGAGCCGCCACATTGAGCGTCTTGTAGTTGGTGACGCCGGTGAGCAGGCCCGCCGTCACGATGTAGAGCACCGTACAGATGGCCAGCGATCCCAGAATCCCCATGGGCATGTCTTTCTGCGGGTTCCTGGCTTCCTGCGCGGCCGTCGAAACGGCGTCGAAGCCGATGTACGCGAAGAAGATCACTGCCGCGCCGCGCCCGATGCCCGAGTATCCGAACTTGCCGAACGCGCCCAGGTTCGGCGGGATGAAAGGATGCCAGTTGGCGGCCGCCACTTCCGGATGCGAAATCAGGTAGCTTGCGGCCACGGCGATGAATACCAGCACCGTGCCCACCTTGATGAACACGATGACCGTATTCACCGTGGCCGATTCCTGGATGCCGATCACCAGCACCAGGGTCACGAGGCAAATCGCCAGAAACGCCACCAGGTTGAACGCGCCGGTGACGTGCGGCAGCGTCGTCAAGTCGATTCCCTTGCCGGCCGCCTCGGCCCTGATCGTGCTTGCCACTCTCCACAGGCCCTGGTATTGCACCATGTCCGTTCCAGGCGTCGCCATGAGCCGCGGCGGCAGGTAAATTCCCAGGCGCTGGATCAGCTGGAAAACGTTGGCGCTCCAGCCGGAGGCCACGGTCGCCGCGCCGAAAGCGTATTCCAAGATGAGGTCCCATCCGATGATCCAGGCGAAAAGCTCGCCCAGCGTGGCGTAGCCGTAGGTGTACGCCGACCCGGCGATGGGAATCAGCGACGCGAACTCCGCGTAACACAACCCGGCGAATACGCACCCGACGCCCGCGAGAACGAAGGAGAGGACGATGGCCGGCCCGGCGTACTGCGCCGCCGCCGAGCCGGTGAGCACGAAGATCCCCGCTCCGACGATCGCGCCGATCCCCAGCGCGATCAGGTTCAGGGCGCTCAGCGCGCGCTTGAGCGTATGCGCGCCTTCCTGTTTCGACTCCATCAGGAGCGTGTCCAGTGGCTTCCGTATCAGAATGTTCGACATACCCCCCCGTGAGTACAGATTCGCGAGTATAGCACCGCCGGAGGCCGCCGCGGCAGCTGGGGTCAGCCAGGTGGGATCAGGCCTTTCGGCCCTGCCGCCGTCCTCTTAGGCGGCGTTCTTTGGGCCGTCACGAGACGCCGTCCCTTCAGCGCCCGGTCCAGAGGGTGCCCTGGCAAGGAGCGGTCAGCAGGTCTCCAGGAGCCCGGGACCGTGTCTCGTTCCAACTCCCAGAACCGGACTTCCAACTCGCGTCCCGCCTCCTGACATCTACGGCTCGGGCGTTTCCCGCCCAATTGGCGTTCGGAAGCATGCGCTTTTTAGGTTCCCTGGCCTATCTGCTTGATCTGCTTGCTATGATTAAGTCATGCCGCCGATAGGCGTCCCGCAACTAGGCGACTTGCTTCGCCGAGGGCCGGGGGTCTGGAAAGCGGAGAGGCCACGGGGGTGGAGCCAAGGGCGCCTTCGAAGGAGAAATGCAGTTCGTGGAGATCAAAGACGGGCGCCTGACTGTATACCAAACCGTGCTGGAACTCCAAAAGGAAATTCCGGATATACAGTCAACGGCCGGGAGGCTAAGAAGCTGATCCCGGATGAGGTCATGTTGATTGACAGGAGCCAAGTAATGCGTTCCTCCAAGAACGGGTGCCTCCATAGCTGCAGTATTGTTCTTGTCGCCATTCTCTCCTGTTGTCTTGCAGAACTGGCGCGAGCAGGAGAAACCTCAACAAACAAGAAGCCAGAGATTTCCGTGGACATAGGTGAAGGCGTAAAGATAGAGTTGGTACTAATTCCCGCGGGCAACTTCATGGACCTGGGTCGCCAAGTCGACGTTCAGTCTTTCTATCTGGGTAAGTACGAGATCACTCAAGAACAGTGGCAGACTGTCATGGGAACGGGGCCATTGGTGAATCTCGGTCCACATTATCCCGTAGCAGGAATGACATGGAAAGAGTGCGAGACGTTTATTGACAAATTAAATGCCAAAACCGGAAAGCACTTTGTTTTCCCAACCTCCGAACAATGGTCATATGCCGCCAAAGCGGGCAAAGATACATTTGACGCGATGAAGCCGCGGGTCGACGACTTAGCCTGGCATAGAGGTAACTCGGGTAACGCAGTTCATCCTGTAGGGCAAAAGAAGCCGAACGATTGGGGCCTCTACGACATCCTCGGGAATGTGAACGAGCTAACCGTTAACGCAGGAAGCTTTCGCATGCATGGAGGCTCGTTTGCTCAAAACGTCGAAGAATGTTGGGGTTGGAGTGAGATAACATACAGTCTAAGTAATCTCGGTCTCAGATTGGCTCTGCCGATCGGCGACACGGAGTGAATTCCGCCTCATTCTTTTGGATCGAGGCTGGCACGCACCTTCTCTCTCCGAGCAACCCAGAAATCGCGGGCTGCAACGCGAGATGAAGTTCGAGAGGTCGCGCACGACAAGGCCGTAGTACGGCAAAGCCACTTGGCTGTATAGTCCCCGACGCGTAGAACTGGCCCGCCGAGCATCAACGCTCCCCGCACGGCGCTCCGGGAAGTTGTAACCAAACCTGAGCCAGGGACTGGATCGGTTAAACGCCTATGCCTGGTCCGCGTGGGGGCGCCCCCCGTCCCGCTGCCGACAGCTTTTCAGTCCTGTGAGCCTGGGTTGCCCGTCAAAGGCCCGCTGGAACACGGATGGGCATGGAGCGCACCCGTTTTCCCGTCGCGTCGAACACCGCGTTGGCGATGGCCGGCGCGATGGCGATGATGGGCGTCTCACCCGCGCCCGCCGACTCCAGGTCCTTGCGGTCCAGCAGGATCACATCCGCTTTGGGGACATCGTGGAACCGCGGCACGCGGTACGCGCCGAAATTGCCGTTGGTGATCCGCCCGTCCTTGAACTGAATCCCCTCGCGCAGCGCAGCGCCGAGGCCCATCATGAGCGCGCCTTCCACCTGAGACCGCAAGCCGGCCGGATTCAGGATCGCCCCGCATTCGAAAGCCTGGACGATTTCGAGGAGCCTCGGAGAGCCGCTCCGATCTACCTCCACCTCGCAGCAGGCCGCCACCACCGAATTCTTCTCGGTTCCGCACGACAGGCCGATGCCCGCGCCGGGCCGGCGGTTCTTCCGGCGTTCCGCCCAGCGGAACCGATCGGCGGCCGCGGTCAGGACGTTCTTGATCCTCTCGTTATCCAGGTGGGCGAGCCGGAACTCCAGCGGGTCCTTGCCCGCCGCTTCCGCCAACTCGTCGGTGAACGCCTCCCGCGCAAAGTTGTTGGCCGTCGCGGCCAGACACCGGTATGAGCTTTGCCTGAGCGGGGAATCCGATCCGATGGACCGCTCCCGCGTGTTGGCGATGCGGTACGGGGTGTTCAGAGCCGAAGATCCCGAGTTGTAATTGGTGAAATCCCAGGCGGCAAGCGAGTTTTCCGCGTCCAGCCCGGCCTCCACTTCGATCAGCGCCGCCGGGCGAAAGTACGCCCACATGAACTCTTCGGCGCGCGTCCACTGCACTGCTACCGGCCGGCCGGCTTCCTTCGCCAGGCGAGCCGCCTCGGTGGCCGCTTCGCCCGTGTGTTTGCCGCCAAAGCCTCCGCCAAAGTGAGGAACGATGATGCGCACACGCTCCTGCGCCATGCGGACGGCATCGGCAACCTGCTGGCGGACGCTGAAGGGATTGCTGGTCCCGGTCCATACCGTCAGGCGATCGCCCTGCCATTCCGCCACCGCGGCGCGAGGCTCCAAGGGAGCATGTTGGATGTAAGCGGCCCGGTACGTTGCTTTCAGCCTTTTCCGCGCCTCCCCCAGAGCCTGCTCCGGCGATCCCTTGGTCTGACCCTGAGGGCGTCCTTGCTCCTGCGCGTGTTGCTTCAGGTAGTCGAAGATCGTGTCGCTCGATGGCTGCTCGACGATTTTCCACTGGGCCGTGGACGATATCGCTTCCAAAGCCTTGCGAGCGGCGAAACTGGTGGGCGCGGCGCATCCCACGAAGCCGCCGTCGCGCACCGCGGTCACGCCCGGCATCTTGCGCGCCGCGGAGAGGTCCACGCTCGCCAGCGTCGCCCCGTAAGAGGGCGCCCGCAGCACCGCGCCGTAGAGCATGCCGGTCCGCACGATATCGCGCGGATAGCGATGCGCGCCGGTGACGATGTCGCGGCCGTCTACCCGCACGCGAGGCGTTCCCAAAACCTGCCAGTCCTTGGCGCTGGCGACGGATGCGCCCGCCGGCAACGCGCTCTTGTAGGCCGCCGCCAGTTCGGGCGAGCGCGCCAGTTCGGCGTAACCGTAGGTCCGGCCCGCATTCGTCACCACTCCCTCGCGCACTTCGAGCCGCGCGCTATCCACGCCCCATTGCCGGCCGGCCGCCGCCAGCAGCAACCCGCGCGCCGCCGCCGCCGCCGTCCGAATCAGGGGAGCTGTCCGGGGCGTGGTGCCGCTGCCCGCCGTGGTCCCATCGTTCGGCGATTGGTCCGTATCCCCCATGAGCATCCGCACGCGGCCGACAGGCACGCGCAGTTCTTCCGCCGCAGCCATGGCCAGCTCCGTCAGCGCGCCTTGGCCCTCCTCGATTTTGCCGGTCAGGATGGTGACAAAGCCGTCTTCCCCGATGTGCAGGCGGCTTTCGAGGACGCCAGCCCCGCCGTCCACCCGCTGGGCTTCGGAGAGCGGCGGCGCCGCCACGATCAGGAGACCCGCGCCCGCCATCTCGAAAAACTCCCGGCGGTTCACCGCGACCCGTTCCGAAAGATGAGCATGATTCGCCATGGCCGTCGCTCCTAGCCTCTCTGGTCCGCGGACGCAGCGGCGCGCCGCACCGCCGCCAGGATCCGGAGGAATCCGGAACAGCGGCACAGGTTGCTGTTCAGTCCTTCGACGATTTGCGCATCCGAAGGCTTTGGATGACTCTCCAGCAGCGCCACGGTGCGCAGAACCATGCCCGGAGTGCAGTACCCGCACTGCATGGCGCCCTCATCGAGGAACGCCTGCTGAACGGGGTGCAGCCTTTCGCCCGCCGCGAGGCCTTCGATGGTGGTGATCTTGCGGCCCTGGGCCTCTCGCACCGGGGTTACGCAGGAGAAGACCGCCTGGTTATCGAGAAGCACGGTGCAGGCGCCGCATTCGGCTTCACCGCAGCCATATTTCGTTCCCGTCAACCCCAGGTCTTCCCGAAGCACCTCCAGCAAGGAGCGCTCGGGCTCCGTGTCTACGCTCGTTGCCTTTCCATTGACCGTGAATCGGATGGCCGCCATAATATTGAGACCTCCCTGGGCATACCGGTCGAAAGTACGCCGCTTCTTGGATTATATAAGGCTGCGCCTTCCGAAGCGGAATAACGGACCTGGATCTGCCGAAAGGAGTTTTTGCTGAAGGGGAAAAACCAGGCCGGATCTATCCCGTGGCGCTGAACCAGAGAAACACTCAGCGGGCCGTGTGAGACAGGTTGTCATCCTGCAGCCGACTGTCAATCGGCCTCGCGCTAACCGCGCGATAATGGCGTCGTGACCAAACGTCTCTTTGGCTGGACCGGCGTAGAGGTTCCTGTCGTCGGACAAGGCACCTGGATGATCGAAGGCTCGCGGGCGAGCGAAAGGCGCGCGGTGGAAGCCCTGCGGACCGGCATCGATCTCGGCCTCACGCACATCGACGCCGCGGAGATGTACGGCGATGGCAGGGCCGAGCAGCTCACCGGCGAGGCCGTTGCCGGACAGCGCGACAAGATCTTCCTGGTCAGCAAAGTTCTGCCGTCCCACGCTAACTATGAAGGCGTCCTGCGCGCGTGCGAGCGCAGCCTCGCGAGACTCGGTACGGACCACCTCGACCTGTATCTCCTGCACTGGGAGAGCAGCCATCCGATCGCCGAGACCATGCGCGCCATGAGCCGCCTGATCGACGAGCGCCAGATCCGTTTCACCGGGGTCAGCAACTTCGATGTTTTGCAAGTGGCGGCCGCCCAAGCGGCGCTGCGCAACTACAAGCTCGCATCCAACCAAGTCCTATACCATCTGCGAGAGCGCGGCATCGAGCGCAAGCTGCTGCCGTACTGCGCTGAGCGTGGAATCGCGGTAGTGGCCTATTCGCCCTTCGGACACGACGCCTTCCCGCGCCTCGATTCCCCCCAGGGAAAGGCGCTGGTGGAGGTGGCGCGGCGAAACGGCCGCACGGTCCGCCAAGTCATCCTCAACTTCCTGACGCGATTCCCGCACGTCTTTACGATTCCGAAAGCCGGCAACCCCGAGCACACGCGAGAAAATGCGGGCGGCGCGGGCTGGACGCTTTCGCCCGAAGACATCGCCGCCATCGACCGCGCCTTCCCCGCGCCGGACCACGATGCCCCACTGGCGATGCTGTAGGGCGGTGGAAGGCTCAACGAGCCGTTTCCGAGATAGTGATCGTTTTCCCAGCGCCCCGTCATTCGCCCGCAAGACCCTCTGCGCGTGATGCGTTTTAGATGTGCGTGTCCCGCACGTACTGGCGCTAGTCGGCCACTCGGAAACCGACCCACTCCCGTGTCTGCGGGCGATTCGGCGACAAGATCACGCCACCGCCGCGCCGCTACCTCGGCCGTCGCCCGGCGGCCGTGTCCACCACGGGAGGTGCGGGCGGGGGCTCCTCCGCAGGAGCTTTCCGCGGGCGCCGGTCCAGGCGCTCGGTAATCAGAGCTTCTCGCGCCTTCTCGTGGCGGGGCGTGCCGGGTTTGCCTTCCAGCGCGGCCCATTCCTCCGGCGTGATTTCCTGGACGATGGGTACGTACTTCTGGAAGTGGCTCCGCAATCGTTCCCGGACCGGCTTGAGTTCCGAGTGGCACAGCAGGAACAGAACCTCGTCCGGCGGCGCCGCCGCTACGATGGGGTAGATCTGGGAAGCTTTCAGCGCGCGCGCGGGCCGCAGCGCCGTCTCCAGTTTCTTGGCGCGCGATGGCAGCTTCTTCCATAGGTCCACGTCGGACCGTCCGAGATCCACGGCCTTCGCCAGGGCGAGCTGCTCTTTGGGCGTCAGCTTCTCGGCAAATGCATATAGGAACGGCCCCAGCCGCGCCGCGCGCCAGTGCGGGCCGCCGGGAAGCGTGGGGAGGTTGCGCTCCAGCCGCGCCACGCCGGCCATGTTGAGTTTGGGACCGGCCAGCGCGGGCGAAAACAGCCCCCACAGGCGGGCCTCTCCGAACGCCTCCACGATGGCCGCGGGGTTGTCTTCCACCGCGATGCGCTTTAATTCCTCGCCCAGAGTGCGGGCCGGAATCAGCTTCTCGACCTCCGCCTCCCGCGCGTTGACCATCTGCATCGCGGTCCGCTCCTCGATGGTGAAACCCAGGCGCGCGCGGAACCGGACGATGCTCAGCAGCCGCGCGGGATCGTCGTAAAAGCCGTAGGCGGCGGCGATCCGCAGCTCGCGGCGTTCGATGTCCGCGAGGCCATTCAGGGGGTCCAGCAGAAGGCCGCGCGAGCTTTTGTTGAGGGAAAGCGCCATCGCGTTGCACGTGAAATCGCGGCTGCGGAGATCTTCCTGGATAGTGGCCGCCGTTACCTGCGGCTTCGCGCCCGCGCGCGTATATTTCTCTTCCCGCGCCATGGCGATCTGCGTAGTTACTCCGCTGGGGAACCGCAACTCGGCGCTCTTGCGCGTATCGTCCACCGAAACCTGCCGGGCCTTGGCGCTTTCGGAAACCGCCTTGGCTACCTTCAAGGCATTGCCTTCCACCACGAAATCCAGGTCGCGGATCTGAAATCCACCCAGCATGTCGCGCATGGCGCCTCCCGTCAGAAACAGGTTGACGCCAGCCTGCCCAGCGGCGGCTTGCACCTCGGCGGCCGCTTGGTTCTGGTCCGGACTCAGGCGGCTTTCCAGCATGTAAATGTAGTCGCTCATGACCAGCGCTCTCGTTTCATCCCCACTCCCCGGCGGCCGAACGGCCGCTCAAGCCCGAGGGTGGTGCTTATCCACGGTGTCCCGTAATCTCGACCGCATGACGTGGGTGTAAACCTGCGTGGTCGAAATGTCGGCATGCCCCAACATGATCTGTACGCTGCGCAGATCCGCTCCGCCCTCCAGCAGGTGCGTGGCGAAACTGTGACGGATCACGTGGGGGGTAAGATCCCGGTAAATGCCCGCTTTCCTGCCGTGGCCGCCAAGCAACTTCCAAAACGCCTGGCGGGTCAGGCAGCCTCCGCGGGCGGTAATAAAAAGGTATCGGCTGGCCCGGCCCTTCAACAGCGCGGCCCGTGCGCCGGCGAGATAGGCCCCCACCGCTTCCAGGGCCTCCCTGCCCACCGGGACCAACCTCTGCTTGTTCCCCTTCCCGGTGGTCCGCAGGACGCCCAGATCCAGATTCACGTCGCCCATCCCGAGGCGGCACAGCTCCGAAACCCGCAACCCCGAGGCATATAGCAATTCCAGCATCGCCCGGTCGCGCAAGCCGAGGGGCCGGGCCGTGTCGGGAGCCTGAATGAGCCGTTCGATCTCTTCTCGATTGAGGAACTTCGGAATTGTGCGCCAAGCCCGGGGAGCGCGCACGCACTCGGTCGGGTCGGTTGCGATCAGCCCCTCCCGCAACAGGAATCCGAAGAAGTTCCGCAGGGCGGCCAGCCGCCGCGCTATGGAGCGGGCGCTGAGGTTCGACGCGTGCATGTGCTCCAGGTAGCGGCGCACGTCCTCCCCCCCAGGGCGGGGGTCGGGATCGCCTATGAATGCTATAAAGTCCGAAAGATCAGTAGAATAGGCTTGGAGCGAGTTGGCCGAGAGTCCTTTCTCCAGGCGGCAAAAGTTGAGAAACGCCGTCACTCGGTGAGACGGCTGCGCGATCCGCGCTCCAGGCATCGTGCCAATGATACAATAAGCGCCTAAATGTTTGAAACATAGGCCCGAAAAAAGAGGTGCGGCTTTGGCCGGTTCCACCACCAAGAAAGCGATTCTCCGACGATACGATAAGGAGCCTCTGGCCGGATACGTTAACCCACTTTCTTTTCTTCAACCTGCGGGCGTCGAACTGCTTTCGTCCGAAGGCGGCGCCAGCACCGTTCCGTGGGCCGAAATCAAGACCGTATCTTTTGTGCGGGATTTTGCGGGCGGCTGGGAGCCCGGCCGCCGGGTCTTTCATACCCGCCCGAAAATGGAAGGGCTCTGGGTAAGCCTGGAGTTCCGCGACGGCGAGGTGATGGAGGGCATCCTGCCCAACCACCTGTTGCAGTGGGAGGCGTATGGATTCACCATGATTCCCCCCGACCCGTACGGCAACCATCAACGGATCTTCGTCCCGAGGGCGGCGCTGCGCTCGGCCCAGGTGCTGGGAGTGGTGGGCAGTCCGCTCAGGAAACGCCAGCCAAAGGCGGCTCCCAAGGAGCAAATCGGTCTGTTCGACGAGTAGTCCCCAGACCCCCGGCCCCGGCTACAGCGCTAGTTTGCCTTGGTAGAACATTTCCTGGGGGTTGAACTTGGCCTGCACGCGCAGGGCACCGATCCGCGTTTGGAAAAGAACTTCCTGGTCGCCGGGGGCGATGGCCAGGGCTTGCTTGGAGAAGCCGAACAGAAAGACCTGCGCCATGCTGCTCGCGCCCTGGAGCACGTCGGGGCGCGCCTCGGGCTTGTCCTTCGGCTGCAAGAAGGTGGACTGCTTCAGGGTCTCCGGGTTGGCGTCATCGGCGGCGGCGTGGGCGCGCAGGAGGCTCCCCCTGACGCTGATCACATAGCGATCGGCGAAAGCGCCCGGCAGCGGCGTCTTGACCGCATCCAGGACCGGCTGGGCGCTCTCCCAGATCACCGCGGCTCTGGTGGCCGCCGGTCCCATCCTCCGGTAGGACGGGACCGGCGCGCCGCCGCGAGCGCCGCCGCGCGGAATCCCGATGCCGGGACTTTCATTGCCGGCGGCGCCTCGCGTCCGGGTCTCCGGGGCCGCCGCTTGGCCCGAACCGCGGGACTCGGACCCGGCTGGCGTCTCGCTTACGATTTCCACGATCACCTGTTTCGCCCACGGCGAATCCGTGATCAGCTTGCCGATCTCTTCCTCGCTCCACTCCTGCGGGGGCTTCGCATTCCAGAAGTCCAATTCGCCAGCGCGCAGCCGCGCCATAATTCCGGCGCCGGCCAGAATCAAGAGTCCGCGCCGGCTGAGGATCAAGCCGCCGCCCGATTTGCGCATGGGAAGCCCTCCGTGGTCATTGGACGCGCCCGATCCGCAAGCGCGTTACAGTCTCAACCCTTCCGAGCCGCGCCTCGGCAAGCGGACAGCGGTAGGCGGTCAGCGCCTCACAGGTTCCTCGCCATCAGCCAGCCGTCCGCGCCATCTTCATAGTAACGGCGGACCAAGCGGACCTTCGTGAAGCCGTACCCCGCGTAAAACGCTTGGGCTTCCCGGTTCGTGATTTTCACCATGAGTGTCAGGCGGGCCACGCGCGTCCGTTTCAGCCGCCGCAAGGCGCTGTCCATCAACGCGGAAGCCGCGCCTTGCCGGCGAGCCGCGGGATGGATAGCCACCGAAACCAACTCCGCGCAGTCCCTCCGAGCGCAGGCGATCAGGTACCCCCAGACTCTCCGGCCGCGTTCCGCCGCCAGGAAGAGGCCGCCGCAACGGCGGAAATAATCTGCAAACGTGTTGCGGTCATAGGCATCCGCGCCGAAGCAGGAGTTCTCGATTTCGAGGATTCGATCCAGATCGCCCACCCGCAAGCGCCGTACTCTGAACCGGGCAGACATGCTTAATTACTGTATTTTTAACATATTAGCCGTGTACACGAAATTCCGAAGCAAAAACGGCGAGCCGTTCGCTGAGCGCCGCTTGACAACCATTTCAGACTTCCGCATACTGAAACTATGTTGCAACTGAATGGCAACAGCGACCAGCCGGAGACGATCTCCACGACGCTGGTCGACCTGCGCCGGGGCGATGCCGCCATCGTGGACCACATCGACCTCCCCGCTGACGACGGACGCCGCCTGATGGAACTCGGGTTTCTGCCCGGCGCACGCATTGTCGCGGGGTTCAGCGCTCCCGGCGGGGATCCTCGCGTGTTCCAGGTGGATGGCTCGGAGATCGCGCTGCGCCGCGAAACGGCGAAGCTGGTGAAAGTCAGGCTGGAGCGCAAAGTGGTCAAGCTGGATAGCGCGTCCAGACAGGCGGCTTTTGCGAGGTAACGGTGAGCGATTGCGGATCTTGCCACGGTTGCGGCCCCAATCCCGTCCTTGAGTTTCCCTCATCCCAGGATGCTCCACCAGCCTCGGTGGCGCTGGTAGGACCGCCGAATTCCGGCAAGACGACATTGTTCAACCGCCTCACGGGCCTTCGCCGGAAGGTGGCTAATTTTCCGGGCGTCACGGTGGAGCAGCACACGGGCGTGGCTGAGCTTCCCAACGGCGACGCGGTCCATATTATCGATTTGCCCGGAATTTACAGTCTCAATCCGCGCTCCGAAGACGAACAGATCGCGCGCGACGTGCTTCTCGGCAAGCGGACGGACACGCCCAGACCCGAGGCCATCCTGCTGGTTCTCGATTCCACCAACCTGGCCCGCCACCTCATGCTGGCGGCGCCCATCCTGGCCCTCGGCGTTCCCACGCTGATCATCCTGAACATGGCGGACGACCTCCGCAGCCGCGGCGGGCATCTCGACCTGGCGGCGCTGGCGGCGCAACTGGGCGCTCCCGTGGCGCTGGTCAGCGCGCGGCAGGGAGATGGCATGGGCCAGATTTTCGATTTTTTGGCGGGCGCCATGTCCAAACCGGCGCCCGTGGATCTGCCGGTTCTCCATGACGTCCCCAAGTGCCGGGAGTGGGCGGGCCGCGTGGGCACGAAGGCGCGATACCACGCGCCAGCCCCGCCCAAGTGGACCCGCCGCCTGGATGCGGTGTTCCTGCACCCCGTCGCCGGGCCTCTGGTGTTCGCCGCGGTGGTGGTCGCTGTGTTTCAGACCATCTTCACGGCGGCGGTCCCGCTGATGGACGGCGTCAAGCGGCTCTTCGACGTGTCCGGCGCCTGGGTAGCGGCCACGCTGCCGCCATCGGCGCTTCGCTCGCTGTTGGTGGAGGGCGTGTGGCGTGGGGTCGGCGCGGTGGTCGTTTTCCTGCCGCAGGTGCTGCTGCTGTTCCTGTTTATCGGGATTCTGGAAGACTCGGGATACCTGGCGCGCGCCGCGCTGATCGCGGACCGGACCATGGCCAAAGTCGGCTTGCAGGGCAAATCGTTTATCCCGCTGCTTTCGGCGTACGCCTGCGCGGTGCCGGCGATTCTGTCGACGCGCACCATCGAGAACAAGCGCGATCGCACCGCCACCATTCTGATCGCGCCTTTCATGACCTGCGCGGCGCGCCTCCCGGTGTACACGCTGGTGATCGCGGCCTTCATCCCCAGCAGCGTCATATTCGGTTTTCTCAACGACCGCGCCGCGGCGCTGTTGGGCTTGTACGTTCTCGGATTCGTGGCGGCGGTGGCAACCGCGAAGGCGCTGAAATCCTCGGTCCTGAAGAGCGGCCGCACGCCCTTCCTGCTGGAGATGCCCGCCTACCGCTGGCCGACCGCGCAATCCATCGGTTTGCGCCTGCTGGATCGTTCGAAGATTTTCCTGCGGCGCGTAGGCACGGTGATTCTGCTGGTCACGGTGGCGCTGTGGATCGTCGCGCACGTGCCGACGGTGGCGGGCCACGCGCCTCCCATTGAGCGCAGCCTGGCTGGAACCATCGGACGTACCATCGAGCCGGTCATCAAGCCGCTGGGTTTCAACTGGAAAATCGGGATCGGGTTGATCACGTCCCTGGCCGCGCGCGAAACCATCATCGGTACGCTGGGAGCGATTTACGGCATGGACCCGGCCACGCGCTCCCAGGACCTGCAAGTGGCGCTGCACCACGACCTGACGCCGGGCGGGGCCGTGGCCCTGCTCATCTTCTTCGCCTTCGCCATGCAGTGCGCCTCCACGATCGCGGTGGTGCGGCGGGAAACCGGCGGCTGGCGCTGGCCGGCGTTTCAATTCGCCTACATGGGGGCGCTGGCCTACGCAGGAGCCTTCGTCGCCGCGCATTTGATCCGCTAGCCCGGTGGGGCAAGCCTCCGGGCTGGCCGGGTCCGACCCCAGATCGCGAGGAAGGGCTTACTACGGCTTGCCGGGAGCGGTCGGAGCGCCTGGCGCACTCGGCGCGGTGGGCGCGCCGGGCGATGTGGGAGCCGTACCGCCGCCTTTGCCCGTATCGCCGCTGGCGCCGGCCCCGCTCGTCGAACCGCCGCCGGGCAGGGGGAGTCCGACGCCGCCTTGGGGATGCCACACCACCTGGTACATGGCCTGCTGCACCATCCTGATGATGGTCCGAAACAGAGCGCCCTTATCGAGCGTGCGGACCGCCAGCGGCTGGTTGCGGTAGACGCGGATGGAATCTCCCGGCTGCAAAACCACCGGGTCGCCAGCCGCGGTCTGGTTCCTCACGGTCACCACGCCTTCGTCCACGGAGACCAATGTGGTGCCGTCGTCGTCTTCCACCACCACATCGAACACCGTGCCGCGAACCGAGATGACGGCCGTCGGGCTCGTTACCTTGTTGTAGTTCGGAAGCCCGTTGAGATGCTGGATGTAGACCTTCACGTGCCCGATGAACACGTTCAGCAGATCGCTCAGACTGCCCGCGCGCTCGCGAAACATCACTCTGGAATCCGCGAAGACCTCGAACGTGCTCCCGTCCGCGACTTCGAACTTCGCGTAGCTCTCCGGGCCGGTGACGATCATCTGTTGCGGCTTGACCGAGTTGCCCACGAAGAGCGCCTGCTCGCCGCTGTCGAGCATCGCCGAGACCTGCCCGGACTCGGCGACGACTCTGGCCGTGTTGTCGGGAATGCCCGGCCGGATTTGGCACACCGCGACACCGGCCGCCAACAGCAGCAGCCACGCCGCCCGCGAAAGCGCCGTTTGCCGGAGCATAGCTCACACTCCCAGACCCGGCAATCCGTAACCGGGTCCGGCTAGATCATTAGTCTAGCACCAAATGTGCTGGGCAAATAGCGGTCCATGTATCTTAACGACGACAAACCGTTGGGTTTCATCGGCTTGGTCGCCGAACCCGCTTCCGAAATAGAGTAAAATGGGATCGCCTGTGTGTCGTAAGGGAACAGTTCGGGCATGTGCGGCGCTGCTGGCGGCGGCCTTTGTGGGCACGGGGGCCCGGGCGCAAAGCCCTCCGGACTGGCGCAAGGTAGGGCCTTCTTCGGCGGAGTTGGCACTGGCCTCGCCAGCCACGGGGCCGGTTGCGCGGGTGTGGTTCTCCCTTCAGGGATCTACGCTGTACGCACAAACGCGCGCGGGCCGCGTGTTTCAAACGGCGGATTTCGAGACTTGGTCGCCGGCCCCGGGCGCAACGATCCCGCAGCCGCCGGCCGAGGCCGTGGCCGTGCGCCTTCCGGAAGAAGGGGCGCGCGTCGTGGCCGCCTCCGACGGCTTCACGCTTTTCGCCTTGAGCCGCAACCTGTACCGTTCGCGGGATGGCGGACGATCATGGGACAACCTGACGGCCTACATCTCCCAGCCCGTAATCGGCGCCGGCCAGAATAGCGTGGCGGTCTCGCCGCTCGACGCCGACCAGTTGGCGGTGGCCAACGACTATGGCGTGTGGCGCACGTTGGATGGCGGCCTCACCTGGGCGGGGCTGAACGAATCCCTGCCGAATTTGCCGGTCCGGCGCATCCTATCCACGCCCTCCGGCGCCGCGGGCGCGCGCATCCAGGTACAGGATTGGCCAGACGCTCTGGCGCTGCCGCCGGGAGGCCCCATGTGGGAGCCTGCGCCGGCCGCGGAACTGGAGACCGAGGCGGCGCTGAAGGCGCGCTATTCGAAAGCTCTGGGAGTCGCCATTACCGCCCTCGCAGCCGCCGGCGAGACAGTGTACGCCGGGTCCGCCGACGGGCGCATCTGGTTCTCCACCAATGGCGGCAGGACGTTTCAATCTTCCCTCCAGCCTCCCGGCGCGACCGGTCCCGTGGAACGGATGTACGTGGACGCGGCCCAGCCCAACGCGGCTCTGGCGGCGCTCTCCGGGGACGGCGTCCACGTGCTGCGCACCTTCAACGGCGGAGGGTTCTGGGACGCCATAGATAACGACCTTCCGGACGTCCCCGCATACTCGGTGACCGCCGATCCGGACGCGGGCGCAGTTTACGTGGCGACTTCCCGAGGCGTCTTCTGGACCGCCACGGATCTGTTGGCGGCCGCGTCGGATCTGCACTGGACCGACGTTTCGGGGGGCTTGCCTGCTGCGGCGGTCTACGATGCGCGGCTCGATCCGGCCGGCGTGCAATTGTACGTCGTGGTCGATGGCTATGGAATGTATGCCACCCCCGCTCCGCACCGCCGCCGCAGTTTGCGCATCGTAAGCGCCGCCGATCTCGGCGTGCGTCCGGCCGCGCCCGGATCGCTGCTCAGCGTAGTGGGGGCGCGGGTGAGCGCGGCTTCGGGAGGCAACCTGAACTATCCGGTGCTGGGGAAGCCATCCGACGACGAATCCCAGATCCAAGTTCCCTTTGGCGCCCTGGGGCCAACCGTTTCCCTGGCGCTCGACACCGCCACGGGACGGGTGACCGTGGGTCTTGCCGTGCAGCCGGTCTCGCCGGCCATCTTCGTGGGACTCGATGGCGCTCCCATGATCTACGATGCCGACACCGATCTTCCGCTGGACGCCAGCAACCACGCGCGCTCGGGCGGGCGCATCCAGATCTTCGCCACGGGCCTGGGCAAAGTCCTGCCCGACTGGCCCGCCGGCTTGGCGACGCCGTTGCGGGACGCGCCCGTCGTAGTCGCGCCGGTCAGGGCGTATCTGGACAGCGTTCCTTTGCAGGTGACGCGCGCCATCCTGGCCCCGGGTTACATCGGCTTCTACTTGGTGGAGGTCCAGTTGCCCGTTATCGCCAACATCGGCAGTTCCCAGATTTACCTCGCCGCCGATGGCCGGGAAAGCAACCGCGTGCAGATCGTCATCGAGCCGTAAAGATCGGGATAAAGGCTACGACCTGGCCCGACCTGGCCGATCGGGCTTTGTCCGGCGGCAAAGGGGCGCTAAGATATCTGCAGGGGCTCATGCCGCGCCGATTCCTGTTTTTGCTGTTGCTGGCGACCCTCGCGGCCGCGGAAAAATACGATGGGCCGCGCCCCCCGAAGCGCGATCTCCCCTACATCAAGCACGCCTCGAACCTCATCCCCACCGAGGATGTGACCGCCCAGGAATCGGACAAGAAAAAAGACGACATCACGTACATCATCGAAGGCGCAAGTTCGTCCGCGGTCACGTCCCTGGCCGAGCCGATATTCCTGTTGCAGGCCGACAAGCTGATACCCGAGAAATTGAAGCTTTTCAAGCTGGAAGTGAAAAACGGCCATCGCGAGGTCCGTATCACGGCCCGGAAATCCTCCGCGATTCGCCTGGAGGCCACCCGGTATGACGCCGATACGCTCTGGAAAATCGAGGTCGGCGACACCCTGGAGCCCGGAGAGTACGCGCTCTCCCAGGCCGACGACGAATCCAATCGGGCCTTTTGCTTTCGCGTGCGATAGCCGAAACCCGCCCCCGCCGGTGTGGTATTCTGATTAGGTACCAAAACGAGATTAAGAGAAGACAAGGAGCATTCCCCTCAGGATGGCACTGGCAAGTGTAGCAAAGCAGCAGATTCTTTCCGCCAATCAGCTTCACAAGTCCGACACGGGGTCGCCGGAAGCGCAGATCGCCCTGTTGAGCCAGCGTATTACGCTGTTGACGGAGCATTTCCAGACGCACAAGAAGGATCATGGTTCCCGCAAGGGGCTGTTGACCCTGGTCGCCAAGCGCCGTCGGCTTCTGACGTATCTGCGCGATACCGGCCCGGATCGCTACAAGGCGGTTTTGCAGCGGCTTGGCATACGCCGCTAGCCCATCCTATCGGAAGCAGCCCGATTCCATGCGTGTGGCGGGCGTTCTTTCGAGTCCATGCCGGCCCCGCCCGGGTCGGCCGAGGCGGTCAGCCTCGCGCCGCTGGGCGCGCAATCCTGTCAACTCCAGTTCTCAAAGGCTCCATTATAGGCGCCGATTTTGACTTGCCGGGAAGCCCATGCGGGCTTGATTCCGGCCGAGGTTGGAGGTTTTAACAAATTCACATGGTTCACACAGTTGAAGTTGATCTGGGCGGCCGCATCGTTACCTTTGAAACGGGTAGGATGGCCAAACAGGCGAACGGCGCGGTCGTCGTTCGTTCCGGGGACTCGGTAGTCCTCGTCACCGCTTGCATGGCCGAGGAGGCCAAACCGGGAGCCGGTTTCTTCCCGCTCACCGTCGATTATCGCGAGTACACCTACGCCGCCGGCAAGATTCCGGGCGGCTTTATCAAGCGCGAGGGACGCCTATCGGAGAAAGAGGTTCTCACCTGCCGGCTGATCGACCGGCCGATTCGCCCGTTGTTTCCCGAAGGGTTTCTGAACGAGACCCAGATTATCGCCATGGTGCTCTCGGCTGATCCCGAACAGGATCCCAATTCCCTGGCGATCGCCGGCGCGGCCGCCGCGCTGGCCATTTCCGACATCCCGTTTCCCTACGTGCTGGGCGGCGTTCGCGTGGGAATGAAGGACGGGGCCTATATCGCTAATCCGACTTACACGGAAGGCCGCGAATCCCGGCTGAACATCGTCGTGACCGGCACCGAAGACGGCATCGTCATGGTCGAAGCCGGCGCGCGGGAGGTCTCCGAAGCGGAGGTTCTCGGCGCCATCGAGTTCGGCCATGAGTGCTGCAAGAAGATCGCCGGCGCCATCCGGCAGTTGGTTGCGCTCGCGGGCAAGAAGAAGCGCGAATATACCCCCCCGGCGCTCGATCGGGATCTCTACGACGGTATTTCCAAGGCAGTCCGCGCGGAGCTGGCCGACGCCCTGGATACGCAAAAGTACGAGAAGCTGGAGAGTTACGCGCGCGTGGCGGAGCTGCGCAAGCGTGTGGTGGAGGCCCAGCCGGAAGAGAAGAAGGCCGAGGCCGGCAAGTGCTACGACGCCCTCAAGGAACGGATTTTCCGCGACGACATGCTGGAGAAACACCGCCGTCCGGATGGCCGCGCTTTCGACGAGATCCGGGCCATCACCATCGAGACCGGCATCTTGCCGCGTACGCACGGTTCGGCTCTGTTCACGCGGGGAGAAACCCAGGCGCTGGTCACGGTCACGCTGGGCACCAAGGAAGACGAGCAGCGCATCGAGCTGCTGGAGCCGGGCGAGACCACCAAGCGGTTCATGCTGCACTACAATTTCCCGCCGTTCAGCGTGGGCGAAACGGGCTTCATGCGCGGCGCGGGCCGCCGCGAGATCGGCCATGGCGCCTTGGCGGAACGCGCGCTTACGGCCCTCATCCCCGACGAGCAGGTCTTCCCCTACACGCTGCGCGTGGTGAGCGACATCCTCGAATCCAACGGGTCGAGCTCGCAGGCCACGGTTTGCGGCGCTTCGCTGGCCCTGATGGATGCCGGCGCGCCCCTGGCGGCGCATGTCGGCGGCGTGGCCATGGGCCTGGTGATGGAGGGCGGCAAGTACGCCGTGCTGACCGATATCGCCGGCGCCGAAGACCATTACGGCGACATGGATTTCAAGGTGGCCGGCACGCGCGCGGGCATCACCGCGCTGCAGATGGATATCAAGGTCACCAACGTGACCACGGCCATTATGAAGGAAGCCCTGGAGCAGGCGCGACGCGGCCGCCTCTTCATTCTGGACAAGATGTACGAGGCCCTGCCCCAGCCCAACACCGCCATTTCGCAGTATGCGCCCCGTATTTACACTCTAAAGATCCCGACCGATAAGATCCGTGACGTCATCGGACCCGGCGGCAAGGTCATTCGGGGCATCATCGAGCAGACCGGCGTGAAGATCGACGTCGAGGACGACGGCACGGTCCATGTGGCCTCGGCCGATGAAGCCTCCGCCAAGAAAGCCCTCCAGATCATCTCCGACCTCACGGCCACGGCCGAGGTGGGTAAGACCTATCTGGGCAAGGTGGTTCGCCTGGTGGAGTTCGGCGCGTTCGTCGAGATCTTCCCCGGCACAGACGGCCTGCTGCACATCAGCGAAATCGCCGAGAACCGCATCCGCGATGTACGCGACGAACTGAAAGAGGGCGACCAGATCCTGGTTAAGTGCCTGGCTCTGGAAGGCAACAAAATCAAGCTCAGCCGCAAGGCTGTGCTCCGCGAACAGCGGGAGAAGCTGAAACACTGAAAGGCAGCTAACCGCCGGCCGCTTACCGCCAACCGCTTGGCGGTAAGCGGTAAGCGGTAAGCGATAGCGCTTTGAAAATCCAGGTCCGGAATCAGACGCGGGGGGCCGTGCTGGCTCTGGCGGCCGAAGTCGCCGATACCAGCGCCAAACGGCGCACGGGTCTCCTCAAACATCAACGCCTGGAACCGGGTGAAGGGCTGTGGATCGTTCCTTGCGAGTCGGTTCACACGCTCTTCATGCGGTTCCCCATCGATTTGGTTTACCTGGACAAGCGGCGGAGAGTCCGCAAAGTCAGGCCTGCCGTGCTCCCATGGCGGCTTTCCGCGTGCCTCGGCGCCCATTCCGTCCTGGAACTCCCGGCGGGCGTCATCGCGGGGACGGGCACGCTGACGGGCGACGAGATCTCGATCGAAGAACTGCCGTAGCGCCGTTGCGCTACGACGACGCGCCAGCCAGCCGGCGATGTTCTTTCAGGATGCACCGGTCCATGATCACCGTCAGCCCGGCGGCTTCCGCCCGGCGGGCGGCTGCTTCATGGATCACGCCCTCCTGCATCCAAACCACCTTGGCGCCCTTTCGAATGGCCGCCTCCACGATCTCCAACACGAATTCGGAGCGACGGAAGACGTCCACGATGTCAATGGGATCGGGCACGGCATCCAGGTTCGGGTAGCACTGCTCCCCCAGCACCGTGACCTGTTCGGGGTTCACCGGGATGATGCGGTAGCCGGCCCGTTGCAGGTACTCCGCTACTCCGTAACTCGGGCGGAACCTCTTGCCCGACAGGCCAACCACCGCGATAACGCGCGCGGAACGGAAAATGTCGGCAATGCGGTTCATTCCGTCTCCGCGCGGCGCGCTGGCGCCTGGAGTGCGCGCTGGAGCCGCCCAATCTCCTCACGGTCGAGGTGGCGGTATTCGCCGGGTTTAAGCGATCCCAACTCGAGCGGGCCAATCCGCACCCGCCGGAGCTTTTCCACCAGGCGGCCGAAGTGCTTGAACATCAACCGGATCTGGTTGTTGCGGCCCTCAAACAGGCGGACTTCATACCACGAGTTCACAGCCTTGTGGACAAGCCGTAAACCTGCGGGCTTTGTCCGCCAGCCAGCGAGCGGAACGCCAGTCCGAAAGGTCTGCTCCTGGTCGGCAGTCAGCGCGCCGTTCACCTTGACCACATAGGTCTTCGGCAGGTGAGCGGCCGCCGACATCACCGCGTTTGCCAGGTCGCCGTCGTTGGTCAGCAATAAAAGCCCCTCGCTGTGGTAATCCAGACGGCCCACCGGGTACACGCGTTCCTTTACCCTCGCGAGCAAGTCCATCACCGTGGTCCTGCCTTCCGGGTCGCTGACCGTCGTCATTGTCCCGCTGGGCTTGTTCAGCGCCAGGTAGACCAGTCGCGACGAAGGGTGAATCAGGCGCCCGTCCACCTTGACATGGTCGCGCTCCAAATCGGCCTTGGACCCGAGCTCAGTCACCACCGCGCCGTTGACCGCAACGCGGCCTTCCTTGATGAGCCGCTCCGCCTGCCGCCGGGAGGACACCCCGGCTCGGGAGAGGATCTTCTGCAGCCGCTCCTCCGCCATCAGCTCTCCTGGATGCCGGTTTCGGAGTCGGGCGGGGGCGGGCCAGCCTCGGAGTCCTCCGCGGTCGGCCCGGGAACCGGATCGGCGGTGAGCGCGGGACTCTCGCCGGGTTCACCCGCCGGGGCCTCCGCGGGCGCGTCATCGGAGAACGCCATACGCCGGATATCCTCAAATTCCTTGAGCGAAGGCAGTTCGGCGAGGTCCCTCAGGCCGAACTGGACCATGAACTCCTTGGTAGTTCGGTACAGAATCGGTTTTCCCACGACGTTCTTGCGCCCGGCTGTGGCTATCAGCTTGCGATCCAGCAGGGTCTTCAGCACGCCCGCCCCCTGAACGCCGCGAATCTCCATGATCTCCGGCGCGGTGACCGGTTGCTTGTAAGCGATCACCGCTAGCGTTTCGAGTGCGGGAAGCGAGAGCTTCAGGGGTGGTTTGAGGCTCTTCACGAAGTCCCTCACCGCGTCGTGGTGTTCCGCTTTGGTAGCCATCTTGAATCCGCTGGCCACCTCCCGGATCGTCAATCCGTGCTCGGGCTTGTCGAACTCCGCTACGAGTTCATCGAGCAACGGCCTGATCCGCCCCGCAGATTGCCCGAGCGCGGCGGCGATCTGTTCCAGCGAGAGCGGTTCCTCCGTCACGTAGATGATGGCTTCCAGGACGGCCTTGAGGCGCATGTCCTCGACGGGGACCGGCTCCGCCGCGCCTGCGTCGGCCGTCCCGGCGGCGCCGAGCCATTGGTCCATCGAGATGGCAGCCGGGGCAGCCGTTTCCGCCTCCCCTTCATCGTGTTCCGGCGGCGCCGGGTCAAGCTCGTTTTTTCGTTCTTCCATGCGCTAGCTATAGTCTTTTTCGATCGCCGCGGTGGGCTGATCGGATGCGAACACGGCCTCGAAGTTGGCATGTCGCTGCAGGGCGATCTCCCCGAACAAGTCCTTCTGGGTCAATACGACGGCCTGCATGCGGACCATTTCCAGCACGGCCAGAAACAGGGCGATCATGGCCCGCCGGCTAGTCTGACGTTCAAAGACCCGCAGGATGAAAACCGGCCCATCGCCCGCCTCTATCAACAGCCCCTTGAGGCGCCGGATCATGTCCGACACCGTGACGTCATCCTCCGCCACCTCGTAAATGGGGCGGTGCGCGGAGCGTTCCAGCAACTCGCTGAATGCTTTGATCAAGTCGAAAAGCGTGATCGCCAGCCCAGGCTCCTCTCCCTCGGCGGAAAAGGACTTGATTTGCGGGTTCGACCAGACGTTTTCCTCAATCAGCCGCTTCTGCTGAAGCATCTCGGCGGCGTTCTTAAAGCGCTCGTGCTCCAGGAGCCGTTCCACCAGTTCCTGACGGGGATCCTCCTCGGCGCCGCCTCCCGGTTCCAAAATCGGGTCCTTCGGCAGGAGCATCTTCGACTTGATGTGAATCAGGGTCGCTGCCATGTAGACGAATTCAGCCCCCAGATCGATATCCATCTCCCGGGCCTTTTCCATGTATTCCAGGTATTGGGCCGTAATAGCGGCAATGGGGATATCCTTGATGTCGATCTGCTGCCGGCGAATCAGGTCGAGCAGCAGGTCCAACGGGCCCTCGTACTGTTCCAGACGGATGTCCAGAGGCGACGACATTGTATCTCACGATAGCACAGGAGATTCCATGAACTTGCGGGTCCGGCGGGGGAAGGACGCGGAGATCGCGTTCCGTCCACACGCCATTTCGAGGCTGGAATTGACAACACAGGGGTTAACGGGTGAATTCCGTATCGCTGGACACTCAGACTGAGGCGTGCTTCAATAGCTCTTCCCCGGCGACACCGGCAACACCGAAAAAAATGGGAACTTTCGGCAGGCTGCGATAACCTTTCGGATGAGCCTGTCGTCTTTCTTTTGAAACGTCCCCGGATCGTAACGTCGGAAGGATCACATGGCACATTCGTTCAGTAGTGCGCCAGCCCCCGATTTTAGGGGAGGAGCGCAGCCCGAACCCCAACCTGTTCCGCCACCTGCACCGGGTCCGGCGATAGTCCCGCCCGAGCAGCCCAAGAGACGCCGGCTGCCCTTGTGGGCGGTTTCCCTGATCGCGGCCCTGGTGATTGGAGCCGCTGGTTACGCTTGGAAGGCGCATCAAGCGGCGCAGTTGGCGAACGGAGTCATGTCCAACACTCCCACGGTCACCGCCGTCATGGGCGACGTTACCGCGACCATCCGCGTGAGCGGGACCATAGCTGCCGCGAACCAAGCCAGTATCCTCGCCCCGCGAATTTTAGGCAGCCGAACCGACGTGAACCGCGGCGGCGCGATTGGAGCCCAGACAGCCGGCCGCGGCGGCGGCGGCGGTGGCGGCGGTGGCGGCGGAGGGAATGCCGGCGCCGGCTTCGGCGCCGCGCAGATGAACGACTTCTCGCTGGTTCTGATCAAGCTGGCCGGACCGGGCGACCATGTGAAAACCGGGGACATGATCGCGCAGTTCGACCCGCAAATGCAGCAGCAGCGCCTGGACGATTATAAGGACACCCTCATCCAGACGGAAGCCAGCATTAAGCGCCTGATGGCCAATTTGGACGCCAGCGCCGAGCAGCACGATCAATTGGTCCGCACCGCCAAGTCGACCTACGACAAGGCCGTGCTCGATGTTCAGACGAACCCGGTGAAATCCAGGATACAGGGCGAGCTGAACAATCTGGCCGTGGAGGAGAACAAGGCCAAGTGGAACCAGCTTCAATACGAAGATTCGCTGGTGGATGAAGTGCAACGCTCGCAGATCAAGAGTTCGGAGCTGACGCGGGATCAATCCAAGCTCGAACAGACTCGCTCGGAAGCCAACGTGAAGAAGATGACCATGACGGCTCCTATGAATGGCGTTGTGGTCTACGCCAGCATCGTCCGCAACAACGAGTTCGGACAGGTCCGGGAAGGCGACCAGGTGCAGGCCGGGCAGCCGTTCATGTACATCGTGGACCCCAATTCGATGGTGCTGAACGCCCAGGTGAACCAAGTGGACGCGGAGAGGCTGCGGATGGGCATGAAGGCCAGGATCCGGCTCGACGCTTACTCCGACATCGATCTGCCGGGAACGGTGGATGGGATTGGGGCCATGTCGAAATCGAGCGTGTTCCGCGCGGGATATGTGGGCGTGATTCCGGTGCGCATCAAGCTTGACAAGCAGGACTCGCGAATCATCCCGGACCTCACCGGGAGCGCCGAGGTTACTCTGTCCTCGGAACAGAACACGCTTACGGTCCCGCGGGGCGCGGTGTCCGACGAGGGCGGCGGCCATTTCGTGTTCCTGCAAGGCCCGAAGGGCTGGATTAAGAAACAGGTGGAGATCGGGCTACAGAGTTTCACCACCGTGGCCATCCATTCCGGTCTGGCGAAAGGGGACGCGGTGGCGGCGGAACGTCCGAGGTAGCGCGCCGGCGGCCCAGGGGAAACGACATGGCTTCTAAGGAAATCAGACCTGATATCCGCCTCGGTAAAGGAAACCCGAGGCGTACCAAGATGATGTTTTGGGCCGTCGGCCTGCTGGCGTGCGGGAGCGGTTTGTATGCGGCTTACCATTACGGGGCCGCGACCGAAGTGGACATCCCGACCCAGCGCGCCAGACTCGCGGATTTCGTGATCAGCGTGCGCACGCGCGGCGACATCCAGAGCACGCGCTCGGCCACCATCGTCGCTCCGCAGACGCCCAACATGCGCATCGTCCGGCTGACGCCCAACGGATCGGCGGTCAGGAAGGGCGACACGGTCGTCGCATTCGACAGGACGGTGCAGGAACAGAACGTCCTCACGCGCCAGAACAGCGTGGACCAGGCCGAGAACACCATCGCCTCCACAAAGGCCACCCAATCCATGAGCGATGCGCAGGATGTGATGAACAAGCTCCAGGGGGAATTCAACCTGGAGGCCGCCAAGTTGGCCGCCAGCAAGGCGGCCGTGCTTTCGCCGATTGACGGCGACAAGGCGCGCATCCAGGTCGGCGTCTCGGAAGGCACGTTACAGCAGGTCAGGTCCAACATCAACGCCAACCAGATCGGCAACGAGGCGGATCTGGTCCGCGTGGACCAAGCGCACGACAAGGCCGTCAGGGACTTGGATACCGCGAAAGGCTATCTCGACCAGATGGAGCTCAAGGCTCCCACGGATGGCGTTGTCAATGTTCTCCCGAATTTCCGTTCGGGGAGCCGGACCGGCCGCTCAGGCAGCCCCCAGTTCAAGGAGGGCGACAACGTCTGGACCGGGGCCAAAATCCTGGAGATCCCGGACCTCTCCGAGATGTACGTCGATTTGAAGTTGGATGAAGTCGATCGCGGCAAGATCGCTCTGGGGCAGGCCATCAAGATTCACGTGGACTCGATTCCGGACAAAGAGTTCAGCGCCGCCCTGGATTTCATCAGTCCCGCCGCCGCCGTGGTATTCACGGGAGTGGGAGCCAACCAGCAGGCCAACACCCAGAAATATTTTCCGGCGCGCGGAACGCTGAAGAACCTGGACGACCGTTTGCGCCCGAATACCAGCGCCAGCGTCGAGATCATCATCGAGCGCCAGCCGAACAGCATGCTGATCCCGATTCGCGCCAGTTTCGACAGAAACGGCAAGCCGGTTGTTTATGTGCAAAAGGGCAAGGACTTTGTCATGCGTGAAATCAAGATCGGCAAGCGCAACGATGACGACGTGGTGGTGACCTCCGGCTTGCGGGAGGGCGAGGTGGTGGCTCTCGTGGACCCGTTCGAGGCGGCCAGGAAGGCCAGAAAGAAGCTGTAGAGCGCCGGCGAGACCGGGCGCGGAAATAGATATTCATGAAAAAGGCAATCTTTCGCATAGTTGGGCTTGCCGTCCTGGCGGGCGCGGTATACGGCGGTTACCGTTACGCCAAACAGGGACCGCAGCGCGCGAGCGCCATCGCCACAGCCAAGGTCCAGCGCGGCGACGTGGTGATCCGGGCCTACACGCGCGGCGAGCTCAGGACTGTCCGGACCTTTCCGCTGTACGCGCCCCCCTTGGTCGGCACGATACAGGTGACGCAGTTGGCCCCCATGGGTTCTTACGCCAAGGAAAAGGACCTAATCGTCGATTACGACGATTCCGAGCTTTTGGCATCCATCGACGGGGACAATCTCAACGTCCAGTCCGCGGATGAATCGATCAAGCAGCAACAGCTGAACTGGGAAGTTCATAAGAGTCAGGATGCGGTCACCTTGCTCACGGCGCAATACGCGGTCCGCCGCGCGCAACTCAACGTGCAGCAGAACGACGTCCTCGACAGGATCAGCGCCTTGAATAACCTCCTCCAGTTGGAGCAGTCGCAACGCGCGCTGGACCAGACCAAGATCAACCTCGACATGCACAACAAGCAGGCCGAGGCGCAGCTCGCCATCTACGCATCCAACCGCGCGCGGTCCACGCGCGAGTTGCAACTGGACTTGGTGCGCTTGCAGCAGATCAAGACGCTGGCGCCGCTGTCGGGTTTGATCGCCGTCAAGCAGAACCGGGGCGGGAATTTCAATATGGGACAGCAGATGCCGGACATCCGCACTGGCGATACGCTCCAATCCGGCATGAATGTGGCCGACATTCTGGACCTCTCCGAAATGGAGCTCTCGGCCAAAGTGGGCGAACTGGACCGCGCCAACCTGAAGGTAGAGCAGCCGGTGATGATTCAGCTCGACGCGATTCCGGGCAAGCGTTTCCCCGGCACGATCAAGTCCCTCAGCGGGACGGCTATTTCGGACGTTTTCTCCGGCGACCCTTCCAAGAAGTTTGACGTCGTTTTCGCCGTCGATATGCGCGCCTTGCTGACCGGCATCGGCATGAAAGAGGCCCAGGTCAACGAGATCATGAACACGGCCGCGGAAAACGCCAGGAAGAACCTGATCAGCTTCGCTCCCGACCTGGGCGGCAGGGGCGGCCGCGGCGGCGGCGGCGGCGGCGACATCGGTTCTCCCGGCGGGGGGCCTCCGGGCGCAGAATCGGCGATTTTGGCTGGGTTTAGCGGGATGGCGGCTGGCGGCCAGCAAGGCGGTCCAGGTGGCGGGCAGGGCGGCGGCGGCCGGCAGCGGGGGCAGGGCGGCGATCAGGCTGAACAGGGTGGCCGGCGAGGCGGCTTCGGCGGCAACCTGTCCGACGAGGATCGCCAGAAAATGACGCAACTCCGGCAGCAACTGCAGAACGCCGCTGGCGCGGATCGGGATAAGCTGCAGCAGCAGCTCCAGGAGTTGATGCAGCAGGCCGGCATGGGCCGCGGCCGCGGTGGCGACAACGCCGGCGGCCAGGGGCAGGGCCGCCAGGGCCGGGGCCAAGGCGCATCGGGGGGCGACAACGCCGGCGGTGGTGGCCGCGGGCAAGGCGGCCAGCCTCGCGGCAGCGCGCCCGTGTTTACCGATGAGGACCGCGCGAACGCCAAGCTGCCGCTTCCGCCGGATCAAGACTCGGCGGTAACAGTGCTCCTACGGCCGGGGCTGCTAGCGGACGTCGAGGTCGAGATTGAGAAGATTCCGGACGCGCTGCACGTTCCCGTGCAGGCCGTTTTTCGGAAAAATGGGATGCCCACCGTGTATGTTCAGGGCAAGGACGGCAAATTCCAGGCGCGCGAGGTGCGGTTTATCAAGCAGAGCGAATCGACGGTTGTGATCTCCGGAGGAGTGCAACCGGGCGAGTTGGTCGCTTTGGCCGATCCGACCCAGCAGAACAAAGAAAACAAGGGCCAGTCCACCGAGGAGAAGAAGAGCTCTACCGACGCCATGAAAGGTCTCGGAGGGAAATAGTCATGATATTCGGAAGAATCGGTCCCGAATTGAAGATGGGCGTCGCGAGCCTCTTCGCGCACAAACTGCGCAGTCTCCTGACGATGCTCGGCATGATTTTCGGCGTGGGCGCCGTCGTGGCCATGCTCTCCATCACGGCGGGAGCCCAGAAGCAGATGATGGCCTTCATCGATCAGCTCGGCGTGAACAACATCATCGTCGAGGCGAAGGAAGCCGGGGACTCCGACACGCTGGCGACCGTGCGCGCGATTTCGCCCGGCCTGACGTTCCGGGACTTCCGGGCCATTTCGGAAAACGTGCCTGGCCTGGCGGCCATCACTCCACGCAAGAAGTTCAAACCAACCGCTGTACTGCCGAAGACCGCTCAGGAGCCGCCCGACCTGATCGGCGTGTTGCCCAACTACGCGGATATCAACAGCCTGGTACTGGTGGAAGGCCGGTTTTTCACGGACGCGGAGAATCAATCGTCGGCCCCGGTTTGCGTGCTGGGCGAGACCGCCAAGGTCAATCTCCTGGGCTACGATCCCGGCATCGGCAAGTACGTGAAGATCAACGATAGCTGGCTGCAAGTGGTCGGCGTGCTCAAGTCGCAGGCGACTGGCGATTCCGATATGGAGGGCGTGCAGGCTCTCAACCGCAACAATCTGGTCATCGCCCCGCTGAATACCGTGATGCGGCGCTTCGAGGACGCGACCAGCTACCTGCGGGATGAAATCGACGGCATGTACATGAAAGTGAATACCGGCGTCGATTCCATTCAGACGGCCAACGCGGTGTACGCCATTCTCGCGTACACCCACAAAGAAGCCGGCGACTTCAGCATCGTTGTGCCGGCCGGCTTGCTGGAACAGAAAAAGCAGACCCAATTCATTTTCAATATCGTCATGATCTGCATTGCGGGCATATCGCTTCTGGTGGGCGGTATCGGCATCATGAACATCATGCTGGCGACCGTGCTCGAGAGGACGCGCGAAATCGGCATCCGGCGCGCGATCGGCGCGAGACAGGCCGACATCCTTCGCCAGTTCCTATCCGAAGCCGTCCTGATCTCCATCGCGGGCGGCCTCGTGGGCATCGGGTTCGGATTCGCGCTGTCCCAGGTCATTGCGACGGCCGCGGGCTGGGCGACGGTCGTGACCGCTTCGTCGATCATTGTCGCGTTCGGCGTGTCGGTATTCATTGGACTGCTGTTTGGCATTTATCCGGCCGTGCAGGCCGCAAAACTCGACCCCATCGAAGCCATCCGTTACGAGTAAACTTTATGCTGCGTAGAACTCTGATCACTGGAATCCTGCTGACGGCCGCCGCGTATGCGCAAATCGACTCGTTCCCTAAGCCGTCCTATTTTCGCGAGACTTTCAAGAAACCCGACACCAAGGTCGAATTGCAACCTCCGGTCCGGCTGCAAGACTTCGTAGCGACCGGTGAGGGATGCGCGCAGACGGAAACCATTAAGTTGCCGGCGGAGAACCAGCAGCCGGCTGAGGCGGCGCAGTTGGGCTTGGAGACGTCCGCGGGACAAGCCAACGCCCCAGCCGAGGCGCCGCCGGCCGTTGTGCCGCCGTCGGCCTCCTCCCGAGTCACAGCGGCGACGGTTGCCGTACCGGCGGCCGCCCCGCCGCCGGTGACGCCCGGCAAGTGCCTCCGGCTCGGGTTGAAGGACTTTCTCGACTTGGTGATGGCCAACAACACGGACATCCAGGTCAGTTTCCTCAGCGTGGAAACGGCCAAGAACAATATCACTTCGGTGTACGGCTTCTGGGATCCCAGGGCGAGCTTCAGCTTCAAGCCTTCGCTATCGCGCTCGGACTCGCTGCCCAACAGCCCGTTTCATACCGTAGGACAGACCGAGAACTTCCCTCTCACCTTCGGCTTTAGCCAGAATCTTTCCACGGGCCAGAGCATTTCGATTGGCGGCAACGGCTCGAAGTCGGCGTCCTGGGGAGGCAATCCGAACTATTACTCCGGCTTGAACTTCTCTCTCACGCAGCCGCTCATCCAGAACCGCGGAAGCTACATCACCAGAATCCCACTCATGCAGGCGCAGAGCAGCCTGAAGGTTTCCCAGTTCGTCCTGAGGAACTCGCTCATCAACGCTGTGAGCGCTGCCGAGACCGCCTACTGGAACGTGGTTTCGGCGCGCGAGTCGTTGTTCGTCGCCCAGAGGTCCCGCGAGGTGCAACGGCAGCTTCTGGCATTCGACGTAAAGCAGTTCCAGTTGGGCGCCATCTCGGACCTCGACCTGTATCGCGTGCAATCCCAAATGGCCTTGGCCGAAGTGAGCGTCTCAAGCGCGGAGTTCACTCTCCGCAGAGCCGTCGACACCCTTCGGAAGCAGATCGCTGCGGATCTCGACCCCGCCGTTCGCGATCTTCCCATCGTCCTGACGGACTCCCCTGAGCTTTCGGCCCAGGAGAGTATCGTGCCCGACCGGGAACGGGAGGTGCAAATGGCGATCGCCACTCACCCAACGATCCAAAGGTACTTGGAGACGTTGAGCGCCGACGACCTTTCGTTGGCCTCCGCCAGGAACGGGCTGCTTCCGCAGCTTAACCTGACGGCGGGCTATGCCGGAGCGGGGAACGGCGGGACTTACACCGGCGGCTTCAGCAGCGGCTATTATGGCCCCCCCATCCCCGGCGGCCTCGGCGACGCGTTAGGGCAGGCGTTCGGATGGGGCAATCCGGCCTACTCCTTGGGCTTGACTCTGACCCTGCCCATTCGGTCCAGATCGGCCTCCATGGCGATGGCTAACGCCCTGATTGGCAAGAGAAACGATGCTCTCACCCTCCGCACCCAGCAACAGAGCATCCGGCTGAATGTTTTAAACGCCATAACGTCTCTGGAGGGAGACATCCAGCAGTTGCAACTGGCGCAAACGGCCGCGGATTGGGGGCAGAAAGACTACGACGCCCAAACCCTTAAGTACACGCTCGGGACCAGCAACCAGATCGACGTCGTTCAGGCCGCCAATACGCTAGCCGGGCAACTTCAGGCCGTGGTGACCGCCCAAATCAACTTGCGGCTGGGCCTGCTCTCCCTTTACCAGCAGACCGGTGAATTGCTGGACCGGCGCGGCATCGTGGTCAGGTAGCCCGGTTTACCCGGTTCGTTCGGAAAGGCCCAGGTCCCCTTCCGGGGGCCTCGGCCTTTCCTGTTTTCGGCCCGTCACCTGCGGCGCGCCCTGGACTGCGATCGCACAGAGCGATCCCGGGACTGGACACTCGCGATTTTCCGCCGAGGGCTTTTCTTTTGAACCGTCATTGTGGTATACGGGGTGGGGAACGGCAGGCGGGGCGCCGTTTTCCGCTCCGGTCGCCGGGATTCACTCAACCCAGCCCCTGTGGATCTCGTGGACAAGGAAGAGATGATAGACAACGGTTCACCGTCGCTGATCAAACTGGAAAGCGTGAGCAAGGTATTTGTCACGGACGAGGTGGAGACGCACGCGCTTGCGGGCGTCGGTTTCGAGGTGCGGAAAGGGGAGTACCTCTCGATCGCGGGGCCGTCCGGCTGCGGCAAATCGACCTTGCTTGCCATATTGGGCCTTTTGGACGCCCCCACCGACGGCTCGTACTATCTGAACGGCAAGCCGGTCACGGGACTGAAGCTCTCCGAGCGGGCGCGGATCCGAAACCGCGAAATCGGCTTCATTTTCCAGGCGTTCAACCTCATCGGAGACCTCACGGTCTACGAGAATGTCGAGTTGCCGCTGACCTACCGGGGCATGCCTTCCGCGGAGCGGAAACGGCGCGTGCGGGAGGCTCTGGAGCGGGTGGGAATGTCGCATCGCATGAAGCACTACCCCTCGCAGCTCTCCGGCGGCCAGCAGCAGCGGGTGGCGGTGGCGCGGGCCCTGAGCGGCGAGCCGCTCATCCTGCTGGCGGACGAGCCGACCGGCAACCTGGATTCCGCCAACGGGGAGGCGGTGATGACCCTGCTGCGCGAATTGCACCAGGCAGGATCGACCATCTGCATGGTGACGCACGATCCCCGATACGCGGACTTCGCGGACCGGACCATCCGGTTGTTCGACGGCCGCATTGTGGAAGAGAACAGAGAGACGGCGGCGAACTGATGGCGCGGCGCCCGTGGAGCGGCCCTCGGGCCGATCCGGCATAGGACCGATGATCACCCTCCGCAACGTCGAGAAGTTTTACGAGGGCGGCTACGGCCGCAGCTATGTGCTGCGCCGCATCAACATAGGCATCCAGGAGGGCGAATTCGTCACCGTCATGGGGCCCTCCGGGGCGGGCAAATCGACGCTCCTGAGCATTTTGGGGATGCTGGACGCCGCCTGGACAGGCGAGTTCGAATTCCTGGGCCACCCCGTTCACCTCATGAAGCCCAGGGACCGCGCGGATCTGAACAAGCAGTACATCGGCTTCGTGTTCCAGAGCTATCACCTGATCGACAACCTTACGGTTTACGAGAATCTGGAGATACCGCTTTCGTACCGCAACGTGAAGCGCGCCGAGCGCGCCGCCCTGGTGTGCGACGCGCTCGACCGGTTCCGCATCGTCGGCAAACGCGATCTGTTCCCCAGCCAGCTTTCCGGCGGCCAGCAGCAGCTTGTGGCGGTGGCGCGGGCGGTGATCGCCAACCCCAAGCTGATCCTGGCCGATGAGCCGACCGGCAACCTGCACTCCAGCCAGGGCAAGGAGATCATGGAGCTTTTCAAAAAGCTGAACGACGACGGCGCCACCATCGTCCAGGTCACGCACTCGGAGGCCAACGCCGCTTACGGGGACCGGACCGTCCAGCTTACCGACGGCTGGATCGTCAACTGATTTCGGGGGCGGCCCGCCGGCGATGTCCGGCCCGATGAGCGGCGCTACAATGACGGTTCGATGCAAGTACTCCAGGCGGGGCGTCACAAACTGATTTACCTTGAGCTTCAGGCGGAGACGATCGCCACCATCGGACGCCAAGCCGGGTTCGATACGCGGGTCAGAGACGGGCACCGAAGCATCCAGGTGGAACTGAGCGCTCCCGCGCGCGAGGGACCCCTGCTGCTGTTCGACGCCGCGGACCCCGCCAACCTGGGGTGGTTCTCGCGCTGCCAGTTCTACGTGGACGGCCGATCGGGTTCCATCATGCAGACCCCGATCACGCTGGCGAACAAGCGCGACCGGTCCGGGCGGGCGCAGTCGACCGCCATTCGCCTCTCTATTTCCAAGGAATTACCGGCTAGTTTCCGGCTTCCCGGGAACCAGCCGCTCACCGAAACGGTGTTCTACCACGTCCTGCTCAATCTCCTGAGCGGCCTGACCAGGAACGGCGTGGCGGTGTGCGGCTGCGGGGTTGTGCAGCCTCTGGTGGGACGCGCGGAGAGCGTCGGTCCGCGCAATTGAACGTGCTGTTCCGAACACTGGCGTCCATGGCGGGCGCAACGGCGCCCCCCTCGCGTGAATCTGTAGGAGTGGACGTGACCCGAAGGACGCTTTCGGGGGGAACGGTCTTCGGCGTCAAGTCGTCATTGCCGGCTCTTCGGAGCCGGCTTTTTTTGTGCGCCCGGCAGGCTCCTGGCGCGCCGCGTTCTTCGCCGTCCGGACGACCGCGAGACGCCAGCCCACGTGTTACCATACCGTTTCAATCCAACGATCTGATTCCTGGGAGCATCTTCCGTGAAAGTCTACGAAAGCAAAGACATTCGGAACGTCGCCCTGGTCGGCCACGGTGATTCCGGCAAGACGACGCTGGCCGCTGGGTTGCTGTTCGCTTGCGGAGCCACCAACCGCTTGCTCCGGGTGGATGAAGGCAATACGATCACCGATTTCGACGAGGAGGAGATCGCGCGCAAGATAACGATCTCCACGGCCATCGCCGTGGCGGAATGGAAGAGGACCAAGATCAATATCCTCGACACTCCCGGCTACAACATTTTCATCAACGATACGCGCGCGTCCCTGGTGGCGGCCGACGCCGTTCTGGCGCTGGTGGATGGCGTGTCCGGCGTGGAAGTTCAGACCGAGAAGGTGTGGCAGTTCGCCAACGACTACAAACTGCCCCGCGCAATTGTCGTCAATAAGCTCGATCGCGAACGCGCCGACTTCCAGCGCGCGCTCGAGAGCATCAATGAGAATTTCGGACGATCCGCCGTGCCCGTGCAGATTCCCATCGGCTCCGAACGCGACTTCAAGGGCGTGGTGGACCTGATCCGGATGAAGGCCTACTCCTACGACGCCGATGGCGACGGCAAAGGCAAGGAAGGCGAAATCCCCGCCGATCTGGCCGGCTTGGCGCAGAAGGCCCACGAGGCGCTGGTCGAGCTCGTCGCTGAAGGGAACGACGCCCTCATGGAGGAGTTCTTCGATAAGGGATCCCTCTCGCCCGAGCACATCGTCGGCGGGCTGAGGCAGGGCATAAGCGAGATGCGCATTTTTCCCGTGATGTGCGCGTCGGCTCTGCACAACGTCGGCGCGGACCTGATTCTGAATTTCGTTGTCGAAAACCTGCCCTCGCCCGCCGAGCGGGAAGGTATGCCGGCTACCGCCAACGGCCAGGAAACCGTCTGCAAGTTCAGCGAAGCCGAACCGCCGTCTCTGTTCGTATTCAAGACTTCGGCCGATCCGTTCGCCGGCCGGATCAGCTTCTTCAAAGTTGTCACCGGAGCGGTCAAGAACGACGCCGCGCTGTACAACGTCGGCCGCGGCGGAGCCGAGCGTCTCGCCCATATCGCCAGCCCCCAGGGCAAGACCCTGCAACCGGTTACCGAAGTGCGCGCCGGGGACATCGGCGCCGTCGCCAAGCTCAAGGAAACCCTCACCGGCGACACCCTGGCCGAGAAGGGCGTCAACGTCGCGTACCCGCCGGTCCGGTTGCCCGAGCCTTCCATCGCTTTCGCCATCCACGCCAACTCGCGCAACGACGAGGACCGCATGGGCAACGCCGTGCACCGCATCCTGGAAGAGGATTTGGCGCTGCGCTTCTACCGCGATCCGCAGACCCGCGAATTCCTCCTGGCCGGGGCGGGGCAGCAGCATGTGGAAATCGTGGTGAGCCGCCTCAAAAGGCGCTACGGCGTGGACGTCACCCTCAAGGCGCCCAAAATCCCCTACCGGGAGACCATTCGAGGCACGGCCGACGTCCAGGGACGCCACAAGAAGCAGACCGGCGGTCACGGCCAGTTCGGCGATTGCTGGATCAAGATGGAGCCGCTTTCCCGCGGCGCCAAGTTCGAATTCGCCAATGAGATCTTCGGAGGGTCCATTCCCAAGAATTTCATCCCGGCCGTGGAGAAGGGAATCCTGGAGGCCGCCGAGAACGGCTTCCTGGCTGGCTATCCCATGGTGGATTTCAAGGTCGTCCTGTACGACGGCTCCTACCATGACGTGGATTCTTCGGAGTTGGCGTTCAAGCTCGCCGCGCGCAAGGCGTTCAAAGCCGCCATGCAGGAGGCCAAACCGGCCCTGCTGGAGCCTATCATGAACGTCGAGATCCAGGCCCCGGTGGAATATGCGGGCGACCTTATGGGCGATCTCAACAGCCGGCGCGGGCGCATCGCCGGCATGGAGACCAAGGGCAGCAGCCAGTTTATCCGCGCCCAAGTCCCCATGGCCGAAATGCTAAACTATCAGAACGACCTGACGGCGATGACGCAGGGTCGAGCTTCCTTCACCATGGAGTTCGACCACTACGATTACGTGCCCCAGTTGCAGGCCGAGAAGATTATCGCGGCCGCCAAGGCCGCCAAGATGGGCGAAGAGGAAGAAGAGGAATAGGGATCGGATCGGCTGTCAGGCGCGGCAGCCCCAGTCCGGCCCGCGTCTGGCGGATGGATCCGCGCGATCCGCCACGGGTGGCGCTCTTCGGAGACTGTTTGCTTTCATCATGCGAAGCGGGATGAGAATTCCGGCGAAAGCGCTCGCGTTTTGCGGGGCCGGCGTACTGGGCTTGGCTCTCCTATCCGCCGGGTGCGGCCAGGCTCAGTCGCCATCGAAGTACCGGATGTTCTTCCTGCCCCCGGCGCCGCCCGCCGCCGGGGCAATCGATCTGGCCGAGCCTCCGCCGCCCGCTCCTCCTCCCAACCCCTACCTGAGCGACGTGCCGGCCTTTCTGGATACCCCCCAGGTTCCCGATGCCAAGACGCGCGCCGATGCCTTGGTGAGGCAGGCCGACCAGCGGTTTCAGCGCGGCAAGAGGTACTACCAAGTCAAGGACGTCCCGAACGCCCGCCGGGAATTCGACGCGGCCGTCGACATGATGCTCGCGGCCAGCGGGCTCAATCCGGCAGGCCGTCCGGTCTACGAGTCGCTCCTGGATTCCATGGTGGACGCGATTCACGGCTACGACCTTGCGGACTTGGGCGCTTCCGCGGGAGACGAAGGGAGCCAGTTCGAAGAAGCTCCGCTGGAAGACATCCTCGTCATGACCTTCCCTGTGGATCCCAAACTGAAAGACGAGGTACGGGCGCAGGTCGCGGCTACGGTTTCCCAGTTGCCGCTCTCGGTAAACGACGCCGTTCTCGGATACATCCACTATTTCAGCAACCGCGGGCGCAAGAGCCTGGTCAACGGCTTGGCGCGGTCCGGCCGGTATCGTCCCATGATCCAACGCATCCTGGAGGAGGAGGGGCTGCCGCAGGAGTTGATTTGCCTGGCGCAGGCGGAATCCGGTTTCATGCCCCGCGCATTATCCCGCAAAGCGGCGGGCGGCATGTGGCAGTTTCTGGCATGGCGCGGCCAGGAGTACGGTTTGATGCGCACGGCGTACACGGACGACCGCCTGGACCCGGAAAAGGCCACGCGCGCCGCCGCCCGCCACCTGCGCGACCTCTATCAGGAATTCGGGGACTGGTACCTGGCTATTGCGGCTTACAATTGCGGGCCGGTCACGGTGGAAAGCGCCGTCGAGCGCACCGGCTACGCCGACTTTTGGGAACTGCGCGGCCGCGGGGTTCTGCCGGCGGAGACCACCAATTACGTGCCCATCATCCTCGCCATGATCATCATGGAGAAGAACGCGGCCGCTTACGGTATCGACAACGTCACCCTGGATACACCCACGGAATCCGACATGGTGGACATCGAGGCCCCCACCAGCCTGGCGCTGGTTTCCGATATCGCCGAAACGCCTGTTCCCGAGCTGGCGGCGCTGAATCCTGCGCTGCTGAAAAGCGTGGCGCCGGCGGGTTACTCGATCCACGTTCCCAAGGGAAGCGGGAATCCGTTAGCCGCCGCGCTCCCGCTTGTCCCAGCCGAGTTTCGCAACGCATGGCGCATGCACCGCGTGGCCGCGGGTGAAACGCTGGCATCCATCGGCCTGCGATACGGCGTCTCAGCCAGCCGCATCCTAGCCGTCAACAAGCTGGTTTCTCCCAGGACCGAGGAAGGCGACCGCTTGCTGATTCCCGCCGCCCGTTCCGCTTCGGCCGCCAAGCGCGCCGTAGTCCGGCCGGCCGGCAAGCCGCCCGTTTCGAAACCGCCGGCCGCTGCGGCCAGGCATCCGCGTAAGAAAGCCCCGGCTGTCCTGGCCCGCGCCGCCACGCGTTAGTGCGCGCCGAAATCTTTCCTCCACGAGTTTTTCGCTATTGCGTGTCCGCGAAAAGGGGTATTCTATGTTTGATCGTTGCCCGACAACAGGAGGCTTGTTTGATGCTTGATAGCCCAAAGTTCGTTTTGAAAAACGAAGAAGAAATGGAAGACTTCCAGTTCGAAGACGCCGAGCATACGGAGGGTTCGAAGCTCGACGAATACGACGAGGAAGAAGAGGACGAGGAGGAAGTAGTCGAGACTGTCGTCCTGTCCGTGGCAGTTGAGCCGGCTGCTCCCGCCGCGCCTGCGCCCCCCGTGACCGCGCCGGCGCCGGAAGCTCCCCCCAAGAAACCCGTGAAGAAGGCGGCCGCCGCGAAGAAACCTCCGGTGAAGCGAGCGGCCGTCAAGGCCCCGGCCAAGAAAGCGGCCGCGAAGAAGGCTCCCGCGAAAAAGGTGGCCGTGAAGAAGGCGGCCAAGAAGGCCCCGGCCAAGAAGGTGGCCAAGAAAGCTCCCACCAAGAAGGCCCCGGCCAAGAAGGTGGTCAAGAAAGCTCCCGCCAAGAAGGCCGTCAAGAAAGCCCCGGCCAAGAAGGGCAGTAAGAAACGCTAGGCCAAGCCGCTCTGCGGATGGTGGCGAAACCCTGATGTTTCACGGGGCCGGGCAGGCTGCCCGGCCTCGTAAGCGTGTTGCCGTGCGCGCTCGGGCCTCGCCCGCCGGGTCCGCTCCCCCGCATGGTACAACTCTAAGTGAGACGGTTTCCTTTTCCATGCCGCTCACAGCCGTCCGGCATGTCCGGAAAATGCGGGGAGGCGCTCAAGCCCATCTGCTGGAAGCGGACGACGGTCATTGGTACGTCGTCAAGTTCCGCAACAATCCTCAGCACCGGCGGATACTGGTCAACGAACTGATTTCGTCCGTGCTCCTGGAGTACCTGGACGTGGCGGCGCCGCCCATGGCGCTCATCCAAATCACCCCTGCCTTCCTCGCCGACAACCCGGATCTCCACTTGGCGTTTGGCGCCTCCCGCATCCCCGTGGAGCCGGGCTGGCACTTCGGGTCGCGTTACCCCGGCAACCCGGATGTCACGGCGGTCTACGATTTCCTTCCCGATGCGCTACTGGCGAAGGTCGCGAACCTGGATGATTTCCGCGCCATTCTCGTTTTCGATAAGTGGGTCTCGAACGCCGACGGCCGCCAGTGCGTGTTCTACCGCGCCAAGGTGCGGCGGAGCCGCGAGGAAGCGAGCCCCGGCTTCGTCGCTCGGATGATCGATCACGGATTTGCATTCAACGGGCCGAACTGGGACTTTCCCGACTCGCCGATCCAGGGCCTATTCGCCCGCCGCATCGTTTACGAACCGGTGCGTTCTCTCCAAGATTTCCAGCCCTGGCTCGACCAAGTGGTCCATTTCCCGGACGAGATCGTCGATAAGGCGTGGAAGTCGATTCCGCCAGACTGGGTGGAAGGGGAGGAAGACGCCTTCGAGAACCTCCTGGAAAGCCTGTACGACAGGCGGAGCCGCGTTCCGGATCTGATCGCCGCCTGCCGCGCGGCGCGAACCAACCCGTTTCCGAACTGGAAGTAGGCGCGGCGGCCGCTGGCCGGCCCGGCGCCTGCGCCCCACGGTAGAATGGGCTTCGTGGTCCACCGTTTCGTTCTGCACAACGACTCCATTCGGCAGGTTTCCGACCAGACGCTTTCTCCCGCGCAGGTGGGGCTGCTGTCCGGCTGGGGAGTATTCAGCACGCTACGCGTCACCGAAGGCGTGCTGTTCGCCTTCGAGCGCCACTGGGCGAGGCTCGTCCGCGACGCCGCCGCTGTCCACGTGCCGCTTCCCGACGATCCCGAGTGGGTCAGGCGTAAACTGCTGGAACTGGTGGAGGCCAACCGGGCGTATCACGCTACGCTACGGCTGGTCATCGTCCGCAACTCGGGCGGCATGTGGTCCGGCCCCGCGGGCGGACGGGCGAGCGACATCATCGCGCTTACCGCCGACGCGCGGCAATGGGGCCGCGGCGTGAAGCTAGCCTATGTGGAGAATGCCCGCCATGCGGCGTGTCCCTTCACCGGGACGAAGATTCTTTCCTGGGCGATGAACCTCACCTGGCTGGAATTGGTTCAGGCGCGCGGCTTCGACGAGGCGATCCTGCTCAATGAGCGCGGAGAGGTGGCCGAATGCACTTCGGCTAATATCTTCGCCGCCGTGGGCGACCAGGTTTGGACGCCGCCCCTGGGGTCGGGCTGCCTGCCTGGGGTCACGCGCGAGGTGTTGCTGCGCGAAGTTCACGCGCCGGGTATCGGGATTGTGGAGAAAGCCTTATTGCCCGCGGATCTGGAAACGGCCACCGAGGTGTTCATCACCTCGACCACGCGCGATCTGCTGCCCGTTGTGCGCATCGAAGACCGGAACATGGGAGGAGGAGAGCGCGCCCGCGCCGCGCTGCAAGCGGGCTTCTCAGATTACGTGACGCGCTATATCGCCGAGCACAAAACGTTCGACGTTAACCGTTAACCGTTTTTCGTTAACCGTTTTCCGTTTAGCGCCACACGCTCTCGGATAGCCGATAGAGATAAACGGCGAACGGTGAACGGTAAACAGGCGGAGCGTGAAGCCTTCAAGAGGGGATAGGTGGGGGCCGCAGAACTGGGCCCCCCCAAAAGAAGTGGTTCCAAGTGATCTGATTTCCAGCCTTGTCCACCGCCGGCATGCCCGGCTCTGAACATCGCAAGCGAAAGCGTCGAACGGTTCGCCTCTCGGCTCCACAACCGCCGGTTTCTCCCGCGGCTGCTTCAATGCCTTGAAACCCGTCGCAACCTCTCTCCCGCCCAGGACCAGAAACTCGTAACGGCCTTTCCCTCGCCCGCAACGACCCCCGCTTCCGCGAGTCCCGTTCCGGGGTCAATGGTCCCGGCCTGCTACTTCGCTCCTACGCCCGCTGCTTCTTGCGCCCGTTCGGTCCGCCGCTCCGCTACCCCCGCCGGTTCGCCCCGGCTAGGGCCGCCTCCTCGCTGCGCCCCCGTTGCGCCTTCCGCAACCTGCGCGCCAGACTGCGCCTCCCGCTCCCACTCCCCTTCGGGACTTTTCCATCCCTCCGGATCAAAGCGTTCCGCGGAATTTGCCGCCCGCCGGCCCGCCTTTCGATTCGCCCGATCTCCGTTCGCTCCCCGAAGCCATCTCTATTTCTAGTTTCGGCCCCGGATCATCGTTCCCGATCCGCTACGTCTCGAAGGCTTGCTGTTCCTCAAACCTCTTGGA
>JBEKHV010000020.1:0-70512 GCA_050012095.1 Bryobacteraceae bacterium | reverse complement strand
AACTTCCTGCTGGGCGTGGGCTTCCATCGCATGGCCCACCAGTCCAATAGCTTCAGCTTGTTCCTGCGCTATCAGGCCCAGGCGGAACGCAATTATCGCCGGGCTGTAGAGGAGTTCGAGCGCCTGAAGGCGCTGCGCGAGAAATTGCCGGAAGAAGAATTACCAAACGAACCCACCACCGGCGTCCAACCCGAACCAAATAAACCCACTTACGCCCCTCCGGAAACGGACCCATCCGTGCACCCGGTTCCGCCCTGTCCCCCGGACCAACCCACCGGCCTGGAGCCGGATCTTACTACGCTCCCAGCCCCACAGGAACCACGGAAACTGCATTGCGCTGGACCACAGCGGCGGCTAATCCGGCGACGCCCCGTCCGCAAGTCTCTTCAGACTGCGGGCACAGAGAATGCTCCCCTGCAACTTGTCGCCGTCGGGGCCGGGCCAGTGAGTTTCCAGACTGATCCAGCCGCGGTAGCCGTCGTGCGCGAGCGCCGCCATCTGGCCCTTCCAATCGACCGAGCCTTCGCCCAGCCGGAGCCACTCCGGCGCGCTATTCGCCATCCGGCAGTCCTTGGCGTGGACATGTGCAATCAGATCCTGCGGAATCTTTCGGTAGCCGTCCGGAAACGGCCGCTCGCCCGCCACCAGCGCGTTGGCCGGGTCCCATACAATCTTGAGGCTGGGATGGCGGGCCGCGCGCAGCGCCCGCGCGGCCTCCTCGCCGGTCGCGATGTTGCAGGCATGCTCGTTTTCCAATCCGATGACGAGGCCGCGCCGCCCGGCCCGCTCCGCGAGATCGAGCAGCGCCTCCACGGTCCGCTCGAAGGTTTCCCGGGGACGGATGGTCCGCCAATAGGAGAACACGCGAACGATGCCGGCGCCGGCGCGCTCCGCGATGTCGAACGCGCGCCCGGCGACGCGGGGCTGGTCGTCGAATCCGTACGCGGCGGCGAACATATCCTTCTGCCAGCGCTCCTCCACCGCGGGGCCGCCCGGCAGGACGCACTTCAACACCGGCGAGGCGATCGAGACGATCTCCAGTCCTTGGGCGCGCACCGTGGCGATAGCGCGGCCGAGTTCCCCATCCGCCAGATCCACCACGTTCTTACCGAAGATCATGCGCAGTTCGGCCCCCTGGAGCCCCGCCTCGCGCATGGCGCGCGCCGCGACTTCGATGTCGGGGGAGAACTCGTCGGTGATGCCGGCCAACCGAAAGCTCATGGAATCCCCCATTGTAAACAAGCTGCCCCCCGCCTCCTGGCTCCCGACTCCAGACTCCCCCGGTGGGAGAATAATCGTTCATGCCACAGGTTGCCACCTCCGCCGCGAGCGTCCCCCATTCGCGCATCCGCGAACTGGCCGAAATCGCCATGTCCATGGACGGTGTGTTGCGCCTGTATTTCGGCGAATCCAACCTGCCCACGCCCGCTTACATCAAGCGGGCCGCCATCCGCGCCATGGAGGAGGGCTACACGTTCTACACCGAGAACGCGGGCCTGCCCTCGCTGCGGCGCGCCATCGCCGAATACTACCGGCGGATTCACGGTGTGGATCTCGACGCGGCGCGCCAGATCGTGGTCACGGCCTCGGGAGTGCAGGCGCTGAACATGGGGATCCGTTGTGCGCTCGACCCGGGCGACGAGGCGCTGGTGCTCACGCCCGCCTGGCCCAACGGCTCGTCCAGCGCGCTGATGGCGAACGCCGTGGCGCGGCACGTTCCGCATCCGCTGCGCGGCCATCGCTACCAGGTGGATTTCGATGCGCTCGAGGCCGCGGTGACGCCGCGCACGCGCCTGCTGATGTACACGTCGCCCTCGAACCCGCTCGGCTGGACGGCGACGCTCGAGGAACAACGGCGGCTGCTCGATTTCGCGCGCCGCCGCGATCTCTGGCTGCTGGCGGATGAAGTCTACGACCGCCTGTATTACGCGGGCGCGCAGTTGGGAGAGGCGGCGCCATCGATCCTGCGGCTGGCCGCGCCGGGCGACGCCGTCATCGTGGTGCAGTCGTTTTCGAAAAGCTACTGCATGACGGGCTGGCGCGTAGGCTGGCTGGTGGCGCGCGCGGACTTGGCGGCCCACGCCGCGCGCCTGAACGAGTTTGTGATTTCGCACGCGCCCAGCTTCGCCCAGAAGGCCGGCGAGACGGCGCTGGCGGAGGGCGAGCCGGAGCTGCTCGCCATGCTGCGCCGGCTCCAGCGCAACCGTGACCTCTGTTTGGAGGCTTTGCAGGGAATGCGCGGCGTCACGACGCCCGTTCCCGACGGGGCGTTTTACGTCTTCCCCCGTATCGACGGGTTGCGCGATTCCTTCGCCTTCTGCCGGCGCCTGCTCGAGGAGCAGCGCGTGGGCCTCGCCCCCGGCTCCGCTTTCGGCGAGGGCGGCGAGGGCTCCGTGCGCATCTGTTACGCCGCGGAGAGCGCCATTCTGGAGCCGGCCATGGAGCGGCTGGCGAAGTTTCTACAAGCCGGCAGGTAACCGCGGCATGATTCCGATGAGTCGAGGAGGCGGGCAATGCTAAAAGGCTTCAAGCAGTTCCTGTTGAGAGGCAGTGTTCTCGATCTACAATGGTCCTAACTTCATGCGACGCGTCATCACCGCGCAAGACGTACCGCCAACCGGCGAGCTGCTCGTCCCGCTCGGGACGCTGATTACGCCCTCGGCGCTTGAGCTGGCGGCGGAGCGCGGCGTTCGCATCTCGGAGGTCCTCGATGAGCAGCTCCCGGCGGCGCCTCCCGAGCGAACCATCGCGCTGGGCGCCGATCACGGCGGCTACCGCATGAAGGAGGCCCTCAAGCCCATCCTCGAAAGTCTCGGACTGGAGTTTCGCGACATCGGCGTTCACGAGGAGCAGACCGCGGACTACCCCGATATCGCGCTTCAGGTGGCCGAAATGGTGACCTCCGGCCAGGCCTCGCGGGGCGTCATCGTGGATGGCGCGGGCATCGGTTCAGCCATCGCGGCCAACAAGGTTCCGGGTATCCGGGCGGCCCTGTGCTATGATAAAGCTTCCGCCACAAATAGCCGGGAACATAATGATTCCAATATACTTACACTCGGTGGCCGGCTCCTGACCCAGACTCAGGCGGAAGATGTTCTGCGTACCTGGATCGCCACGCCATTCGCGGGCGGCCGGCACGCGGCCCGGGTGCGCAAAATCCTCGACATCGAGCGGCGGTATTCGAAAAAGGACGCCTCGTGAACCAAGCGGAACTCGACAGCCTGGTGGCCGAGATCGGTGAGCAGATTCTCGCTCGCGTGGGCGCCGCCTCGCCGGGCGCGGGCACCAAGAAAGGCGAGGGGCTGAACCTGCCCGCGGAAGTGTGCCCCGGCTGCGTGCAGCGGTGCGCGCAGACTTGCGCTCGCAATACCAAGCAGATTCTGGCGGCCGGCGCCGATCGCGTTTCCGCCAGTGAGCGTCTGACGAAGATCGATCCCGCCATTGCTTCGGTCATCGACCACACCATCCTGAAGCCGGAAGCCACTCGCGCCGATCTTCTGAAGGTGTGCCGCGAGGCGCGGCAATACGGTTTCGCCAGCGTGTGCGCGAACCCGTACTGGGTCCCGCTGATGCGAAACGAATTGGCCGGCGCCCCGGTCAAGGTCTGCACCGTGGTCGGTTTCCCCCTGGGCGCCACCAGCACGGAGGCCAAGACGGCGGAGACGGCCGCGGCTGTGCGCGCGGGCGCGCAGGAAATCGACATGGTCATCAACGTCGGCGCGCTGCGCTCCGCGGAGTACGACGCCGTCCGGTACGACATCGAACAGGTGGTGCAGGCCGCGCACCGCGCCGGCGCCATCGTCAAGGTGATTCTTGAAACGGCGCTGCTCGACGACCGCCAGAAGACCGAGGCCTGCCGGCTTTCCAAGCTCGCCGGCGCCGATTTCGTGAAGACCTCCACCGGTTTCGGGCCGTCGGGCGCCACCGCGCACGACGTGGCGCTGATGCGCGCCGCGGTGGGACCGGAGATGGGCGTCAAGGCCGCCGGCGGCATCCGCACGCTCCAGGATTTCCAGGCGATGACCGCGGCCGGCGCGACGCGCATCGGGGCCAGCGCCAGCATCAAGATCGTCGAGGCGGCGGCTGCCTGACGAAAGCGTAATGCAAACCACGCGCAAAGCCACGGTGCGGTTCCGCGAACGCTCGGAGCTGCTGGACTACCTTCTGGAAATCTCCGCCGCCACCGCGGCGACCCTGGATCTGGACCCGCTTCTGGCCCATGTGGCCGAGATTATCCAGAAAGTGCTCCCCTACGACCTGTTCGCCATTCTCCTGTACAACGAGAAACGCCGCGACTTGCGCATTCGCTACGGCGTGGGCCATCGCGAGGAGGTGGTGCGCAACCTCGCGATCGCGCTGGGCGAAGGCGTCACCGGCGCGGCTGCCTTGCGCCGCGAGCCGCTGCTGGTGGGCGACGTGCGCAACGATCCGCGCTACCTCAACACGGTGGACGCCGTACGCACGGAGCTGGCCGTTCCCATGACCGCGCGCGGCAAGCTGGTGGGCGTGATCGACCTGCAATCCACGCGCCTCAACGCCTACACCGCATACGACCGCGCCCTGCTGCGCTTGATCGCCGCGCGCGTGGGCGTCGCCATCGACAACGCGCGGCTGTACCGGCGCGTGGAACGCCAGAACCGCACGCTGAAAACGCTGGGCGCCATCTCGCGCGAATTCTCCTCGATCCTCGACCTGAACGAGCTGCTGGGCAAGATCGCCAGCACCATGCGCGAGCTGATCAGCTACGACGCCTTCAGCATCCTGCTGGTGGATCATCAGGCCAAGGCGCTGCGCCACCGCTTCAGCATCCGCTATGACGAGCGCGTGAACATCGATAACGTTCCGCTGGGGAAAGGGATCACGGGGGCCGCCGCCGAATCGCGCCAGGTGGTGCGCGTCGACGACACGGCCAGCGATCCACGCTACATCGCGTCCCACCCGGACATCCGCTCCGAGGTGGCTACGCCGCTGGTGGCGCGCGACCGCGTGATCGGCGTCATGGACCTGGAGAGCGGCCGCATGGGCCACTTCACGGAAGACCATGCGCGCACGCTGGCTCTGCTGGCCCCGCAGATCGCGAGCAGCGTGGAGAACGCCCGCCTGTACGAGGAGCTGGCCGCGCGCGAGCGCCGCAAGGAAGAGGAGCTGCAGGCCGCGCGCGAGTTGCAGCGCGTCCTGTTCCCGGACGCCGCGCCCGAGATTCAGGGCCTGGAAGCGGCCGTGCGCCTGCGCCCCGCCCGCGAGATCTCTGGCGACATCTACGACCTGTTCGAGCACCACGACGGGCAGACCGTAATCGCCTTCGGCGACGTCAGCGGCAAAGGCGCCGCCGCCGCGCTTTACGGCGGCTTGGTGAGCGGCCTGCTGCGCACGCTCGCCCCGCGCCGCCGCCGGCCGTCGGAGTTGCTGCGGGCGCTCAACGAGGCCCTGGCGGAGCGCAAGGTGGAATCGCGCTACGTCACCCTGTGCGTGCTCTTGTGGGACCCGGTCCAGCGCCAGGCCGTGATGGCCAATGCCGGCGCTCTGCCGCCCATGATCTGCCGCGGTGGCGCCATCCTGAACATCCGCGTAGAAGGCGTGCCCCTCGGTCTGCTGGACGCACGCGAGTACGACGAAGTGGTCTACCAGGCCGCGCCCGGCGACGCCATCGTTCTCTACTCCGATGGCGTCACCGATCATCAAAGCCCCGCCGGAGCGGAATACGGCCGCGGCCGCCTGGCCCAGGTGGTCCGCGCCCACGGCGGAAAGCCCGCCGCCGAATTGATCTCCACGATCTTCCAAGACCTGGACAAATTCTCCGCCACGCCCTTCGACGACCAGACGGTGCTGGTGATGAAGGTGAAGTGAAGGGCGATAGCCTGCGCTGCCAATCGGCCATCGTATAGTGAACTCATGGTGCGACGCTTCGTACTCCTGGCGGCGGCTTGCGCCGCTTCGGCGCAGCAGGCTCCTTTCACTTTGGAACAGGTTCTCGGGTTCGCTTTCCCCACGGAATTGACGGCCGCGCCGGCCGGCGGCATGGTGGCTTGGGTATCGAATGCGCGCGGGGTGCGCAACATCATGGTGGCTGAGCCGCCGGGCTACCAGTCGCGTCCGATCACGCGGTACACGGAAGACGACGGCCAGGAAATCGCGCAGCTTGGCTGGCTTCCCGACGCTTCGGCCATCGTGTATACGCGCGGCGGGACGGCCAATCCCGCGCTGGACCCCAAGGGCGTTGCGCAGGCGGTATGGCTGGCGGCGCTTGATGGCGCAGCTCCGCGCAAGATCGGCGATGGCGCGTCGCCCGCGGTTTCGCCGCGCGACGGGCGCATCGCTTACACGCTCGGCGGCCAGCTCTGGCTCGCCCCGTCCAATGGCTCAGCGCCGGCCTCCCTGGCATTCCAGGACCGGGGGCAGGCCGTGCAGCCCGTCTGGTCGCCTGACGGAGCGCGCGTGGCTTTCACCAGCGACCGCGGCGATCACAGCCTCATCGGCGTCTACGATGCGGCGGCGGGCACGGCGCGGTATCTCGATCCTTCCACCGATTCCGACGGCTTCCCGGAATGGTCGCCCGACGGGCGCGCCATCGCGTTTATCCGCATCCCCAGCAGCGGTTTGCGCCAGCCGCGGCAGGCCCAGCGCGCGGGCCAGCCGTGGTCCCTCCGCGTTGTGACGGTTGAGACCGGCGCCGGCCGCGAGGTGTGGCGCGCGCGCGAAGGCCCGGGCAGCGTGTTTCGCGGCGTGACGGCGCGGAACCAGGTTCTGTGGGCCGATGGCCGCCTGGTTTTTCCGTGGGAGGCCGATGGCTGGACGCACCTCTACTCCGTCCCGGCCGACGGCGGCGCGGCAACCCTGCTGACGCCGGGCGCCTTCGAAGTGGAGGACGTGGCGCTCGCGCCCAACCGGCGCGACATCGTGTATTCCTCCAACCAGGGCGATATCGACCGGCGTCATCTCTGGAGAGTCGCGGCCGCGGGCGGCTCACCCTCGGCCATCACCACGGGACAGGGAATCGAATGCTCGCCGGCCCCGCTGAGCGATGGCGGCACCGTGGCGTTTCTTCGTTCGGACGCGAAACTGCCGCTGCGCGCCGCCATCCGCGTGGGCGGCGAAGTTCGCGACATGGATCCGGGGGCGATCCCCGCCGATTTTCCGGCCGCGCGCATGGTCGTCCCCCAACAGGTGATCTTCCGGGCCGCCGACGGCCTCGAAATCCACGGCCAGCTCTTCCTGCCCGCGAACCGCGCCGCTGCGGCTGTGCCCGCGCCCGCCGTTATCTTCTTTCACGGTGGCCCGCGGCGGCAAATGCTGCTCGGCTGGCACTACATGGGTTACTACTCCAACGCCTACGCGCTTAACCAGTATCTGGCCAATTCGGGTTACGCCGTGCTTTCCGTGAATTTTCGCAGCGGCATCGGATACGGGTTGGATTTCCGCGAGGCTGCCAGTTACGGCGCGAGCGGCGCCAGCGAATACGCCGACGTGCTGGCCGCCGCCACGTACCTGCGTTCCCGCTCCGGCGTGGACCCCGCGCGCATCGGCGTCTGGGGCGGTTCCTACGGCGGCTACCTAACCGCTATGGCGCTGGCGCGCAACTCCGACCTGTTTCGCGCGGGCCTGGATTTCCACGGCGTGCATGACTGGGCAAGAGAACTGCGCATTCCGCCCACGGATCCCGACTACAAGCTGGCCTTCGACTCGTCGCCCATGGCGTTTGTCGCGACCTGGCGCTCGCCGGTTTTGCTGATCGCGGGAGACGACGATCCGGACGTGCAGTTCAACCAGACCGTGATGCTGGCCGGCGCGTTGAGGAAGCAGAACGTGCAGGTTGAAGAGCTGATCTTTCCAGATGAAGTCCACGAGTTCCTGCTGTACCGGACGTGGCTGACGGCGTATCGGGCGGCGGCGCGGTTTCTGGATGAGCGCTTGAAGTAAGCGGTTGTGGGGCAGGTTGGCAACCTGCGGCCGAATGTCAATCGGCCTGGGCGGGCGGAACCGCCTGCCCCGCCGAGCGGCACATCCGCAACCTCGACACGGCGCGATCTTACGCCCCGTCCCGGGGCTGGATTCTCGAAGCTTCATGACCCAAGCGCTCACGCGCTGGGCTTCTTTCTACCGCCCCTTGCGGGGCTGGGCCTCGCGACAATCTTCGCAAACCGAGTGGATGCAATACCCTGCTAGAATTCCCTGATGTTCCGCAAAGTCCTGGTTGCGAATCGCGGGGAAATCGCCGTGCGCGTCATGCGGGCGCTGCGCGAGATGGGGATCGGCTCGGTGGCGGTGTACTCCGACGCGGATCGCGCGTCGTCGCACGTGCGCATGGCGGACGAAGCGGAACGCGTGGGACCGGCGCCTTCGGCGGATAGCTACCTGCGCATCGACGCCATCCTGGACGCCGCGAAGAAGCACGGGGCCGAGGCCATCCATCCGGGCTACGGCTTTCTCAGCGAGAATCCCGAGTTCGCCTCGGCCTGCGAGGACGCGGGCGTGGTTTTCATCGGACCTTCGGCGCGCGCCATCCGCGCCATGGGGTCGAAGACCGCGGCCCGCCAGGCGGCCATCGCCGCCGGAACGCCGGTGACGCCGGGCACGGAAGGCGCGGTGACGCTCGAGGAGGCGCGCGGCTTCGGGCGCGAGCACGGCTACCCCATCCTGCTGAAAGCCGTGGCGGGCGGAGGCGGGAAAGGCATGCGCCGCGTGGAGAGCGAAGGCGAGATCGAATCCGCGTTCCGCGACGCGGCGAGCGAAGCGGAACGCTCGTTCCGTAATCCGGAGATTTATATCGAGAAGCTCGTCGAGGGGGCGCGGCACATTGAAATCCAGGTGGTCGGCGACCGGCACGGCCGCCTCATTCATCTGGGCGAGCGCGAGTGCTCCATTCAGCGGCGGCATCAGAAGGTGATCGAAGAGTGCCCGTCGCCGCTGGTGGCCATGCATCCGGAGATGCGGCAGGCCATGGGCCAAGCGGCGGTGCGCGTGGCGGCGGCGGCCGGGTACTATAACGCCGGCACGGTCGAGTTCCTAGTGGATCGCGAGCGCCGCTTCTACTTTCTGGAAATGAATACCCGGCTGCAGGTGGAGCACCCTGTTACCGAATTGGCGACCGGTCTCGACCTGGTGCAGTGGCAGATTCGCATCGCGGCGGGTGAGCGCTTGGCGTTGCAGCAGGAAGACATCCGCTGGCACGGTTCGGCCCTGGAGTGCCGCATCTACGCCGAGGACCCCTACAACGGCTTTCTTCCCTCTCCCGGGCGGATCACCCGCCTGACGCGCCCGCTGGGCCCGGGCATCCGCATCGATGGCGCCATTTACCCCGGATGGACGGTTCCCATGGAATACGATCCGCTGCTGGCCAAGCTGGCGGCGTGGGCGCCGCGCCGAGAGGAAACCATCGACCGCATGATCCGCGCGCTGGGCGAATACGATGTGGGCGGCATCCGCACCAACCTGGGTTTTTTCCGCCAGATTCTGCAAGACCCCGAATTCCGCGCGGGGCATCTCCACACGGGCTTCATCGAGGAATTCTTCGGGCGGCACCGCCCGGCGGGCGCCCCGCCGCGGGACCTGACCGCCGTGGCAGCGCTGGCCGCGGCGCTTTACGCCCGCTCACGCCAGGGCGCCGTGGAGACGCGTTCGGGGAGCGCCGCCAGCCCGTGGCTCGAAGCGGGAAGAAACGATCTGCTGCGATGAAGCTGGAGGCGATCATCGACGGGAAGCCCGCGCAGATCGAGATTCTGGCGCCGGCCCCCGCCTGCCGCTTCCGTCTGGACGGAGAGGAACGGCAGGCGGATGTGGAAACGCCCGAAGCCGGCGTCTATTCCATCGTCATGGATGGCCGCCAGTACGAGGCGCGCATCGAGGAACACGCCGGCAGCCTCGTCGTGCTGGCCGGCGATTTTCGGTTCGAGATCGAGGTGCGCGATCCGCGCCGCCTGGCGCGCCGGGCGGGCGTGGGAACCCGCGAGGGCGTGGAAACCATCGCCGCCCCCATGCCGGGGAAAGTGGTGCGCGTGCTGGCGGCCCCCGGGGATGCCGTCGAAGCGGGCCGCGGTCTGGTGGTGGTGGAGGCGATGAAGATGCAAAACGAGCTGAAAGCCTCCCGCGCCGGCCGCGTCCTGGAGGTGCGGGCCAAAGAGGGCGCCACGGTGGCGGCAGGCGAGGCGCTGGTGACTATCGAGTGAGCCGAGTTTACTACCCCCAATGCCCCGTCGCCTTGGCGCCACTTACGCCTTCACCGCGAATGCCGACGCCAGCGAAACCAGCGCCGCCGCCCCGAGGAACAGCGCGAGCATGGCCGCCGCCAGTAGCTTCACCTGCGCATCGCTGTCTTTGAGATCCTTCCACTTCAGGATGCCCCACAGCGCGGCGGCGGCAGCCGCGGTTTGCGCCACGAAGTACAACAGACTCGCACTTACGGCCGCGCCCGCCGGCAGCGCGGCGCCCACGCCGGTCTGGGCGTTGGCGGTGGCCGCTGCCTGGCTGGCCACCAGCCCGACGCAGGCCAGCGCGCCGCCCGCGATCCCCAACACGTGATTTCTCGGGTTGCCCTTGACGAATTCGAAAATCTCCACGGGTTCGCCCGCCACTGGCAGGTTCATGAAGAATAAGTTGAAAACCGCGGTGGAAAAGACAAGGCCGACGGCGAAGAACACCGCGACCGCGTAAGGCCCGAGGCCGATATCGGCGACCATCGCCTTGTCTACGACCGGAAAGGAAAGGGCCATCAGCAGGCCGCCCACGAGCGCCAGCACAACCCCTTTCACCGGCGATGGGCGGCGCGTGCTCTTCACCGTGCCGGCCCTCGCCAGCCGCTCGTGGCGCAAGACCCCGATGGTCCGATACACGACAAAATCCGCGACGATCGCGCCCAGCGCGAGCGCGCAGCCGGCGGCCAGAAGCGGGGCGCTCGCTCCGGACTTGGCGAAGAGATTGAGAATCACGCCGACGACGATCCCCGCTCCCATCCATGCGGGGAACGCCACCGCCATGCCGGCCACGGATATCGAGGCCAGCAGCAGCATGTTGGCCAGGTTGAAGAGCGCGCCGCCCGCGATCGCGAGGACCCACTCGCGTTTCCCGGCGTTGAGCACGTCGTCCAGGAACTTGAACCCGTCGTACCCCAGGTTGCCCCAGGTGAGCGCGCAGACGAGCGCGCACAGCCCGAAGCCTATGGCGAAATCGAAATAGTACAGTTCGAATCGCCACTTGCGGGCCAACTTGAAGGTGTTCGCCCAAGACCCCCAGCACAACGCGCTAAGGATCAGCAGAATCAGAACAGCGGAATGAGTATGTGGCAGAATCATGGCATCGGTTCCGAACGTGAGATTACAACGCCAGGCGTCAGCGGGTCAACCATGGCTGGCGGAGAGGCCGCAGTCGGGAAGGGGGGCCGACCCGGCAATTGGCGCACGCGCAGCGGTCTGGGTTGGGCCGCGCAATCGGGAAGCGGCGTCACCGAATAGTAGTTGAGGCCGTACCGCCAGTCGCGCTGGAGGGTATCCACGCACGTCTCGCCGGCGTGCGGGGCCACCTGCAGCCACAACCCGCGGGCGGAGGCCGCGCGGTCCACTTCCGGCAGCGCGGTCTGTTTCACATAGAGCATCGAGGCTCCGGCTCCAGCGGCGATAGCGGCGACGGCCGCCAGCCTGCGGCCGCGCTTTTCCAGCGCCCAAGCCGCGGCGGCCATGGCGGCGGGCGCCAGCCAAACCCATTGAAACACAGGCCACGGCGCTTGGGACAGCCCGGAAACCAGCGCGGCCGGCAGCACGGCGCCCGCCATCGGAAGCGCCGCCAGCAATAAGGCGCATGCCGCCAGCCACATCCCGGCGCCAGCCGCTTCCGCAAGCGCCAGCGCCGCCAGCAGCGCGGCCGCCGGCAGCAAAGGCAGGATGTAGCCAGCCAGCTTGTTCACCGAGAGCGAGAAGAAGATCAAGCCGAACGCCACCCAGGCCAGAAGCAAGAGCCGCCGCACATCCCACCGCGGCGCGCCCCGTACGGAGAGAACCAACAGCGGCGTCCAAGGCAGGAACGCCGCGGCGAACACCGGCAGGTAATACCACCATGGCTGGCCGTGCATCAGCGCGCCGGACGTGAACCGGAGAAAATGCTGCCGCCAGAAGAAATCGGTCAAGAAAGCCGAGCCGTTCCGCATGGAGCAGAGCAGATACCACGGCAACGCAACGGCCAGGAAGGGCGCAATGACGCGCATGGCGAGCGCGCCCACGCCCAACAGCCAAGCCAGCCGTCGTTCTTCTCCGCGTCCCGGCGCCTCCGCAGTGAGACTCTTGGTGGAGCGCCTCGCAAACCACGCCACGGGCAGCACGGGCGCGGCCAGAACCAGCGGCGTCAAACCCTTCGCCAGGACGGCCAGGCCGAGCATGGCTCCCGCGGCCGGCAGAAACCGGGCGTCCCGCCGGGCGGCCCAAGGGAGCGCCAGCAGCATCGCCGCGGAAAACGTGGCGGCCAGTGGCAGGTCCGTAACCCCCACCTGGCTGAATCCCAGCCACATGCCGCTCGTGCCCAGGATCAGCGTGGCCAGCCACGCGACGTAAGAGCCGAACTCGCGCCGCACGATCCACCAGTAGAACCCCAGGAACGCCACGGCCATCATGGCAACGGGCAGCCGGGGGGCCAGGCTCGTTCCCAACCCCAGGCGGAACGCAGCGCCGGTCATCCAATAGAGTAGCGCCGGCTTCTCGAACCAGGGCTGGCCCCACAGCCGGGGCGTGACCCAATCGCCCGAGCGGGCCATCTCGCGGCCAATGGAAGCGTAACGCGGTTCATCCGGACCCAACAGCCCAAACGCTCCGAGGCCGTGGAAATAGAGGATATACGCCAGCGGGATAACCAGCCAGAGCAGGCGAGGGATTCTCCGCGGCATTCCTCCCCATTATAGGCGTGGCCGTCCGCACGCCCGCCATTCGGTAAAATAAAGAGAGCATGTCCCGACCCTCGCTGTTTTCCGCCGCGCTGACGCTGGCGCTGGCGCTGGCCGGTCCGGCCCAGAACTCCGCAAGAAAGAGCGCCTTCGATAAGTCCTTTTTGGAGACTTATGCGCGCCACCTGTTCGTGATCGGTCCGGAATTGACGGTACAGGTTTTGGACCCCAAACCCGCCTCGGATCTCCCGGGGTTCAAGGAGGTGACTGTCCGGGTATCGAACGGAACGGCGAATCAGGACATCCGCCTGCTGGTCTCCGACGATGGTTCCAAGGTCGTTCAGGGCAACGTTTACGACGTCAACTCCAATCCCTTCAAGAAGGACCTCGACAAGGTGAAAACGCAAGGACAGCCCAGCTTCGGGACGCCGGGCGCGCCGGTGGTGCTGGTGGAGTTCAGCGATATGCAATGCCCGCACTGCAAGGAAGAAGCGCAGATGATCCGCGCCAACCTGCTGAAGGAGTTTCCCACGCAGGTGCGCTTTTACTTCAAGGACTTCCCTATTGCAAGCATTCACCCCTGGGCCAAGGCCGCGGCCATGGCCGGCCGTTGCGTTTTTCGCCAGAACCCGGCCGGCTTTTGGGACTACCACGACTGGATATTCGAGCGCCAGGAAAGCATCTCGCCCGAGAACCTGAAGGACCAAGTGATGGGGTGGGCCAAGGTCCGGAAGGACATCGACGCCTTGCAGCTTTCCCGATGCATCGACGATAAGGCCACCGAGAAGGAAGTCGAGGCCAACGCCGCCGAAGGCGTCGCGCTGCAGGTGGACGGCACGCCGACGCTGTTCGTCAACGGACGGCGCGTCCCGCCCACCGAGTGGCCTGAATTGAAGCTCATCATCAACGCCGAGATCGCCTACCAGAAGACCGCCAAGGACGCCGGCGAGGATTGCGGCTGCGAAATCAAGCTGGACGCCCCCGGCCTTCCGCCCACGACCGCCCCCATTCTGCCGCTTCCCAAGAAGAAGTAGGTCCCTGCACGACAGCGCCTTTGTGTTCTTCGGGCCTGAGAAGGTTCTCTTCGCTGGAGCCGCAGAATTCGGTCCCGCCGCCACGCTCCGCGACTTGTGCTACACATCAAATCACATGGCCGCAGCGAGAGAAAAGCTCGAAGGCTTGGAGCGGCTTCCCCAGTTCCCAGCCATAGCCACCAAGGTGCTGCGGGCGCTCTCGCACGACGACTCCGGCGCCCGCGAGATCGCCGATTTCATTTGCGCCGACGAGGCCCTCGCCTCAGGCCTGCTGCGCACCGTCAACTCGCCGCTTTACGCGCTTCGGTCGGAGGTGACCAGCATCCGGCAGGCCATCATGGTGCTGGGATTCGAGGAAGTGAAGCGCTTCCTCCTGACGGATTCGCTGCGGTCGTATTTCCAGCCGGCCGTGCGGCTCGACCTGCTGCGCGGCGTGTGGCGTCACAGCCTAGCCTGCGCCCTGGCCTGCGAGGAACTGTCGGCGGCGTGCTCGCTATCCTGGAGCGGCGCCGACCCGGCCTATACGGCGGGCCTGTTGCACGATATCGGGAGGTTGGGTCTGCTGATGGCGTGTCCGCGAGAATACGCCGAGCTGCTTTCAGGCCAGGCGCCGGGTGCGGGCATTCTGGAGCGGGAACGGGAGGCCCTCGGCATCGACCACTGCGAGGCTGGGCGCTGGCTGGTCGAGCGATGGGGGTTGCCGGAGGCGGCCCAGACGGCCGCCGCGGAACACCACAAACCACCCCGGCAGTCGCCCTTCGACCTGCAAGACTTGGTGCGCGTGGCGGTCCTGCTGACGGAGACGCTGGGATTCGATATTGCGCCCCCAGCCCAGCCGCGCACCCTGGTTGAGATTCGCTCCCTGTTGCCGCACGCGGCCCAATACCGCTTCGATCCGGACCCCAAGGCCCTGCAGGCAAGAATCACCTCCAGGCTCGAAGCCTTCGATTGACCCTGTCCTTTCCAGCCTCCCGAATTCCCGCAGCTTGGCCCGCCGCGGTGGCCGCAAAGAGACCCAAGCGCGCGAGCACCGCCTTCAGTTGCAGCGCGCGCCGCGGGCGGCGCGAATGTTATCGCCTTATTGCGCCGTACGCCTCCTGCCGTTGGTCCATTCTTCCATCCGGCGCCACCACTGCCACCCACGGGCCGTCGTTCGACGCCAGCTTGCCCTGCCAGGCGATCTTTGTGGCCGCGCCGGCGCGCAGATTCACCGTCCGATTCGGCTGCGAAACGTTCAGGTTATCCGTCCGCAGCGCGAAAGCGTGGCTGCCGGCGCCGCGCGCCGTGACCGTGATCGTCACGTTCCCCTGCGCGTCCGCCTCGGAGGAGACTTCCCAATCGAGGAAGCTTTCCGGCCGCAGATCCAAATTATACGAGCGGGCGGGTAACGCCGTGAGGCGTTTCTTCAGGCTGCCCGCGCTCACTTCGTACTCGCCTTCCGGAATCTCCGCCCGAAAGGCACCGGAGCCGTAATCGGGCTGCACGGTGAAGGCGTAGCCGTTCCGCGTGTCCCGGAATTGGACCGGTTCGCTGGGGCCGGCTGCGACATATCCCTGCACCAGCGCCGGACCCGCGAGGTCTTGCATCAGCGCGAGCCAGCGGTTAGCCGTCAGGACCCAGACCTCCCTCCAGTTCGGCCAGTTCGCGGCAGGGCTGTAGGGCACGTCGCGATCGAACCTGGTTTGAATGCCGACCATCAGGGATCCCACCATGTTGCCCGACATCGCCGAGAATTGGCAAAAGTCGTAGCCTTCGCCGTACATCAGGCTCATGGAAAAAGGATTCCGTCCCACGGTCCACTCAAGCTGCCGTTCGGCGAGTTCGGCGCCCTGCAAGTCGCCGCGGAGACCGGCCGCTTCGCTCGCGGCTTTCGCCGCCGAAAGGAGGACTCCGAGGTTGCCGCGAGTATCGTCTTTCGACCAGGCCGGGAACATCCGCAGGTAATAATGGTCGCCTATCTTGATGCCCTTGAGCACTTGCGTGCGCAAGAACTCGCGGCGGTCCTCGGGTATCTGCAGGTATTCGTCATCCCGATAGAGCGACGCCGGCAACATCCCGTACGGCTCGGCGTAGCGGGCCGTCGCCTTGAGATACTCGGCGTGAAGCGCCGCCGCCGAATACCACTTGATCCAGTCCTCGTGATCGGGGAGGGCGTCGCAGAGCGCGCGCATCGCCGCCATCGGCAACTGCTGCTGGCTGTCGATGGAGCTGGAGCGCAGCACGCGGGTCTTGTCGGGACCGGTGTAGAAGAAGCCCGTGAGCGGAACGTCCAAGCCCGCCAGGAAGCTGCGCTGCTGCGAGCCGGTCACCATCGCGGCCAATTCAACCGCCTTGGCGGCGTACTGCTTCTCCCCTGTCGCCCGGTACAGCTCGAGCGACGCCAGGATCCCCGCGGAGGCGACCTGGACCTGCCCAGACCGCCGCTGGGAAGAACTCATTCCGCCGACAGCGTACTGCCAGTCCTCGCGCGCCGTCTGGAGGCCGTGGGCGGCCAGCTCCGGATCGCTGTCGCGGAGCACCCGGTAGGCGATGCCCTCGGCCGCCGCGGCTAGGAAGTTTTCATACGAGCCATTGCGAGCCCCGCTGGTTACGTCATCGACGTCGCCCAGGATTCCGTCGGTCCAGAAGTCCATGGTTGCCCAACTGACGCGGTAGCCGTCGTGGAACGTGGTCTTGAGCACCCAGTCGAGCCCCCATTTCGCCTCTTCGATGAGCCGCTCCGCCAGTTCCTGGTCGCCTCGGGCGCGCAGCTTCTCGGCAAGCCCGAACATGTAGTACACCGTCTGCGACGTGTTCTCCAAGCCTTGAGAGAGGTCGCCCGCATCGTGCCAGCCGCCGTTGATGACGATGCGCTTGTCGCCGTGAACGCCCTGCCAGTCGCGGTGGCACACGTCGTGGATTCCCGGCACCGCACACCCACACCGCTCGCAGTAGAAAAAGTTGATCGCCTTCCAAATGGTTTCCCGCCAGACATTGTCTTCGACGCGGAACGGCCGCGTCAGCGTATCGCCGATTCTGATGGCGTACGCGCCGGGCTGCCGTAACTCGGAGAAGTCCAGCGCCTGGAACTGGCCGATGGGACTCTTCACCGTCTCCACCGGCTTTCTCATCACGGCTTGCCCGGTCTCCTGCCGTATGATTTCAAATTCGCGCGCCTGAAACTCGCCGGCGATGGCCGTCTTGGGCGCGCCGGTTTGGTAACCGGTGTGGCTATACGAAACCCTCCCCGGCCATACGCTCCAGCCTTCGAAGTAGTCGGGCTCGACGCGCTGCAGCTCCAGTCGATCGAAGTCGAAGGTGACCACGTTCGTGGCTCCCGGCTCGTTCCCCTGGAGCCGGTATTGCAGCTCCACTCCGACGATCTTGTCGCGCGCCACGTGGGTAAACTCCGACACCACGTGATTCCACTCCTGGTTCTTCAGCAGCACGAAATCGCCGCGGTTTGGCCAGTTCCAGCCATTTGGATCCGGGGGTATATCGTAATTCGTCAGAAGGACCAAAAGCGAGACGGTGTGGAAGCCCGGCAGGTCCGGGTAGACCCAGAACGAAAGCCGGTTCCAATGGTTCCAGTCCTCTCCGTTGACCACGCGCACAGCGCCCGCCGTGCCCGGCGGCCGGCCCAGCACGCTCCCCGGCTTTTCCCCCATGGTCCGGGAGCGCAGGCGAAGCGAGTGCGTCCCGTCCCTGGCTCTCTCGGCCGTCAGCGCGATCTCGCCTCTGCCTTCGCCCCTGTTTTCGATCTTCCAAGTGGCCAAGTCCTCCATGTTGTCGAGCAGCCGGCTCTCCAGCACAGGCTTGTTCAACCACCGGTAACGCGCGGTGTTTTCGTACGGGATGGGCATCGGCTTCCGCGGAGCCATTGCCGCCGCGCACGGCAAGTCCGATATCGCAGGCCCGCCAGCGGGCAGCGCCGCCGCGCCGGTCTGAGCTTGAGCCTCCCCATTGGCGACGCTCTCCGCCGCCGCCACTGCGGCCGGCGACGCCAGAGCGGACCTCAATACAGCGCGACGCGTCCACTTACCGATTTCTACCGGCCGCATGTCATCACTCCTTCGCGCCAGTGCGCGCCTGTTACCGGCACCTTCCCCGGAATCTGTTACGACTCTGCCCGGTTTCCCTCCACGAGCGCCCGCACGGGGGAACGTATCACTACTTCACGACGCCAGGGGCCTCCTCACGCACGCCCTCCACCCATCCCGGATACCACCGAAAAACATTGCCAGTCAGGCTGGCAATGTAGATATCCCCGTTGGGGGCCAGCGACAGCCAATGCCCGGGACTCTCCATGGAGCCGAGAATCTTACCCGACGCGATGTCGATGCGCATAATCCGCCCCGCCAGCGTGTCGTAGGCCAGGTTCTCTTCATTGTTCCGGTGCGTGATGATCCACAGCTCGTCTTTCGGCGAGATGTCCATTCCCTGGGTGGCGCCCAGATGAGTCCACTGCCGGAGGTACTTCCCGTTGGAATCGAAAATCTGGATGCGGTTGTTCTCGCGGTCGCTGACATAAACATTCTGGTGCGAGTCGACCACCGCGACGTGGGGCGTGTCGAACTCGCCCGGGCCTTTGCCGCGCTTGCCCCACTCCATCAGGTATTTGCCGTCGCGCGAGAACTTCACCACGCGCGAGTTGCCATAACCATCGGTGACCAGAAAGTCGCCATTGGGTAGGAACGCCACGTCGGTGGGACGGTTGAATGTGTTCCGGGTTGCGTCCGGTTTTCCCTTCGTGCCAAGAGTGCGCAGCAGCTTGCCGTCGTTGGTGAATTCCATCACCAAGTGATAACCGGTATCGGTGGCCCACACATGGCCGTTCCTGTCAACCCTCAACCCGTGGGGGATGCTGAACAGACCTTTGCCCCAGGAACGGATGTACTTGCCCGTAGCGTCGAAAACGACAATGGGGTCGGCGAGGGGGCCGCGCTGGGCCACGTAAACGTTCCCTCCCGAGTCCACGGCGACGGCCGACACCCTGCCGAACCGCCAGCCGGCGGGCAGGGTGTCCGGTTCCTCGCCGAAGCGGATCATGACCCGGTATTTGAGCAAGCCGCCTTCGTGCGAATTCCAGCCCTGTTGCGCCGCGCACGTAGCGGCGAGGAGGATCGGCAGAAACAGGTATGCGCTTTTCATCGGTACGCTCTCCTCGCAGATCAGTAACCGCGCTCTTTGTCCACCACGTTCATCAGCGGCAAGCCGCTGGTATAACGCCGGACATTCTCGGCCAGCAACCCGATCAGACGGGTTTGGCGTTGCGGCGCGAATCCGGCGCTGTGGCAAGTGAGCACCAGGTTCGGGCAATCCCAGAACGGATGAGTGGATGGCAACGGCTCGGCGCGCGTTGGGTCCAGCGCGGCACCGGCGATCCAGCCTTCCTTCAGCGCCTGGGCGAGCGAGTTCTCGTCGACCAGCGCTCCCCGGGATAGGTTAATGAAGTACGCCGTCTTCTTCATGGAACGGAACACCTTGGCATTGAACATCGCTTCGGTTTCCTTGGTCGCAGGCGCCGCGCTAACGAGTACGTCCACCTGGGGGACCATCTCCATCAGCCATGCCGGCTCGCGGAGCGTGTCCACAAAGATCGGCTTGGCCATGGGTTTCGCATCCGTGGCCAGAATCCGCATGTTGAAGCCATAGTGCGCGCGCATGGCCGTGGCCTGCCCAATGCCGCCCATGCCGACAATCCCCATGGTCATGCCATCCACTTCCACCAGGTTCCGCTCGGAATTCCATGTCCGCTTCTGGAACTGCGGATAATAATACTTGTTGAGCCCGCGCGTCAGGCTCAAGAGCATCGCGATGGCCGATTCCGAGATGGCCGGCGCGAACGTCCGCGCCATGTTGGTCACTACCACATCGCTCTTGATCAGCTCCGGAAACAGAATTCTTTCCATTCCGGCTTCCGTAGCCTGCATCCATCGCAAGTTCTTGGCCTTCGCCAGCCACTCCGCGTTGAGCGAGCCGAAAACGACGTCGGCCTCCGGCAGCGCCTTGTTCAACTCGTCGGCGCCAGCCGGCAGGATCATCTGAACGTCCTTGCCCTGGGACGCGATCTGTTTGATTTCCGCCTCTGTATACCTGGCGGGCCCGACTACGGACGCGGCCGTGGCCGCCACGATCCGCACCCGGGCGGGCGGCGGATCGAATATCGCAATTCTGTCCGAGACCAACAGAACGGGCGCCGCCGGAACCGCCGCCGCGGCTGACATGAACATTCGACGAGACAAAGAACGATCGGCCATAAAAATCTTCTCCTTTTCCGGATATCGTTCGGGACTTCTAGGCTTTCCGCCACTCGGGTGACCCGAGTGGCGTCAAGCGAACGCCAAGTTCGAACCTGGGTCCCGGCCCGCGTCGGCTGGCACGGACGGAATTATCCAGAATCAACGCTTCGGATCTCCAACGACGATTCTGCACTGTTCCTCGGTCCAATTCAAGTCCACCCGGAATCGGGCAGACATGCCCCGAAAACCCCATCGCTCCGCAATGACTACGCTACCTGCCCCCCGAGCCGAAACGCGCGCACCTGCGATACTGAGTGGATGGGAAAATCCCCCTTGGCTGTGACGCTGTTCGTGTGCCTCCCGGCAGGGGCGCAGCAAGCGGCGGGTCCCGCGGCGGCGCCTGCGCCTCAACGCCCTCCGCAGGTTACCGAGTCGATCGTCATCACCGGAACGTACGAGCCTATCCCGCTCGATGAGGCCGACCGCTCGGTCGCGGCGTTTCCCGTAGCCTCGGGATTGCTGCTGACCGACGCGTGGACCGATCTCATCGCGGCCGATGCGACGCTCGACCTGCGCCAGCGAGCGCCGGGCGGCGTTCAGGGCGATCTTTCCATTCGCGGCGGCGCCTTCGATCAGACGCTGGTTCTGGTGAACGGGCTTCGGGTGAACGATCCCCAGAGCGGGCACCATAACCTCGACGTCTCGCTGCCGATGGAGGCGCTGTCGCAAATCGAAGTATTGCGCGGCGCCGGCTCGACGCTGTACGGATCGGACGCCGTCGGAGGCGCGATCAACTTCATCCCGGCGAAACCGGAAACGTCGGAGCTTCGCCTGCGCGCCGGCGCCGGGAACTTCGGGACTAACGAGGAGCGGGTGGACTGGACGGAAAAGTTCGGGAACCTGAGCGAGGGGCTGGCGGTCTCGCGCGATTTTTCCTCCGGGTTTCTGCCGGACCGCGATTACCGCAACCTCGATCTCTCTTCCACCACCTTCCTCAAGTCGGGCTGGGGCACGACCAGCGCGTTGCTCGCCTGGGGCGACCGCCCCTTCGGCGCCGCCCAGTTTTACGGTAATTACCCCTCGTGGGAGCGCACCCGGACTTGGTACGGCTCCATCCAACAGACCTTCGACGCCCGCACCCAAGCGGCATTCGGCGTCCGCCGCCACACCGACCTGTTCGATCTGTTTCGCGACGCCCCGCAGATCTATGAAAACCGGCACGAGGATAAGAGTTGGGAAGCGGCCGTCCGCAGAACCGAGCCGATCGCCCGGAACGCCAAGATTTTTTGGGGCGTGGAAGGCGACCAGGAATCCATTCGCAGCACGGCCCTGGGCGATCATTCGCGCGCGCGGGGCGCGTTCTACGCCTCGTTCGATGAGCGCGCGCTCCAGCGCTTCTCCTTCTCTGTCGGCGCCCGCGAAGAAATCTACAGCGCGCACGGCGCCGAGTTCAGCCCGAGCGCGGCTGCGGGCTACTGGATCTCGCGGCGCTTCAAGGTGCGCGCCGCCGCGAGCCGCGCCTTTCGACTGCCGGACTATACCGACCTCTACTATCGCGACCCCTCCAATGCCGGGAACCCCAACCTGCGCCCCGAAACGGCCTGGACCTACGAGGGAGGCCTCGACTGGACGAACGGCGGGCGCATCCGGGCGGCGGCCACGCTGTTCCAGAACCGCGTCCGCGACGGCATCGATTACGTGCAGTACGCGGCGAACGCAATCTGGATGGCGGAGAACATCCAGCGGCTGAACCTCACCGGCGTCGAAGCCTCCGTAAACGTGGAGGTCGCGCGGAATCAACGGCTCACGTTCAGCTACACCGGGATTCACGGCGCGCAGGCCACGCTGGGGGGGGTGAACTCGCGCTACCTGTTCAGCTTTCCTTCCCAGAACGGAGTGGCCACGTGGGAAGGGGCGCTCCCCCGCGGAATCGTGGCCCGAACGCGCGTCGGAGTCTTGCAGCGCTACGCCGCGAGTTCCTACGCGCTGTGGGATGCATCGGCCGCATACCACCGTTCGCGGCTGCATCCGTACATCCAGTTGAGCAACATCACGAATACCGGCTACCAGCAGATCCAGGGCGTGATCATGTCGGGGCGCACGTATCTTGCCGGTTGCGAGATGGTTCTCCCGCTTCCGAAATAAAGGCGGCAGCCGCGCTCCCAGCGGCGAGGCTTCGCCGATGCCGCTACGCAGCTACAATCGAGGAGTGCCGGGCGTATACGTCTCCTACCCGTTTTGCGCGCAGAAGTGTACGTACTGCAACTTCGCCTCGGGCGTGTTTCCGCACGCGCTGGAGGCACGCTACCGGGACGCGTTGCAGACCGAAATCCAGGCGCACTGGTGGGAGTGGCGGCCGGAGACGGTTTACCTCGGAGGCGGGACGCCAGGCAATATGCCGCTCGATGCGCTGGGCGCCTTGCTGGATGCGATTCCGGGACGGCCCTGGGCGGAAGCCACCATCGAAGCCGCGCCGGGAAGCATCACGGCGGAGCGCGCCCGCGGCTGGGCCGCCCGTGGCGTCAATCGCGTGAGCTTGGGAGTCCAGTCGTTCGTGGAGGGGGAGATCCGGCGGACCGGGCGCAAGCACACGGCGCAAATGGTGGCGGACGAAATGGCCATCCTTCGGGCCGCGGGTATCGGCAACGTCAATATCGACCTGATCGTGGGCCTCGCGGGCCAGACCGAAGCAAGCTGGCGGGAATCGCTGGATTGGGTGGAGCGGCTGGCTCCGCCGCACGTTTCCGTCTACATGCTGGAAGTGGATGAGGACAGCCGCCTGGGCAAGGAGATCCTGGGGGGCGGCGCGCGCTACGGCGCGGCCGAAACGCCGGGCGACGACCGGGTGGCGGCGTTTTATGAAATCGCCGTCGAGCGGCTGGCGGCCATGGGCACGGCGCGCTATGAGATCTCGAACTTCGCCCGGCCGGGGTTCGAATCGCGGCACAACCTGAAGTATTGGAAGCTGGAGCCTTACGCGGGGTTCGGCGCGGACGCCCACTCCTTCGACGGGAGAGAGCGCCGCCAGAACCCGGAGACCGTGGAGGAATACCTGCACGGCGCCGCGCCGGCAGCCGGCGTTCCCCACACCCCGGACGAGCGCTTTTTCGTGGGCTTGCGGCTCATGGAAGGCATCCGTCCGGATCAGGCGGAATGGCGGCGCCATCAGGAACCGATCCGGCGCTTTCTGGATGCCGGGCTGCTCGAAACCGAGGACGGCGTCCTGCGGCTCACCCCTCGCGGCGTGCTCCTCTCCAACGAAGTGTTTCAGGAGTTTGTCGGCTTATGATCGACCTGCGCAGCGACACCGTCACCAAACCGACGCCCGCCATGCGGCGCGCCATGATGGAGGCCGAAGTGGGCGACGATGTGTACGGCGAGGACCCCACCGTCAACCGGCTCGAGCGGCGCGCCGCTGAAATCGCCGGCAAGGAGGCCGCGCTATTCGTGCCCTCCGGCACCATGGGGAATACCATCGCCGTCAAGCTGCATACCGAACCCGGCCAGGAAGTGATCTGCGATTCGCGCGCCCACCTGGTGGACTACGAGCTGGCGATGGTGGCTTGGTTCTCCAGTTGCCTGGTGCGAGCCATACCGACCGAAGACGGAATTCTCTCGTGGGACGCCATTCGGCCGCGCATCCGCCCTCTCAGGCCCAACTGGGCTCCCACCGGCCTGGTCGAAATCGAGAACACGCACAACATGGCGGGCGGGACGGTATACCCGCTGAGCGCCATCCGCGAGATCGCGGACGGAGTCCACGAGCGCGGCCTGAAAGTCCACATGGATGGCGCGCGCGTCTTCAACGCCGCGGCGGCCACGGGCGTGGCGGTGCGCGACATCGTGGCCCCCGTGGATACCGTGATGTTCTGCCTCTCGAAGGCGCTGGGGGCGCCGGTGGGATCGATGCTGGCCGGACCGGCGGAGCCGATTGCCAAGGCGAGGCTGTACCGCAAGCGGCTGGGCGGCGGGATGCGGCAGGCGGGCGTGCTGGCGGCGGCGGGATTGCTGGCGCTCGAAGACACTCCCCGGCGTCTGCCCGAGGATCACGCCAATGCCCGGTTCCTGGCCGAAGGGCTGGCGCTCATTCCCGGCATTCAGGCCAGCCCGGAGAAGGTCTCGACCAACATCGTCATCTTCGACGTGGGTGGAACGGGCATCGCCGCCGCGGAAATCAGCGCGCGGCTGAAGCGCCGGGGCGTGCTGATCAATGCCATCGACGAGCGGCGCATGCGCGCCGTGACGCACTACGACGTGGACCGCGCGGGCTGCGCCGAAGCTCTGGAGGCGCTCTCCGGCGCGGTGCTATCATAGCCCTTAAACCCCGTATTTTCGCGATATTAGGAAACCACGCGGCGGGCCGGCGCGTCCGCGGGATTACAGGATCAATGGCATTCATCGTCTGGGGATTGGAAACATTCATGGCAACAGCGTTCGGAAGGCTTTTCAGAGGCGGGTGGATCCTGGCGGCGGCCGGCGCCGCGGCGGTGGCTCAGCAATACTCGATTTCCACTCTGGCGGGGGCCGCGCCGCCCGCCACGGCGGCTTCGGCGACCGCCTTCTCCATTGGGCAACCCTCCCGCGTGACGGTGGACGGCTCCGGCAATTTCTACTTCAGCGGCCTGAACTGCGTGTTCAAAGTTTCCGCCAGCGGAGCCGTGACTTTGGTGGCCGGCAACTCGCACGCCGGTTTTTCGGGAGACGGCGGCCCCGCGGTCAACGCCCAGTTGAACACGCCCCGGGGGCTGGCCCTGGATTCGGCCGGCAACCTGTATATCGCCGATTCCGGAAACAACCGCGTGCGCAAGGTCACAGCGGCCGGCGTCATTTCCACGTTCGCCGGAAACGGCCAGCCGCCGGCCGCGTACAATTCGGACGGCGACTATGGGCCGCCCACCAGCGCCAACCTGCACCTGCCCTCAGGCGTGGCGGTGGATGCCGCGGGCAACGTGTACATCGCCGATACCAGCAACCACAGCATCCGGAAAGTCGCCATCGGCAGCGGCTTCATTGCCACCATCGCCGGCGACACCACCGCCGGTTCCAAAGGCGATACCTTCCAGGCCAACCTCTCCGAGCTCAACGCGCCGGAGGACGTGGCGCTGGATTCATCCGGCAATATATACATCGCCGACACCGGCAATGGGCTCATCCGCAAGATCACGACGGACGGGGTTATCAATACCTTCGCGGGCTCGACGACCATCGGCTTCGCCGGCGACGGCGGCCTGGCTACCTCGGCCGACCTGATCGAGCCATTCAGCGTGACCGTGGACACGACCGGGAATGTGTACATCGCGGAAACGTACGACAGCCGCATCCGCGAGGTCACCCTGGACGGCAAGATCAATACCATCGCGGGAACCGGCACGGGCGGCTACGGCGGCGATGGCGGAAAGGCCTCGGCCGCCCAGTTCAACTCGCCCACGGGCGTGGCCGCCGATAGCGGCGGGAACCTGTACATCGCGGATTCGCTGAACTTGCGGATCCGCAAAATCTCGGGCGGAACGGCCGCCACGGCGGCCGGCGACGGCGTCTTTAGCTACGCGGGCGATGGAGGCCCGGCGCTCCAGGCGCTGATGAACAGGCCCCAGGGCGTCGCGGTGGACGCTTCCGGCAACACCTACTTCTCGGATTCGGGCAACAACGTGGTGCGGAAGATCGACCGCAACGGCGTCATCTCCAACTTCGCCGGCATCGGCTCGGCGGGGTACGGCGGCGATGGCGGCAAGGCGTCCAGCGCGCAACTGAACGCGCCGGAGGGCCTGGTTGTGGATAAGCTCGGCAACCTTTTGATCGCCGACAGCTTGAACCACCGGGTCCGCAAGGTGGCCTCCGACGGCACGATCGCGACCCTGGCCGGAAGCGGGACGCCCGGCTATGCCGGGGACGGCGGCAGCGCCGCCAGCGCGCAGGTAAACCTGCCGTACGGCGTGGCTGCGGACGCGAACGGCAACCTGTACATCGCCGAGTTCGGCAACAACGTCATTCGCAAGGTTTCCTCGAGCGGAACCATCGCCACGGTGGCAGGTAACGGCGTTTCCGGGTACTCCGGGGACGGCGGCCCGGCAGTCAAGGCGCAATTGAGCGGACCGCAGGCGGTGGCCGTGGATGCCGCCGGCAACCTGTACATCGGCGACACGAATAACAACCGCGTTCGTCTGGTAACGGGCGGGGCGATTTCCACGTTCGCCGGCAACGGAGCGGGCGGATCCGCGGGCGATCTGGGCCCCGCTACCGCGGCGCAGTTGGCCAACCCCGTGGGCCTGGCGGTGGATGCCGCGGGCAGCGTCTACGTTTCCGATGGCAGCGCGCGCATTCGCAGAATCGCCGGCGGCGTCATCACCACCGTGGCCGGCAATGGCAGCCGGGGGTTTTCGGGCGACGGCGGGCCGGCCCCGCAGGCCGCGCTCAGCGGGCCCCAGGGATTGGCGTTCGACGCGCAAGGCGACCTGTATGTGGCGGATTCCGGGAATAACGCCATCCGGATGCTACAGCCTCTGAGCGCCACGCTGAGTATCGCGGCGGTGACCAACGGCGCCAGCAATCTCCCCGGGCCGATTTCGCCGGGCGAGGTGGTGGTGCTCTACGGCTCCGGCTTGGGGCCGAATGTTCTGGCGCCGAGCCAGCTCGATACGAACGGCCTGGTGAGCAATAATCTGGGTGGGGCGCGCGTGTGGTTCAACGGCGCGCCCGCGCCGATTGTGTACGCATGGAACACGCAGGTGGCCGCGGTGGTTCCCTACTCCGTCTCCGGCTCGACGGTGCAGGTGGCGGCGCAGTATCAGAATCTGATTTCGGCTCCGGCGACCGTGGCAGTGGCGCCATCGTCGCCCGGCCTGTTCACGCTGAACGCTTCGGGCAAAGGACAAGCCGTAGCGCTGAATCAGGACGGCACGAACGCGCTGAACGGCGCGGCGAATCCCATCCAGCGCGGCAGTTCCATCGCGCTCTACGTCACCGGCGTGGGCCAGACGAATCCGGCCGGAGCGGACGGCCAACTCGGATCGGCCCCCTTGCCCGTTCCCGCGCAGCCCGTGACCGCGACTATCGGCGGGCTGCCAGCCACGGTGTCGTACCAAGGCGAAATACAGGGCGTAGTGAACGGGGTGATGCTGGCGATTGTCCAGGTCCCCAGCGGGATCGCGCCGGGAAACGCGACGCCCGTTTCAGTCCAGGTGAACGGCGTTTCGTCGCAGGCGGGCGTGACGATCGCGGTGAAGCAATAGACCGCGCCCGATTTCGGCCCAGGACGCTGCTGGGCTGTTTTGGGTTGAACTGAACCTCGTCAGGGCGGGCTTGGTGAACCGGGCGAGGGATTGGCGATGGTCGAGCGCGCTTGCCCACGTAACCGGAAAGGACGGCGCTGGCATCCTGGAGATCTCCGCATGGGTAGGGCGGTGGGACGCGCGGAGTTGGCACGATGTTCTCGAACAGGGCGTGGAAGAGGCAGTCGGTCTTGGCGAGAATTCGTGAGGCGGCACAAACGGGGCGTCCTATGGCGGAACCGGGGTTCGTTATGGAGCTAGAATCACATCGAAGGAGGCCGCTGCGGTCGCGAAAGCCAAGGTCCCGAGGCGATGGTCGCCCGCGCGGATGTACAATTTGATGGCGCAGATCAGGAAGTCCCTGTTTTTCACTAATCAGATAGTTCGATTGAATCGCCGAAGCTGCAACGTGTTCTTACTGTTCCTCGCAGGCACGGCGGCTTGGGCCGGTCTAGCGAAATTGTATGCCGCTGCTCCAGCCGGCTCGGCCCCGCCCGTCTTCCCCCTCAAGGTGAGCGCCAACAGGCGTTATCTGGTTGACCAGAACAACGCGCCGTTTCTAATGGTAGGCGACACTCCTCAGGGGCTGATGGGGAGACTGACCGAGCACGATGCAGAGATCTATTTTGCCGACCGCGAAGCCCTTGGGTTCAACACTGCGGGTTGGATCGACGCGACGTGTTCAGGCCGTGACTATCCCGATAGCGTCAATGGCGCCACGCCGGACGGAATACGGCCCTTCTTGGGATTTGTTCCGGGGGGCGCAGATTATACGCACTATGACCTCAGCAAGCCCAACGAGGCGTATTTCTCCCGGCTCGATCATATCCTGCAGATCGCGGCGAATCACCATCAGGCCGTCTTCTTGGACCCCATGGAGACGATCGGATGGCTGACGACCTTGCGCAACAATGGCCTCCAGGCGGCCTACGTTTACGGGCAATATATGGGCAAGCGTTACAAACGCTTCGCCAACGTTCTTTGGCTGAACGGTAACGACTTCAATACCTGGAAGGATTCAACCGACGATGCTCTCGTTCAAGCGGTAGCGAAGGGTATCCGTTCGCAGGATCCGGATCACCTTCAAACGGTCGAGCTAAACGTGTACACCAGCTCGTCATTCGATGATCCGACCTGGATACCTCTCATCGATCTCAATGGCACCTATACCTATTCCCCGACATACATCCAGATGCTGCACAGCTACAACCAGAAACCCGTTGCGCCCGCCTACCTGGTGGAAGCGCATTACGATCTGGAGGATGTCGGTAAACCGCCCGACTACGGAACGCCTTACGTCCTGCGGCGCGAGGAATACTGGGCGATGTTGACGGGCGCCACTGGCCAGTTCTACGGTAACGCCTATACGTGGTCTTTTAAGGCCGGCTGGCAAAGCCACCTGGACACGCCTGGAGCCGCGCAGCTCACACTCTGGAAGCACTTCTTTACAGCCTTACCCTGGCAGGATCTTGTCCCGGACCAGGATCATTCGATTCTGACGGCCGGCTTCGGAAGCTACGGGACCCTTCAGACCCGCGTTAGCGGGAGTGACTATGCCACCGCAGCCGCAACTTCCGATGGCCGCCTATTGGCGATCTACATGCCGACGGCCCGAACGATCACCATAGACACCGGAAAGTTGCGAAGCTCCGCACGCGCCCGATGGTTTGATCCAACTAATGGCGCTTACCAGGATATTCCCGGCGGTCCCATCGTGAACCGAGGCAGTCATCGATTCACACCGCCAGAGAAGAACCACGATGGTGATAGCGACTGGGTGCTGCTGCTCGATGGCCGATAGCTACGGGAGCGCGTCAGGGAATGCGGTCCCCGTAGCCGTGCAGGTGAACGGCGTCTCGTCGCAGGCCGGCGTGACGATCGCGGTGAAGCAATAGGCCGCGCCAGGTTTCGGGATCAGACGCTGCCCGGCTCGGGGTGGACCCAGGGCGCGCGGTAGGGGCGGCGCAACAGGCGGTTGGCCTCGTCGTCACCCACCACCATCTCCTTCTGCGCGTCCCACGCCAGCGTGCGGCCCAGCTTCATGGAGAGGTTGGCCAGAATGCAGCACGAGGAGGAGATGTAGCCTTCCTCGATGTCCGAGACCGGCCGCCCGCGCGTGGTCATGTTGGCCAGCAGGTTCTTCATGTGAGCCCGGATGGCCGGCGCAATGTGCTTTTCCAGGCGGGCTTCGGTCCTGTCCTCGGGATACTGGTCCAGCTCGTAAGTGACGTCCTTGTGGATCGGTTCCCCGCCCATGGGGATGAAGTCGTAGCCCATGACCCCGGCCTTGAGAGTGCCCCGGTCGCCGTACAGGTTTGCCCCCCAGTTGTAATTGGGATCGGGGGCGGAACCGAAGCGGCGGTGCTCCCATACCACGGTCAGGTTGTCGAACTCGAACATGGCGGTCTGCGAGTCTGCGATATCCGACTTCCCGCCTTTGAGGACCCGGATGCCGCCGAACGAGGAAATGCGCTTGGGCCATCGCAGGCCCAGGAACCAGCGGACCATGTCCAACATGTGGACGCCCATATCGCCGATGATACCGTTGTCGAATTCCATGAACGCGCGCCAGTTGCTCTCGATCTCGGGACTGTAGTGCATCATCGGCGCCGGTCCGATCCAGAAATCCCAGTCGAGTGTGGAGGGCACGGGCGCGGGCTGCGGGTCGATGGCCTGGGCGCGTCCGTAGGAGTAGATCTCGACGTGACCGACCGTGCCGAGCTTACCTTGCTGGACGATGTCGCGGGCCTCGATTAAGTGGGGCGTGCTCCGGCGCTGCATGCCGACCTGTACCACGCGCTGGTACTTGCGCGCCGCGGCCAGCATGGCCTGGCCCTCGACGATATCCACGCTGATGGGCTTCTGGACGTACATGTCGGCCCCGGCTTTGAGGGCTTCGATCATGGGCAGGGCGTGCCAATGGTCGGGCGTGGCGACTTCGACCAGGTCCAGGTCTTTTTGCCGGAGCATCTCGCGATAGTCGGTGAACAGCCGCGGTTTCTTTTTCGAAACCTGGCGCTCGGCGGCGATCTGCGCGCACTCCTCCATCGTGACCCGATCGACGTCGCACAGCGATACGATTTCGATCGGCGCCACCTGGACCAGGCGGAACAGGTCGGATTTGCCATACCACCCGCAACCGATCAGGCCCACTCGTAACGGCCGGCCGGCGGGTTCGAACCCGCTAGCGGCCGATGCCGCCAGCCCCGCGCCGGCGGTTTGCAGGAAACTGCGACGATCCATGGCTCCCCTCCTTCGGCTCCCCCCCGGAGCCGGCCTGGACTCGTTATAGTTTACATGGCCGCGCGCGCCGGTGTGAGACGCATCCCGGCGGCGGGCTTTCTACAGCTTCTCCAGAAACGCTTTGGTCCACTGAATGCTGGCCTCCACGTCCTCCACTTCACGGGCGGCCGCGGTTTGCCCCGGAGCCCGCGCCGGCGCGGGCCGCGGCGCGCCTCGTTCCGCCAGCGTTTCAAAACGGGCGAACTCCCAAGCCGGGTCGTTGCGGTAGGCGTCCCAGAACTTGGGATCGCGAAAGTTGTAATTGCGCGGCCCGGTCACGATGATTTCCAGGGAAAAAGGGCGGCCCGGGCATTTGGCGGCGAACTCGCGGATGTAGTCTTCGATTCCGATGTCGCCTTCTCCCATGCGGACCCAGGCCACGGCGGCGCCCTCCGGGGTGTTCCACACGGCGGAGTCGCGGCAGTGGCTGGTGAGCACGTAGGGCGCCAGCGTCTCCAGCGTCAGGTGCGGATCTTCAATGGCCCACATCGGATTGCCGGAGTCCAGACAGGAGCCGACGAAATCCGGGCCCGCCGCTTCGATCAGCGCTTTGACTTCGCGCGCCTGCAGGTCACCGGCGTGGTTCTCGATGGCGATCTTGAGGCCCGCGTCCTTCACGCGCGAGCGCACGTTGTGCAGCACCTGCACGGTGTTCGCGATGTGAGTTTCCAGGGGGATGGGGCCGGTGCGGTCCGCCGAGCTTCCCAACACGCAGCGCACGATGGGCGAGCCTACGGTCTGCGCCGCTTCGATCATGTGGCCAAGCTGCTCCTCGGCGGTCCCTTGCGCCTTGTTGAACATTCGCGAGGTGGGACAGATCGACATCATGCCGATTTCCACTTCGACGCCCAGCTCCTCGGCGTGGGCGCGAACCTGCTTGAGGTTCTCCGGGTCCAGGCCCCCCAGAAAGCGGATCTCGCTGAAGTGGACGATCTGGATGCCATGCTTGGCGGCGAAGTCCAGATTCTGGATCGGCGTCCACCCTTGCGAGCGCACGCTGTAGAGATCAAGCCCCAGCTTGACCTTGTAGGTGGTTGCGGCGCTAGCGCTGAAACCGGAGAGGGCCGCGGCTCCGGCCGCCAGAAACGTCCTGCGGCTCAGGCTGGCATCGGCCCCGTAGTGCGGGGTCATTGCATGTGGCATGGTAAGCTCCTCGTCATCATAATATTCTTCCCCTTAGGCGCCGGCGGGCTGGGCGGCCTTCATCGCGTTCGGCGCGACGAGTACTTGTTCAGCGCGGCGATCAGCTTGGCGGCGGCGGCCGGCGGCTTGAGTCCGCTTCCCAAAATCTGCTTGCTGTCCCAGCGCTTGCCGTACATCGCCTGGTTCTCGTCGATATCGTTGCGCAAGGTGGCGCCCTCCAGCGAGACTCCCGCGAAGAGGCCCTTGGATCGGGAGTACGAAAGGATCTCAGCGGTCATCAACGCGTCGGTCTGGGCGGTGGCGTCGCGTCCCACGGGGCCGGCCGCGGCCGTAGCCTCGCCGCCCAAAGTGAACTTGCTGGTGGTGAGGCGCTTCATGCCGCCGTCGTTCATCACCAGCAGGATCACGTCGCTGGAGGAGACGCCAATCTGGAAGCCGAAGCCGCCGCCTTCGATGCGGATGGCTGCCGGCGGGCCCCAGCCCGCGCCGCTCGAATTCCGGCAAATCGAAAAGCCGCGCCCAAACTTAGCCCCGATTCCGAACGCGGCCTTCTTCAAGCCGGGCACGAGGACGAGGCAGGCGGACTTATCCAGCAGGTTTTGCGGAATGGCCCGGTCCGGCGTCCCCATCACTTCGGTGAAGAGGTCGGCCGCATCGCCCAGCCGTTCCTCGGTTTTGCTCTTGTCGGCCGCCGCGAAGAGCGGGACGCATCCGAGAGCTAGAGCAAGCGAAAATCTCAGCAATCCCATGACCTTTATAGTAGCGCAGCCGTTGCGGGCGGCGCCGGGACGGGTACTGCGCTAAATCAATTAGCGCACTACCCCGGGACGCCGCCGTCTGTCCGCGGGGACTATGACCGCACTGCCGACAAGATCTCACGGGAATCCTCCCTGGCCAGCGCGGTGCTACGCTGAGAGCATGAATCAGGCCCCCGCTCCCAAGATCCAGTTGATCAACACGCCCGAGTACCGCGAGAATTACGCCAACAGCGTACAGGTGCGGGTCAACCTCTGGGATTTCTTTCTCATGTTCGGCCGCATCAACCAGACGACGCCGGAAAACGTCGCCATTCACAATTTTCAGGGCGTTTACCTGAGCCCGCAGCAGGCCAAGGCGCTGTTGAACGTGTTGCAGCAGAATGTGACCCAGTACGAGACGGCTTTCGGCGAAATCAGGCTGGAGCCGCAGACCCCGGGCAACATCGTTCAGTAGCGCGGGGCGCTGCGGCCCATAACGCGGAGGCTTGATTCAGGCGTGCCCGGTGCGCGCCACGGGGGACCGCCGGTCGCCGCCGCGGCAGAGGTACTCCAGCAAAAGAATCGCCTTGCGATCCTGGTCGTCGGAGCAAAACCCCTGGCGCGCCCTCTCGCGCTGGAAGTCCGCCACGTGTTGCGACAGTTGCGCGCGGGTTCCGCATGCGTGGAGGGATTCCAGCAGGGACGCGCCCAGAAAGTCGGCGATGTACTGGAGTTCGTCGCACGAGAGACCCTTCAGAAACCGGCGCGCCTGCTCCTGCAAGGAATGATCGGCGCAGGACTCCAATGCGACAACCAGCGTGTCTCGCACTCCGTATCTACCCCGAGGCGCCGGTTACGCCGGCGCCAGCCATCTGTGGGGTATTATTGCGAAATCAATCCTCCCGCGCAAGAGGGGGGCGGGGCGGCCGGGGAGGGCGGCGGGGCCAGCGATCCTACCGGGGGGCCACGACGCTCGCGCTTCCGCCGGCGGGCGCGGCCGCATTCCCCTGGGGGGGCGTCGCGGACGCCTGGGTCAACGGCGGCGTAACCGAGACCGGCAGCGCGATCTGCGGCGTGGCCGGCCCGAGCGGCGACTGCATCAGATAGGCGAGCACGGTCGCCAGCGCGCCGATGCCCGCGGTTACGGCCGCGTTCCGGTTGATCTGACCGCTACCCATCGCGCTCGCCGCGCCCGTTGCCGCGCCGCCGATGGCGACCGCGGCGAGACTCTTCAGCCAAGTTGTCCAATCCATTTTCTATGTTCTCCTTACGCTGTGAAAGTAGGGGGCCGTTAGATTGCCCCCGGTGTTCTTCGCTTTCAAGCTAGCAGACCGGGGTACGGATACTCCTTGTTGGGGGCCTTTAAGTTGTTGATAAGAAACAAAAACTATGATTCAAAAAGCTTGTGAATGGCAATTCCCGCTATCAAAGCCCTGTAGGGCAGGCCACAAATAACGATGGCCTGTCCCACCCAAACCCCACCCAAACCAAGCGTGCTCTGTGGAATGGCGGCGGAACTTTAGTATCATGAAACGGAATGTCGGAGCGGCAACCCATGGTGGTCCCGCTGGCCGGACGCGCGCAAGAAATCGTTTCACGACTGGCCGAGATGGAGACGGCCCTCGCGTCGGCGCTACGGGGAAAACCGGAAGTCGTCAGGCTTTCGCTGGTCTGCTTGCTGGCCCGGGGCCACCTATTGATTGAAGATGTGCCCGGGGTCGGCAAGACCACGCTGGCGCAGGCGTTGGCGCGCGCCGTTTCCTGCCGCTTCCACCGCCTGCAATTCACCAGCGACATGCTGCCCAGCGACGTGTTGGGCGTCACCATCTACAACGTGCGGTCGGAGGCCTTCGAGTTCAAGCCCGGACCCATCTTCAGTAATTTCCTCCTGGCCGACGAAATCAACCGGACCACGCCGAAAACGCAATCCGCCCTGCTGGAGGCCATGAACGAGGCCCAGGTCACCATCGACGGCCGCTCACATCCGCTGCCGCTGCCGTTCATGGTGATCGCCACGCAGAACCCCGTGGAGCACCACGGCACGTATCCGCTGCCCGAATCCCAGCTCGACCGCTTCCTGATGCGGCTGCGGATCGGCTATCCGGACGCGGCCAGCGAACGGCGGATTGTACGCGACTCGGAAGTCGGCCTGCCGGAGGCCGCAAGCTCCGGACTGGTGGCCGCGGACGTTTTACGGTTGCAGGAGGCCGTACACGGCGTGGCCGTGGAAGAAGCGCTGGTGGGTTACATGCTGGCGATCGTCGAGAAGACGCGGAACCACGATTCGCTGGCGCTTGGCGTCAGCCCGCGCGGGTCGCAAGCGCTGTATCGCGCGGTGCAGGCCCTGGCGCTGATCGAAGGGCGGGATTACGCCATTCCGGACGACGTGAAGCGCCTGGCCGTCCCCATTTTCGCGCACCGCGTGGTCATCAACACCCGCACCACGCTGATGCAACGGCGCATCGACGCCGGCGAGCGCATCATCGAGGAAATCCTCAGCCTGGTAGAAGTTCCTCTGTAGATTATTCCGATTATGAAGACAGCTATTATCGGCCTGCCCATGGTAGGCAAGACCTCCCTGTTCACCATCCTGACGGGAGGGCGCCACGAGGCCCGGATCGGCTCGACGGCGGCGCGCGTGGGGATCGCGAAAGTGCCGGACGCGCGACTGGCGGAACTGGCGCGGGTATTCGAACCGCAAAAGGTCACGCATGCCACCGTGGAGTACGCGGACATGCCGGCCATTTCCGCGGAAAGCCTGCGCGACCCGAGCTATCTGGCCAGCCTGCGGGTGGTGGATGCCTTCGCCCACGTTCTGCGCTTGTTCGACGATGCGACCGTTCCCCACGAGAAAGGGTCGGTGGGGCCGCTCCGCGACCTGGAGGACGTGGAGATCGAACTGGTCCTCAGCGATCTGGTGGTGGTGGAGAAGCGCCTGGAGCGCCTGGAGAAAGACCGCAAGAAGATCAAGAGTCCCGAGCTGGACCACGAATACGAAGTGCTCCAGACGTGCAAGGCCGCGCTCGACCAGAACCGGCCGCTGCGGCAGCTCGATCTCGGCGTCGAGGAGGAAAAGCGCATCCGGGGCTTCCAGTTCCTGTCGCAGAAGCCGATGTTGTATGTGCTGAACCTCGGGGAGAACGAAGCGGGCAAGCTCCACGACCGCGAGCGGGAGTACCGCGAGGGCGCGCTCGCCGGGCGGCGCAACGCCTCGGCCACGGCGATCTGCGGGAAAATCGAGGCGGAGCTGGCCGAGCTGCCCGCGGGGGACCAGGCCGAGTACCTGGCGAGTTACGGGCTGAAGGAATCCGGCCTCGAGCGGTTGATCTCAGCCACATACTCCCTGCTGGGCCTGACGAGTTTCCTGACCGCCGGGGAAGACGAAGTGCGGGCGTGGACCATTCCGGCGCACTGCCACGCGGTAAAAGCGGCGGGCGCGATCCACTCGGACTTCGAGAAGAAGTTCATCCGGGCCGAAGTGGTCAATTGGAAGACGCTGGTGGATCTGGGCGGATACGCGGGAGCGCGGGAAAAGGGATTGCTCCGGCTGGAAGGGAAAGAATATATCGTCAAGGACGGCGACGTGCTGGTGATCCGGCACGGATGAGGGCGCGGATTGCGGTTGCTTAACCTAACTGCTGCCGCGACCACCAGGAGTCCCGTACGGCGTTGCCCACCGTTGCGCCCCGTGGCCCGGGGCCGAGATTCTCCGCGTTGATGGGAGTGAATGGTGTACAGTACGCTAGAGGTAGGGAATTCCGATGAGCCGCGATACTCTTCACGATCTGGTCGACCGGATTCCGGACGAGGAACTACCCGCCGCCAAGCGGTTCTTGGAATACCTAGCCGTCAGTCCGGCCTATCGGGCAGCGTTGTCGGCGCCGGCGGATGACGAGCCGGTGACCGAAGCGGACATCGCTGCAATCGCGCGGGCGTCCGCTGAAGTTCGCGCCGGGAAGGTTGTTTCGCATGACGAAATCCTGCGGGAATTCGGCTTGCGATATTGATCGAACAAGCGCGGGTCCCTGAGCCTCAGATCGCCTCCGCGCTGGCCGCTCCGGCGGCCTGCTTGATGCGGGCGATGGCCAGCGCCACACCGCCCCATAGGCCGGCTTTTTCCTCCAGCGCGGAGCCTTCGATGCGTATCTTGTCCGCCGGGAACAGGCGGACGCGCTCGCGCACTTCCCGGCGCACATTTTCGATGAGCAGCGCACCGAGGCTGCCGGTAACGTCGCCTCCCAACACGACCAACTCCGGGTTGAGCACGGTAATGACATTGGCTACGCCGATTCCCAGGAGGCGCGCAGCGCGCACGATGGACTCGCGAACGGATGAATCGCCTGCCGCGGCGGCCTGCGCCATGAGGCGCGGCGTCACCCGGTCAGCGGAACCTTCCACCATGTCGTACAAGCGCGGAGCGTGACCGCTCTTCATGAGACGGACGCCCTCGCCGATGAGGGCCGGGCCGCCAGCCAGCGTTTCCAGGCAGCCCCGATTGCCGCAGCCGCACAGCGGACCATCGGGCAGGATGGTCTGGTGGCCGATTTCCCCTGCGGCGCCCAACGGGCCCAGGCGCAGCTTGCGGTCGATCACCACGCCGCCGCCGATGCCCGTGCCAATGGTAAAGACCACCATGGTTTTCGCCCCGCGGCCGTGGCCGAACCACAGCTCGCCGAGAGCGGCCATGCGCGCGTCGTTGAGGAGGAACACGGGGCAGCCCAAGGCGGACGATAGCCGGTCGGCCACGGGCAGGTCGCGCCACCCGTTGGGCAGGTTCGGAAGGAAGAGGCTGCGTCCGCGATGGAAATCCACCAGCCCGGGCACGCCCACGCCCACGGCCGCCAGCCGCTCGTTCGTGGAAGCGGCCAGCTCGTGGATGGTCGCGGCGATCCGGTTCAGGACGGCGTCCGGACCTTCGTGCGCCAGCGTGGGGATGGTCCGCTCGGCCAGCATTTGGCCGGCTCCGCTGGCCACGGCGCACAGGGTGATGGTCCCGCCGACATCCACGCTGGCAAACATCGTCTGCGACACTATAGCGCACCTTGGGGAGGATGGGGAAATGCCCAGCGCCCCCAAGCCGCCGGACGGATACTCTTGGGGCGCCGCGGCCACCGCCCGCGGAGGATCGGCCTAACGAAGCCTGTACGGGCGGCCCCGGTACATGCCCATCCGCTCGACGCTGTGAACGCGAATTAGCTGAACGGTGATATTATCGCCGCCATCCCGCTCGTTCGCGAGGGCCACCAGGTTGCGAGCGGCCGTTTCAAGATGCGCGTCCGGGCCGACCAGGCGAGCCATGTCCGATGCGTCCACCGAGTTGTGCAGACCGTCGGAGCAAAGCAGCAGGACATCGCCGGCCAGCGTCATGTGGTCCCCGGTATCGACGCTCACAAACAGGTCATTGCCCAACGAGCGGCTCAACAGATGGCGGTTGCCCGACTCGGCGCCCTCCTTTGCGGAGACGATCCCGAGACGTACCTGCTCGCCGGAAACCGTGTGATCGCGCGTGAGAGCGGTGGCGTGTCCATGACGGATCCTATAGCACCGCGAGTCGCCGACGTGCGCGACAACCGCGCGGTCATAGCGCAACGCGCATGCCACGATCGTGGTCGCCATGGCGACTCCGCCGGGACTCGCCGCGCGCCCCGATTCGTACACTTCGTGATTCGCGGCCTGAATCAAACGTCGCAATAGGGCCGCATGCGATTCCCCGCCTGGGGACTGGCGGAAATTAGAGAGCAGGCTTTCGGCCGCGGTACGGGAAGCGACCTCTCCCAGCGCCTGTCCGCCAACGCCATCCGCTACTACAAACAACCAGCCGTGAGACTGGGCTTGCGCCGGCGTGGCGGGCTGCACATACCCGAAATAGTCCTCGTTATGTTCGCGACTTTTCCCCGTATCGGATACCTGGGCAAACTCCACCTCCAGTGCAGGGTGCGCCGAAGCGGGACTCGATCCAGGCGCCTGCATCACAGCGATGGCTCGCGCAATCTTGTCAGGTACTCCGTTATTGCCTCCCTCAGAGCGTCCTATCCGGTAATCCCGGCCGCTCTCTGATGAGCCTGAACCATCGTGGTGCGGCCCGAAGCCTTGCTGGACCGCACGAAGTAGATCGCTCCGTAAATGAACCAGACCAGGGCGATTCCCAGAGCCGCCAGCGGTTCCATCTTGGTGCCGTAGCCCATGAACGGTCCGATCAGGTAGAACGCCATGCAGGCGAGATTGGCCACTAATCCGAAGACCGGGATAATCAGGTGGCGCATCGGTTTGAACAGCGGGTGGCCGTGGTACGCCACGACGCAGATAATGCAGCTCAGCGCGTATAGCAGGAAGGTGCCGAAGTTCGAGGCCAGCGTCACCGTGAGCAGCGAATTAGGCAGAGCCGCCATCGCGTCGTGCGAGAGATAGCCGACGCTCGACCAGAATCCTTGCGGCAACGCCTTGACCACCGAATCCTGCAGCGCCGCGGCATCGCCGAACACATTCGCGACGGCAATACAGCCGACCACCGCGGAAATCGCCGCCAGAGTCCAAATCGCGCGGTGCGGCGTGAGGTTCCGGGAGTGCAGCCTGCCCATGGAATCGGGCAGTTCCTCATCCTTGCCCATGGCATACGTGACGCGGGCGCCGGTGTTCATGCAGGAGAGGGTAGTGCCGATAATCGCCAGGAATACCGTGAACGCCTCCACCAGCATGAAGATGCGGCCGTTGCCGGGTCCGAGAAGCGCGTTACCGACCACCACCATCATGTCCCCAATGGGGGCCGCCGATCCCGAAGCGCTTTGCATGGTGTAGCCGCTGTTGAGGAAATAGTTCGCGGCGAAGTATTCGATCAGATAGCAGAAAGCGCCTTGCACCAGCAAGGAAGTGACCACGGCGATGGGTACGTTGCGCTTCGCGTTCTTGGCCTCGCCGCCCATCGATGTCACGGACTCGAATCCGACCAGAATCAGAATGGCGACCGTCGCTTGCACGAACATCCATCCGAAATTGTGCATTCCCATGACGGACGCGGCGGTGGGGTGCGCGAGGAAGTTGCCTTTATCGTCCTTCTCCGGATAGGCGATCCGGAACGGTACAGGCTGGCCGGCGGCGTCCAGTTGGGGCTTCGGCGCCCCGTTGGCATCGCGCACGATGACATCGGTGGATTGGCCGCCGACTACCTGCTTCGTAGTAGCGAATTCATAGGTATACGCATCCCCCGACGTGGAATCGAACTGGTAGGCAATGCTCCCCGGAGGATGACTGGTGCGGTAGCCCAAAGCCATCACGGAGAAGACCACCAGGGCCGTGATCTGGATCACGTTGATGGCGATGTTGACCGAAGTTGCGCCCGTGACGCCGCGGTGAGCGATGTAGGCAATCCCGAAAGAGAACACAATGGCGATCGCCATCATAAACATCGGCCCGGGATTGGATGCGCTCATGAACGCCGGCCAGATGGTTCCCGCCAGGAACCCGCAGAGGATTCCCATGACGCCCACCATCACGCCGGGATAGATCCAGTAGTACAGGTGCGAGCCCCAGCCCACAATGAACTTGCACAGCCTGGCGTAGGGCCACGCCTTGTCGTGGTTGAGGAAAGACTGTTCGGCGAAATAGTACGAACTGCCCGTGCCAGGATACAGCTTGGCCATTTCCGCATAGCAGACTGCCGTCGCCAGACACAGCACCAGAGCCAGGACGATGCCGGCCCACATGGCTGGGGCAGTGGCGCCAGTCGTCGCTTGGACAAGAAATGTGAGCCACAGGAAAGCGCCAGGCGCTATGAGCGCCATCGCATTCATCGTCAAGCCTGTTAAACCCAGAGTGGGTTTCATTTCGGGTGCGGAATTCTCCGCCATATCGATTTCTCCTTGTGCGATGGAATCTAAAGAAAGGCCAGGCAGGCGCCTGGAGCTGGACAATCGTGGTCCGGTTGTTTCATCATCGCGACAACCAGTCTCAAATCCAAGCGGAAAGTTTCTATTGCCGAAATAAGCTTTTTCTATCACGGCCGGACTACCGGCGCCCAGAGGCCCGGATGTCCGCGCTGCGCCAAGGCGAAACGCAAGCCGGTGGTCCAAACAGACAATTCCGATGGGCGCTTTCTTCAAGCTCTTGGGGCTTTTCTTCCGGGCGCCGCTTGCGGGATACTGTAGCCTTGAGCCAGACGAATCGAGCCAATGACGTTGCGGCGCAGGGCCGGAAGGCCCTGGAGGCCGGCGCCCAGTGGCGTGAGATCCAACAGGCGTTCTTCGCAACGGGCCGCGCCGCGGCCGTCCAGCGCGCGCTGACGCAGGCGACGGACGCAGCGGCTGTCGAGGCTTATCAGTCCGCGCTGGCCGCGGTCCTATCGGGCCGCGCCGCGATGTTCGCCGCGGGCGGTTTCGGCCGAGGCGAATTGTTCCCCTTCTCCGATGCGGACATCATCGTCGTGCATGAAGGCGACGCGCCGCGAAACCTCAATGAACGCGTCGCCGAATTCGTCCGGTCGCTGTGGGAAAAGGGAGTGCGTCCCAGTCAGAGAGTCTGTACGGTCGAGGAATGTCTGGCTTTGCACGAGCAGAATGCCGATCTCAGCGTGAAGCTGCTGGACCGCCGCCTGCTCGCCGGCGACGCCAGCGTTGCGGCGACTCTGGATGAAGAGTTAGCCGGCTGGTTCGCGAAACACGGACGGCGGCTGGGCCACCGGCTCGCGGGCCTGGCGCGCGCGCGCCACGCGAAGTACCGGAACACGCCCTCCCACCGGGAACCCGACGTGGAGGAGACCCCCGGGGGGCTGCGAGACCTGCGCCTCATCGCGACACTCGAGAAGCTTTGTCCGGAGCAGGTGAAATCGGCGGACGGACTCGATGAGGCGGCCACGTTTCTCTCCTCGGTTCGCTGCTTCTTACATTACCGGGCGGGGCAGGATCGCAACATTCTCGATGTGGCGGCGCAGAAGGCCATCGTCGAGCGGTTCGCGGGCGGCGCGACGCCGCCGGCTTGGATGCGCGAGTATTTCAAGCGCGCGCGGGCGATTTTCAACGAAGCGCGCCGCGCGCTGGACTCGTGCGAGGCGAGCGACAGTTCGCTGATCGGGACTTTCCGCGACTGGCAATCGCGACTTTCCAACGCCGAGTTCACTGTCCTGCGCGAGCGCGTGTACTTGCGGAGGCCCGGGGCTTTCGGCATCGACGCCGAAACGGCGCTGCGTTTACTTGAGTTCGTCGCCCAGCACGGAATTCGGCCCGCTCCCGAGACGGAGCGGCGCCTGCAAGCGGCGAAGGACGCCGTGGCCGTTTTCTGCCAGCAACCGCGGTCTCTGTGGCCCGCGCTCAAGACGATCCTCTCCCTGCCGCGCGCGGCGGGAGCGTTTCGCGTCCTCCAGAATACGGGTTTGCTGCCGGCGATTTTTCCCGAGTGGGACCGCATGGAAGGCGTGGCGGCGAACCAGCCGGACCATCTTTACACGATCGATGAGCACACTCTCATGGCGATGGAACGGATTTGCGATTTGCGCGAAAACGCGGACCCGGCGGGCCAGCGGTTTGCGGAAATCCTTTCCGAGATCGAGGATCAGGCGGTCCTGCTTTTCGCGTTGCTGTTCCATCACATGGGCGAGGGCTCTGGCGACCCCGATTCGGCGCAAGTTGCGGCGGCTCTGGGGCGCGCGGCGGGAGCGCGCGTGAAAATGCCCGCCCCCGACCAAGATACGGTGGCGTTCCTGATCGAGCGCCAAACCGACCTGTCGGACGCGGTCAGCGGCCGCGACTTGGACGACCCGGCGACGGTCCGCCTGCTGGCCAGCCAGATCGGTACCATCGAGCGGCTGCGGCTGCTTGCGGCGCTCACCTACGCCGACATCGCGGCGACTTATTCCGAAGCGACGTTCTCGTGGCGAGCGGAACAGCTTTGGCGCACCTATCTCGCGACGCAGCGCGAGCTGACGCGGGAACTCGAGACCGACCGCATTCAAGAGCTGCCCGCAAGTCTTCCGGAGAGCGCCGAATTCATCAAGGGCTTTCCCATGCGGTACCTGCGCGCGCGCACGGCCGAAGAGATCCAGGCGCATACGCGGCTCTATGAACTCAGCCGGCCAACGGGCGTGGCAGTGCAACTCGAACAGGCCGGGGGCGCCTATAAACTGAGCTTGATCGCCCAGGACATGCCGGCCTTGTTCGCCTCGTTCGCCGGGGCGATTTCCAGCTTCGGCCTGGATATCGTCCAGGCCGAGGCGTTCGCAAACTCCAAGGGCGTCATTCTCGATACGTTCGTGTTCGCCGACCCCAGGCATACGCTCGAGCTGAACCCGCCCGAAGCCGAGCGCTTGCAGGATTTGATCCGGCGGGTCGCCCTGGGGAAGACGGACGCCAGGCGGCTTCTCCGAAATCGGGCGCGGCTGGATCCCAAGAAACTCGTGGTCGAGCCGCGGGTCCAGTTTGTTTCCGAGGCGTGCGAGACGGCAACGCTGGTTGAGATCGTGGCCGAAGACCGGCCCGGACTTCTGTACAGCCTGGCGTCGGTGTTCTCGTCCAACGCATGTAACATCGATATCGTGCTCATCGACACCAAGGGCCGCCGGGCGATCGATGTCTTCTACGTGGCCCAGGAGGGCGGAAAGCTCTCGCCCGAGTTGCAGGCGAAACTGAAGGAACAGCTTCTGTCGGCCTGCTTAGGCGACTGATCGCAGCGGCTTTGAGTATAATTGACGGAACCTAAATGAGGCTTGCGGGTTTTCTTCTGATGCCGGCTGGGTGGATCATCGTCCTCGCCGCGCTGGCGCTGCTTCCACCCGGTCCGTTTCGGGTGGGTTTCCTGCTCGCCGGCGTCTCGGTGGAAACGCTGGGGCTGATCGTCGCCGTTCGCTCCCACGCGAGGTTGCACGAGGATGAAAGATGACGCCGCTCCCCGCGCCAGTCCTTTCGGAAGCGGCCGCGGCGCTCTGCTTTTTCTGTGTTCTGCTGATACCTTGCGCTCTAGGCGGGCTGGCCCTGATCAACGCCGGACTGGGCCGGTCGCGGAACGTGGCCCACTCGCTGCTGAGCGCGCTCTCGGTCGTAGCCTTGGCAGGGGTGACGTACTTCGCTATCGGGTTTGCCCGGCAAGGATACCCCGGCGGACCAGCTCGTGTCTTTTGGGCTGCCGGAAAGGCCTGGAACTGGATCGGCTCGGAGCGATTTCTTCTTCGCGGCATCGATTTCGACGCCTCCCCCTGCTCCCTGGCCGTGATGTTCGGAATGTTCGCCGTCGGCCTGGCGGCGTTGATTCCCTTGGGGGCCGCCGCCGGACGGTGGCGCCTGGGCGCGAGTTGCGCTTCGACGGTATTGCTTGCCGGTTTGACCTATCCCTTGTTTGCGCACTGGGTATGGGGCGGCGGATGGCTGGCGCAACTCGGCGTCAACTTCAACCTGGGCCGCGGTTTCATCGATTCAGGCGGAGCAAGCTCGATTCAGGCGGTGGGCGGGCTGACGGCTTTGGCGATCACGTGGATTCTGGGCCCTCGCCGCGGCAAGTACCGGCCGGAAGGCCCGCCTGCGGCTTCCCCCGCCCACAACGCCGTCTTCGTGCTGTTCGGGTGTTTTCTGGCTTGGTTGGGCTATATGGGGCTGGACTGCGCGGGCGCTATCCTCTTCACGGGCGTAACAGCGGGGCGCGCGAGCCTGATCCCGGTGAACGCGACGCTTTCCGCGGCCTCCGCCCTGCTGGCGGCTGTTGGCATCACACATGCTCGTTTCGGCAAAGCCGACGCCTCGCTGTGCGCCAATGCATGGGTAGGGGGACTGGTGGCGGCGAGCGCCGGGTGCGCGGTAATCCGGCCCGCGGGAGCCGTCCTGATCGGATTGTTCGGCGGCGCTTTGGTGGTGTTCTCGGTGGAATGGCTGGAACTGCATTTCAAAGTGGACGATCCGGGAGGCGCCATCTCCGTCCACGGGTTGGGAGGTTTATGGGGCGTGCTGGCCGTCGGCCTGTTTACACAGGCTTCCGGAACCCAGAGCGGCCCGGATCAGTGGATGGCGCAGGTGGTGGGCATGGCGACGCTCATCGGCTTTGTCCTGCCCCTGACTTATGGGTTGAATTGGCTGCTGAACCGGTTCCTTCCGCAGCGCGTGGCGCCGGAAGGCGAGCGCCAGGGCTTGGACCTTTACGAACTCGGCGCCGGCGCCTATCCGGATGCCATGACCCACACCGACGACTATTGAAAACACCAGGCAGCCGCTCGGCGCGTTAGCCGTGGCGGGCGACGAAAATCAAAAGGCCGAAAACGACAATCGGAATCAGCGCCATCGCAACGTAGAACAGAACCCTTTTTAGCCAAGGCGTTCGGCGCTTCCGCCAATCCCGCAATTCCAGCCGGTCCGCCACGCCGACTTGGTCGAGATGCTCCAGATCCCATGCGAATTCGTTGGCCGTCGAATAGCGGTTCTGCGGCTCCCGCTCGATCGCGCGGTAAATCACCTCCTGGAGTTGCGGAGAGATGGCGGGGTTCAGCTCGCGCGGCGGGATGGGATTGTTGAGTAGCCGGTCGTTCATGACCAGGAACGGATTGGAGCCGGTGAACGGCGTCTTGCCCGTCAGCATCTCGTAGAGCATCACGCCCAGCGCATAGATGTCGCTGCGCCCATCGCCGCGTTTTCCTTTTACCTGTTCCGGCGAAATATAGTCGGGCGTGCCCATCACCTGGGAGAGTTTCCCGAACGTCAATCGCCGCGCGCCGGCTTGGCCGGCGATACCGAAGTCGATCAGCTTGATGTTGTCTTTATCGTCGACCATGATGTTTTCCGGCTTCAGGTCGCGATGCACGACGCCGTTCCGATGAATATAGTCCAGGGCATCGCAGATCGCGATCGCGATTCGCAGCGCCTGTTCCAGGGGCATCGGGCTCTGTTCGCGGAGGACCCGGCGGAGCAACCGGCCCTCTACCCACTCCATGACCATGTAAATGCAGCTTCGGGAGTCGTCGGCAAGCACCTTCATGACGCCGGGGTGCTCCAAAGCCTCGCCAATCTCCCCCTCGCGTTTGAACCGGTCGAAGAGACCGGCATCGGCTTCCATTTCCGGATGCGGGATCTTGATCGCGACTTGGCGGCCCGTTCGCGTGTCCGTGGCCCTAAAGATCGAGGCCATGCCGCTCCGCGCCACCAATTCTTCAATTCGATAGTGATCGAGCTGTTCTCCGGGATGAAGCGAGGTCATGAGCAGAGCTTGCGCGCCAACGAAAAGACGGGCGCGAACGGAATCGGCGACGATCGCCCGTCTTCGCTACATTGTGACATTTTACCGAGTCGGGCTGGATTACGCACTGCCTGAAGGTCCACGCTGATGTCGCCAGATCTTCATGCGCGCTCCGGCTCGCGCAATCGGGATTCCGCCAGCGAATCGGCCAAGCCGGAACTCGGAAGCCGCCGCGGGTACAATAGGGGTGTGCCTCGCTTTGTGGTCCCGGGGGTTTTCGCGCTGGCCGCGGCCCTGTCGGCGCAGACCGCGTTCTTCCCGTTGAAAGACGTCAGGCCGGGCATGCGCGGCACGGGCAAGACCGTGTTCGCGGGCAATCGCATCGAGGACTTTCAGGTGGAAGTCCTGGGGGTGCTCGATAACGTCGGACCGAAACAGTCGCTGATTCTCGCGCGTCTCTCCGGCGGGCCGTTGGAACATACGGGGGTGATGCAGGGTATGAGCGGCAGCCCGGTTTACTTCGACGGCAAGCTCGCGGGCGCGGTCGCCATGGCCTTCAACTACGCCAAGGATCCCATCGCGGGCATCCGGCCCATCGAGGAAATGACGGGACGGGCCGCCCCGGCCGTGGCCCCCGCGCGGAGGCCCGCAGCGGCGCTCGGCGATCAGGACCTCCTCCATCTGTTTTCCCCGCCGGCTCCCGCCTTGGCGGGGGACGCGCGCCTGGTGGATATTGCCACTCCCCTCTCCTTCGGCGGATTCAGCCGGAACACCCTGGAGACTTTTGCGCCGCGGTTGCGGTCGCTCGGCCTGGAAACGGTTCAGGGCGCGGTTTCCGGCGGAAATCTCGGGGCGGGCCTGGGCAATCCCACCAGCCTCAAGCCGGGGTCGATGATCAGCGTGCAACTGATGGCGGGCGATATGACCGTCGGGGCCGACGGCACCCTCACCTGCATCGACGGCGATCGCGTGTACGCCTTCGGCCATCGTTTTCTGGGGGTCGGGTCCACCGCCCTGCCGTTTGCGCGCTCCGAGGTGGTAGCCCTGCTGCCCACCCTCAACTCTTCGTTCAAGCTCTCCTCGGCCAAGGAGTGGATGGGCGTGATCAACCAGGATCGCGATACGGCGATATCGGGCGAGCTAGGCAAACTGCCGGCCCTGACGCCGGTCACGATCTCCGTCTCGCGCAACGGGCGGGCGGTGGATTCCTACAAGATGCAGATGGTGGACGACCCGCTGCTCTCGCCGCTTCTCATCCAGATGGCCGTCTCGTCGGCGATCGACGCCACCGAGCGCACGGTGGGCGTTTCCAGCATCCGGCTCAGCGGCGAACTCGAATTCGCGAACGCGCCCGCGCCGGTCCGGATGGCGAACATCTTCGCCGTGGATAGCGGCGCGGTGATCCAGGCCGCGCTCTCGGCCGCGGTCCCGGCGGCGTACGTCATGCAGAGCGGCTTCGATGCCCTCAAGCTGAAGCGCGTCGCTCTGAAAATCGAGACGTTCGACCAGAAGAAGGGCCTCGATATCGACGGCGTCACCGTTTCACCACGCGAGGCGCGGCCCGGCCAGGCCATCCGGCTGAACGTCTCGCTGGCCGGGGAGAACGGCGCCGAAATCAGGCGGCAAGTGGAATACCAAGTGCCGGCCGGCGCCGAACCCGGCACGCTGTACTTCACCGTGGCGGACGCGATGACCACGAATCTGGCCGACTTCCGGCAGGTTCTCAACGCCACTGCGCGCGCTCCCGGCCAAGTGATCGCCACCGTGAACGACTTGCACACGAACAATAAGGCCTATGTCCGGGTGTGGCGCGCCACGCCGGCCTTCCAGCTCGAAGGCGCCGACCTGCCCGATCCGCCCGCCTCGGCGGCGCTGATCCTGGCGGGTTCGCAAGCCAGCCTCGCGGGCATTACCCAGACCCGCAATTCGAAGATCGGGGAGATGGAAATCGACGCCGGCGACATGGCGGTCGCGGGATCGAAGACCGTCCAGGTGGAAATAAAGGAATGATGGCCGGCCGCAACCGAAACCAACATTTCACCGCGGAGACACGGAGACGCGGAGAGCACGCGGAGAAGAATGAGGGCCGCTCCGGCGGTGGTTTGCGGGTTTGTGCCGCTGGCGGGGTTCGGGCAGCCGAGGAAGCCGAGGTTCGTGGGGCTGGCGCCTCGCGGGGTGGGTGCGCGGGAGAGGGAGTGACAGGCCACAAGAAACGATGGCCTGTCCCACTGGGCGCCACCGGCGCCGCTCTGCTGGCCGCAACTTTCTGCGGGATCGCGGCGGCCAGCAGTCCCACGGCCTGGGAGATGAACTCGTACAGCGATTTCATCAAAGGGCGCTTCACCGGAATCTCGCTCAGCCAGGAAGGACGCCTCGCGCTCGCGCCGGGAATGGAACCGGTGTTCACCTCCGACCAGGCGGTGATCTGGAGCGTGGCCCAGGCGCCGGATGGAACGCTGTATGCGGCCACGGGGCACCGCGGCCGCGTCTACAAGATCGACCGCGCCGGGAGATCCTCTATCCTGTGGACCGCCGAACAGCCTGAGGTCTTCGCCGTCGCCGTGGACCGCAACGGCGCGGTGTACGCCGCCGGATCGCCCAATGGCGCGGTATACCGCATCGAGAACGGGCGGGCCTCCGAATATTTCGCGCCCCAGACGCGCTACGTGTGGTCGCTGGCGGTAGCGCAGGATGGCGCCTTATACGTGGGCACGGGCAACCAGGGCAAGATTTTCCGCGTGCCGGCCGCCGGCAAGGGCGAGCTGTACTATGACACGGGGCAGTCGCACGTCACCGCGCTGGCGGTGGATTCCCAGGGCCGTCTGCTGGCGGGCGTCGAACCGGGTGGGATTCTCTACCGCATTACCGCGAAGGACAAGGCCTTCGTGCTCTACGACGCGGAGCTGCCGGAGATCCGCACCATCGTCCCCATGGCGGATGGCTCGGTTTACACGGCGGCGCTCGGGGGCGCCCTGGCGAAGCGCGAACAGGCCGCCGCGCAGGCTCAGCAGAACGCGGGCGCCGCCGGCGGCGTCCCTACCGTGACCGCGAGCGTCACGGTGGAAGCGCAGAGCGGGGAAATCCGGCCTCCCGATCCCACCAAGCCGCCCACCCAGCAGCCCATTCCCAACTCGCCGGTCCAGCCCGCCACGCCCGTCGCGCAGCCGCCCGCGGAGGTGAGCGGCGCCGAGAAATCGGCCGTCTACCGCATCAATCCGGATAACACCGTAGACACGCTGTGGAGCTCCAAAGAGGAGAACGTCTACGATCTGCTGGCGCAGGAACGGCAGATCCTCTTCTCGACGGATACGCGCGGCCGCATTTACGGCTTGGCGCCGGACCGCCGCGTCACCCTCCTGGCTGAAACGGGCGAGGGCGAAACCACACGCCTCGTTCCCTCGGACCATTCCGTGCTGGCCGCCACCGGCGATATGGGCCGGATCTTCCGGCTGGGCGAATCGCCGGGGGCCAGCGGAACCTATGAAGCGCCCGTGCACGACGCCGGCGTGGTTTCGCGCTGGGGCAGCCTCAGTTGGCGCGCCGAAACGCCCGCGGGGTGCGCGGTGGCGTTCCGCACGCGCAGCGGGAACTCGGCCAAGCCGGATCGGACCTGGAGCGACTGGTCCGCTCCGCTCACCGACCCCGCCGGTTCTCACATCACCAGTCCCAACGCGCGGTTCATTCAATGGAAGGCGGATCTCAGCGGAACAGCCGGCGCCACTCCCGGCGTGGACAGCGTGAACGTGGCCTACCTGCCGCAGAATTCCCCGCCGGTGATCCGGGGTATCAACGTGACCATGCAAGCCGCTTCCACGCAGGCCTCCCGGGCGGCCTCGTCATCCACGGCCGCCTACTCGGTAACCGTCACGGATACGGCCGATGCGAATTCGGCGACCTCCGCGGGAACGCCCACCCAGGTCCTTTCGCGCCTCGCTTCCCCGCAGGTCACCATCACCTGGCAGGCGGACGACCCGGATGGCGACCGTCTGGTGTACAGCCTGTCTTACCGCGGCGAGGACGAGACGGAATGGAAACCGCTCAAGAGCGGCTTGCACGACAACTCCTACGCGCTCGACGCCGACATTCTCGCCGACGGCCGGTATTACTTCCGCGTGGTCGCTTCCGACGGCGAAGCCAACCCGCCCGCGAGCGCCCGCGAGGCGCAGATGACCAGCGCGCCGGCGTTGATCGACAATACGCCTCCCGTGACGACCGTCCGGGTCGCGCGGCGCGACGGCGCGACGGCCCATATCGAATTCGACGCCGCCGATGCCGCCTCGCCGCTCCGCCAGTGCGAGTATTCGGTGGATGCCGCCCGCTGGATTCCCGTGGAAGCGGCGGACGGAGTGATCGATTCGCCGCGAGAGCAGTTCACGCTCGATTTGAACGGCCTCGCGCCCGGAGAGCACGTGGTGGTAGTCCGCGTAGCCGACAGCGCTGGCAATACCGGTTTGGCGAAAGTGGTTCTGAAGTAGCCGTGATCCTCCGGACGTTCGGCTTCCTGCTACGGCGCAGTCTGGCGGCCGCGTTTGACGACGGCTGCTTCGGCATCGCCAAAGGCGCGGCCTATTCCGCGCTGCTTTCCTTCTTTCCCATCTTGACCTCCGCCGCGGCTCTCCTCATACAGACGCGCGCGGGACTGGTTTCCCGCGCCATGGAACGCTGGCTTTCGGAAATTGTCCCGCCCGGGACCGAAGACCTCGTCATCCGGCAGTTTCAGGCCGCGGGCCGGAGGCCGTTGGCGCTGCTGATCGTGGCCGGCGCGGTTTCCCTGTGGGCGGCGTCGGGCGTCATCAAGAGCCTGATGGAAGGCTTTCACGCGGCGTACCGCGTGCCGCGCAACCGCGGATTCCTGCGCCAAAGCTTGGTCGCCATATCGCTCGTGCTGCTGTGCGCCGCGCCGTTGGTGGGCGCCACGCTGCTGATCCTGTTCGGGGGAGAGGCGGAGCGAACGATGTGGAACTGGATGGGCGCCGGCGCGCCATGGCGCCCGCCGGTCTGGATGTGGCGCGAGCTGAGCCTCGTGGCCCGCTACGCCCTGGCGCTGGGCGCCACCGTGATCGTCGCCGGGTGTCTCTACTATTTCGGCCCTAACCGGCGGCAGCGGTGGCGGCGCGTTTGGCCAGGGGCCTTGCTGGCCACGGCGCTCTGGTTCTTCGCCACTTCCGGCTTTGGCTGGTACGTGCGTCACATGGCGAGCTACAACGTGATGTACGGTTCGGTGGGCGCCGGCATCGCGCTGCTGGTGTGGATGTATTTGCTCGCCGCCATCGCGCTGGTTGGCTGCGAGTTTAACGCCGCCTGCGAACGTGGCGCGGGACCCGAGCCGAACGCAACCAATCACAACCAGCCCGTCGGAGACACGTTTTGAACGCCGGACTGGTGGGACCGTCCTGGCGCTTGGCCGCCCGCTTGAATGCGGACGAAAGGACCGGAAGCGTAGCCACTCGCTCGATCATCTTATGTGTTTTGGCCGAATCTCGGTTCCGCGGCCGGTCGCCGGGCGCGGTGAGGCGCACATGAGAACTCGCATTCCGATCTCCCTTGCGGCGATTTCGCTGCTTTACGCCGCCAGCCAGAAGGCTGGCCCCCCCTCCGGACAAGACTGGCCGGCCTACGGCGGAGGCTCGCTGGACATCCGCTACTCCAGCCTCAAACAGATCAACCGCTCCAACGTCGGCAAGTTGCAAGTCGCCTGGACCTACGACACAGCCGATGGGGGCGGCGTCACAGAGACCCAACCCATCGTGGTGAACGGCGTCCTGTTCGGCCTGACGCCCGGGCACAAGACGGTGGCGGTCGATGCCGCGACGGGCAAACTGCTGTGGAGATTCGATTCGGGCATTGCGGACAAAGGCGCCGAGCGTGGGGTCGTCTATTGGGCCTCCGGCGGCGACCGGCGCATCTTCGCCGCGGTCAGGAGTTATGTCTATGCGCTCGACGCCTCCACGGGCAAGCCGATCGCCAGCTTTGGCAAGGAGGGGCGCATCGACCTTCGCGAGGACTTGGGCCGCGATCCGGAGCGGCAATCCATCGCTCTGACGAGTCCCGGGATCGTCTACAAGGACCTGCTCATTTACGGCGACCGGACTCCCGAGGCGCTGCCCGCGCCTCCCGGGGACATTCGAGCCTACGATGCCCGGACCGGGAAGCTGCGGTGGTCGTTCCACACCATCCCCCACCCGGGCGAATACGGGTACGAAACTTGGCCGAAGGACGCCTGGACGTACACCGGCGCGGCCAACAACTGGACGGGCATGGCGCTCGACGAGAAACGGGGAATCGTCTACGTTCCCACCGGCTGCGCCGCAAGCGACTTCTACGGCGCCGACAGGCTCGGCGATAACCTCTTCGGGAACACGCTGCTGGCTTTGAACGCCGAGACCGGGGAGCGCATCTGGCACTTCCAGGGCGTAAAGCACGACATGTGGGACCGCGATTTTCCTTCGCCGCCGAGTCTGGTGACGGTAAAGCGTAACGGCAAGACGATAGACGCAGTGGCCCAGACTACCAAGCAGGGCTGGGTGTACCTGTTCGACCGAACCAACGGCCAGCCGTTGTTCCCCATCGAATACCGGAAATACCCGCCCAGCGAGACTCCGGGCGAAGTCGCGGCGGAAACGCAGCCCCTGCCGGTCAAGCCGGCGCCGTTTGCGAGGCAGCTCCTCACGGAGGACATGCTGACGAACCGGACCCCGGAAGCGCACCAGTGGGCCGTGGAGAAGTTTCGGACCTTCCGCAGCGAAGGGCAGTTCGTGCCGCTCGGGCCGGGGAAAGAGACGGTGGTGTTCCCCGGGTTCGACGGTGGCGCGGAATGGGGCGGTTCCGCGTTCGATCCCGAGACCGGCCTGCTGTACGTCAATGCCAACGATGTGGCCTGGACCGCGGGCCTCGCGGAAAACCGGGCGGCCGCCTCCGGCCGGCAGGTTTATTTGCAGAACTGCGCGGGATGTCATGGGGACAACATGGCGGGCGCCCCGCCCCAGATTCCCTCTCTGGCCGGCATCGGGACCAAGCGCACCCAGTCCGAAATCACCGGCATCGTCCGGCAAGGCGCGGGCCGCATGCCTTCGTTTCCGAACCTGGACCCGGCGGATGTGACGGCGCTGGCGCAGTACGTCGCAAGCGGCGTAGACGCGCAGCGGGCGGGCGTGAGATCCACTGGAACGATGCCCGCGTACCGGTTCACGGGATACCACAAATTCCTCGACCCGGATGGCTATCCCGCCGTGGCGCCTCCCTGGGGGACGCTCAACGCCATCGATCTGAATACGGGCGAGTATGCGTGGAAGATTCCCTTGGGCGAGTACCCGGAGCTGGCCGCCCAAGGCATGAAGGACACCGGCACGGAGAACTACGGTGGACCTATCGTAACCGCCGGCGGCCTGGTGTTTATCGCCGCGACGGACTTCGACCGTAAGTTCCGGGCGTTCGATAAGCTCACCGGCAAGCTGCTTTGGGAAGCTACGCTGCCGTTCGCCGGGAACGCCACGCCCGCGACCTATGAAGTGGCCGGCCGGCAATACGTGGTCGTGTTCGCCACTGGCGGCAAGGGAAAGCGCACCGATCCCAGCGGGGGAGCATACGTGGCGTTCGCGCTGCCGGAAGCCGCGGCGCGGAGTGGGAGCAAGAAGTAGCGCCTGCGCCCTGGCGGAATCCTCCTTACTGGCCGCCGGCTTGGTCCGGCAGGGAGAACAGGTATTGAACCATCGCGTCCATATCGCTTGAAGAGAGCCTATAGGGCGGCATCATGGAACCCGGCGACAGCTTGGCCGGGTCGGCGAAGTGCTGCTCCACCCAGCTCCGGGCGCGCCGTTTAGAAAGGCCGTTCAGCGCCGGTCCCACGCTGGCGCCGGAGCCGTTGACCGCGTGGCACGCGCCGCACTGGTTGGCCTGATAGATCTGCGCGCCGCGGGTCACCACTTCGGGGGCGTTTTGCAGCGCCGAGGCGTTCCTGGGATTGAGCCGTAGCAGAAACGCCGCCAACTCGTTCAACTGCGCGTCGCTCAGTTGGATGGCCGGCATGGACGTGCCCGGGCGCACGTCCGAGGGGTGTTTGAAATGGCGGATCATCCACGCCGCGTCCCGGTGGACCGGGCCCTGAGCCAAGTCCGGCCCCAAGCCGTTTCCGCCGGCGACGTGGCAGCTCCCGCAGCTCTCCGAGCGGAAATAGGCTACGCCCGCCAGTTCCTCGGGCGAAAGCTGCATCCAGTCCGTCGGGCCGGAGTAATCGATCTGCGCGGCGGCCGTCTCGGGCGGCTTGGTGGCCACGGCAGCGGCGGTCAACCCGGTCCAGCCGATCACAGCCAGCGCTACGAAGGCAATGGCCACGGTGCGCTGCGCGACTCTCTTCATGGGGCCGCGATCCACAAACGGCGTCAGAATCAGCGCCAGGAGCGCCAGCCCCGGCAACACTACCGTTCCCACCACTTCCAGCGGCCCGGTCAGCATCTTCAGGGTCTGAAACAGAAACAGAAAATACCACTCGGGGCGGGGAATGTAACTCGTGTCGGACGGATCCGCCAACTGCTCCAGCGGCACGCGCACGGCCACCGCCATCGTGAAGAGAATCGCAAAGGCGATGAAAACCGCGAGCGTATCCTTGAATGTCTGGTCCGGATAGAAAGGCTTCTTCGGAAGAAGCTCGTCGCCCGGAATGGGAGTGACGCCGTGCTTGCGCACCAGGTAGACGTGAAAGAGGATCAGCAGCAACGTGATGGGTGGAAGGATGAGCACGTGCACGCTGAAGAACCGCGCGAAGGTCACCACTCCGACCGCTCCGCCGCCGCCCAGCAAGCGGGTCAGGTACGGTCCCACCACCGGCATCGTCGCCGCGATCTGCGTCACCACCACCGTCCCCCAGTACGCCCGGTTGTCCCACGGCAACAGATACCCTGTAAGCCCATAGCCCAGCGTGAGCAGCAACAACGTCAGACCGACCAGCCAAGTGGCCTCGCGCGGCTTCTTGTACGCGCCATAGAGGAAGACCTGGATCATGTGCAGCGCCACCACCACGATCATGAGGCTGGCGCCCCAGTGATGCAGGCCGCGAATCAGCCGGCCGCCGGTAACCTCGGTCAGGATGTATCGGAGACTGTTGTAGGCGTCGCCCGGTGTGGGAGCGTAATTGAACGCCAGCAGCACGCCGGTGAAGGCCTGCGTCAGGAACAGGAACGCGGCCACGCTGCCCAGGACCTGACGCCACCCGCTGGAGGCGGGGATCTCCTCGGAGAGAAAGCCGCGGATAGCGCTGGGAAGTCCGGTGCGCGAATCCAGCCAGCCGATCAGCCTCTCCCCGCGGCCGTTCATGCGGGCCGCTCCGGCGATTTCTGGATCGCGCCGAGCAGCAGCTTGCCGCCCTCGATGCGGGCGGCGTAGCGGTCGAGCGGGCGCGGAGCCGGCCCGCTCAGGACCTGGCCGTCGATGGAAAACAGCGACGAATGGCACGGGCAGACGAACTCGCTGCGCCGCTCGTCCCAATGGTAGGCGCACCCCAGGTGGGTGCATTGCGGAGCAAATGCGGTCACGCGGTTATCCGCGGATTTCACCACCCAGGCGGTATCCTTCTCGCTGACGATTTTCCAACCGTCCGCCCGATTGCGCCGAAAGACCACCTCCACCGGCTGGTTCACCGCCAGCGCGGTCACATCCGCCGCTTCGACCCAGTCGCTCTCTTTCTTCAACTTCGGCGGAACGAGGAGATAGATCGCGGCGGGAATGCCGAGCATAGCGCCGATCACCGCACCGATGGCGTTCATCACGCCGATATAAAAGCCGCGGCGCGTGCCGCCTTCGGTTTCAGCTCGCCCGTGGACCGACAAGTCTCCCCTCCGCACGTTCTATCATAACCCTCGCTTCCCGGAGGGTAATTGGCCCGCTGTTTAGAATTCGTAAAAAAACGGAAGGGTTTCGGGTGAAGCAGGAACAGGCGAGATCGAACCGCTCTACCGCAGTTCCTTACTGGCGGGCGTGGCGGGTTCCTGACCGCTGTTTTCCCGGATGACCATGGTCTGGTCCGAATAAAAGGTCCGGCTCCCGGTGGTGCCGAAAGTTTCCGGGGTCGCGTTGACAATGTAGCCGCCCTCGATGCCCGTGAGGGTGAACTTGTATCCGCTCTTGACGCCGCCGGAGAGGTCGGCGCCAATCAGATTCGCCGCGGCCGGGCTGTCGGCCCCGCTTTGCGGAGGGCCAAGCTCGGTCAGCGAAGTGGCGAATTTCCCAAATTGGGACTGATACTGCACCTCCGCCGTATGGATGGTCTGGATGGCGCTAATGGCCGCCGTTTCGTTCGCGTATCGCTTAGCTTGCGAAAACCTCGGCGCCGCCATGGTGATGATGATGAGAATGATCGCGATGACGATCAGCAACTCGATGAGCGAGAAGCCCCGCCGCCCTCGGGAGGTCTTTTTGTAGTCGGACATTCTTGTGCGCTCTGTACGCTATCATTCTATGACGATTCCATCCGGCGGAGCGTGGATGAAGAGTGTCCCCGAGAAGCTACGCCGCCCGGGCGCGGATGGCTCCCAGGCGCTTCCGGAATCCAGCCAAGAGATTGAGCCGCAAGGCGTTCGTCCCGTTCCCATCTTTCGCGCTAGGCACTAAGCCTTTTCCCTCATACTTTCGTGACCTTCAGGCCGGGGACCTGCTCGAAGTGACGGGCATTGCCGGTGACCACCCCGAAGCCGAGTTGCAGGGCAGTCGCAGCGATTAGCAGATCTTCGAAGGGGATGGTCACGCCGTGGGCCGCTTGGTCGCCTTCGACGCGGCCGGCGAGCCGGGCCGTTTCGATGGTTATCGAATGGACGGGTACGTCGCGGATCAGCTCATCCACGAACGCCTGCCGCCGTTGCCGGCGTTCCTCCGTTCCGGCGCGCTGGACGCCGTGGATCAACTCCACGATGGTCACCACGGATAGGCCGATCTCGGCGCCTCCGTAGTCGCTTCGAAGTTGCTCCAGGATCTACCGGACGGTGCGGCCCCGCCGCTCCCCGGCGATGACTACGCTGGAATCGAGGATCAGCCCCATGCCGGCGGGTTCCACGGCGTGCGGTTCCGGACGATCTCTTCCACGTCGGCTGCGAAGTCCGTATCGAGCACCGGTCCGTCGCCGCTCTCCTTTTCATGGGCCTCGGCAAGGGCGATGCACTCCGAGATCGTGCGGCGCACCGGAGCAGGCGCGCGAATGACCGCGAGCGGCTGCGCATCGCGTTCGATCACCACTTCCGCGCCGGCCTGCACATGCAGCAGAATGGCGGCGAGGTCGCACACCGCTTCGGCTTCATTTACGCGTAAGACCCGCGGCTCCATACCTGCGATCATAGCGTCTTTGCCGCCTCGTTGTCCTCTCAAGCCTCTTGACATCGCACGTCGCGCGCCGAGACTGCCGCCTTCACGTTATCCTGAAAGGAGGAGGCTCGACTATGGCGAATCTGGATTGGTCGCAATGCCCCGCCGTGGAGAGCATCCCCGGCAAGGTGAGCGGCGCGTGGGTCTTCCGGGGAACGCGGATGCCGGTTCAGACGGTGTTCGAAAACCTTGAGGCCGGTATGTCGGTCGATGAGATTACGGAAGTTTTCGACGTGACGCCGGAGGAAGTAAGGGCCGTTTTGCACTTTGCCAGCGAGAGCCTTGCGAAAGCGCCCTCCTTCGGCTGATGAAAATCCTGTTCGATAACGGCGCCCCGAAGCCGATTGCTGGTTGGCTCACCGGCCACGAAGTGACCTATGCGCGGCGGATTGGCTGGCATGAGCTGGAAAACGGTGAACTGATTCAACGGGCCGAGGACGCCGGGTACGACGTGCTTTTGAGCACCGACAAGAATATTCAATACCAGCAGAACCTTACGGGGCGAAGAATCGCGCTGGTCGTTCTCGGCAACCAGCAATGGCCGCTTGTGCGTTTACACCTCGACAGAATAGCCGCTGCGGTGAACGCCGCCACACCCGGCAGCTTCGCCGAGGTGGACATCCCTTTCAAGTAACGCCGCCTGATGAAGAAGCAAACCAAGCGCATCATACCGGCTTTCGCCACCGAGGCGGAAGAAGCGGACTGGTGGTACAGGAACCGCGAAGCCCATGGCAGGCGGCTTCTGGCCGCAGTGAAAAGCGGCGAAGCGCGGACGTTGACGAAGGAAAAACTGCTGGAGCGGATCGCAGCGTCCAAGAAGACGCCAGCGCCGGTGGTGGCGCTGCGCATCCCCGAGGCGGATCTGGCTTTAGCCCGGAAGCAGGCGGAGCAGAAGGGTCTGCCGTACCAAACCTACATCAAGTCGTTGCTGCACGAGACTCTCGCCGAGCGCGAAAAGCGAAAGGCGGGGTAGGCCGGGTTTTCCTCAGACCATTTCCCCCGTCGGCGCACTACTCGGCGAGGTTCTGTAGCTCCTTCGCGAACTCTTCTATCGCCCCCTTGATCGAAGACATCACGCGGCCAATCACCGCCCTAAGAAGGGCTTCGTCCGGCATCCTGCCATGCTCGGCCAAGAACATCTGAACCTTCGCGCTGACGACGAAACAAGTATCATCAACCGTCAATACCGCCAGAAGCTCCGAACTGTTCACGTTATTGCAAACCCGCATCAGATCTTCGAGCGCACGGGTCTCATCACGATAGAACAGGCACACGAACTGCATGTACTCCGGTATGGACTCATTGAGAGAGATATACAATTCGCCCAAGTCCGGGTGCTCGAAATTGACATAGCCGGCTTCGTCGATTGTGGCTGGCAGTCCAAGCTCATCTTGCACGACTCGTTGATGGAGTTCAGCCAGTTGTCGAGGCATTCCACTCTCCTTTACGGCGATGCGGCGGATTGCATCAGCGCCCGCTGTTATCTGAGCGTATGCCCGCAAAGCTTGCAGTGCTCATGGCCGCGCGCGCAGTCCTTGCATGTGAAATGGCCATCACGGCAGGTTTTGCCGTCTTCCAAGGGTTTGTCTTTGCCGCACGTGTCACAAGTTCGTTTTGACATGGTGTCTCCTGATTGCACGTAACAAATCTCACCGATCTCCAACGTCACCGAAGGGCCGCAAGGGACTAGGCCGTGTGATCGGCCTAAGCTAAACGACCCAACGCTACCCGCTCGGTAAGCCCGAGAGTTCATCACGAAGAGCGTCTGATTGGGCGCGCTTGCGACCTCCAATCCCTTTGTTGATGGCGTCGGCCAAACTGGTAAGGAGTTCTGTCGTGCTGACCTTGATGTTGAGACCTTCTCCAGAAGTCAGGGACAAAATGAGCGAACGCTCAATGGTGTGTTTAAAGAAGAAGTACGCTCCGGGCAGGCACAGGAGGCCGATGAACTTCCAGAGCGCCCCACCCCACAGCAACATCGCCAAACCGATGCCAGCGATGATGAACATTCCCTTCCAGCCCTTATCTACAAACGGCAGTGCGCCGCCCTTGATGTCGTCCAGACGGACGACTTTGGACCCGTAAACGAATCGCTCCGTGGTTACTACGAAACCGTCGGACTCGAAGATCTTTGATTCTCCCATTTTGGCTTCCTTGCGGACCTTTAGATCGGCGTCATCCCTTTACCGTGTGCTGTTCCAACTGCACCGTGAACACTGTGCGTACGTATACCCTGGAACCTCTTTGCCCTTTTCGACGGTCGTGCCAGTGCGAATCTCAATCAAGCCACCGCACTTCGGGCATTTGCCCCCGTTCTTGTGGCCCTTCGTCTGATCCTTCACGAACCAACACCTCCGCACAAACGGATTAAGAGGTCCGGTACGGCAGAAGATTAGCACAAATCGATATTGAGCGCCAGTCAATACGAAAGTTTGTTCGTGGTGTTCTTGCTCGTGAACTCCCAGCCTGGGAGGAGTGGGCGCCAGCAGAGAGATCCCGAACCGTTACGCCCGGTACTTCCGCGCCTTGGGCCACCGAATCCGGTCACACAGGATGGAGCGCAAGCTGACCCAAGAGGACATGATCTCCTACGGCTTCAGCGCCCGCCACTGGCAGATGATCGAGGCCGGACGCCCGATAACGGTATTCACGATGCTGCGAGTTTGTGACGCGTTCAGCATTCCGCCCGAAGAACTTGTAGCTGGACTGAGCCACCACCTGCGGAAGCGCAGGACAGATTGAGCGACGTGGAAGAAACGGGTCAGCCGGCAAAGGCCAGCGCGTGAATGGCCCGCAGCCTTTCCCAAAACGCCGCCAAAAGGCCTAGTCTCAGCGCGTTAGGGCCGTCTGATAGCGCCTTCTCCGGGGCGTCGTGTACCTCCACGAAGACGCCGGCCACGCCTACGGCCACGGCCGCCCGCGCCAGCGGCTCGATGAACTCGGGCTGGCCGCCGGAGGCCTCGCCTGTGCCGCTCGGAAGCTGCACGCTGTGGGTGGCGTCGAAGATCACCGGCCAGCCGGCGTCGCGCATGATCTTTAGGCCGCGCATGTCCACTACCAGGTTGTTGTAGCCGAACGACGAGCCGCGCTCGGTCAGCGTCACCTTGCGGTTCCCGGTGGACGCCACCTTTTCCGCGGCGCGGCCGATGTCGTGAGGCGCGACGAATTGGCCCTTCTTGATGTTGACAATCCTGCCCGTGCGCCCGGCCGCCAGAAGGAGGTCGGTCTGCCGGCAGAGAAACGCGGGGATTTGCAGAATGTCGGCCACCTCGGCCGCCGGCTCGGCCTGCGACGGCTCGTGAATATCGGTCAGGATGGAAAAGCCTTCGGCTTTCACGCCTGCCAGGATGCGCAGGCCTTCCCGCAGGCCGGGGCCGCGATAGGCGGCGCCGCTGGTGCGATTGGCCTTGTCGAAAGAGGCCTTGAAGACGAACTCGCCCACCGCTTCGCGAATCCCGCGCGCCATGCGGTGAACATGCTCCTCGCTCTCGATAACGCACGGGCCGGCGATTAACACCAGCGGCTTGGCCGCTTCCCCGGCCCGGCCGAACGCGCTGTAATCAATCGGCACGCGAGTACGAGGCCTCGGGTTGCGCTTCGGCGGCCAGGCGCCGCTGGCGGTGTTCATACGATGCGCCGATAAACGCCTTGAACAGCGGGTGCGGCTCCATGGGCTTGGACTTGAACTCCGGATGGAACTGGCAGCCCAGATACCACGGATGGCCGGCGATCTCGCAGATCTCCACGTAGGTCTGGTCGGGCGTCTCGCCCGTAATCCGCAGCCCGGCGGCCTTCAGGCGGTCCTCATATTCGCGGTTGAACTCGTAGCGGTGGCGATGCCTCTCGTTGATTTCGCGGGTCCCGTACGCGGTATGCGCGAAGCTGCCCTCGGCCAGGCGGCACGGCCAGCCGCCCAGCCGCATGGTGCCTCCCAATTCGTCGATGCCCTTCAGTTCCCGCAGCTTGAAGATGACGCGATGCGGCGTGCCCGGGTTGAATTCGGTGGAATCGGCGTCCTCCAGGCCGCACACGTTGCGCGCGAACTCGATCACCATGGTCTGCATGCCCAGGCAGATGCCGAAGTAGGGAACCTTGCGCTCGCGCGCATAACGGATGGCGTTGAGCATGCCGTCGATGCCGCGCTTGCCGAAGCCTCCCGGGACCAGAATGCCGTCATAGCCCTCTAGTTGGCGTTCCCAACCGTCTCCGAGCACTCCCTCGGCCTCGATCCAGTGGATGTCCACCTTGAGTCCATGCGCCAAGCCGCCATGGAGCAGAGCTTCCTTGAGGCTCTTGTAGGAATCCTCGTACTCCACATACTTTCCCACCAGGCCGATGGTCACGCGGTCGTGAGGATTCTTCAGGCGTTCCAGCATCTCCGTCCAGCGGCCGAGGTCGCGCGGACCCGCTTCCAGCCGCAGGTGACTCAACACCATCTCATCCAGGCCTTCGGCGGCGAACATGACCGGGGCTTCGTAGATCGATTGCACGTCCCGCCCCGTGATCACCCCGCGCACGTCCACGTCGCAGAACAGGGCGATCTTCTCTTTCATCTCCCGCGGGATGAAGCGCTCCGAGCGGCACAGCAGGATATCCGGCTGGATACCGATGGCGCGCAACTCCTTTACGCTGTGCTGGGTAGGCTTGGTCTTCATCTCCTGCGCCGCGGCGATCCACGGTACCAGGGTCACGTGGACGAAAAGGCAGTTTTCGCGGCCCATCTCGTGGCGCATCTGGCGGATGGCCTCCAGAAACGGCAGCGATTCGATGTCGCCCACTGTGCCGCCGATCTCCACAATCACCACATCCACATCGGCCGCCACGCGCTTCATGGCGGTTTTGATTTCGTTGGTGACGTGGGGGATCACCTGCACGGTCTTGCCGAGGTAGTCGCCGCGCCTCTCGCGCGCGATGATCTGCTCGTAGATGCGCCCGGACGTCACGTTGTTGCTCTGGGTCAGCTTGGCATGGGTGAAACGCTCGTAGTGGCCCAGGTCGAGATCGGTTTCCGCCCCGTCGTCGGTGACGAACACCTCGCCGTGCTGAAACGGGCTCAGGGTGCCGGGGTCCACGTTCAGGTACGGGTCGAATTTCTGGCAGGTAACCTTCAGGCCGCGGCTCTCCAACAGGCACCCGATGGACGCCGCGGCGATCCCCTTGCCCAGCGAGGAAACCACTCCGCCCGTGACGAATATGTACTTAGCCATACCGATTGACTCTCCCCGCAAGTTTCATGCCGGCCGCTCCCGCGGCCTCGAACCGGCGCCGCACCCGTTCGAGATCCTCGGGGGTATCCACCCCCACCGAGTCGTACTCGGTCTCCACCACGCGGATTCGGAACCCGTTCTCTAGCGCGCGCAATTGCTCCAGGCGCTCGGCCCGCTCGAGCGGCCCCACCGGAAGCGCCGAATACCCGAGCAGGAAATCGCGGCGATACACGTACAACCCGATGTGCTTGTAGTGGTCCCTCTCCGGCCCGTCCGCGCGGTCCCTCTCAAACGGAATGGGGCAGCGCGAAAAGTAGATGGCATCGCCGGCCCGGTCGGTCACCACCTTCACCACGTTCGGATCGTCCACCTCGCGCCGGTCCTCGATTTTCTTCTTGAGGGTGCCCATGACGATGGCCGGGTCGTGGACCAGCGGCAGGATGGCGGCGTCAATCGCGGCCGGTTCGATCAGCGGCTCGTCCCCCTGGATGTTCACCACCAGTTCCGCGTCCTCGGCGGCGGCCGCCTCGGCCACGCGATCCGTACCCGAAAGGAGTCCGGGATCGGTCATCCTGACCTGAGCCTCAAAACTCTCCGCAACTTCGCGAACCCGGTAATCATCCGTTGCTATAACCACGTTTGTGAGATACCGCGCCTCCCGGGCCCGGTCCCAAACGTGCTGGAGCATGGTCCGGGGACCAATGGGCGCGAGGACTTTTCCGGGAAAACGGGAAGAAGCGAAACGGGCGGGAATGACGCCCAGAATTCGGTGCGGCACACGCGATAATACCACAATTCCCCTGTGCTAGACTTGGGGAAAGAAAGGGTGGCAGCAAGCTATGTTGCTGTCCTACCGTAAACTGTTTGTGTTCGCCGCCGTCCCCTTGATTTTGGCGGCCGTCTGGGGCGCCCAGGAGCAATCGGCGGACAACTCCCGGGTAGCGGTTCAACCTGGCGCCAAGCCTTCAGGGGAAGCTGGAGCGAAGGTCAATTTACGTGTGGACAGCACCCTGGTGCTGATCCCGGTGACCGTCACCGACCCGCGCAACCGCTTCGTCACGGGTCTCTCGAAGGAGAACTTCAAGGTCTTCGAAGACAAGACAGAGCAGGCGATCACGCAGTTTTCCAGCGAGGACGCGCCCATCTCCGGGGGCGTGGTCTTCGATTGCAGCGGCAGCATGGGCGGGAAGCTCATGAAGTCGCGCGAGGCGGTGGCGCAGTTTTTCCGGACGGCCAACCCGGAGGATGAGTTCTTCCTGATCCAGTTCAACGACGGCGTCAAGGTAATGCAGCCGTTCACCAGGAGCCTGGCGGAGATCCAGAACGGCCTGACCTTTACGCAGTCCAAAGGCAGGACGGCTCTATTGGACGCCGTGTACCTGGCCCTTCAGCAGATGAAAAAAGCCACGAACCCCCGCAAAGCGGTGCTCATCATTTCCGATGGCGGCGACAACAACAGCCGGTACAGGCAAACAGAAATCAAGAACCTGGTGAAGGAAGCGGACGTCCAAATCTATGCGATGGGGATTTACGAGCCGGGCGAGACCCGCTCGCGCACGCCGGAGGAAATGGACGGGCCGGGCCTGCTGACCGAGATCGCCGATCAGACCGGCGGCCGGCAGTACGCGGTGGACAACGTGAGCGATTTGCCCGATATCGCCGCCAAGATCGGAACGGAATTGCGGAATGAGTACATTCTCGGCTACGCGCCGCGGAACGGGCAGCGCGACGGAAAGTTCCGGCATGTGCAGGTGACTGTGTCGCCGCCTCGTGGGCTGCCTCCTCTTCGGGCATCCTGGCGGCTGGGGTATTATGCGCCGTCCCAATAGGAAAAAGTACTTGCTTACCACGGTTGTGGCGGTCCCGCTGGCCGCCGCGCTCCTCCTCGGGCAGACCGCCGGGACCCAGGAAGAGCGGGGCACGGTGATCCGGACGGATGTACGCCTGGTGGTCCTCCACACCACGGTGCTGGATAGGAGCGGGCACTTCGTAACGAACCTCCCCCAGCAGGACTTTTCGGTCTACGAGAACGGCGTGCGGCAGCAGATCAAGCAATTCAAGCGCGAAGACGTCCCGGTTTCGATGGGGCTGGTCATCGACAACAGCGGCAGCATGCGGGACAAACGGGCCAAGGTGGAAGCGGCGGCCATGGCCCTGGCGAAAGATTCCAACCCGGAAGACGAGGTATTCGTCGTGAACTTCAACGACGAGGCCTTTCTGGATCTTCCTCCCAACATGGATTTCACGAGCGACCGCAAGGTGCTGGAAGAGGCGCTGACGCGCATCGATTCCAAAGGCGGCACGCGCCTGTTCGACTCCGTCCGGATGTCCATCGATTATCTCAAGGAGAAGGCCCACCGGGACAAGAAGGTCCTGGTGGTAGTGACCGACGGCGACGATAACGCCAGCGACATCAGCCTGGAGAATCTGGTCAAGGCCGGGCAGCAGAGCGAGGTGCTGATCTATACGGTGGGCCTGCTGGGCGACGAAGAGCGCAGGGAAGCCGGCCGCGCCGAGCGCGCGCTGAAGGCCCTGGCGGTGGCCACCGGCGGGGAGAGCTACTTTCCCAAGGAGCTCGTGGAAGTGGACCACATCGCGCACCAGGTGGCGCGCGACATCCGCAGCCAATACCTTATTGAATACACGCCGGAGAATGCCAATATGGATGGCACGTACCGCCAGATCAAAGTGGCGGTGAACGCGCCCGGCCGCCCGACAGTCCGGACCCGTAGCGGCTACTACGCCACGCCGGAACGGCAGGCGCCGTCTCCTCCTGCCGGCGCCTCGTCCTTGAGGCGATGAAACTTCCAGGGAAGGCCGAAATCGGCATCCTGTGGCGCCTAGCTCGCGGATACCGCCTGCGGCCGTGGCGCAGTCCGTACCTCCGCTGGCGGATCGAGACGTATGCGGGTCTCCACGCGGAAAGGATCGGGTTCGGCGATTTCTGGCGGTTCGCGTGGAGCGAGCGCCGACCGATGTGGCGGTATCTGGGGTGGGCCGCAAGGATGGGCGGCGCTTCCTCAGCCCCGCGGAGGACCGGCTAGCCCCCAGGGCGAACATTTAGAAGGACTTATGTTTGATCCGTTAGCTGGCCGTCCCCGCGGTGGGACCGGCCAAGCGTCGGCCCCGCTGCGGGACGTTCCTTACTGAAGACTCACGGTCTGCGACAAGGGGAGGTCCCTGGAAGAAGGGCCCGCCCATATCTTGTAATCGCCGGGCGCGATCCGCCAACCGTCGGAAGCCTCGTCGAAGATCGAAACATAGAGGGGATCGATCGTCAGATTGACGGCCTTGGTTTCGCCGGGAGCCAGCTCGATCTTTTGCCAGCCGATGAGGCGCTTGGGCGGTTCGTTGGTGGAGGCCGGCAGCGTCACGTAGACCTGCGCGGTCTCTTTTCCGGCGCGCTTGCCCGTGTTCTTCACTTGGAAAGACACGCTGACGTTGTGGCCGGAGGCGGTAGCTTTCAAATCGGAGTACGCGTACGTGGTGTAGGAGAGGCCGAGGCCGAACGGGAATAGCGGCTCCTTGTTCTGGGCGTCGAACCACTTGTAGCCCACGAGCAGCTTCTCGGTGTAGGGCACGTCGAAAGGCTGCCCGCCCCTGCCCCCGGCCGCAACCGGAGCGGGTTCTGCCGCCTGCAACGCCACGAGCGCTGCGTGGAGGGCCTGCGCCGCCGCTTCCGCCTCCGCTACAGGAGCCTTCCCGCCGGAAGCCGCTGCCTGAGCCAAATGTTGCTGCGCCTGCTGCAAGGGCTGCGACGCCTGCGTCGCCTGTAACAAGGCGTTTTCGATCAGTTGCCGCGCCTGGTTTAGCTCTGCGGCTTGCATCTCCTCGGGGGGCAGAGCGGCTCGTCCGCCGCCGCGCCCGCCGCGCCCCCCCGCCTGCTCCGGCGGCCGGGCGATCTCGGGATGCGGCAGGTCAGCGTCGCTCTTGGCGAACGTAATCGGCAGCTTTCCCGAAGGATTCACCTCCCCGAACAGCACGTTCGCCATGGCCTGCCCCCCGCCGATTCCGGGGAACCACGCTTCCAGAATGGCGCTGACCTTGCCTTCCCACGGCATGCTGACCGCCGAGCCGGTTTCCGCGACCACGATCGTATGCGGATTGGCCGCCGCCACCGCGTCCACCAGCGCATCCTGGTCGCCCGGCAGCGAGAGCGACGGCACGTCCCGGCCCTCGGACATGGGCTGGTTCACGAAAACGATCGCCACCTGCGAACCCTTGGCCAGCGCCGCCGCGGCGGCCGGATCGGTTCCTTCGTTATATTCCACCTTGGCCTTGGGCGCCTTGGCCTGGATGAACTTCATGGGCGATGAGGGGAAGTACATCGGGCCCCGCCCACCGCGCCCGCCGCTCGCCTGCGCCGCGTTCCCGCCCGGCGGATGCACCTGGGCCGACCCGCCGCCGGAAGGCACGCCTACATCGGAGTGCGAACCGATCACGGCGATGGACTGGATCGTGGCCGCGTTGAGCGGCAACTGGTTCGCCGCATTCTTCAACAGGACGATGCTCTCTTCCTCGATCTTCTGCGCCTCGTCCAGGTGCTTGAATACGTCCACGACCTGCTGTTGCGTCGGCGTCACCGGGTTGTCCCACAACCCGTTCGCGAACATGCCGCGCAGAATACGATGCACCGCGTCGTCGATCCGGGCAAGCGGAATTTCGCCTGTTTGAACCGCCTGTTCGAGCGTATCTCCGAAGTAATCGCTGGTGGGCTGTTCCATGTCCAGGCCGGCCATGATCGCCTTCTTCATGCTGTGCGTGCCGCCCCAATCGGATACGATGAAGCCCTTAAAGCCGAAGTCTTTCTTCAGAACCTGGTTGAGCAGGTAGTCGTTTTCGCAGGCCCAATCGCCGTTGACCAGGTTGAAGCCGCACATGAAGACGGCGGCGTCGGAAATCTTGTAGGCGATCTGGTAGGCCAGCAGATCGGTCTCCCGCATGGAGCGCTTGTCGAGAATCGCGTTGGCGGTGTTGCGTCCCGTTTCCTGATCGTTGAGCGCGTAATGCTTCAGGTCGCCCATGACCTGCTGCGACTGCACGCCCTTCTCGAGCGTGCCCACGGTGACTCCGGCCAGGATGGGATCTTCACCCGCGTATTCGAAGCTGCGTCCGTTGCGCGGCTCGCGGGCCAGATCGACGCCGCCGCCGATGGACACGTCGTATCCCTGATCGCGCAGTTCGCGCCCCACGATCTGGCCGTAAAGCAGCGCGAGATCGGGGTTCCAATTGGCCGCCGCGCCGAGCGACGACGGCAGCAGCGTCGAGTAGCGGCTCCCCTCGTGGCCCCCGGCGACGCCCACCGCGGAATCGGCCATATTCAGGTCCGGCATGCCCAATCGCGGAATTCCGGGAATCCAGCCGGCCCCGTCGTTGGTCTCACGGCCGTTGATGATACGCGGCTCCCCCGCCGTCCCGTGGAGCATGTGAATCTTTTCGTCGAGGGTCATCTGCGCGACGACCAGATCCGCGCGTTGATCGGGCGAGAGCGCCGTATCGGACCATGGGTGCGTGACAGCCGCCGCTCCGCGCCCGCGGCCGCCGCCCGGCGCTTGAGCCGGAGAGGGAGCCTGCGCCGGCGGCGCAGTCTGCCCTTGTCCCGAGACCGAAAGAGCAAGGATCGTGATTCCGGCCGCCATCGGCAAGGCAGCCAGCCAAAGTTTTCGCATCGTGCGCTCCTGGGGTGAAATTGACTGTCTACTTTAGCTCGCGGCAGGTTTGAATGCCACTCCGTAGGGTTGGGATGGCGCGGGATGGTGCTGGAGGAGGGGGTCGAACCCTCATGCTCAGTGAAGAGCGCGGGATTTTGAGTCCCGTGCGTCTGCCAATTCCGCCACTCCAGCAAGGCTTGCGCCAGCAGACCCTCAGTATAACTTATGCCGGTTCCGCTCCCGCGGCTCCGCGTTCCCGGCGGCTGGGAGAAGAGCGGGAATCGCATGCCCGGAATCGTCCTCGGCCCGATTCCGGCCCAACCATGACATCGCTTGAGCCATGCCTGACCGTGATTCGCGGCCGCGTCCCTGACGGGGTACTCGTGCGCCTGCAAGACTTCTGGAACTAGAGTTCCCAGCCCTTCCGGTACTCGGCGTGTATGAACCGGTCTGCTTCCGGGACGCCCTTTGCGCGCATATTCTTCGCGTCCCATTCGATCGGCTTGCCCGTGCGCACCGCGACGTTGCCCAGCAGCCCGATCTCAAAGACGCGCTTCGAATACGTGTCAAAGGCGCAACTGGCCGGCGGACCGCCTCTAATCGCGTCCAGCCACTCGTTCAGGTGCTCCTGGTTTTTCACCCGCGGCAACGTCGGTGGCGGCGGCTGGAAGTCTTTCATCCGCGAACGCGGCAGAAGCCATCCGTGGTCGGATTCAAGGTACGATTGGCGGCCTACCGCCACCAGCTTCCCCTTGCTTCCCACCAACATGTAGCCGGCGCCCCTCGGAAGTTCCTCGCCGGGCCCCATCTCCTCGGGCTTGGGCGGCATCTTTCCGCCGCTGTACCAGGTAAGCGTCACCGGAGGAAGTTTCCCTCGCTTTGCGAAATGGTACTTAATGACAGCCCACTGCCACGTCACTTCCGAGATATCGCCGCCGTCGTACTGCGGCTCGACCAATGTGGGCGTGTCCAGATCCAGGGCCCAGACTGGCAAATCGAACCTGTGCCCTATTCCGTCGCCCAGGTTGCTCGTGCCGAACTCCCACCAGCCGCGCCAACTCCCCGGATGCAGCCCCGCATGATACGGCTACTCGCGGGCCGGGCCGAGCCACACGTCCCAGTTCAAATACTCGGGCGTCGGCAGCGGGGCCTTGATGGCGGGATAGTTTCGCGGACGGCCGCCGCCTTCCCAGATATGGACCTCCGTCACGTCGCCGATGACGCCGGCCTTCACCCACTCCACCATGCCGCGCAGCTCGTCAAAAGCGTGGCCTTCCATGTCGCACGCCGTCGCCACTTTATACTTCTTGGCTCCGGCCGCCAGAGCGTGGAGCTCGGAGATCGTCCGCGCCAGCGGCTTCTCCGTGGTGACGTGCTTGCCCATTTTCATCGCATGCATGGAGATCACCGCGTGCGTGTGATCGGGCGTGGATATGAACACCGCCTCGATATCCTTCTGCTTATCGAGCATTTCGCGGTAATCCGTCCAGAATCGCGCCTTGTGGGGGAATTCGGGGAAGTCCTTCCGCGGGTTACGTTCGATGGGATCCCGGTTGTCCGTATCGCACATTGCGACGAGGTTGATGGGAAGCGGCTGGACAGGGATGCCGGCTACATGCTGCTTGGGGTCAAGGGAAATCATACGCCCTATATTCGCGGCTCCCATGGCGCCCACGCCGATCGAGGCGACGTTGATTTTCTCATTGGCCGCATAGGTCCTCGCGGAAAGGGCGGGGATGATCGTAAACGCCGATTTCAGGCAATCGCGCCGTGATGGCTGACTCATTGGCTTCCTCCTAAAGTGACACGCTATTGGCCCAGGCGCCGGATCCAGATGTTCCGGAATTTCATTATCGTATCCGGAGCCGGCCCTTGTACCCCGGGGGATATTTCGATTCGCCGTCCGACGACTCGGCCGTGATCCTGGAGGACCAGGGGGCCTTCGCTGACGCAACTGCGTCCTCGCACCGGCACATGCTCCTGGACCAGCACCCCGTTTTGCAGAACCGTCAGGCTTCCGGGCGTCTGCATGCTGCCGTCGGAAGCGCAGCGTGGAGCGCGAAAGATAATGTCATAGCTCTGCCACTCGCCGGGCGGACGGCAAGCGTTCACCAGCGGTCCAAACGAAGTGAACCCGGCGCAAGACTCGCTCCCGCTCCCCGTATCGTTTTGGTAGGAGTCCACGATCTGAACCTCGTACCGGTTCATAAGGATGATGCCGCTGTTCCCGCGCGCCCATCCTTTTGCGTCAGGCATGTACGGAATGACGAACTCCACATGGATCTGCGCGTCGCTGAACTTCACCGTGCTGGCCGTATCCAGGTCGCCGGTCCGGCAGGTCATCACGCCGTCGGCGACCGTGCAGTGCGCCGGCGATCCGTCCACGCGGGTCCAGCCGGTCATATCCTTCCCGTTAAACAAAATGATCGCGTCCGACGGCGGCTTGGCAGACCCGCCGGGGTCAACGACCGGCGCTGACGGCCCGAGCTCCCTCGGCTGAGCGCCAATAAGCGTTAACCTAATAGCTTGCGGTTTTCACGCGATTCTCGTATGCTTAACTCAAATGGAATCCCGAACCGCCAGCACTTTGGAGTTCGAGAATTGGGAGATCCTTTCGACATTCTTGC
>JBEKHV010000019.1:0-71946 GCA_050012095.1 Bryobacteraceae bacterium | reverse complement strand
TCCCCGCCACATTGTTGATGTTCAGACCATCGGTTCGCACCAGCGTATGGCTGGGGCTGGCCGAATCCGTGAACTTCAGAACCGGACCGAAATTCCCGTTCTCCAGTGGCGTCCCGCTCACCTGCATCGCTCCGGCGTTCAGCGTCAAACCGTCCGGAAACGTTCCGCCGACTTGCGTCACGGCGTACGGGCCCGTGCCGCCCAGCACGCGCAGCGGCGCCGAGTAGGCGGTATTCAACGTCCCGCCGGGAATCTGGGGATTCTGATCGATCTGCGACACATGGAACGAAAAGCTCTGGCTGGTGGCCGCGCTGTTGGCGTCGGTGGCCGTCAACTGTACGGTGTAATCGCCGGCGGCCTGCGGAATGCCCCAAATCTCCACGTCCCCGGGCGTGACGGTGCTGCCGGTGTTGCCGGCGCCGGAGCGGAACGACATGCCCGTGGGCAGGCCCGTAACTCCCCACGCGAACGGTGCCGTTCCCCCGCAGCATACTCCTACCGAAAAGCTATCCGGATCGCCCATCACCCCGTCATCCACGTGCCCCAGCGAAATCTCCGGCATCACAGGAGGAACTCCGAGGACGTCGATCGACATCTGCTTGGTATAGGAGCTGTGGCTCGAATCCGTGGCCTGGACGCCGAATGCGTACTGGCCGGGGCCGGCGTTGATCGTTCCGGAGATCGTTCCCCCGGAACTCAGGCTCAGCCCGAACGGAAGCGAGCCGCCCGAGACATTGAAGGTATAGCCGCCCGAGCCGCCGCTGGCCGAAAGGGTCTGGTTGTAGGCGCTGCCCTGCGTCCCGTTCGGCAGCAGGCCCCCGGTGGTGATTCCGACCGCCGAAACCGTCAAGTTGAAGCCCCGCGAAATCGTGTCGGTTCCATCCGTCAGGTTGACGCCAAAGTTGTAGTTTCCGGCCGCCGTGGGAGTCCCCGAAAGGACGCCCGCGGTCGACAGCGACAAGCCGGCGGGCAGCGGATTACCCGTGGCCGTAAACGTCGCCGTCGCGGCGGGATTCAGCGCCGTGAACGAGTACGAATAGGCGGTGTTGGCAAAGGCATCGGGAAGCGTGCTTGAATCCATGACGTTCAAGGCCGTAATCTTCACGGTGAACGCCCGGGAAGTGTTCTGGATGCCGCTGACGACGTTCAGCGTGAAGTTATACGTCCCCGGCGTGGTTGCCACGCCAATCAGGCCCGCCTGCTGGCTCGCGAAAAAAAAGGACGGCACGTCCGTCCGGAGCGCCAAGCCCGTCGGCAGCGTGCCGGAAGAGAGACTCCACGTGTAAGTCCCCGTGCCCCCGCTGGCGTCGAGCGCCAATTGGCTGGTCCCCGTCGTCAGAATCAGGTTCGCCGCGGTGGAAATGCTCAGCGGCGGGCCGCCCCCCACCGGGTAAATGTTGAGGTTGTAGCCGCGCGTGGCGGTGTTGCCGCTGCCGTCCGTTACCGTGACGTTGACGTTGTACTGGCCCGTGCTGGTAGGCGTGCCGCTGATAACCCCGCCCGAAGACAGACTCAGCCCCGGCGGCAGATAGTTGTCCGCGTTCAGCGTCCACGTCAGCGTCCCGGTCCCGCCGGTAGCGGCCAGCGTCTGGCTATAGGCCGCCGACAGGTTCCCATACGGCAGCCCATTGGTGACGATCGAGATGGGCGTCACAATCAACGTGAACTGCCGGAAGCCGGGGCTCGCCACGCTGGCCGCATCCGCGGCTTCGATCAGGAACGTGTAAGTTCCGGCAGCCGTGGGCGTGCCGCTCAATAGGCCGCCCGCCGAAAGCGTGATGCCGTTGGGCAGCGCCCCGCCCGTCACCGACCACGTGTAAGAGGCTACGCAGCAGGCGGAAAGCTGATTCGAGTAGGCGTTCCCGCCGGTAACGGTACCCAGATTGGAGTTCGCGTTGATATTGATGCCGGAGCCCGCCAGATTGTTGACGTTGTTGATATTTAGCGGATTGGTTCGCACTAGCGTGTGGCTCGGGTTGGCCGAATCCGTGAAGCGCAGAACCGGACCGAAGCCTCCGTTCTCCAGCGGCGTGCCGCTCACCTGCATCGCTCCGGCGTTGAGCGTCAGGCCATCCGGCAGCGTCCCGCCGACCTTGGATACGGTGTACGGGCCCGTCCCTCCCAGCACGCGCAACGGCGCCGAGTAGGCCGTATTCAGCGTGCCGTTGGGCAACTGGGGGTTCTGATCGAGTTGCGAAACATGGTACGTGAAGCTCACGCTGGTGGCCGCGCTGGTGGCGTCCGTGGATGTCAACTGCACGGTGTAGTTGCCGACGGCCTGCGGAATACCCCAGATTTCCACGTCCCCGGGCGTAACCCAACTGCTCGTATTGCCGCTGCCAAAGCGGAACGACATGCCGGTGGGCAGGCCTGTGACCCCCCACGTAAACGGCGCCACCGCCCCGCAGCACATTCCTACCGAAAAGCTTTCGGTATCGCCCACCACCCCGCCGTCCACGTGCTGGAGCGAGATCTCCGGCAGTCTCGGCGAGACGTCGAGGACGTCGATCACCATCTGCTTGGTATAGAAGTTGCTGCTCGAGTCCGTAGCCGTGACGCCGAAACCGTACCTGCCGGGGAAGGCGCCGATCGTTCCGGAGATGGTTCCCCCGGAGCTCAGGCTCAGCCCGTTCGGGAACCCGCCGCCCGTGACGCTGAACGTGTAGCCGCCCGATCCGCCGCTGGCCGAGAGAGTCTGGTTGTAGGCGCTGCCCTGCGTTCCGTTGGGCAGCAGGCCCGCGGTGGTGATAGCGACCGCCGAGACGGTCAAGTTGAAGCCGCGTGAAATCGTGTCGGTTCCATCCGCCAGGAAGATGGGGATGATGTACTGTCCTGGCACTGTCGGAGTCCCCGAAAGGACGCCCGTGCTCGACAGCAACATGCCGGTAGGCAGCGGGATGCCCCCTACCGTAAAGTTCGCCGTCCCGGCGGGATTCAGCGCCGTGAAGGAGTACGAATAGGCGGTGTTGGCGAAGGCATCGGGAAGGTTGCCCAGATCCTTGATGTTCAGCGCCGTGATCTTCACCGTGAACGCCTGGGAGACGGTCTGGCCGGCGCTCGTGACGTTGAGGGTGAAGTTATAGGTCCCCGGCGTGGTGGCCACGCCGATCAGGCCCGCCTGCTGGTTCGAGGAGAAATTGGACGGGACGTCCGTCCGCAGCGCCAAGCCCGCCGGCAGCGAGCCGGACGCCAGGCTCCACGCATAGGTTCCGTTACCGCCGGACGCCTGCAGGGGAATCTGCTGCGTGCCGGTGGTATACGTGCCATTGGCGGAGGTCGAAATCGCGGGCGGCGGCTGCTGGTCGTTCACCGTCACGTCGTATGCGCCGCCGAAAAACTGCGGGTTGCTATAGTCCACGAAGCCGGGCTTGGTGGAGTCCGATTGCACAACCCAGATGGCATCGAAGTTCGGATTGGCGCCAAACTGCGAGGTGTTGCCCGGGCTCCCCACGGTGAAAGGTATATTCGCGGGGTTGATCGTTCCGGATAGCTCGATTTGCGTGAGCTGGTAATCGCAGGGGGGGCAAGCGGGCTCGGTCCCGCCTACGCCCGTGAGCGGAATCTCCCAGGTGCCGGCCAGGCTGCCCGTGTATCCGGGCCCGGACCCGCTATAAGGAGCGATCACATTCGAGCCGCCGCTCGTAAACGTCACCGTCGACGCGGGAGGAGCATTGGTAGGACTGGAATTGCCGGTATTGGTGTAAGTCAGAGTCAGCGTCCAACTGTTAATCGTGACTCCGTTGCAGACTTTGTACTCGACGCCGTCGCAGCCGCCATTGCCCGAACCGGTGAAATTGTAAAACGTGAGCGCCTGGTAACCATTGTTATTGGTAAGCTGGAGCTGTCCAATGGCCACGCTCGCCGCCGGCAGCGAGGCCGCCGCCAACAGTGCAAGTCCCACTACTGCGATTCCCCGCATCAGCGCACCGCCTTCGAGTTTTTCTGTCAACTTGATCATGGTCTGTCTCGCACTTTTACTGGGTCGTGAACGAGTACGTCTGGCTGCCCCAGCCGGACGTTTGGTTGCCCGCGATATCGTACAGCCACACAGGGCCCACCTCCAACGCGAAGTGGTAGGTTGTGGCGGCAGCCAGGCCTGAAGTTGTCACCGTAACGGTCTTTTGATCGGCCGACATGACGTAGTTCAGCGTCACGCCCGCCACAATGTTGTTGCCGGTGTCGCGTATGGTGACGGTAGTGTGCAGCAAGGCGGAATAGTCCAGCGCATGGTCGAAGACTACCGTAAAGGTCGGGCTATCCGTCACGTTCGGCAGCGTGCCACTGGTTGGCATCGTATTGGGACCCGCTCCGGTGGTCACCGTGACAGTGGGCAGCACCAGTCCCACCGTCTGGAAGTTCGCGCCCGTGGTAAACGAGAACGTAAACGGGGCGGACATGACATTGCCGGCGACGTCTTCCACGCCGCTCACGCTCACCGTATAGACGGTGTTGGGCAGGAGCAACTGCTGCGGGATCAGGCGCACCACCGTGTCATCGGTGTAGATGCCGTTGTTGAGAACAGCGGTAATCGGCACGTTTCCGCCGGCGGATAGGGTAATCGCCCCCAAACTGGTGCCGCGGACCGCCTCGCTGAAGTCCACCTCGATCATGGCATTCGTCGGAACGGTGGTCGTGTTGCCGTTCAGCGGGTTGGTCGCGACCACGGTGGGCGGCGTGGTGTCCTGCGAGGAAGACGTGGTGAATTGCTGGCTGCCGCAACTCATCCCGTTCCCGTTCAAATCGTTGGCGTTGCACCAGTAGTAGTAAAAGGTGTGGCCGCCCACGAGGTCAGCATTGGGAACTATCGTTACGGTCCGTCCATCGGTGGAGACGGTCGCGGCCGCGGCTAGCCAACCTGAGCTGTAATCGTAGACGTCGAAATCGCCCGGCGCCCCAACAACGGTCGCCGGATCGAGCGGCTTGTTGAAGACGATGGTGAACGTCGTATTCACCGGAACGTTGTTCCTGTTGTCGTTGTCCACGCTCAGCAAAACAGCCGACGGGCCGCTGAAGTCGGCGCCGGCCATGGTAGTGAATTGAAAGCTCGTGCTGGTGAGGGGGTTGCCGGAATAGTCGTTGATTCCGTTCGCTCCGCCGGTCAGGGCCAGGGTAATGAGCGTACTGTCGGGCAGCGGGGATTGGGGCATGATAGTCGCCACCGTCTGGGCGCCGCTGTTGATCGTGCCGAAAGTCACGGTGTACGGCAACGAACCGCCACCGTGCAGGCTGACCGTGCTGGGATTGAACGTCAGAGTGTCGATCAGCTTGCTGAATACCACCCTGATCGGCGCGTTGTCGCCGATGCCCGTGGCGTTGTTCACGGGCGTCACAGACGCCACGGTGGGAGGCGTATTGTCGGCCACCGCCGCGTTCTGCACGTAGAAATACCAATTGTCGGGGGAGAAGCTGTTTCCGTCGGTATCTTGAATGGCGCCGGTCAAATACACGTAGTAGTAGGCGCCCGGGACCAGCGCCGCAGAGGGCGTAAACCGAACCAGGGTGGAGGTTGGGCAACTGATAGCGCCGGCTACGAAGTTGGCCGTTTGACCGTATTCCAGGGCATAGAAGCTGGAGCCGGCCACCGTCCCATTATTAGTCGCCGTCCCGCAAGCGATCGGCTTCGAGAACTGAACCTCAATCACAGGCTGCAGCTCGGGCGCCGGTTCCGTACAGTACCTGCACGGAGTGTAAGCCACCTCCACGGGCGGCGTCGAGGCGCTGGGCGCCGCGGCCGCGATATGGAACGAGGTGGAGTAGCTGTTGACCACATTGCCGTTGATGTCGGCCGCCGGGGAATACAGGTAAACCTCAATCAGGGCGCCGGCCAGGAAAGAACCGCTGTTCGGCGTCCAGATGATGCCATGCGAATCGGCCGTGAACGAGACGCTGCCGGGAATCAACACGCCGTTCTGCGCCACGAAAATGCTGGTTCCGTCCTGCACGCTGCCGTGGTTCATCGGCGCACTCAGGAAGAGGGTAATGGGAATATTGGGGGCCGCGCCGTTGCCGGGCCGCTGTTGGATGACCGACGGGTTGGAAGTAAGCGGCTGGGTCTCGGTGGTAAAGCTATAGGTACATGCCGCCGTCAGCGGGGCGGAGCACGGGCTCACCATGTTGTTGCCGTTGTAATCCAGCACGTTGGTCGAAATCGCAACCGTCAGATTGGCGCTGTACGGCAAGGTCGTGCTCAAGTAAACTACGCTGCGGTCGCTGGAAGAGCTGACGGAAGCACCGATCAGGCTCGAGCCGTTATACAGCGCGAAATTGGCGCTGTTAATCGTCGTGTAATCCAGCGACTTATTGAAGCTGATGGCGATGGGCGCGTAGGGCCCGACGTTGGTTGCGCCGTTCGCCGGAGTGATGGAAGTCACTTGGGGCGGCGTCGTGTCGGTCGCGCTGGAGGTCGTAAAGTTCGCGTCGTAGAGGTAGTTGAAGTTGTTGCCAGCCAGGTCCTGAATGGCGGCGTAGTAACCCACATACACGTCGATCCGCGTGTTGGACGGCAAAGCTACAGATGGGGTGAACAACAACGTGTTGGGGCTAGGATTCGTAATCGCGCCCGCCACCTGGTAGTTGCAGTTTTGATTCCGGCAGACCACGAAGTACTGGCCGGAAAGGGAGTTCGGATTCACCGGCTTGCTGAACGTCGCCGTGATAGTTTGGGTGAGTGGAGTTCCCAGCGTTCCCGGCGAAGGATTGCTCATGCTGATCGTCCCGTTGGAGCTATCCGTGGACGCGCCCGTGGTGAAAGCGCTGGTGAACGCGGTCACGGCGTTACCGTCCTGATCGGTAAAGCCTCCGCCTGGCACGGCGATCTGGTAGTTGGAGCTGCCGGTCAGGTTGGCGTGCGCCAGCGTGATCGTCATGCCGTCCGAAGAAAGTGAGACCGCCGTTCCGGCGACGGCGACCGGACCCGGAAGAGTCGCAAGCGTCACACTCGAGTTGTTGATCGAGCCCGGCGAAGCAGGCTTGGCGAGGCGCAGCGAGATCACGGCGTTTAGCGGAACGCCGCCCTGGTTGTTAGGCGGAGTTACCGAGGTGACCGTCTCCGGCGTATTGTCCGCGCCGTCGTTGGTGTAGAAGCTGTAGCAGCACGCGCCGCCGTTATTGCCGGCCAGGTCGGTGATGGTTCCGATATACCATTCGTAACGGCTGTCCGGGTCAAGCGCGTTTGGATAAGTAAACGTGACGCTCTTGAAATCCGACGCCCAGTTCAATGCGGAGCCATTCACGGAACGGCCGGTAACGATATTGTAGAAGGTGTACCCGCTGCTTTGAATGGGGTTCAACGTTTCACTAAAGGTAAAGCGCATCAGCGGGTTTGTTCCGGTCGTAGAACCATTGATCGGCGTCACGGAAGACAGTTGCGGACCAAACAGGTCGAAGCTGGCGCCGGTGGTAAAGCTACGCACCGAGGACCCGACCTGCGTGTTGCCGGCCGGATCTTGCACGCCGGTTACCGTAAACGTATATGCCGTGGTCGGCAGGAGTATCCTCGCTGGTACCAGTGTGAGAATCGTGCCGCCGCCGGTGAGCACGGGCGTCACGTTTACGGTTGCGGCTCCTTGAGTCAGGGTGACGCCGCTTAGTGAAAGCGGGTTCAGCGGCCGGTCGAACTGCACCTGCGGCTGGAAATTCGTCGGCGCCACGCCGCCATTCGGCGGAATGATCTGAGTTACCACCGGACCGCCCACCGGCGCCGTGAGGGCGGTATAGAAGGTGATGTTCACGTAGTAGCAGCCGCCCTCGTTGCCGTTCAAGTCGGCGATGCCGCAGCCATAGATCTGGTACTGGTGGTTCACATTCAGCGGGTAGTCCGGAGCGACCGGGGTGATGCGAAGCCCGTTCGAGCCTATAGGGGTAACGGTCGCGGCTACCAGCCCGTAGCCGCTGGTATTGTCTCGCAGAATGAGGCTGCTTCCGACTCCGTAGTTCACGGTCCGCCAATCGATGGGCTTGTTGAAAGTCAGCGTGAAGTTGCTGGTCACGGGCACGCCGGTCTGGCCATTGACGATGTTGGACTGGGTCAGGACCGGACCGGAATAGTCGGGTCCGGCTCCGGTGGTGAACTGCAATTGGTACGGAGTCGGATTGAGCGCGTCGCCATCCTGATCGGTAATGCCGTTCAGCGTGAGGGTGATGAGGGCGCTGGGCGGCAGCGGCGCCATGGGCGTCACGGTCATCGTCATGGCGCTGGCGTTGTATGAAGCGCTCAACGGAATCGATCCGCCGTCGCTCAGCGTGATGTTGGCCGGGTCCACCGTGTTGGGATCGATATTCCCGCTAAAGGTGACGCTGACGGCCGCGTTCGTGCCGATTCCGGTGGCGGAATTGGTAGGCGCGGTGGCGGTCACGAACGGCGCCGCGCTGTTGGCCGTGCTGTCGGTGTAGAAATAGTAGTCGTAGGTGGCGACGCTCCCCGGGAACACGGCGGCGTTGCCCCCCAGGTCCTGCAGGCCGGTAGTCAGGTACACATAGTCATAGGTGTTCGGCTTCAGGGGGCTCGTGGGCTTGATGAGCAATAGACGTCCGCCGTCCGCCAGGACGGGAGCGGAGGTCGGAACCAAGTTGTTATTGTTGTCCTTCACATAGATATTGCCGGTCAACGTCGCCGGGTTGAGCGGTTTGCTAAACAAGATGTCGATAACCGTTGTGGTGTCGTTATTCGAGCAGTAGCGGCACGGGTAGTAAGACAGCGGCGTCGGCGGCGCGACGCTGTAATCCGCCGCGATGCTGAATTGGCTTTGGAAATTGTAGAGCGAATTTCCATTGGCGTCCTGAGCTCCGCTGGTGAAGAAAACCTGAATCAGCGCCCCCGGCGTAAAGCCGGCGGCCGGAGGCGTGTACTCCACGTCCTGGTTGTTCCCCGTGACCGAAATCGCGCCGCCAGGAAGCAGCACGCCGTTCTGGGAAATCAACAGGGTGCTGGAGGTGATGGTAGCCGCGTTCATCGGCGCGCTCATAAAGAACGTGATAGGGGCGTTGAGAGGCACGCCGGTGGCGCCGTTGGCGGGCCGCATGGCGGTGACGGAAGGCCGCGCGACTACAGGCTGCGGCGCGGTGGTGAACGTAGTGGAGAATGGGGCGGCCAGGTGGTTGCCGGCCAAGTCGGTGACGTCGGGGTTGACCACGACCGTAAAGGTGGTGCTGAACGGCAGGTAGCCGGCGCCAAAGACAACGGTGGTGTTATCGCCCGAAAGGTTATATCCGCTGGTATACAGCGTGGAGCCGTTGTAAATAGCCACGTTGCCGTTCAACGTCCCCGAGTTCATGGATTTCGAGAACGTCAGGATCACCGGGTTAGTGGGGCCGATGCCAGTCACCCCGCCCGACGGGCTGGCCGAGACTGTCGGCGGCGTGGTATCGGCCGTGCTGCCAGCAGTGAAGCACGAGTAGAGATTATTGAAGTAATTGCCGGCCAGATCGTAGAGGCTGGTATTGTAGCTGACGCGGATGCAGTATTGGTGATTGGGCTCATACGGGTTGGTCGGGGTGAATGTGAGGGTCAGGTCACTCGCGGATATTGTGATCGCGCCTGGGAAGTACGCCCCCCCGGTGTTGTCATAAAGGTTGAAGCTGCTGGAGTTCACGGTCACCGCGTCGACCGGCTTGCTCATCGTCACCACCACCTGGGTGTTGACCGGCACATTGGTGGCGCTGTTGGCCGGAGTGGCGGTCATCGTGCCGTGGGAGGTGTCGGGAGTCGAGGAGGCGCCGGTGGTGAAGCCGCTGCCCCCAAAAGCCGCCATCGCGTTGCCATCGAGATCGCTGAAGCCGCTTACGTTGATGGTGTATGGCGTGCTGACGCTCAGGCTGCTCGTCGGCGTGAACGTAACTGTCGACAAATCGCCGCTCACGAAGGCCACGGTCCCCGCAGCCGCGGGCGTAAGGGAAATATTGGTCTGCTTCAGCGTGGTCGGGTCGAGTTGTTCGCTGAAGTGGACGTAGATCACCGGGTTTACAGGCACGCCGCCGGCGCCGCCCGGGGGCGAAACAGACGTCACCGAAGGCGCGGTAACGTCGGGAGTGATAGCCGCGCCGGTGTAGAAGGTCCAGTTCGCGCAGCACGTATAATTATTCGCCCAGTCGTAAAACACGTAGGCGTCGACGTGGTATTGCGTGGAGGGCAGGAGCGGCACAGACGGGATCAGCGTAAACGTCATGCGGTCGGGCGAAGCCGTGATGGACGCTGGAACCGTGGCGCTATTGAGCTGGTCGTAAATGTAGAACGTAGACGCGTTGACACTCAGCGGGTTGATGGGTCTATCAAACACCACGCGAATCATCGGATTGACGCCAGTCGTGGAGTTGTTCGGCGGCGTATAGGTAACTAACGTAGCGGCGTTGGTGACAGTCCCGGTCCCAGTAGTGAAGTTAAAGTTGCCCGGGTTCGTCAGGGGAGTGTCCACCGCATCGGTCACGGCCGCGCTGTAGGCCACGTTGTAAACCGTACTGGCCGTCAGGTTGGAGGCAGGGTCGAAGGTCGCCTGCGTGAAATCGCTGCTGTAGCCCCAGGTGCCGGGCACCGGGTTGCCTCCCTGCGTGACGCTGAGACCGGCCGGGATGGTGGCGGGGTTGATGGGTTTATCGAATCCCAGAATGACCGGAGAGTTCGTCGGCACGCCACTCGAGCCAGCGGCCATGTTGGCCGAGACGAACGTGGGACCGCTATTGTCCGCGGCAAAGCCAGTAGTGAAGGCATAGCAAGAGTTGTAGCCCAGGTGGTTGCCCGACTGATCGGAAACGATCGGCTGGCCGGCGCCGGCGTTGCTATCGTTCACGGTGAGGTCGAAGGTGCGGCCCACGGCCAGCAAACTGTTCAGCGTGATGGTCAGAACGCGCCCGGACGCATCCAGGCTGGGACTCGCGGCGTTCTGCTGCAAGGCCTGGGAGGGGCTCGGGTAACAGCCGGCCACTGTACTGTCGGTGACGGCGACGTTCGCGGCGGTCATGGTCGCCGCGTTCATCGGTTCGCTGAAAACCACCGTGACCTTGGTATTGGTGGGCACGTTAGAGGCGTTGCTGGTCGGGCTGATATAAACAATGGTCGGCGGCGTGGTGGTATTGGCCTGGACGGTGAATCCATTAACTACGGTGATCGCCCCGTCCGTCGGGTCGGTGATGGTAACGTTCCTGGCGCCGAGCGGCGCAGTCACCTGGCTGGCGTCGATCGCCAGGGTAGCCGTCGCCGAGGTGGCGCTATTTACGGCGATCGTGCCGTCGGCGCCTTCCGCGAAGCCGTTCACGGAAATGCCCTGGCCGAAGTTGGCCGTCATGCCGGTCACAAAGTGAGTGAATTGGCCCGTAATGACAACGCTCAGATTCACCACGCCGTTCACGCCGATATTGGGCGTAATTTGGCTGATGGTGGTCACGCCCGGCTGGACCGTAAAGGCGTTCGATAGCGAGAGCTGCTGACCGCCCGTGGTGACGAAAACCGTGCGGCTGGTGGCCGCCGCGCCGACCGTCACAGTGAATGGAACCTGAAGGGTCTGTTGGTAGCCGTTGGCGAGATTCGCAATGGTGCAGCAAGTTCCTACCGTCACGTCGCTGCCGCCGGACACCTGCACCACGGAACTGGAGGTCCAGGCCGTGTAGTTGCCGGTAATGGTGATGGTCTGGGTACTGCCCTGCGTTCCGGTGTTGGGGCTGACCGAAAAGATGGAGGGAATGCCGGCGTTGACAGTGAATCCATTGGTGCGCGTAAGCAGGGTGTCCGTGGTATCGAATACCGTCACATTGCCCGCTCCGACGCCAGCGGCCGGATCGACCTTTATGCCGACCGTAAGCGAAGTGTTGCTGGAGGGCGTCGGCCCGCTGACCACCGTTACTCCCGCGGGGAACGTGACCGCCAGAGCGCCGCTTTGGAAGTGGGTGTACAGGCCGGTGATGGTGACGCTCACCGGGGTGGTCTGGCCATCGTTCTGACGCGCGGAATTGGGGTTGACCTGCGTGATGACCGGCAGGCCGGCGAGCACGTTAAACAGATTGGTCCCGTTGGCGACTTCTCCCAGGGTGGTGACCGTCACTCCGCAAGCGCCCACCGGCGCGAACGTCGATACGTTGACGGTGGCCGTGATATGGGTGTCGTCCACCACTGTCTGGCCGACGGCGCTCACGCCGGTGCAGAAAGCGACGTTGGGAGTCGCGGCCGTGAAATGCGTCCCGGAGCCGACGATCTTGACGATATCGCCGGTGTCGTTCTGGTGGACGGTGGCCGGCGAGAAGGGAGTAGCCGAGGAGATGCTCGCGCCGCCCTTATCGACCTCGAAATTGTATTGCGTGGTGGCGGACGAGTTCTGCCAGACCGCGATTTCCTGCGTGCCCGGGGCCGCGGGAGGCGATGGCAGGTTGGTGATCATGCGGATGTGGTTGGTATTGCCCGGCGTGGTCAAGGCGGTGGGCTTGATCGTGATGTTCACGTCGGCGTGCGTGGCATCGCCTGTCGGGCAGGAGGCCGTCGCGGCCACGGTTGTGGAATTCACCAGGATGTTCGGGCCGAAATCGGCCGCGGTGTTGCCGTTGACGAAGTGAGTGAACGCGGACGTGATGCATACGTCGAGCGTTTGGCTCTGCGTGCCCGAATTCGGGAAGACATCCAAAATGACCGGGGTGGTGGCGAAGATGGTGAACGCCGACGCGTCGGACGCGGTCTCGCCAGCCGTGGTGAGGACCACGTTATTCGCCTCGGGAGTGGCGTAGGCGCCGATCGTAATGTTGGCCGTGGCGGTGGTGGCGCTGTGGACAACCAGGGTATTGACGGAGATACCCGGACCGAAGTTCGCCACTGTGGTTCCCTGCAGAAAGTTGGTGTTGGTGCCGGTGATATCGACGTTTCCGCTTTGGCCTTGGCCCAAGGTATTGGGACTGAGGTGGGTAACCGCAGCGGGGCCGGGGGTGATGCAGAACCCGTAGAGCGTCAGGACCGGCGGAATCTGGCCCGTAGTCGTAACCACGACGGGGCCGCAGCCCGGATACGCCGTCGCGATGATCGCGCCTGTGACGGTGATGCTCTGCGGGCTGGTAACATTTACGGCCGCGCCGGTCACGCCTCCGTTGGGGAACGTCACCGTCGTATTGGCGGAGGTCCAGTTCGTGTACTGGCCCAGAATGCCGAGGCTGAATTCGGCCTGCTGCTGGTTGCTGGCGTTGGTGGCAGAAAGCAGAATCGGAGTACCCGGCTGGACCACGAACGCATTGTTCAACGAGGCAACCTCGCCCCCGGTGGTGGCGGTGAGGGTTCGCGTACCCGGCGAGGCATACAGATCCAGGTTCAGGGTCAGGTCCGCTGTGGTGTTGCTGGTAACGTTCTGAGTGATGACGTTAACGCCGCCTCCAAAACTGAACTGGGTAATGGATGTCCAGAGCGTGGCAAAGCCCACCACGTGGACCTGGACCCCAACGGCATTCTGGAGAGCGGTGTTGGGCGTGACCGAAGTGATGGTCGCCGTGCTCGGCGTGATATAGAAGTAGCCGCCGCCGCCCAGATTCGCAACCTCGGTTCCGGTGGTCGCAGTCACCGGGCAATAGCCGGTGTTGGCGAGTGGATTGATGGTGACCTGGACGCGCGCCGCGTTGGTCCCGAAAATCTGCACGTTGGAGACGCTGGTGACGGCGGAGCAGAAGGCGAACTGGGTCGGATTGGACCCGCTGTCGGTCCACGTGGTGTACTGGCCCACCAGGTCGAGAAGGCGCGTTTCACCCTGCGCGGCCGAGTTGGTGGATACCAAGGTGATGGCGGGCGTGCCCACCGTCACGTAAAACGTAGTCGTAAGCTGCTGGGTCCCGGTGGTGACCGTGACCGTACGCGGCCCAACCGTGGCGCCAGGCACGATGGTGATGTTGGCCACCGCGGTCGTGAGGCTGGTTACGTCCAGTTCTTGAAGAGCGACGGTGTTGACTTGAATCCCCGCGCCGAAGCTGACCGTGGTCTGCCCCGGAAGCCAGTTGGTATAGGCGCCGTTCAGATTGACAGCCAGCGTCTGACCCACCAGGGCGACGCTGGGATACTCGTAGGAAATGTAAGGCGTGGGCGGCGCCGCCGGATTGTAGACCGTATATTGGCCCAGTTGAACCGAGAAATTGGGCGCAGTGCCGGTGCGCACGGTCACCGTATGGACGCCGGTCGTGGCGGTGGAGCCGATGGCGATCACCGCTGTATAGCTGGTGTTACTGTTGACGGTGCTGGTGTTGCCGACCGTGATGGCGGGGTCGCCGAAATCCACAACCGTGGTGGCGTCCCACTGCGTGAACTGGCCGGTGATGAGGACGTTATCGGCCGTGTCCCCCTTGGTTCCATAGCTGGGACTGACGGAGACGATGGAGGGAACTCCGCCGGTAATCAAAAAGCCCGACTGCAAGCTCACGTTCTCACCCACCGTGGACATATAGATGGAACGCGTGCCGAGGCCGGAGTTGCCGGAAACATTCAAAATGCTCAGGTCCGCGACGGCCTGAGTGGGGCTGTTGATCACCACGCCGTTGACCTTGATGTCGTAACCGCCGCCGCTGATGGAGAACTGCGTCAGTTCCTGCGACCAGTGCGTGAAATCCCCGTTGATGGTCATCAGGATGCGCTGCCCCTGATTGGCGCTGCTGGGGTTGATCGTGGAGATCGTCGCATCGCTCTGCGTCACGCTGAAGTAATTCCCGGAAACGATCTCGCTGTCCGTCGTGACGGTGGTGGTGCGCCCTCCGATGTACGCCGCGCCATCGATGATCAGCGTGGCGGTGGCGCTGGTGGAACTGGTGATTATCAGGTTTGAGACGCTGATGCCCTGGCCGAACGTCACGGTGGTGTCGTTCCCCCAGTGCGTGTACTGGCCAAGGAGGGAAATGTTCACCGTCTCACCCTGCTGGGCGCTGGTTCCGGTGGCCGGCGCCGGGCCCGTGACCGAGACCGAGTTCAAAGTAGGATTGCCGGGCAGCACCTGGAAGGCGCTGCCGTAGCTGACCGATTCGCCCTGGGTATACATGCACAGCGTCTGATACCCGGTGGGCGCAGTGGCGCTCACGGCGATCGCCAGAGTCGCGTGGGTAACGTCGGCGGCCGTGACGTTGGAAACGTTGATGCCGGCGGAGCTGGGCGGATTGCACCCGTCCGTGCTGAAATACGCGGTGGTGACGCCGGTGAGGAAACTGGTGTTCTGCCCGGTCACGTGGATTTGCGCCGTGCCGTTTTGGGCCCCGCTTGTGGGGGTCGCGTTGGTGATAATCGCCGCCCCGGGACCAATGCTCAGAACGTTGTTCAGGATAAACTGCTCCGTGCTCTGCGGGCTCAACGGCGGAGCCCCGATGGGCAGACCGGTGGTAGTGATGGTCAGCGTGTAGGGACCGACGTACGCGGTGCCCAAAACCTGAACGGTCAGGTTCATCTGCGTCTGGCTGACGACGGCGATGGCGGTCACGTTCACGCCGTTGTTGTTGCCGAAGTTGGCGGTGGTGTTATTGGTTGGATTCGCGGCAGTCGACGTCCAGTGCGTATTGGCGCCGTTGACCTGGACGGTGAAGGTGTTGCCTTGCACCCCCGAAGTTGGCGTAATGTTCACGCTGGAGCCTTGCACCGCCAGGATGTTGAGGGCATCGGAGAAAGAAGGCGCGATTTCGGCGTTGGTGACGGCGGTGGCGCCGCGGAACCCGATGGCGGCGGTATAGGCAACCGCGATCTGGCACTGGATCCACGTCGGCGATTTCACGATGAGCTGGCTGACCGCGATATCCGATCCGAAATTCAGGGTGGTTTCGCCCGCCAGCCAATGGGTGCCGGTTCCAAAGACATTGAATAATGGCGTGATATCGCCTTGGTGCAGAACAAGCTGGTGTTGCTGGCAATTCGTGGCGGCGACGTAGTCTTGCTCGCAGCTCAACCCCATGTGGTCGATGGAAGAAACGCCTTGCGTGACGGAGAACAAGGGGCCGGAAACCACCTCTTCGTTGCCGCTCGCCAGTTGGGTAACCATGGTCACGCTGCTGCCGCCGACGGGGGCGTTGACCGGATCGATGGAGATCTGGGCGGTGGCCGACGCCGTACTGTTAATGGTCAGCGTATTCACCGAGATGCCCGCGCCAAAGATAGCCGTGGTGGCACCTTGGGCCCAGTTCGTCAAATTGCCGGTAATCTGGACGCTCAGCGACTGGCCTTGAATCCCCGAGTTCGGCAGCACGCTCAGGAGCGAAGACGTGGCGGGCGGGTCGATAGCGAAACCGATGGTGAGTTGCTCGTTAATGCTGTTGCCGGCGTCGACCGTATTGACGAACACGGGACGCCATCCCAGCGCGGCGCTGGAATCGATGTTGATGGTGGCCGTCAGCGTGGTAGCGCTCGTTACGTTGACGCTGCCCGGCACTACCGTGATATTGGGACCGAACCCGACGGTGGTGACGCCCGTTTCGAAATGCGTGTACTGGCCGGTAATCGTGATGTTCAAATTGCTGGCCGGTTCGGCCGAATGGTAAGGATTAATGCTCGTCAGGACCGCCGGGGTGCTGGTGACGCAGAAGCCGGTTCTCACGATTTCCGAACCCGTAGCGATCGGAGTTTCCAGGGTGACGGTGCGGTTGCCGCCGTAGGCATTGGCGCAGGGAGTGGTGGGCGAAGCCGGCGCGGTCGGAACGATATAGATCTGCGCCGTGGCGTTCCACTTGTTGAGGACCGTGAAGTTCTGGATGGACGCGCCATTGCCATCGATCGTGGCGATGGTCGAGTTCAGGGCGAAGTGCGTGAAATTGCCGCTGAAATTCACGTTGACGATATTTTGGGTGGCGGGGGCGACGGGGATCATGCCGGAGGACGGCGCCATGGTGAGCGAAGGCGTGGAGGCGAGTACGGTGAAGGCGTTGTTCAGGGTGACAATTTCGCCTCCGGTGCTCATCGTCAGACTGGTCGTTCCCACAGAGGCATTCGTCGGAATGGCGATATCCACTTCGGCGGTGGTCGCCGAGTTGATGACCACCCGGTTGACCACGATTCCGGCGCCTAGCGAGGCGAAGGTGAGCCCATCCGCCCAGTGAGTGTTCGCGCCGGCCACTTGCAGGGCCACGCTGGCGCCCTGCAATCCGGAGTTGGGAGTGGAGCTGATCAGCGCGGCGTTGGACGGCGTGACGGTGAACGTGAAACCATAGTTTGCGCCGTTGCTGGTCAGCGTGCCGCTGCGGCCGCCGGCGGCCGCCGTGCTGGCAATGCTAATGTTGGCCGTGGCGCTGAGGTCTGTGTTGGGCGTGACCGAATTCACCGTGATGTTGGATCCAAAATTGGCGCTGATCGCCCCATGGGTGAAGCTGGTGAAGACGCCTGTGAAATTCACGTTCTCGTTCGCCTGTCCCTGCGCGCCCGTGTTCGGAAAGACGCTCGACAGATAGGGCGTGGCCGCCGTAACCAAGAAGGCGCCGCTCAGGCCGACCACTTCACCGTTGGTGATCGCCGTGACCGGGTAGCTGCCCACGGGCACGCCCGGCCCGATGGAAATATTGGCGAGAAGCGTGGTGGGACTGGTGACGGTGATGTTGCCGACGTTGATGCCTCCCCCGACGCCGACATTGGTCCCGGCCTGTATCCAATGCGTGCCTAAACCGGTTAGCGACAGGGTGGCGTTTGTGCCTTGCGGGCCCGAGCACCCGCTGGCGCACACCGCGGGCAGCGCCGTGCCGACCGTTGTCAGCGTGGCCCCATTGTTCGTGATGGCGAAGGTTCCGGTGGCGAATTCGCCGCCGGTCGCCATCGTTAACGTCCTGCCGCCTGGGGCGGTAATCGGGTCTGTGCCAATGAAGAAGCTGGCGTGCGTGCTATCGGTGACCGTGACGGAACTTGGCGTGACGCCGTCGCCAAACGCCGCGATGGTCGTTCCCTGCACGAAATGCGTGTTCACCCCGACCACGCTCACACTGGTTGCCTGGCCCGCCGGGAGCGTGTTAGGAAGAATCGAAGAAAGCGACAACGGTCCACTGGATGCGACCAGGAAGCCGCCCGGGAGGGTGGCGATTTCCGTGCCCGTCCTGGCCGTAACGGTGTAGGCGCCGGTGGGGACGCTGTTCGGGATGTCGAACGTGGCGTTGACGTGAGTGGCGTCGATGAGAACGGTGCTTAGGGCATTCTCGTTGATAGTGGTCGTGACCGGGGGAGGGCCGGTTTGAACCAGCGTCAGCGCGACGGTGGTGTTGCTGGTGAAATGCGTATAGGCGCCAACCACCTTGAGGGTGACGCCATTGGAGCCGAGTTGGCCCGCTCCCGGCGATGCGCTCAGCACCGTCGGCGGGGGTTGAATGGTGAGCGAGGCCTGCGTGGTGGTGGTAAAGGCGTTGGGGGCGGAGCCGGTGATCGATACGAGACAGGTCAAGGGCGTGCTGACGGTCAGCGCCGCGGGAATGGCGAACAGCACCGAGCGGTTCGAGCCTGCTCCGAGAACATTACCCGCCCCGGTGAAGACCGGAGATCCATTGCCGGGCGGAGGGGTGATTGTGACCGATACGTTGCCAGTTGCGATCGGCCCGGACGGATAACCGTTGCCGCCGATGCTGATGGTGGCGCCAGGCTGCGCCGCCGGAGGGTTCACAGTCGTGAGATTCACCTGTGCGGAAGCCAGAGAAGCACAGGCAAAAGCGGCCAATAAGCCGGACCATAGGTGGCAAAAGCGGAAAGACGGCACAACACACCTCCGGGGTCTTACGGGGGGACGATTTTTGCGGCCCAGAATCTGTATCACAGTCCAGCGGACAGCAAGGGACTGCCGCCTATCATACACCCAATCGCACCTCATTTATCCTCAGTTTGTTGTTTTCTTCCATGCCGCGACGCCAGAAACCCGAAAGTGTCGAGTTTTCCTGCGATTCTTCGCACGCTTTAGCAACACCACGATTCTGCCCGTGCGCTACTGGCGCGGCAGTTATCGCCGCCTGGATGACCTCCGCGATACGCCATAGGGCATTCCGGCCACCAAGAGCGCGGCTGTTCCAACGTGGCGGGGCTGTGGAAGAGTACGGCGGCGGATGGTAGTCTACGCCCTGGTGTAGACGCTGGACTGTTCGCCCATTCTACGAACCAGAACATCCAGGATGGAGGCCATCTCCGCGAGGGCATGGCGCGCCTGGCTGGGGAGGACAGGCTTGGTCACGCGGTACCACCATTGCATCATCTTGTAATCGAGGACCAGTAAGCGATCTTCGAGAGACCCCAAGCCTAGGCCGGACGCATGCTCGAACAAGAAGACCAGGACCTTGTAATCGCGCTGAAGGGCTCGCTGCAACGGATCGAGATCTTGCGCGCTATCAATACGGCGCTGTACATCCACGAAGCTGAAGCGAGGGTCCGAGGCAGCCTGGGGCGATGCTGCCACCTGAGCGCCGTCCCGGAGCAATAGGAGGCAGCTATACCGAAACCAATAGGCAAGCAGAATCAGCGAAAGTCCGATGATGAGCGCGCTCGCCAGCATCCCTGGTAGTATGGAAAAACCCGCAAAATCTAAAGTACTGGAATGACCGTTACGAGTGTAACACTGCCAATCGGGTGGTGCAATGGATCTCACCTTAAATCTGGGTCATAATATACCGATTTCGGGGGAAAAATTACCCGCAAGTGAGGGGAAGTACACAGATTGACTAGTACTTATGTACTAGGCCATAGCGGTGCCACAGAACCGGCCTAAATGGCCGCCATGGCCATTTCGATGTCCCGGCCCGGATACTCGTAGTCCTGCATTCCGCCCGAAAGATAGCTTTCGTAGGCCGAAAGGTCAAAGTGGCCGTGGCCGCTGAGACAGAACAGGATGACCTTAGCGCGGCCTTCCTCGCGGGCCGCCAGGGCTTCGTCCACCGCCGCGCGGATGGCGTGCGCGGACTCCGGCGCCGGCAGGATCCCTTCCGTCCGGGCGAACTGGATGGCAGCCTCGAACACAGGCGTCTGGAGATACGACTTGGCCTGGATGTAGCCGTGCTGCACCAGGTGGCTCATCAGCGGCGAGGCGCCGTGGTAACGCAGGCCGCCGGCGTGGATGCCGGGCGGAACGAAGTCGTGGCCCAGCGTGTACATCTTGATCAGGGGCGTCAGCTTGGCGGTGTCGCCGAAGTCGTAGGTGAAGCGCCCCTTGGTGAGGCTCGGGCAGGCGGAAGGCTCCACCGCCAGGATGCGCGGGCCTTTCCCCGCCAGCCGGTCGAGAACATAGGGCAGCGCCAAGCCGCCGAAGTTGCTGCCGCCGCCGAAGCAGCCGATCACCACCTCGGGTTCCTCGCCGGCCAACTGCAACTGGAGTTTGGCCTCCTGGCCGATGACGGTCTGGTGCAGCAGGACGTGGTTGAGCACGCTGCCCAGCGAGTAGTTCGTGTCCGCGTGGGTGGCGGCGTCCTCCACCGCTTCGCTGATGGCGATTCCCAAGCTGCCGGGCGAATCCGGCGTGGCGGCCAGTACGCCCCGGCCGGAGTTGGTGTGGTCGCTGGGGCTGGGGAACACCTCCGCGCCCCAGGTGTGCATCATCATGCGGCGGTACGGCTTCTGATCGTAGCTGACGCGCACCATGTACACCGTGCACTCGAGGCCGAACAACTGGCAGGCGAGCGCCAGGGCGCTGCCCCATTGGCCCGCCCCGGTTTCGGTGGCCAGCCGCTTGATGCCCGCGCGCTTGTTGTAGTAGGCCTGCGCCACGGCGGTATTGGGCTTGTGGCTGCCGGCGGGGCTCGTGCCTTCGTACTTGTAATAGATGTGAGCGGGGGTATCGAGAGCCTTCTCCAGCCGCCGCGCACGATACAGCGGGGTGGCGCGCCACAGGCGGTAGATGTCCATGACCTCGCCGGGAATATCGATCTCCGGCTGGGGCGAGAATTCCTGCTGGATCAGCTCCATGGGGAAAATGGGGAGCAGATCCTCCGGGCCCAGTGGCGCGCGGGTCCCCGGATTGAGCGGCGGCGCGAGCGGCTCCTTCAGCGAGGGCAGCACGTTGACCCAGACACTGGGGATCTGGCTATCGGCGAGGAGAAATTTAGAGTGTTCGGACATAGGAAAGCGCTATTGTAGTACGTTTTCCATGGCGAGACGGTTCAAAAGCGGCGGCGGTTCAGGAAGGCGACCCTACACGTCCAGATTCTTCACGTCCAGGGCGTTCTCTTCGATGAACTTGCGACGGGCTTCGACGTCCTCGCCCATGAGCGTCGAGAAGATCTCTTCGCTTTGCACCGCGTCTTCCAGGCGCACCACCAGCAGCGTGCGCTTTTCGGGGTTCATGGTGGTATCGGCGAGCTGCTCGGCGTTCATTTCGCCCAGGCCTTTGTAGCGCTGCACGGAGGCGTCCTTCTTGCCTTCGTTCTTGACGAAATTGAGCAGCTCGAGCCAGTTCGGCTGGGGCGTGCGGCGCTCGTTCTTCACCACGACGAAGGGCGGTTCGTTGGAGCGCGCGATGGCGCGGGCCAGCGCGCGGAAGCGGCGGTATTCCGGCGCCGCCGCCAGGGCCACGCCGATACTGCGCTCGGCGCGCGTCGAATCGCGATACACGACGGCGAAGGAGGAATGCTCTTCGTCCCGCCGCATTTCGGGATTCAGGCCGAGCTTTTCCAGGGCCTGGAGCACCGGCTTCAGGTTGGCCTCTTCCTGAAACTCCCCTTTATGGTCCACCCGCAGCTCGACATCGGCGAGCGTCTCGACCACGCGCGGGTCGCGCAATTTGCGCTCCACCTTGTGGAACATCTGCTCGTATTCGTCCAGGCTGAGCAGGAAAGCGCGCAACTCGGTCCCTTCCAGCAACGCCTTGGGGCCGGAGCCGTTGGACTGGATCTCGAGCGTCAGGTTCTCGGTGGCCCGGCGCATGATCTCCCTGGTGAATTCCTTCTCGTCCTTGATGTACTTTTCGCTCTTCCCCTTCTTAATGCGGTAGAGCGGCGGCTGGGCGATGAACACGTGCCCGCGCTGGATAAGCTCGTTCATGTGCCGGAAGAAGAACGTGAGCAGGAGCGTGCGAATGTGCGATCCATCCACGTCGGCGTCCGTCATGATGATGATCTTGCCGTAGCGCAGCTTGGCGGCGTTGAAATCGTCCTTGCCGATGCCCGTTCCGAGAGCCGTGATCATGGCGCGGATCTCCTCGTGGCCGAGCATCTTGTCGTAACGCGCCTTCTCGACGTTGAGAATCTTGCCTTTGAGCGGCAGGATGGCCTGGAAGCGGCGGTCGCGGCCCTGCTTGGCCGTGCCGCCGGCCGATTCGCCCTCCACCAGGAACAACTCGCAGCGCTCGGGATCGCGCTCCTGGCAATCGGCCAGCTTGTGCGGCATCCCGCCGGATTCGAGCGCGCCCTTGCGCCGCGTTAAATCGCGGGCCTTGCGCGCAGCTTCGCGCGCGCGGGAGGCCTCGATCGCCTTGCCCACAATGCGCTTGCCCACGGGGGAGTTCTTATCGAAGAACTCGCCCAGTTTCTCATTGACGAACTGCGTCATGTAGCCGGCGATATCGCTGTTGAGCTTGCCCTTGGTTTGCCCCTCGAACTGCGGCTGCGGTAGTTTGACGCTCACGACGGCGGTCAGGCCCTCGCGGACGTCGTCGCCGGTGAGGTTCTCCTTGACGTCGCGGAACAGACCCGCCTGTTTTCCAAACTCGTTGATGGTGCGCGTGAGAGCCGTACGGAAACCGGTGAGGTGCGTGCCGCCATCCACGGTGTTGATATTGTTGGCGAAGCTGAACACGTTCTCCGAATAGCCGTCGTTGTACTGGAGCGCCACCTCCATGGTCAGAACGCCGCCGTTAGGCAGTTCCCGCTCGGCTTCGAAGTGAATCGGCTTGTCGTGCAGCGCCGTCTTGCCGCGGTTGAGATGGCGAATGAATTCGGCGACGCCGCCCGAGTACAGAAACTCGGCTTTTTTTTCCGGATCGGTGCGCTCATCGGTGAGCGTGATCTTGAGGCCCTTATTAAGGAACGCCATCTCGCGCAGGCGTTGCGCCAGGGTATCGTAGTTAAACGTCGTCGCGACCATGATGGAAGCGTCGGGCTTGAAGGTCACGCGCGTGCCGGTCTTGCGGCCGGCCTTGCCGGCTTTGGCCAGAGGCGCCTTGGGGATGCCGCACGAGTATTCCTGCTGCCACGTGTAGCCGTCGCGCCAGATCTCCAGCTCCAACCGCTCGGAAAGCGCGTTGACGCAACTCACGCCGACGCCGTGCAAGCCGCCGGAAACCTTATAGCTCTTGGAATCGAACTTGCCTCCGGCGTGCAGCATGGTCATGACCACCTGCGCCGCCGAAACGCCTTCTTCTTCGTGCAGGTCCACGGGGATGCCGCGGCCGTTGTCGACCACGGTCACGGAATCGTCGTCGTGAATCGTGACGCTGACTTCGGTGGCGTACCCCGCCAGCGCTTCGTCCACCGAGTTGTCGACCACTTCGTACACCAGGTGGTGCAACCCTATCTCCCCGGTGGAACCAATGTACATGGCCGGGCGGAGGCGAACCGCTTCCAGACCCTCCAAGACTTTGATGCTGGTGGAATCGTAAATTTCCCCGCCATTGGGGCTCTGACTGGCTTCGTTCGGCATAGCGCGCTGGTTCAGATCCTCATCGGCATGACCACGTAGCGGTACTGCTCCGGTTCACCGCCATCTGGGCGCATCTCTCCGGCGCTCTTGGAATCTTTCAACTCGAAGATCATATGTTCCTGGGGAATGACGCGAAGGAAATCGAGAAGGTACTGCGCGTTGAAGCCGATCTCGAGGTCCGGTCCCTGGTATTCGCCGGGGACGCTCTCCTCGCTGTCTCCGGTCTCGACCGAGGAAGAGAACACGCGCGCCTCGCCAGTGGTGAACTGCACGCGGATGGCGCGTGAACGCTCGTCGGCGAACTGGGCCACGCGCTCGATAGCCGCTCGGATTTCCGTACAGCGCAGTCTCGCGGTCAGGGTATGGTCTTTCGGCAGCACGCGCTCGTAATCCGGAAAGTTACCCGTTAGCTTGCGCGTGATCAAAAGCCGCTGACCGAATTGGAAGAAAAGATGGTTGTCGTCGCCGGCGAATACCGCTCGCGCATCGGCATCGGCCCCATCGGATAGCCTGACCAACTCCATCATGGCCTTCCTGGGGATCAGCGCCCGAAATGGCTGTTGCGCTTCTCCAGTCAAGGCGCTCCGCACAAAGGCCAAGCGGTGCCCATCGGTAGCAACCATGGTGAGGCTCTCAGCGTGCATCAGCAACAAAGCGCCATTGAGCGTAAACCGCGATTCCTCGGACGAGATGGCAAACACTGTCCGCGCAATCATGGAAGACAGCATCTTAACCGGGATTTCGGCAATGGGTTCTGGCAGTTGCGGTAATTCCGGAAAACTCTCGCGAGACATGCCAGCGATTCGCGTCCGCGAGCGGCCGCATGTAATACTAGCCCAGTGGTTCTCCAAGAACTTCATATTGACATCGCCTTCCGGCAACAGTCGAACATAATCGAGCAATTTGCGCGCCGGGATAGTCCCCGATCCTTCTTTCTTCACCCGCGCTGGGCAGGAGCATCGGATCCCCAACTCAAGGTCCGTCGCTGTCAGCACAACCTGCTCACCAGTAGCTTCCAGCAGCACATTCGACAGAATTGGGATCGTCGTCTTCTTCTCAACAACGCCCTGTAATAGGCTCAATTCTCCTACCAGGTCGCTTCTGCTGACCGTGAATTCCATAGAATACTAGCTCCTACGCTTTGCCTCTCAAAAATACTCTCTATAAAAATTGCTTTAGTCAGGCCTGTGCAAACTGCTGAAAGCTATCTAAAGTATACTAAATTCAGCCACTTTTCTCTATAGGATCTTGAGAAAAAGGTCCTTGAAGGGTCCGGAAAAACGACTGTTGCCAGCCGATTTGCACAGTCTTTCGCAAGACCGCGGAAGAGCCACTGTGAAAAATACAGTTAAGTTCATTGTAATGAATCCATTAGACTGTGGAGCATCCTGTTTAAATCAGGGTTAACTTGACGCATTGCCTCAATCTTGTTGATGGAGTGGATCACAGTGGTGTGGTGCTTCCCGCTAAACGCGCGTCCGATCTCAGGCAGCGAAGCATCAGTCAACTCCTTAACGAGGTACATAGCAACCTGCCGCGGGTACACTACTTTCTTCATATTGCTTCGCTCTTTCAGTTGCGATTGCTTGATCTGAAAGCGCTCTGCGACAGCCTTCTGAATGGAGTCGATGGTCACCTTCCGGTCCTGAACGTGTACCAGGTGCTTAAGAACCTGCTGCGCCATTTGGAGCGTAACCGGAGCGCCGGTCAAGGAGGAATAGGCAACCAGTTTGATCAAAGCGCCCTCCAACTCACGTACATTCGTCTTGGTCTTAGAGGCCATGAACGAGCGGACGTCGTCGGGGAGCTTGATCCCTTCCGCCTCCGCCTTCTTGTCCAGAATGGCCATTTTTGTCTCGAGGTCTGGCGGCTGAATGTCGGCCATCAAGCCCCACGCGAACCGTGAGCGCAGCCGCTCCAGCAAAGCGGGAATCTCATTGGGTGGGGCGTCGCTGGAAAGAATGATCTGTTTCTGATGATCGTGCAGCTCATTAAACGTGTGGAAAAATTCCTCCTGAGTGCGTTCCTTGCCGGCAATCAACTGAATATCGTCGATCAAAAGCACATCGGCGTCGCGATAGCGCTGGTGAAAGTGCTGCATGCGGTCGGTGCGGATACACGCGATCATCTCGTTCATGAATCGTTCGCTGGACGTGTAGATGACTCGCATGGAGCTGAATTTCTCGCACAGTTCCCAGCCAATGGCGTGCATCAAGTGCGTCTTGCCCATCCCCACGCCCCCGTACAGGAAGAGAGGATTGTAGCTTCGGGAAGGAGTGGAAGCCACAGAGCGGGCGGCTGCATGGGCGAACTGATTGCAAGCGCCCACCACAAACTTCTCAAACGTGAACTTAGGGTTGAAAAGAGGGCTGGCCGGAGTCTCCAATTCGCCGGCGTCGATCACGGCCACAGTGTGATTCCGCGACTCGCGCGGCGCCAGCACCTCATAGCTGACCTGGCGCACGGAAAGCCCCATATCTTCGATTGCTTTTCCAACCATTCCGGCGTACTCCGTCTCCAGCCACGCGCGGGTTTGGCGGTCAGGCGCCGATACGAAGAGCGTACCGCTATCCTCCGCCACGAACTCGGTACCCTTGAGCCAATTGTCAAAGCTCTCGGCGCTCAGTCTCTCTTGCAGGTAGTTGCGGATTTGGTTCCAAGAATTCATCAGGGTTTACACACCACACACACAATATTTCCACAGGGTTTTCCACAACAGCGTGGGATCCGGCAACGCTCACAGCCGAGTCGCTGCCGACGGGCCTCAATACGCTGCGCCACGGCTGGCCACAGGTACGCATGGCCCAACCGCGACAGTAGTCTAGCACAGAGGAAACGTTTTCCAACAATTTTATAACCACTTAAGAATCATTGACATATCCGTAACGTTTGACACCGGGATTGTTTCTGAAGGAAAATGGGGTTTCCTTCGGGCGGGAGTAACTCAGTTGGTAGAGTGCGACCTTGCCAAGGTCGATGTCGCGGGTTCGAATCCCGTCTCCCGCTCCATCATCTAATTTGCCGGAGGCTATGCTCAAGCGTTTTGTTTGGCTCGCGTGCGCTTCCCTGGTAGCGGCGATGTCTGGTCGCGCCCAGGATTACAAACTGGAAACGATCGACACGCCTCCACCGGCGCTTCCGGCCGCCTACGCTTCCGTGATCTACCAGCATCCGGGCCTCCGAGTAGTGGGACCGGCTGGCGCCTGGTGCGAGATCTGGTTCCGCGATTCGATCCCCACCGGCCCTAAGCCAACCGACAGTTCCGTCACGTTGCCTATTCCCCAAGGCACGCTGCTTGGCATCCTGCGATTTCCAGCGCAGGGCATGGACCGGCGCGGACAGCCGATTCCGGCCGGCGTCTATACGCTTCGATACAGCAACGACCCGGTGGACGGCGCGCATCAGGGGGTGGCGCCGCAACGCGATTTCGCGCTGCTCACGCCCATCGCGAATGACGCCGATCCCAATAGCGCGCCAGGATTCAGCGCGCTGGTACAGATGAGCGCGAAGGCTTCCGGCACGCCGCATCCCGCCGTGCTGTCGCTGGAAACGCCAGCCGACGCCAAGTTCCCCGCCCTCACCAAGGAAGGCGACCATGACTGGGTGGTCAATGTGAAGCTGGGCGACCTGCCGCTGGCCATGATCGTGGCCGGCAAGTACGAAGGGTGATCTTTCCGTAGGTTTACCTCCACGTGGAGGTTTCTCGAAAGCGGGCTTTCCATGCCAGCGGCTGGGACGCTTCGCCACCATCCGTCTACCCTTGTGCAGTACACTAAACCATTCAGGAGAGGAACGTATGCGCCAAACCCTATACCTACTTCTTTCCGCGGTCGCAACGAGCGTGGCTGCGCAAGCCCAGCTTGTGGATGAGTTCAACCCTCCCGTAAGCAATTGCTGCCTGCCGAACACGGCGAACACCCTCGCCAACTCGGCGCGGAGCCTGGCGGACCAACTGCAAGACTGGAATCAGCTTGGCCGGTATCACGCGGCCAACGAAGACCTGAAGAAGCAGCCCGCCGAGCTCAAGCGCGTCGTGTTCATGGGCGATTCGATCACCGACGGCTGGCGGCTGGCCGAGTATTTCCCGGGCAAGCCTTACGTGAATCGCGGCATCAGCGGCCAGACGACGCCGCAGATGCTGGCGCGCATGTACGCCGACGTGATCGATCTGAAACCCGCGGCCATGGTGGTTCTGGCGGCCACCAACGACATCGCGCACAACACCGGGCCGGAGACCGCGGTAATGATCGAAGAGAATCTCATGGCCATGACGGAGTTGGCGCAAGTTCACGGCATCAAAGCGATCCTCTGCTCGGTGACGCCAATCAGCGATTACCCATTTCTGCAGAGCCAGCAGAATCCGCCGGCCGGCAGGGGCGGGCAGGCTGGCGCGCCAGGCGGCGGCGGTGGCCGCGGGTTCGGTGGCCGCGCCCAGCAAACCAACCAGCGCCCGCCGGCCGACATCCTGAAACTCAACGCCTGGATGAAAGGTTATGCGGCCAAGTCCGGTGCCATCTATGCGGACTACTTCACGGCCCTGGTCGACGACAAAGGCTGGCTCAAGGATGGCATCTCGGCCGACGGCCTGCATCCCAACGCGGAGGGCTACAAGCTGATGGTCCCGGTGATCGAAGCGGCCATTCAGAAAGCCTTGCCGTAACGCGCTTACAGCGTCCACCCGCACAGCGACTCCACGTAAGCCGCCGAGCCGTCGCGCAGCCAGCCGTCCAGTTGCGCCGGCTCCTTTAATATTAAAGAGGCGTCAAATCCGAATCGTCGCCGTCGCTACCGATAGCGCCGACGCAACCAGCATGTAGTACTCGGGTACTCGGCGGAAAGCAGCGCATCGGTGCCGGCCAGAAAGCGGGAGTGGGTCCCGCGCTCGTTGATAGCGAAGTTGTGCGCTACCGGGTCCATGAGGCGCTTTTGAGACAGCCACGAGGCGGTGGGCCTCCGTTTCCGGGTTGGCAGTGTGTACTACATGTTCATCGAAGAATACTCCGGGACGTCCAGATTCCGGATGTGCCGACAATACGGTCAGGTTGACTTCCTTGTCCTGACCAGTGTACGGTCCCCAGGCAGCCATACCTCGTCAACGCCGAGAACCGCCAAGTCGTCTTGAGGGTCAGCGAATTCCGGGGCCTCTGGGTAGACCGGACTTAAGTAGGTTCCACCGAGTTTCCCCGGCATTTCTGGGTCGTCCACACTGAAAAGGATCAGTTGACCGATCAAACGACCTGGGTACAGAAGGAGTGGAGTGTTCGATACGTTCGCAATCTCAAGGGTCAGACACCCGCGGTAATAGGGGTGGATCCACGGAGCCGTCTCAACCACCACGAAAGTTCGGGCGACCGATGACTTGGTCAGAATCTGGCCGGAGGTATCAAAGGGTAGCTTGACGAACTCCAATGTCGCGCCAAGCACAGTTTGGTGTGCGGGCACGACGAGGTAGCTCCCTAACGGAACGTGAACCCGCGTATCAGAAGGACGGGTTTGCTTGGCGGGAAAGTAGAACGGTTCGGGAGGCACCCTCGGGATCAGGAAGTGGCACCCCAGTCTCAGGTCGACCGAATCCGAGTCAAGGGCCTTTGTCCGCCGCACAAGCGGAGTGATTAGAAGCCCAGCCGGCTCCGTTGCGGGCACCGTCAATCTGGTCTGAATTTGCTGCCGTGAGAGAACAGCCACTATTCTGGTGCTCCTCCGAGGATTCCTTCATCCTCAACCGCTTTCATCGTCCAGGTCTCCAGTCTACGGGTCCACCAACCACGCTCAGAGGGGGACGGGGAACCGTCGACCCGTTCGATCTTCGCTAGAAGCTCATCCAGGGACTCCAGGTAGACCCTGTAGGCGGCGTTAACGATTGTTGTGAAACCGGGGTGGACCTCGATGCCCTCTTGGATGATGGTTGACGGGACGAGCCCATGGTGCAAGTATTGCTCAACCTTGTCGTGCAACAATCCGAACTCTTCGACGCCGGAGACCATATCAGCCGTTATGTCGGCGGCCTGCTTGTGAACCATTGGCATGAGGTTCGTAAGTGCTGTTATACATGCCTGCGCTTGGGGTTCGTTGTCACCGAACATCCACTGCAAACCTAGGGACTTGACCCCCAAAAGCACTCTTCCGTGATGGCCCTGGAATTGTTCCAGGTGGGGTTGCCAGCCAAGCTTGACCAAGTGCTCGACTTGCTGCTGCAGTCGGAACGCATGTGCTGGATGGCTTTCGTTGAACAGCGTAGCATTCTCGCGTGCCCTCCCTCTGCGGAGAGGAGCCCGCCCAAGTCCAATAATTCGACTAGGGCGAGAGAATACGCGGGGCCAACCATGCGCACCCCAATCAGATCACAAAACATCTCCTCTGACCATGATGCAAGGCGGTCCCGCCACCAAGCGCGTTCCTGTGGATCAGGTAGAATTGCGGCGTTCCCGAACGCAGAATCGAGGGATCTAGAATATTCCGCCTCCAATTGGCCTCTTGCAGGTCCCTGCTGATAGGCAAAGTGGCCCATTTCATGAGGGATTATACAGTTAACAAAAACAGCTTCGGATTGTGAGTAAGGAATTCCAATGAGACCGAAGTCCCCTGGAAACTCTGGTGCGCCCGGTATCAAGCTAGCCAACTGCTGAGTCCGCCTACGCATCCAGTTCGCAGAGATCTGGAGGTAGTTCACGTCGTGGGTGTGAAGGACTGCGAAACGAGCGGCGCTGAAGATCGGGATGGAACGGAATCTGCGGAATAGCGCTTCCAAGAACGCCACGGGGACACTCAGCGTATCCGCGTCGAGTGCCACTTTTACGAACTGATGCAGCGTGTACCAACCGTCTCTGATGGTTGAGAGTTTCTGCAGGTAAGCTTGGTGGAGACGTTCCTCGCTCGGTAATTTCTTTGGGAAAGCTTCCAGGAAGGATTTAGTCGCCTCACCCAAATCCTCAAGGTACTTCAACAGGGTGGCTGAAGTGGCGGAATACACGCGCGCGGATTGTGAACGGCGGATGAGAATGATAAGACCATCTACGAAGCGCAACAGGCTTGCTGCGTCGTGTTCCACCTGTTTGGAAGAAACGATTGTCACGCCGAAGCTGAAGCCCACGCCCCTGGGCGTCGTCGGTAGTGGTAGAGGGCACGGCTCTCAACGTTCGTGAAAAAGTCGATGGCGTCGTACAAGCTGCTCTTCGAGTCATTCTGACTGAACGCGTGCGACTCAAGCTTCTTTAGTTTCTCGGTGAGGGCAGCTCGCTCTTCAGGCTTCTTGACCTCATCGAGTGTCCGGATCTGCTCGTAGTGTGAAAACACGAAGCGGCTTGTGGTCGGTTGAGGCACGTCGGCCGCCGTTTCAAGGGAAGCGACGACGTCTGAGAGTGTCTCTTGCCACGCAGAAGAGCCCTGCCCAGATTCGGCTAGCTGCAGCAACTCGTCGATGATCCTTCGCGCGTCGAGCGCCAGGGACAAATAATGGCCGTGTAGATCTTGGCGGATGGGCATCGCAGATGCCATTTTCGCACCTCTTGTCGGCTGTTGCACACTGAGTCGCGGTACCATAACAGGCGGCACCCCCATGGGAGAGCCGGGAGTTGGTGCTGGGTTTTTCAGCGTCTCCAGGATCCGCTGATGATATTATAATATCAACCTCCCCCGGTTTCAAGAGAAATATAGTATATTTTAATATAATGTCTGGCCGGCACCCAACCGCGAATCTCGAAGTTCGAAATGCCGTAGCTCTCGCCCTGACGGAGTACTTCAAATCAGCCGAAGAGTCCAAGGCCGGGTTCGCGCGGCGGTGGGAGATCAATCAGCACATGTTGTATCGGTACCTGAAGGCGACCGCAACGCCGAGCACCGAGGTGCTGGCGAAGCTCGTTCGCGTACCTGGTCTTGAATTGCCATTTGCCGGGAGGATACTGAAACCGCAGGATGTCCCGCTCAGGCCCCGGAAAAACAAGGGGACCGACCTGCAACTCGATCTTGATTTCGACCAGCCCCTGACTGTGAAAATGGGTGATCAGGACTTAACGGTCGCGGTCGTGCGCAGGCCTAACGGACGCTTGGAGATCAGGTTGGACATGACCCCGGCAGCCTGAACTGCTTCGTCGTCCTTTTCGTTCGACCTGCGGATGACCAGCCCCGAGCAGCATTTCGAAGCCGGGAGCTCCGCGTGTGTAAAGCGTCAATCTGTGTAGTCCACTGCGTCGCTGAGAATCGGCGTTCAAGAAACGCCCACGCCGCAACGCTTTACACCTGAATCGTCGCCGTCGCCACCGATAGCGCCGGCAGATCCAGGCGCACCACCGAGCCGGCGGCCCGGATCGGATGAGCTTGCGGCACGATGTTGTTCGGGTTCCAGCCAGTCCAGCGCCTCCTGCGGGGAACCGCTGCCCACGTTCACGGAGAGGTACGGCTCCGCGCCGATCAACCGGCACAGCCCGATGAACTCGTGGAGTCCGAAGCTGCCGTCTTCCATGGCGTCGGCCCAGTTGGCGTTCACACGCTTGGGCCGCTTATTCACCGGACCGATGCCGTCCCTCCAGTGGTAATTATCGGCATAGCAACCGCCCGGCCAACGCAGAACCGGAATGCCGAGCTCGCGCAGATAATCGATGGACGCCTTCCGGTAGCCATCTACGTTGGGAATGCGTGACTGCTTGCCCACCCACAAGCCGCCATAGACGCACGAGCCCAGATGCTCCGCGAAATGGCTGTGCAGCTCCGGCCGCACCACTCCGATTTCGGAATCCACGCGCACCACGGCGCTCTTTGTAGCCTGAGACTGGGAGAACACCGCGTCCGGCAGCAAGGCGGTAAGGGATAGAGCGGCGGCGTCGCGGACGAACCGCCGGCGGGAAGGTGCGCTACTCATGATGAGGCTCCTCAGTCGCCATCCAATGGATCCGCGCCGCTTCATCCGAAGCCGGCGCTTGGCGTCCATTGTATTCCAGACGGAGGCGGCGAAAATGCGACAGGCGGGCCGAGGCCTGCCCCACCTATTTCTTCTTCCCCTGCGCCGCTACGGCTTCCATGGCGGCTTTCACCTTTTCGGGGTCGCCAAGGTAATAGTGCTTCAGCGGCTTCAGGTCGTCGTCGAGTTCGTAGACCAGCGGCATGCCGGTGGGGATATTCAGCTCGACGATGTCCCGCTCGGAGATGTTGTCCAGGTACTTGACCAGCGCGCGAAGGCTGTTGCCGTGCGCGGCGATCAGAATCTTCTGGCCCTGGCGTATCGCGGGGGCGATGGTGTCGTGCCACAGCGGGAGGAAACGCGCCACCGTGTCCTTCAGGCATTCCGTGAGTGGCAGCTCTTCCTTGCTCAGACCCTTGTAGCGCGGGTCGCGGCCGGGGAAGCGCTCATCGTCGGGGGTCAGCTCGGGCGGCGGGATATCGTAACTCCGGCGCCAGACCTTCACCTGGGCCTCGCCGAACTTGGCCGCGGTCTCGGCTTTGTTCAGGCCTTGCAGCGCGCCGTAGTGGCGCTCGTTGAGGCGCCAGGAGCGATGGACCGGAATCCACATCAGGTCCATTTCGTCGAGCACGATCCACAGCGTGCGGATGGCGCGCTTCAGTACCGAGGTGTACGCCACGTCGAAGGCGTAGCCTTCGGCCTTCAGCACAGCCCCGCCTTCGTGGGCCTCCTGGAGGCCTTTTTCGGAGAGATCCACGTCCGTCCAGCCAGTGAAGCGGTTCTCCTTGTTCCACGTGCTTTCGCCGTGGCGCACGAGTACAAGTTTGTGCATCGGGAACCTCGCTATTGGCGGTACGCCTTGCGGCCCAGGAAGCGCGCGGCCGAGCCGAGCTCCTCTTCGATGCGCAGCAACTGGTTGTACTTGCAAATGCGGTCGGTGCGGCTGGCCGAACCGGTCTTGATCTGGCCCGCCCCGGTGGCTACCACCAGGTCGGCGATGAACGGGTCCTCGGTTTCGCCCGAGCGGTGCGAAACCACCGCGGTGTAGTTGGCGCGCACGGCCATCTCCATGGCTTCCAGGGTCTCGGTAAGCGTGCCGATCTGGTTCACCTTGATCAGGATCGAATTGGCGATGCCCTGATCGATGCCCTTCTGGAAAATGGCGGGATTGGTGACGTAAATGTCGTCTCCGACAAGCTGGATCTTCTTGCCGAGCGTATCGGTCAGCAGCTTCCAGCCGCCCCAGTCCTCTTCCGACATGCCATCTTCGATGGAGATAATGGCGGGATACTGCCGCACCCAGTTCGACCAGTACTCCACCATCTGCTCGGAGGTCCGCTTGCTCTTGTCGGACTTCTTGAACACGTACTTGCCGTCCTGGAAGAATTCGCTGGCGGCCGGGTCGAGGCACACGCCGACATCCACGCCCGGCTTGTAGCCGGCCTGCGCGATGGCTTCGAGCACACTCTCGATGGCCTCTTCGTTGGATTTCAGATTGGGCGCGAAGCCGCCCTCATCGCCCACCGCGGTGGAGTATCCCTTCTTGGAGAGGACTTTCTTCAGCGTATGGAAAACCTCGACGCCCATGCGCAGCGCGTCCGAAAAGCGCGCGGCGCCGAAGGGGGTGATCATGAACTCCTGCACGTCCACGGAATTGTCGGCGTGCGCGCCGCCGTTGATGATGTTCATCTGGGGCACGGGCAGCGTGCGCGCGCCTACGCCGCCGAGGTAGCGGTACAGCGGGCAGCCCTGGGAGTTGGCGGCGGCGCGCGCCGCGGCCATGGAAACCGCCAGGATGGCGTTGGCGCCGAGGCGTCCCTTGTTGGGCGTGCCGTCGAGAGCGATCATGATGCCGTCGATCTCGGCCTGCCGGATGGGGTCCCGGCCCGCCAGGGCCGCGGCGATCTCGCCATTGATGTGGCTGGCCGCTTTTTGCGCGCCTTTGCCGAGGTAACGGGACTTGTCGCCATCCCTGAGCTCTACCGCCTCGTGTTCGCCGGTGGAGGCCCCGGAGGGCACGGCGGCCCTTCCCATGCTGCCGTCGGCGAGATGCACATCCGCTTCCACGGTCGGATTCCCGCGCGAATCTAGAATTTCTCTTCCAATCACCTTTACGATCGTCGTCAAGTTATTACTCCTAGTAAGAATTTGAAATGATTCCATCCGGCGCCGATGCCCCGGCCCCTGGCCCCCGTTCAAGCCACCACCACGATTCCTCCCTCGGTGACATGGTAACCCTTGGCGCGGTCCGCATCCGCATGGAAGCCGATGACGCTGGATTCCGGCGTCTTCACTCCCGTGTTGATAATCGCGCGGCGGATGCGGCTGTAGCGCCCGATCTCCACGCCCGGCAGGAGAATCGAGTAATCCACCTCGCAGTAGCTGTTCACGCGCACGCCCGGCGAGAGCACGCTGTGCAGCACCCGGCCACCGGATACGATGCAGCCGGCGCTCACCACCGAATCCACCGCGACCCCCATGCGCCGCCCTTCCTGGGCGAAGACAAACTTGGCGGGAGGCTGCTGCGTCACCTTGGTGCGGATCGGCCAGCGCCGGTCGTAGAGATTGAACTCCGGCGTCACGTCCACCAGGTCCATGTTCGCCTCGTAGTAGGCGTCGAGCGTGCCCACGTCGCGCCAGTAGCGCGACGTCTTGGAGTTGATGTCGCGAAAATCGTAGGCGATCACGGGCGCTCTGGTCAACTCGCGCGGAATCACGTCCCGGGCGAAATCGTGGGTCGAATCGGGATCCTGTGCGTCGTCGTGCAGCGCGCGCAGCAATGCGTCGGTGTTGAAGACGTAGATCCCCATGGAAGCGCTGATCATCGACGGGTCGAAGGGCGAGCGCTGCGGGTTGCCATGCGCCGGCTTTTCCTCGAGCCCCACGACGCGGCAATCGGCATCGATCTCGACCACGCCGAAGCGGGGGGCCTCCTGCGGCGGCGCCTGGATGGTGGCGATGGTGATCTCGGCTCCGTGCTCCCGGTGCCACGCCAGCATCTCCCGGTAGTCCATCTTGTAAATGTGGTCGCCGGCGAGGATGAGCGTCAGTTCAGGCTGTTCGGCCTCGATACTCTGGAAGTTCTGGAAAACGGCGTCCGCCGTGCCCTGGTACCAATCCTCGCTGACCCTTTTCATGGGCTGCAGAATTTCCACGTACTCGCCCAGCTCCGCGGAGAAGATGTTCCACCCGTCACGGACGTGCCGGATCAGGTCCAGGGATTTGTACTGCGTCAGAACGAAAATCCGCCTCAAGCCGGAGTTGGTGCAGTTGGAAAGCGTAAAGTCGATGATGCGATACGCGCCGCCGAAAGGCACCGCCGGCTTTGCCGTCTCCCTGGTGAGTGGGTACAGGCGCTCTCCCGCCCCTCCCGCGAGCAGAATGGTTAATACATTATCCATTTCGCCCTAAGCGCATGAAAAGAAATGGAATCCGACTCGACTGGCCGGATTCTCCGGCGGCGCGGAGTGTTTTGGGCTTGACTTTGTCCGCCAACCTCCTATGATATCAGTACCTTCTGTGCGAGGCGCAGGAGATTGTTGCGCCGGTTCCCGGCCAGAACAGGCGGGAGGCGTCGCACGGGACCTTATAGGTCGAGCGGGGAGGTGTATTTCGTTTGGCTGAAGTAAGACTTCAGGAGGGCGAGACTCTAGAGAACGCCCTTCGCCGCTTCAAGAGGAAGGTGCAGCAGGAAGACGTGATTAAGGAAGTAAAGCGTCACTCCTTCTATTTGAAGCCGGGCGAGAAACTGCGGGCTAAGCAAGCTCTGGCTCGCAAGCGAAACCGGAAGAAGTCGCGCAGGGAAGCCGAGTAAAGCCAGGCGGCGGGGCGCAAGCCCCGCCGCCCCACAACCAGGACCAATCGTTCGGGTAGATAACGGGACACAGCAGCCATGGCGGAATTTCAGGATCGCGTCCTCAAGTGCGTCGATTGCGGAGCGGATTTCGTATTTACAGCGGGAGAACAGCAGTTCTTCCATGACAAGAACTTCAAAAACGAGCCCAAACGGTGCAAGGCCTGCAAGACCAAGCGCCAGGGTGGAGGCTCGGGATCCGGCAAGACGGAGACCATGACCTCCTGTTCGCAGTGCGGCCGGGAAACCACGGTACCCTTCAGGCCGACCCAAGGCCGGCCGGTATATTGCCGCGAATGCTTTTTGAGCCGCAAGGCGTCGGGTCTGGGGGTCGGCCACTAGCGGCGGGCGAGCCGGAGTCCAGCGGGTCCGGCTTCGCGCGTTCCCTCTAGCTTCCGGGGGACCCCAATCGAGAACGTCACACCCGCTTTACCTATACGCCTCCCGGCAGGCGGAGCTACCCGTCCCACCGAAGCCCGATTGTCGGAGTCGAGGCGCTACCCCATGCTCATCTTGATCAACCGCTCCGCGTGTTTCAGCGCCTCGGGCGTCAGCTTCTGGCCGGAGAGCATTCTTCCCACCTCGCGCGTCCGTGCGTCGCCCTCCAACTCCTCCACCGTCGCCATCGTGCGGCCTTTGGCTTCCAGCTTCTCCACGCGGTAGTGATGATCGGCGAAAGAGGCGATCTGCGGCAGGTGCGTCACGCACAGCACCTGGCTGGCGGCGGCCAGTTTCTTCAGCCGGCGGCCTACGCCCTCCGCGGCGGCGCCGCCCACGCCGGCATCTACTTCATCGAACACCAGCGTGCGGACGATAGCCGTCTTCGGCGCGGCCAGGCAAGTTTTCAGAGCCAGCGCGAGGCGCGAGATCTCGCCGCCGGACGCCACCTTTTCCAGCGGCCGGGGTTCCTCGCCGATGTTCGGCGACACCAGGAACCGGATGGCATCGGCGCCGGTTTCCGACCACGCGGCGGGCGCCATCTCCACTCGGAACACGGTGCGCTCCATGGCGAGCTGGGCCAGCTCCGCCTCCACTTTCTTCTCCAGCTTCCGCGCCGCCGCGGCCCGCCGCGCCGTCAGCTCCGCGGCCAGTTTCTCGAATTCCGCGGCAAGGCGCTTCCGCTCTTTGCGCAATTGCTCCATACGTTCGCCGGCGTGTTCCACGGATTCAATCTGGCGGCGGGTTTCCTCGAGAAAACCCAGGATCTCCGGAATTGCGCGTCCATACTTCCGCTTAAGCCGGTCGATAGCCTCCAGGCGCGTCTCGATAGCCTCCAGGCGCGCGGGATTCGCTTCCAGCCCGGAAAGATAATCGCGCAGGCCGTAGGACGCTTCTTCGAGGCTCAGGTCCGCGGCCTTGAGGTGCTCGCGCAAGCCCTCGAGCGAGGAATCGATGCGGCAGAGTTCCTCCACGCGCCGCGCGGCCGCGCGGGTGAGCGACAGCGCCGATTCGGGACCGTCGTACGCCGCCGTGTACGCCGCCCCGGCGGCTTCTTGCAGCCGCTGCACGTTCTGCAGCACGCGCCGCTCGTTTTCGAGCGCGGCGTCCTCGTCCGGCTGCAGCGCGGCGCTCTCGATCTCCTTCCGCTGGAACGACCACAGGTCGAGCAGCCGCAGCTTCTCCTGTTCGGAGCGCTCCAATTCGGCGATCTCCCGCTCCGCGGCGCGCCACTGGCGGTAGACGTCCCCTAGGCGCGCTGCCGGCTCGTGATTGCCGGTGAAAACGTCCAGCATCTCGCGCTGCGCGTCGGCGGCGAAGAGCAGTTGCTGTTCGTGCTGCCCGTGGATATCGGCCAGGTGCGGCGCCAGGTCCTTGAGAAGCGCCGCCGAAACCGGCCGGCTGCCCACAAACGCCCGCGATTTCCCGCTCGCCAGGATCTCCCGCTCGATGAGCAGTTCGCCGTCCTCGATTTCAAGGCCGGCCGGTTCCAGCAGGCGCCGTATGGCGGCCTGGTCGCGCACGTCGAAAATCCCCGCCACGCGCGCCCGCGATTCCCCTGTGCGCACCATGTCCGCCGAAGCCCGCCCGCCGAGCAGCAGCCCCAGCGCATCCACCACGATGGACTTGCCGCTGCCCGTTTCGCCGGTCAGAAGATTGAGCCCGACGTGAAAGTGAACGCGCAGGCGCTCGATGACCGCGTAATTCTCCACCACCAATTCAGTCAGCACTTGAAGCCGATTATAGTCTGCCGCGCCCCGCCGCCGGTTCGTCCTTGACACGGTAACCACAAATGGTTACCGTGAAGGTGTTGAAGGCGAGCGAACTCAGAAGGTGGCTCAGGAAGCAAGGGTGCACGCTCCTGGAGGAATCCCGCCACACACGGATTGTTCTCGGGTCGAGGATCTCGCGTATGCCCCGCCATCCGGCGAAGGAGATCAAGACGGGCACGCTGCGAAGCATCCTGAGGGACCTTGATCTGAAGATGTGAGGGCCGCTATGGAAGGTTATCTGGCATTGTTCGAACCCGATCGGCGCGCAGGTGGCTATACCGTCACTTTTCCGGACTTCGGTTACGGCGTCACGCAAGGCGAAACCGATGAGGAAGCCATGGAGATGGCCCAGGATCTCCTGATGCTGACGATTGGCGACTACATCCGGGAAGGCAAACCGCTGCCCGCGCCGGCGCGCCGCCGCGGAGCGGGGTTCCGTCCCGTGCCGCTGCCTGCCCTGCAATCCGCCAAAGTCGATCTCTACACGGCGTTTCTGGCGTCGGGCCTGACGAAGGCGGAATTTGCCCGCCGCATTGGGATACCCAAGACCCACATCGAACGCTTGTTTTCTTTACGGCATCACTCTCGCCTGGGCCAGATCGAAGCGGCGCTCGCAGCGCTCGCCAAGCGTCTGCACGTCGAAGTGCGTGACGCGGCTTGAATTGACCTCGCCTCTGGAGGGCATTGATATGCTTGACACATGCAGCTAGATCGAACGAAGCCAATCACGTTCGGGCCGTGGACGATTCGAGCTGATGTAGCGGCAACAAGGCTCCGATTCTAAGGATTCGCTGGCGGGGCTTCTTAACAACAAAGCGGGAAGTGAGGAATTTTACGAGATTTTCCGCGAGCAGATCTGGGCTTGTAAGCGCTTCCCCAAATAGCGGATGAAGTTAAAATGTTGGGGATGCAAATAAGCAAATCGTCTCGGCACCAGAAGATCGTGGGCTGCTACGGAGAGCACCTCGTTTGCAACTGGTTGTCGCGTTCCGGCTTCGAGGCGTTCATTGTTGACCATACCGGAATTGATATCGTGGCATACAACAAGCGGATGAAACAACGTTTGGGGATAAGCGTGAAGGCACGGACCCGGTTTCCAGGAACGGAGGTTGAAAGTGTCTACCTGTTTCGGCGGCCGGAGGACCGGAATCACCTCTTAGCTGCTTGCGAGTTCTTTGACTGCGAGCCTTGGGTGGCGGTTTACGTCGAATCCGAGAGCGTTGGAGACCTGTTTCTCACGAGTTTGGATGTTTATGACCGAAGCTACCACCGAACAGGAGCGGCTACTCAAGGCTGGGGTATGACCACCGGCTACCTAAGCAGGTACGCGGCCGACAGTGAAGTCAAGCATATCCACGTCGGGTTCTCCGTAAAAAATTGGTGGCCCGAAGCGCGAGAGACAGGGGTTTAGGTAATGAGCGAACGACAGCATATTTTTACGGTCGAAGAACTTCAAACCATCAGTTGCAAGTGCCCGCAGTGCGGAACTGAGATTGTCTTCAATGTGCTTTGAACTCTCACACTACTGCCGCATGTCGTCTGGACTCCATCTGTACGGAGGTTGGCATTATTTCTGCGGCTCAATCGGCGGTGGGCCGGAACCAGGGAAGCCGAACCCCACGGCGGCCCTTTTCAGAATTCCCTTGTGTTTAAGTCGATTTCTACACCGAATTGCCGTAGAGATCTGATCTGCCAGAACCCGATTAGGGATCGCGCGTGTTAAGTACATCAAAGCCCTCTGGAGACTCCCCGCGCGGGCCGTAAAATAGGAACACCGTGCTGTCCGGTTTCGATCCCCTCGTCGCCGAGTGGTTCGCTTCCCGCTTCGGCGAGCCCACCGAGCCGCAGCGCTTTGGCTGGCCGGAGGTTCGCGCCGGACGCGACGTCCTGATTTCCGCGCCTACCGGCTCCGGAAAAACGTTCGCCGCCTTCCTGATCTGCATCGACGGCCTCATTCGCCGCGCCCGCGCCGGGGATCTCCCCGCCCGCACCGAAGTCGTCTACGTCTCTCCTCTCAAGGCCCTGAGCAACGACGTCCACCGCAACTTGGAGCGCCCGCTGGCCGAAATCCTGGCGCTGGCCGAAAAGCGCGGCGTGCGCCTGGCCGAAATCCGCGCCGCGCTGCGCACCGGCGACACGCCGCAGACGGAGCGCGAACGCATGACCCGCCACCAGCCCCACATCCTGGTGACCACCCCGGAATCGCTCTTCATCCTGCTCACCGCCGTCAAGCCGCGCCGCATGCTGGAATCGGCGCGCACGGTGATCGTGGATGAGATTCACGCCGTGGCGGACGACAAGCGCGGTTCGCACCTGGCCCTCTCGCTGGCGCGGCTGGACCGCCTGGTGGAGCAGAACGGTGGGCCGAAACCGCAGCGCATCGGTCTTTCGGCCACGGTCAACCCATTGGAGGAAGTGGCCGCGTTCCTGAGCGACAACGCACGCGTTGTGGATGTGGGCCGCCGGCGGGACATGGCCATCGCCGTCGAAACGCCGCCGAGCGAGCTTGGTCCCGTCGCCGGCAACGAGATGTGGGACGAGATCTACGACCGCTTGGCGCAATTGATCCGCGAAAACCGCACGACCCTGGTGTTCGTCAACACGCGCCGCTTGTCCGAGCGCGTGGCGCATCACCTCGGCGAGCGGTTGGGCGCCGACGCGGTCCTGCCCCATCACGGCAGCCTCTCCCGCGCGCTGCGCCTCACCGCCGAACGAAAGCTGAAGAACGGCGAGCTGCGCGCCGTGGTGGCCACGGCCTCGCTCGAGCTAGGGATCGACATCGGCACGGTGGACCTGGTCTGCCAGATCGGCTCGCCGCGCTCCATCGCCGCCGCCGTGCAGCGCATCGGCCGCTCCGGCCACTGGGTGGGCGCGCTGCCGCAAGGCCGCCTCTTCGCCACCACGCGCGACGAGCTGGTCGAGTGCGCCGCGCTGGTTCGCGCCGCCCGCCGCGGCGAGATGGACCGCATCGCCATTCCGCGCAACGCGCTCGATATCCTCGCGCAGCACATGGTGGCGGCTTGCGCCTGCGAAGATTTCGGCGAGGACGAGCTGTTCGGTCTCATGCGCCGCGCCTGGCCGTACCGCGCGCTCAGGCGCGAAGATTTCGACGCCGTGCTGGCGACCCTGGCCGAAGGTTATGCGACGGCGCGCGGCCACAGCGGCGCTTATCTGCATCGCGACGCCGTGAACCGGCGCGTCCGCGGCCGGCGCAACGCCCGCTTGACGGCCATTACTTCGGGCGGAGCCATCCCCGATACCTCGCAGTACCTGGTGGTCGCCGAGCCCGAAGGAACCACCGTCGGCGCGGTGGACGAGGATTTTGCCGTCGAGAGCATGGCGGGCGACGTGTTCCTTCTCGGGACCACCTCCTGGCGCATCCGGCGCATCGAAGCCGGCCGCGTGCGCGTGGAAGACGCGCACGGCGCGCCGCCCGGCATCCCATTCTGGCGCGGCGAAGCCCCCGGGCGAACTGAAGAGCTGTCGCGCGAAATGGCGCGCTTGCGCGAAGAGGTGGGGAAGACTCCCGACCTGCCCCGCGCCGCCGAGTTTCTTGAGCGCGAGTGCGGCCTGGACCGCCGCGCCGCCGAGCAAGCGTCTGAATACATCCGCGCCGGCCGCGCCGCCTTGGGCGCCATGCCTTCGACGGAGCGGGTGGTGGCCGAACGCTTCTTCGACGAAGCCGGCGGCATGCAGCTCATCGTTCACGCCCCATTCGGCGCGCGCATCAACCGCGCCTGGGGCCTGGCCTTGCGCAAGCGCTTCTGCCGCACCTTCAATTTCGAGTTGCAAGCCGCCGCCACCGATAACGGCATCTCCATTTCGCTTGGCGAGCAGCATTCCTTCCCGCTGGACGCGGTGTTCGAGTTCCTTCATCCCGACACGGTGGAAGACGTTCTGACGCAAGCTCTGCTGGCATCGCCCATGTTCACCGCGCGCTGGCGCTGGAACGCCGCCCGCGCGCTGGCCCTGCCGCGTTATTCCGGCGGCCGCAAGATTCCCCCGCCCATCCAGCGCATGCGCGCGGACGACCTGATGGCCGCCGTCTTCCCCGATCAAGCCGCCTGCGCCGAAAACCTGGAAGGCGATATCCGTATCCCCGATCACCCCTTGGTGAACGAAACCATCCGCAACTGCCTCCATGAAGCCATGGACCTGGACGGGCTACGGGCCGTGCTGACGGGCATCCGCGAAGGACGCATCGCAACCGTGGCCATCGACACGCCCGAGCCTTCGCTCTTCTCGCATGAGATCCTGAACGCCAACCCGTACGCCTTCTTGGACGACGCTCCCTTGGAAGAGCGCCGCACGCGCGCTGTGCAAATGCGCCGCGCGCTGCCCGCCGAATACAGCGAGACCGCGGGCGCGCTGGATGCGGAGGCCATCGCGCAAGTCGCGGCCGAGACCTGGCCGCCGATGCGCGACGCCGAGGAGCTGCACGAGGCCCTCTGCGGGTTGACCCTGCTCCCGGCCGCCGGACAAGACGACAATCTGCCCCCCTACTTCGCCGAGCTGAGAGCCTCGGGACGCGCCGCGACCCTGTTCATCGGCGCCCGCGAGTTCTGGATCGCCGCCGAGCGCAGCGACTTGGTTCGGCGCGTCTATCCCGAAGCCAGAATGGAGCCATCGCTCACCGCGCCCGCCAATGGCCGCGACATCCCCGAAACGCCCGAGCGTGCCGCGGCCGAAATCCTCCGCGGCTGGTTCGAATGCTCGGGCCCGAGGCGCGCGGAGGAGCTGGTGCGCGAGCTGGCGATGCCGCGCGAGTTGGTGGATCAAGCGCTCGCGCAACTTGAGGCCGAAGGCCAAATCCTTCGTGGCCAGTTCACGCCCCGGCCCGGCGGCGCCGCGCCGGACGAATCCGAATGGTGCCATCGGCGCTTGCTGGCGCGCATCCACCGCCTCACCATCGGCCGCCTCCGCCGCGAAATCGAGCCGGTGACCACTTCGGGTTTCTTCGCTTTCCTGCGCCGCTGGCAGCACCTTTCCGCCGGGAGTCAACTCCACGGCGTGGATGGCACGCTCGCCATTGTCAAACAACTGCAAGGTTGCGAGTTCCCCGCCGCGTCTTGGGAAGCGGAAGTGCTCCCCCGTCGCGTGGCTCAGTACAAGCCCGAATACCTGGATCAACTGTGCCTCGCGGGCGAGGTGACCTGGGGCCGCCTCTCGCCGCATCCGGCGTTTGAACGCGAGGAAGACGACCGCAAGGCCCGCGTGCGCCCCACGCGCGTCGCCCCGCTGGCCATCTTCCTGCGCGAAGACGCGCCCTGGCTGCTGGCCGGCCCGCGCGTCCATGCGCGCGAATCCCTCTCGCACCCCGGGCGCGAAACGCTGGCTGCGCTCGAATCGCACGGCGCCAGTTTCTTCGCCGACCTGACGCGCGCCACCGGCCGCCTGGCCAGCGAACTCGAAGACGCGCTATGGGAGTTGGTGGCCGCGGGCCTGGTCACGGCGGATGGATTCGACAATCTGCGCGCGCTGCTCGATCCGAAGCGCAGGGCCGGCCAGGGACGCGGTCGCACCGCGCGCCCCCGCCACGCTCCCGGCAGATGGTCGCTGCTGCATCACACTGCTCCCCCCGCCGGCCGCAACGCCGAGCTTTTCGCGCGCCAGTTATTACTGCGCTGGGGCGTGGTGTTCCGCGACGCCGCCGTTCGCGAGCCGGTAGCTCCCCCGTGGCGCGACCTGCTAGTAGCGCTGCGCCGCCTGGAAGCGCAAGGCGAAATCCGCGGCGGCCGTTTTGTAGCGGCATACATCGGAGAGCAATTCGCCCTCCCCGAAGCCCTCGACCTGCTGCGCGCCATCCGTCGCACCGGCGAAACCGCCGACCCTCCCGAAGCCCCCGGCCCCTGGTCCACGCTAGCGCCGAAGCCAGTGGGGCACGCCTCCCGGCCTGCCTGGCGCGCGGAGCGCGCCGGCACTTAGTTCGCTCAGTTGGACCTGTTCCTGTGGCGCAGACACTTTGTCTGCCGCGTCGGCGCTCCCGCCGACGCGTGTAGCCTTCGAAGCGGCGAGGAATCCGCCTATCCAGCCCGAAGGGCGTCGGAGAATAGCCCACGCCGCAAGGCGTGGGAATGAAGCAAGCGCGGAAAGCCCCCAAAGGGGGCGAAAGATGGCGGCCCCGGGCCTAGCGGGCCTCTTCCGCCCCGTGCCGGGGCTTCGTGCATCGCGCGGTTCCCCATGGCTTGCGCCATGGGCTAACTTCTTCCGCTCTTACGAGCTTGACGCGCCAGTCCTGCTACCCCACCTTCACCGCGAGCATGGAGATCGATCCGCCGTCCACGCCCTCTATGGGAAAGCCGATTGCGTCCTTCTCCTGCCGCGTCCCCAGGGCATACAGCAACGGCAGATAATGGTCCGGCGTCGGAATCGATAGCCGCGCATCCTGCCCCAACCCCTCGTAGTGGATCAACGCGCGCCGCTCGCCCGCGAGGATCATCTCTCGCGCCTGCTTCTCAAACCGCACCGCCCAGTCATACGGCTCGACGACGCGCTTTCCCCACGCGTACGCGTGCAGGTTGTGCACCAGGTTGCCGCTGCCCGCGATCAGCACGCCCTCCTCGCGCAACGGCGCCAGCCGCTGCCCAATCTCATAATGAAACGCCGCCGGCTGGGTCTCGTCGATACGGAGCTGCACCACGGGAACATCCGCTTGCGGATAGACGTGGCGCAACACCGCCCACGTGCCGTGGTCCAGCCCCCACTGTTCGTCGAGCGCTACCGGCAACGGCGCCAAAAGTTCCCGCACGCGCCGCGCCAGAGCGGGATCGCCCGGGGCCGGATACTGCACCGCGTACAACTCGCTGGGAAACCCTCCGAAATCGTGGATGGTCCGCGGCGCCGTGGCGACCGTCACCCCCGCTCCCGGCGCGAACCAATGCGCCGATATGCTCAGGACCGCGCGCGGCCGCGCCGTTTCCCGCCCAAGTGCGGCCCACCCCTCCGTATACTCGTTGCGCAGCAACGCATTCATGGGATTCCCGTGCCCGAAGAACACGGCCGGAAATCTGTCCGCCATAACCTTATTCATCCTACAGCCAAGCCGTCAGCTCAGTTTGCGGGAATTGGTGATGCGTGGGAGAATCGAGCTGGATTCAAGTAGTTCAAAATGATCTCCCAGTCCTTTACCTTTCGAAGCGTTATCGTCCTCGCAGAGCTGGTTTTGGTCGTCCCACGTGGGTGGTCGGTGTGCCAAGTTCCACGCCCCCGTTTGGTATGTGCGGAATACGCGAACAGTCAAGTCGTTGCTACAGGGAAATTGGTAGCTGCCCGTGACGAGGTGCGGGATAGCGATACCGACGGCCACATGTATACTATCGAAACCCTGAGCATCTTACGCGGCGAAATCGGCTCTTCGTTTCAGGTGTGGGAAGAGAACAGTAGTGGAAGGGCCCCATTCCGGTGGACGACGGGTGTAGACTATCTCCTCTTTCTTTCGTACTCCCAAACGGCTAGCGCATGGGTGATCGACGGCTGCGGCAATTCTGGACCGTTGAATGGATCAGCAACGGTCCTTGCCTCTGTCCGGGCGGCAAGAACGAACACCGTTGACGGGGTCGTTGAAGGTATGGTGAGCACTGATTCGTGGACGACCGGCGTTCCAAACGTGGCGGTATCAGCAATCAGCGACAGCACGACCTTGACGGCCACAACGGATCAGAACGGGAGATTCAGGATGCGGCTTCCCATCGGCAACTATAGGCTTGAGGCGAACCGCAGCGGCTGGTCCTTCGTACCAGAGCCCTTTAGCTACGAGAATCCAAACGATCTGAGGATCACACGTAATTACTGCGCTCAAGTCCAGTTCAGTGGTGCCCCGGCCAAGTGAATTGTCTGCTCTGTCCAGGGCCTACCCCGCCACCCTCTCCATGCACTCCGGTCCGCAGATCTGCTCCACCTGCGCGCGGAATTCCTTGTCCGGCCGCACCTTAGACGGCAGGTCCAGCAGCACCGAAAAGTCCCGCGGCAGCTCCAGCCGCAAGCGTACCTGCGTGTCGCCGGGCTTGCGGCGGAAGAGTTCCTCCAGGGCCTGCGCGCGGTCTGTGCCGTTCTTGCCGTTCCGCCCCAGCCACACCCGGATCGCAATCGCCGAGGGCATGTCCACGCGGGCGTTGTCGAGCGGCACGATGTCCTGCACCGAAACCTTCGTCGCGCCGCCTTCCTCGGGCAGCGCCGAACCGCGCACAAACACGGCTTCGTCCTCCACAATCTGCGGCGCCAGGCGCTCGTAGCTCGACGCGAACACCAAGGCGTCGACCGATCCGCTGCGGTCTTCAATGGTCATCGAGGCCCACGGCTTGCCCTCTTTGTTGCGCTTGCGCGCGACGCCGGTCAAGACTCCGCACAACGCCACCTCCGCGCCTTTCGCCAGACCATCCAAACTAGCGCTATCGTGGCTCGCTAGTTCGCCCACTTTGGCGGCGTAACGGTCCAGCGGATGGCCCGTCACCCAGAAGCCGAGCAGCTCTTTCTCGCCGGCGAGCTTTTCTTTGTTGGTCCAATCGGGCACGTCGGGCAAAGGAGCGGCGGGATGCTCCTCGGCGGCCATCAGTTCGCCGAATAGTCCCACCTGGCCGCTTTCGCGGTCGCGCCAGGCGCGCTGGCCGCCCTCCATGGCGCCCTCCACCGCCGTGAACTTCTGCGACCGCGTGCCTTCCAGCGAATCCATGGCGCCGGCGCGGATCAGGCTTTCGATCATCCGGCGGTTGACGGCCCCCAGATCCACCTTTTCGCACAGCTCGTGCAGCGAGCGGAAACGGCCCACCTCCTGGCGGGCCCGGGCAATCGCTTCCACGGCGGATTGGCCGAGGTTCTTCACGGCGCCCAATCCGAAACGGATGGCCTCTGCGTCGGGCGTGAAACTCCAGTCGCTGTGATTCACATCGGCCGGCAGGACCGTGATGCCCATTTCGCGGCATTCGTTGATGTACTTCACCACCTTGGCCGTGTTGCCGGTTTCCGAAGTGAGCAGCGCCGCCATGAAGTCCACCGGGTAATGGGCCTTCAGGTACGCCGTCACGAAGGCCAGATAGGCGTATGCGGCGGAATGCGACTTGTTGAAGCCGTAGCCCGCGAACTGCTCCATCAGGTCGAAGATCTTCTCGATCTTCTTCTGCGGGAAGCCCCGCTCCAGTGCGCCCGCGATGAAGCGCGCGCGCTGGTTCGCCATCTCTTCCGCCTTCTTCTTGCCCATCGCGCGCCGCAGCACGTCCGCTTCGCCCAGCGAGTATCCCGCCAGGCGATTGGAAATCTGCATCACCTGTTCCTGGTACACGATGACGCCGTAAGTCTCCTCCAGCAGTTCCTTCAGTTCCGGCAGGTCGTACTGCACGGCGCGGCGTCCCCATTTGCGCTCGATGAAATCGTCCACCATGCCGCCCTGAATCGGGCCCGGGCGGTAGAGCGCGTTGAGCGCGGTGAGGTCTTCCAGGCGGGTGGGCTGATAGCGCCGCAGGATGTCGCGCATGCCGCTCGATTCGAACTGGAATACGCCGCTGGTGAAAGCCTTGCAGAAGATGTCGTAGGTCGGCTTGTCGTCGAGCGGCAGGTCTTCGGGCACGATCTCCACGCCATGGCGCTTCTTGATGAGGCGCAGCGCGTCTTCGATCAGCGTGAGCGTGGTCAGCCCCAGGAAGTCCATTTTGAGAAGCTGGAGCTTGTCGAGGCCGTTCATATCGAACTGCGTCACGATTTCATCGCGGTTCGTTTTGTAGAGCGGCACCAGTTCCTGCAACGGCTGCGGCGAAATCACCACCCCGGCGGCGTGCACCGAACAATTCCGCGCCAGTCCTTCCAGGCGCCGCGCCACCTGCAGGACGTCCGCCACGCGCGGGTCTTTCGCAGCGGCCTCGTTGAAGCCCGGCTCCTTCTTGATCGCCTCTTCCAGCGTGATGTTGAGAACGTTGGGCACCAGCTTGGTAATGCGCTCCACGTCCTGGAACGGCATCTCCAGCGCGCGCCCCACGTCCTTGATGGCGGCGCGCGCCCCCAGCGTGTTGAAGGTGATGATTTGCGCCACCTGCTCGCGGCCGTATTTCTCGGTGACGTATTGAATCACCTCGCCCCGCCGGTTCATGCAGAAATCGATATCGATATCCGGCAGATTCACCCGCTCCGGGTTGAGGAAGCGCTCAAACAGCAGCCCGTATTGCAGCGGGTCGATATCGGTGATCGCCATGGCGTAGCTCACCAGACTGCCCGCGGCCGATCCGCGTCCCGGGCCAACCGGGACGCCGTTCGCCTTGGCGTACCGGATGAAGTCCCAGACGATCAGGAAGTACCCGGAGAACTTCATCTGCTGAATCATCCGAATTTCGCGGTCGAGCCGCTCGGAGTATTCCGCCAGGTCGTGCTTGAGCGCGCCCTTGGCGCGCATGGCCTCCAGGCGCGGCCGCCGCTTTTCGAATCCCTGGCGAGCCACGTATTCGAAGTACGTGTCGGTGGAGTGATTCTCGGGAACGTCGAACTTGGGAAACGGCTCCTTGACCTTTTCGAGTTTGACGTGGCAGCGCTGCGCGATTTCCCAGGTCCGCTCCACCGCGTCGGACACCTCGCCGAACAGCTCCATCATTTCGTCGTGCGTCTTCAAGTAGAAATCCGGTGTGGACCACCGCATGCGGCTGGGGTCGTTCATCCCCTTGCCGGTCTGTATGCACAGCAGGATCTCGTGGGGGCGCGCGTCTTCCTTGCGCAGGTAGTGCGAATCGTTGGTGGCCACCAGCGGCAAGCCGGTGAGTTGAGACAGGCGATTCATCTCCGGGATGAGGCGGCGGTCCTGTTCCAGGTGGTGATCCTGAACCTCCAGGAAGAAATTGCGCTGCCCGAAAATATCGGCGTAAGTGTGGGCCAGGCGGCGCGCGTCTTCGCTCTTATCGGAAAGCAGCGTCTCCGGAATGTGCCCGCGCAAGCACGCCGACATGCCGATCAGCCCCTTGGAATGCTCGGCCAGCAGGTCCAGGTCGATGCGCGGCTTGTAATAGAAGCCCTCCAGGAACCCGGTGGAGACCAACTGGATCAGGTTGCGATAGCCCTCCTGGTTCTCGCACAGGAGCACGAGGTGGTTGTAGCGGTCGCTATCCGAGCGCGTCTTGCGGCCCTGTTGCGAAACGTAAACCTCGCAGCCGATCACCGGGTGCACTCCTGCGTCCTTGGCCGCGTTGTAGAACTTCACCGCGCCGAACAGGTTCCCATGATCGGTCATAGCGACCGCGGGCATCTTCTGCTCGACCATCACCTTCATGAGCTGATCGATATCGCAGGCGCCATCCAGCAGCGAGTAATCCGTGTGGCAGTGCAGGTGAACGAACGGCATCGTCGAGTCGGCTCCTAAACGCGCCGGGGGAGGCTCTGCAAAAGGTACCCTTATCTTATCAGTGGGGCGGTCCTCCCGGCCTGCCTGGTCTTTGCCGTGGCGGCATCACTGCTTCGTGAGCCTCAAGCGCAACGGCTGGCCCCTCAGAAACAGCGATCCATCCAGATCCGGTCCTCTCATCATGAGCGGCGCCGTAAACTGGTCGCCGAAAACGCGCGCGGAAGCCCGAACGGAGTGAGCCAGTCTGCCGTGTATCGCATAGTCTTCTCGCCAGTTCATTAGTTTTCCAAACCAGCTTCGGTTGTAGGCCATGCGTCCGGTTATGATCGGCGCATCGCCAACCCGGCCCGCCACCGAGCCGTCCGGGTTGATGACGAAAACCACGTCGAGCGCGCTGGATGCCGGCTCGCCCAGCACGGGCACCGGTGTGGCGCGCCACACGCTCACCATCGCGGCTGGCGGATGGAATGACGGCGTCATGAGTGGTGGGTTGCCGAAGATTTCGTTAGCGCAAAGCGCGACGAACACGCCGACGCACACACCCACGAGCAGCAGAGCGGACCTTGGTACTTGCCACACTTGCCACGTCACCCCGCCCGCCGGAGCGCCTGCCCGGAGCCCCCGCCAGCAGAGCAGGTTCAAAAAAGCGATGGCCGCTGGCAGCAGGAACAGGCCGCTCGCCGCCGAGCGGCCTTCGATCAAAACCAGAATGACGAAACCGGCGAGCGGGATCAGTCCTCCCGGCAACTCCCATTTCCACGAGAGAAGGAGACCGACAAACAGCGCGGCTATGGCGAAGAAATGAAGGTTCTGGTGTAAGCTGAGCCGGAAGAGCGGCGGCGGGCCTTCCCCCACTACAAACGCGAGAAAGAAGAGGGCCATCAGCGTGCCCATGATGCGCGCCGTCCAGCGGCCCACCACCGCGGCCCGGTAAATGGCTGTTGTGAGCATTTGGTTCCTCCGCACTCGTAGTTTGGCAGGGATCACCGCAAAAAGCGCTTCTCAATCGCTTCGGAATCGTTGCGGGAATCCTTCGCGAGACGTGGAGCGCCGCGGAATCAACGTTGACGGCCAAGGGACAGTCCGGCCCGAACCCGCATCGCGATGTCGCGCGCCGCCGAGGATTCCGCCTGGTCGATGTCGGCCGCGGAGTACTCGAAGCTGTCGGACAGAACCACTTTGCCTGTATGCACATCCACCAGGCGGGAGGTGACTCTCAGCAACCCATCCGCTTTCCACACCGACCCTTCCACCAGAACATCCAAACCGAGCAACCGGCCCATGAGACCCATCGAGATCCCAAACCGTTGGTGCCGGCGGACCGTGCTGGGCGAGATCACGTACAGACGATCGAGTTTCGAAAGGTCCGCGACCACCAATTCGTTCAGACTTTGCGGGATGCCGGCGCTATCCGTCTCCGTGCCCAGGGATTCGAATGGGACCACCGCCAGGCTGGCAAATGTCCCGCCTCCAGGCAGGAACCGCGACGGGTGGTAGAACTGCCAGTAAACCAGCGCTACTGACGCGAGGGCGGCGACCCCACCCGCGAACCCGATCCATCTTCGGCGGGCGCGCGCGGGTGGCGCCACGGAGGGAGCCTCGGCGCCCGCCTGGACTGCCACGGTCACTGGCGCCACGAACCGGTACCCGCGCCGCGGTATGGTCTCTATGTATTCACTCGAATCGTCCGCATCCCCGAGAGCCTTGCGAAGCAGCGAGATGTTACGCGCCAAACCGACTTCTTCCACCACGGTGTCGGGCCATACCAACTGCATCAGCTCGCGCTTCTCCACCACCCGGCCCTGCTGCTCCAGCAGAACGTGGAGCGTATCGATCGCCTTGGGGGCCAATGGCACAATGGCCCCGGCCCGGAACAGGAGCCGCTGCTCCGGGTCGTAACAGAACGGCCCGAACGCGCGGACCAGTCCCGCGGGGTGGTTCATATACGATCCGACAGCAATTGTAGCGGAACGCCGTCAGCCGAGTTCGTCCAAGATGCGCAAGATCTCTTCCATCGAAGCATGCGCGGCCGCGATGAGCGTGCCGTCGAAGATATGCGTCTCCAGCCCCAGCTTCCCGCTGTACCCGTCGTGGTCGAGCGCGGTCATGATGGCCTTCCAGTCTTCCTTCTCCGGACTATTGGGCATCACGCCCTTGGCCTTCACCTGAATATTGAGAATCCGCTTCTTCGGAAGCAGCCGGTACCCGTCGGGATACGAGGTTTCCTTCCCGTACGCGTTGTGCGGGTCCCAGTTCATGCCGATCCATTTGGAAGGAATCGCCTTCATGACGTCGGCCAGTTCCGCGGACGTGGCCACGTTCTGTGTGGCCTCGTTCTCGATGAGCAGGTATACTTTCTCCTTCTCCGCCACGCGGGCCATTTCGCCTAGGACTTCAGCCACGCGCGGAAAGGAGCTTCTCGGATCGGCGAGCCGGGCGCCGGTAAAGACGCGGACCTTGTCGCACCCCATCCAATGTGCGCAACGAATGGCTTTCCCTAAATCTTCCATGCGCCCATCGAAGCGCGCCTTCTCGCTGGCCAGACGTTTTTCTCGGGCCGTCGGTTCCTCCGGGCGCTGGCGGGCTGGTTCCATGCCCGGCCAGGTGAATTTCATGAGGCTGGTGTTGATGAAGGAGACTTTCAGGCCTTCCTGGACGAACCGCAGGGCGTCCGCTTTGATCTCCGCTTCGGAGAGCGTGAAGTACTCCTTGCGGCTCTCGGCCGTGTAACGGTCGCGGATCTCCACCCAACGCAGCCCGTACTGGTGCGCGAATGCGATGGATTCCTCGGTGGTGTTGCCGATCTCGTCGGTGATGGCGCTGATGCGCGTCTTGTCCCAGCCGGTGCGCGCTCGCAAGGGCATCGCGCACGCCGCGCCAGCCGCCGCCAGCAGTTCACGCCTGGTCATGGTGAGCAACCTCCCTGGCCTCTCGCCGGCCTCCGGCGCCGCGCGGCTCCCGCCGTGCCCGCAGGCCGTTCGACCGCGCAAATGTGGTGGTAGGCACGGGCAGACTCGAACTGCCGACCTGTCGCTTAGGAGGCGACCGCTCTATCCACCTGAGCTACGTGCCCGCTGTCCCTTTATTGTACCTGTCAAGTCCCTTGCGGCCAATATCGGTGCGGTAGTGTATGCCCTCGAAGCAGATCTGCCGCACGGCTTGATACGTGTTGTCGATGGCGGTCTTCAGATTGGCGCCGGAGCCAGTGACGCCGAGCACCCTTCCTCCCGCGGTCTCCACCCCGCGCGCTCCGTTACGCGTGCCAGCGTGGAACACGGCCGCGCCCAGTGATTCCGCGCCTTCGATGCCCAATATTTCCCGGCCCGTCTCGTACGCCCCCGGATAGCCGCCGGAAGCCAGGACCACGCAGACGCTGGGCCCGGCGCGCCACTCCAGCTTCGCCGAACCGAGTTGGCCTTCCGCTGCCGCCAGCAGCGCCGGCGCGAAGTCCGACGTCATGCGGTGCATCAGGGGCTGCGTCTCGGGGTCTCCCATCCGGACGTTGAACTCGAGCACCTTTATCCCCGCGGAGGTCATCATCAATCCGGCGTACAGGAAGCCCGTGAAATGCGTGGCTTCGATGGTGGGATAAATTACGCGCTGCATCACTTCGCGCGTTTCGGCGGCGGTCAGAATCGCGTCGTCGCAATACGCTCCCATGCCCCCTGTGTTCGGGCCAAGATCGCCGTCGAAGACGGCCTTGTGGTCTTGCGTCGCCGCAAGGGGCAGAGCATCGCGGCCGTCGCACAATGCGATGAAACTCACCTCTTCGCCGCGCAGGAACTCCTCGATGACCAGCCGTCCCTTCAGCGTCGCCAGCGCCGCCTCGGCCTCGGACCGGTCGTGCGCCACTACCACGCCCTTACCGGCGGCCAGGCCGTCGGCCTTGAGGACCACCGGGAATCCGAAGCGGTCGAGCGCCTTTCGCGCATCAGCTTCGTTGTCCACGGTGACGTAGTCCGCGGTCGGAATGTTGGTTTGTATAAAAAAGTTCTTTGCGAAAACCTTACTGCCTTCCAGGCGCGCGGCCAACCGGTCCGGCCCGACGATTCGCCGCCCGCGCGCGCGAAAGGTATCCACGACCCCCGCCACGAGGGGAGCCTCCGGGCCAACCACCGTCAAATCCGCGCCGATGTCCTCCGCCACTGAGAGGAAGGCTTCCGGAGAGGATCCTCCCACCGGAACGCACGTTCCGACTTTCTCCATGCCCGGGTTTCCCGGCGCCGCGAAAATCGAAGCTCCGGGCGACTGCGCCAGTTTCCACGCCAGCGCGTGCTCGCGCCCGCCGCCGCCAAGGATCAGTATTTTCATTCGGTACAATCATATCAATGCACGAGAAGTACGACGTCGTTGTCATCGGCGCCGGACACGCGGGATGCGAAGCCGCCCGCGCCTGCGCTCGCCTGGGTCTGCGCACCGCCATGGTTGCCATGAACCTGGACCTCATCGCCCAGATGTCTTGCAACCCGGCCATCGGCGGCATCGCCAAAGGTCACTTGGTGCGCGAGATCGACGCCCTCGGCGGAGTCATGGGCGAGGTGGCCGACGCCGTAGGTATCCAGTTTCGGCTCCTCAATACCAGCCGCGGTCCGGCCGTCTGGTCTCCCCGCGCTCAGATGGATAAGAGAGGCTACCGCATCCGCATGAAGGAGGTGCTTGAGAAGGAGCCCAACCTGCGCATTAAGCAGGCGGAAGTGGCCGCTCTTCTCATCCATGACGGGCGCGTGACGGGCGTTCAGTTGCGCGACGGCCGCGGCATCGGCGCCGGCGCGGTCGTGGTCACTACCGGCACGTTTCTGAACGGCCTGGCGCACGTCGGAGAGATGCAGTACAGTTGCGGGCGCAATGGCGAGGCGCCTTCGCAGTTGTTGGGTCAGCAACTGCGCGCCTCCGGTCTGCGCTGGAAAAGGCTGAAGACCGGCACTCCGCCGCGGCTGGACGGCAGGACCATCGACTGGAGCCGGTTCGAACCGCAATCGGGTGATGCCGTTCCCACGCCGTTTTCTTTCCTCACCGAGCGCATCGACCGGCCGCAGATTGTCTGCCACATCGGCTATACCACGGATGAGACGCGGCGCGTCCTGCAAGAGGCCATACCCCGGTCGCCGCTCTACAGCGGGCAAATCGAAGGCATCGGGCCGCGCTACTGCCCCTCAATCGAAGACAAGTTCGTCAAGTTCCCGGATAAGCCGCGTCACCAGATTTTTCTCGAACCCGAAGGTCTCGATACCAATGAAGTCTATGTGAACGGCATGTCCACCAGCATGCCGATCGACGTGCAGGCCGCCATGCTGACGTCCATTCCCGGCTTGGAGCGCGCCGAGATGATCCGGCCCGGCTACGCCATTGAATACGATGCCATCGACGCTCGCGAACTGCGCCACACGCTGGAGGTCAAGTTGCTTCCTGGCCTTTATCTTGCTGGCCAAATCAACGGAACATCCGGATATGAAGAGGCCGGTTGCCAGGGTTTGGTCGCCGGCATGAACGCTGCGCTGCGATTGGGTGGGAAAGAGGAAGTTGTCATCGGCCGCGCGGAAGGGTATACAGGCATCCTGATTGACGACTTGATCACCAAGGGAGCCGACGAGCCGTACCGCATGTTCACTTCGCGTGCCGAGTTCCGGCTGCATCTGCGGATTGACAACGCGGACGCGCGCCTCACGCCCATCGGTCGGCGCACCGGCTTGGTTACGGATGAGCGGTGGTCCATCTTCGAGAGCAAACAGCGGCAGAAGGAACGGCTGGCCGCCGCTCTTTCGAACCACCCGCACGGCCAAAGGCTAAGACGTCCCGAGGCGTCGATTTCCGAAATTGCGGGGTGGGTGCGAGAGGCGCTCGGCGAGGAACCCGTGCGCGGCGTGCTCAATACAGTTGAAACGGAAGCAAAATATAGCGGTTACATCTCGCAGCAGGAGCGCCATATCGAACGCATGAGGGAGGCCGAGCAGCGCGCCATTCCGCGGGAGTTCGGCTTTGCGGACATACCCGGTCTGTCTCGCGAGGTCCAATCCAAGCTGGAACGCGTCCGTCCGGCAACGCTGGGTCAGGCCGCGCGCATCCCTGGCGTCACCCCCGCCGCCGTCGCGGTTCTGGACGTCTACCTGAGCATGAACCGTGTTTGCTGATGAACTGAGGCGCAGACTTGCCGGCATCCTCGAATTGAGCGCCAGCCAGGTGGCGACCCTCCAGGCGCATTACGAACTTCTCTGCCGCTGGAATCGCGCGCTGAATCTCACCACCATCACGGACTTGGAAGGCGCGGTCGAACGGCACTACTGCGAATCGCTGTTTCTGGCCGCGCATTTGCCGAATGCGGCGTTGCGGGTCGCCGACGTCGGCTCCGGAGCCGGTTTTCCGGGCTTTCCGCTGGCCGTCCTGAGACTCGATTGTTCCGTGACGCTCATCGAGTCTCGCCAACGGAAGTCGGTCTTCCTGCGCGAGGCCACGCGAAAACTGGCGAATGTCCAAGTTCTGGCCGTGCGCGCGGAGAAGGTTGGCGAGCGGTTTGACTGGGCTGTCGCGCGCGCCGTGAGCTACCAGGATTTGGCGCCGATCCTAAAGAAACTCGCGCCAAACGTCGCTTTATTGATGGGGGCGGAGGCCCCACCCGACCCAATTGGCTTCGTTTGGGATGAAGCCATCGCCCTTCCCTGGGGAAAGCAACGTTTCCTGAGAACAGCATCCCAAACGAGTTTCACGTGAAACCGCCAATCCCGGGTTTTAGAGGTCTGTTTCACGTGAAACAATGAACCGACAAGGAGGGTCTTTGCGCGCCCGCCTTTGCTTTTGTCGGCATAATCTCAGGCTATTTTCGTGCTAGTATGGCCGCTTGAGCCGAGTCTTCGCTATCGCGAACCAAAAGGGCGGCGTCGGAAAAACCACTACCGCTATCAATCTGGCAGCCGCTCTCGCCGCCAACGACCTCCGTGTGTTGGTCATCGACTCTGATCCTCAGGGGAATGCAACCACCGGGCTAGGCGTAGCAAAGAGTCCTGACCGCCTCAGCATGTACGACATCCTCCTCGGGGATTCCCCGTCCGCGGAAGCTATCGTGCCGACGGATTTCGAGGGCCTGCACCTCATCCCAGCCGACAAAAGCCTGGTAGGCGCGAATCTCGAGATGGTAGACCGGCCTAACCGCGAGTTCCGCCTTCGGGAACGCATTGCCGAGCTTCGCGAATCCTATGCATTTGTCCTTATCGATTGCCCTCCCGCCCTCGACCTCCTGACCCTGAACGCTCTCGTCGCCGCCGATTCCGTGCTGGTCCCCATTCAATGCGAGTTCTTTGCATTGGAGGGCATCTCGGAACTCATGGATACTATCGACCGAATCCGCGAAGGCCTGCACCATCCACTCAAAGTTGAAGGGATTCTCCTGACGATGTACGACGACCGCACCAACCTGACCAGGCAGGTTGAGGCCGACCTGCGCGAGTTCTTCGTGGGTCAGGTCTTTCGGACCACCATCCCTCGAAGCATCCGCCTGGCGGAAGCGCCGAGCTTCGGCAAAACCATTCTTTCTTACGATCCGCGCTCTCGCGGTGCGGAAAGCTACATCCAACTCGCCAAAGAGATCCTGCACCATGAACAAAGCAGAAAATCCCCGCAGGGCGCTCGGTAGGGGCCTCAGCGCTTTGTTGCCCGCGCGGCAGTCGGTACCGCCCGCCCCTCCGGAAGAAGTCCGTGGCGACTCTCCCCGTTCCATCCCTATCGATTTGATAGACCCTAACCCGGCGCAACCCCGGCGGGTCTTCCAGAGCGAGCGCCTTGCCGAGTTGGCGCAATCGATCCGCGTTTCCGGCATCATCCAGCCTCTCGTGGTCCGTAAGGCCGGTGACCGCTACCAGCTTGTGGCCGGAGAGCGCCGCTGGCGAGCCGCCAAACTCGCCGGCATGGGGCAGGTCCCTGTGGTGGTTCGGGAGATCCCTGATGACCACCTCCTGGAGATCACCCTCATCGAGAACATCCAGCGCGAGGATCTCAACCCGATCGAAGCCGCCGTTGCTTTCGAACGTCTCGGCAAGGACTTGGCTCTAAGCGCCGAGGAGATCGGCCGGAGGACCGGCAAGGACCGAACCACCATCGTCAACTCCCTTCGTTTGCTACAACTTCCAGCCGACATCCAGCAACTGGTTGCCGAGCGCCGCCTCTCGGCCGGACATGCGCGCTGTCTGCTTTCGCTCCCTTCAGGTGACCTCCAGCGGGAGGTCGCCGAGAAGGCCGTGGCTCAGGGCTGGTCGGTCCGCCAGACCGAGCGGACCACTCAGAGAATGATGGAGGGCCGCAAGCCCAAGCACGTCGACGAAATGGCCTCCGATCCCAATGTCCGCGCCGCTATCCGCGAGATGGAGCGCGTGCTCGGAACCAAGGTGCGAATCGTCGAGAAGGCGAAGCACAAGGGGCGCATCGAGATCGAATACTACTCAGCCGAGGACCTGAACCGCATCTACGCCGAGATTGTCGGCGAAGAGTGAATCATTTCAGCATCGCGAGAATATCGGACAGCTCTCTGCGTATTTCGGGTAACGGATCGCTGGAGAATAAGCCTTGCTGTGCGCTTTTCTTGCGCGCTTTCGGCGTGCGCGACTCCGTCTGAAGGCTCTGCCGCGCGCCCTCGATCGTGAACCGCTTCTCGTACAGTAAGTGCTTGATCCGCAACAGAAGCTCGACGTCTTTGCGCCTGTACAGGCGGTGCCCCGTCCCGGACTTCTTAGGCGATAGGTGCGGAAACTCGCTCTCCCAGTACCGCAACACGTACGGCTCGACCGCGAGGAGTTCGCTCACCTCGCCGATCTTGAAGTACAGCTTGTCCGGAATCTCCGGCGGACCGGCCTGTAACGCAACGTCCGTCATTCGCCATTCGTAATCCTAACTCACCAATTGGCGATTGTCACGGCATTAATCTGGCGGGAGTCTACTGCGCCTCGACAACCACCGTGTGCTGACCGTTGGGGAGAAAAACAGTCTTCGCGCCCGCGGCCTGGATACGCTCCTCGGATCCATCGATTCTAACTCGGCGGGGTTCGCGGTCCAGAATCGCCAGTGCGCGGCCGGAGCTCGCATACGTGAATTCGATGGAAGTGGAACTGATTGTGCGGGCGCTCTGTAATTCGGCGTTTATCCGCGTCACGTGCAGCCCGGTCCGAAGCGGAGTGTTTACCAATTTATGCAGGCCCGCCGGGAGCCAAACCGTCTCCCCATCCTCCACCGGCCATGGACGACCATCGACCAGCGCGGATTCCCGCCAAGGCAACCCGACGCCGCACCGCGATTCCACGGTTGTCGTTTTGTCGGCGCTCTCGAAACGCGTGACATCCGCCGCCGCGGACGAAAGAAACGGCAAGTCCGCGTTTTGAAGAGAGCTTTCAAAGTACAGTGCGACTCTCTGGAAACTGGAGGCGGCCCGATGAACCAGTTCCAACAACTCCACGCCGGTTTGTTGCTTCGTGGGATAGACGTTCTGGTAACGCTCGACGATGTTGAGGTCGATCGCCAGTTTCTCCCGGCGCCGGGTCAGCGCCGCGTACCGCTCCGCAAGCGTCTGGTACCGCTGAGGGCCGAGGTTCCAGATGGTCGCGGGATCTTCGATCAGGAACGTGAACGAATGTTGGTCGAGGAGCGGTAAGACCCGCGCCGCGTCCGCCCCAATGGCGTCGCGCATACCGGGATCGAGCCGGTCGTCCACGTGGGTCAGCACGAGGTCCAGACCCGGCCGGGTACGGCGGAGCTTCTCGATTTCCCCTAACCACTCCTCTTGCATGTTCCGCGCCAGGTCGCTGCGGAAATCGAGGAACGCCTTGCGCGACGCCTCGTCTTTGCGCGCGCCGAACAGTTCGATGGGATCGAATCCGCTGCGGTTCCGAAATAGCGTGCGCACGTCGGCGTTCATCGGCGTGAAGCGCGATGGATTGCCCGTGCCCTCCAGCGATTCGAAGTAGAGTTCCGCCAGGTTGACCCCGTCCCAGTCGAACCTGCCGACGAGCTGCCCGACTCCCGCAGAGACCGCGCGGAAACAATCCCGGTTGGTCAGGTTCATCAGCTTGCGCCAATCGAGCTCGGCGTCCTGCAGCAGCGCGGTCTTCTCGCGCCACTCGGGATGATCGGTCCAGAACGTGTCGCTGACGTGGGGCAGTTCCAGCCAGGCATAGACGGCGATGCCTTCGCGATGGCACGCTTCGATCAGTTTCTTGAGATACTCGTCGCGCTCCGGATCGGGCTCGTAGTAATGCCATGCGGCCACGTGCAGCGCCGCGATGCCGCTCTTCCGCCATTTCGCGGCGAAGTAATCCAGGTCCACGCGTAGACGATAAGAAGAATCGAAGAAGGCCCACAGGCGCGAGGAGCGAAACGGCGGGTCCAACCCCAGGTCGCACAGCGCGTTGAGCAGATAAGGGAAGCGTTCGTAACCCCGCTCGCCGGGCGAGACCGCCACCCAGAGTATCGCACCCGCCCCGCGGCGCAGCCCGGCGGTGAGAGGCGCGCCCGTCCAGCGCTCGCTGGCGAAGATCTGAGCGCCCGCGGGAAGCTCGAAGACAGGCAACTCCAGGCTCTTCTCCCAGATGATCGGCAGTTTAGGAAAATGCATGTCCTTCAGGCTATTGACGCGCACATTCCCCTTGCCCCGCTTGAATCCGAACATCTCGGCAAGGGAAGACTCGCCCTCCAGAATCAGGATGGCGCCCTTCTCGACGCGGCCGTTCCACTCGGGCGACGCCTGGGCTCCGGTGCGGGCCACCAGGATGCGGGCCATCGCCGCCGGCTGCGTTTGCAGGCCGATGGAAGACAGGATCTCCGGCCACGCTCCTGGGTCGTTCGACAGCACGCTGAAATACGGCAGGCCCGCCGCATGCGCCGCGGCCGCCGTGAACAACGCCAAACTAAGCGCAACGCCGGAAACCGTTGCGTCCCTGCTTCTGGCTGGCGCGGGTTTCATTCTGACGCCTGTCTCCTGACTCCTCCCTTCGTGTTTAGCGAGTGAACGCATACCAAAATCCAGCCCGAAAATCCGTGTACGCCGCGCGGCCGCCGATCAGATAGCCTCCGCGAAGCAGGTTCACGGTGACGTACGCCGATCGTGGAAGCGGCCCGCCGGTGAACCGCACACCCGGCCCCGTCTCCCAGAAGTTCGCCCAATCCTCGCGCTTGTCGTCGAAGGTCAAATTGGCATTCCAGTACAACTGCGTCTTCACCTTTCCTGAACCGGCGGTGTACCCCATCCGGCCTTGCTGATATACGAGGAAGTCGTTTCCGAAGCGGCTGATGAAGACCCCATCCAGTGCGGTATCGGAAAACCAGCCGGACGATTCCGCGCCCGCCAGGTGACCGATTCCCCGCGCCACGGAGACGCCGCCGCGATAGTCCGGCGCCATGTGGCCGCTGAGATAGCCAACCGCCGATCCGGCCTCGGCCCAGCCCACGATGCCGTGCCAAGTCGGGGTCCGCAATCCGATTCCGGCAATGATCGAGCTTTCCGACAGGTACTGCGGCGAAATCCCTCCTGGGACGTCGGGAAGGGTTCGGCGCACGTCGCCAATGAAGCGCAGACTCAGGTACGGCCGCAGGGGAAAACGCGTCCGCATCTCGGTCTTCACCTGACCATAGGAAAACAGATCGCTCCAGCGTGAGGAGAACATAGGATACAGCCAGACGCTGGTGCGGAACAACGCACTGCCGCTGTGCAGGCCGCGCCAGGCTCGTTCCGCCTCCTTGGCGATCTGCACGTCGCCGCCCTTGCGCGCCAAGTCGAACCAGCGCATCGCGTCGGCGTCCTGCCTAAGGATGTTGTATGTCCATCCCAGTTTCAGCATCACGCTGGGGTCGAACGAGTCGGCTTGGTGCGCCATCAGAAGGTACTTCAGCGCGTCGTTCATATACCCGGCCTTGCTGCTGCGCTCGGCCATCTCCTTGGCGTCCACCGAAGCCGGCTGTTGATCCTGGCTGGCGGCCACCTGCGGCAAGCGGAGCACGGCCCGTACCCGGTTGGCGAGCTCCTGGTCGTTTCCGGCAAGCACGCGGTCGAATAGCGTCTGTGCCGCTTTGCCTTCCCCCCGCGCGTTCAGCAGAAAGCCGAGCTGCGTGGCGGAAAGGAGGTCGTCCGGAGCGCTCTCGGCGATGAGGCGAAACTCCCCAACAGCCTCGTCCTCGAGATCCATCTCCAGCAACAGGTACCCCAGTTCGCGCCGCAACTCCGTGTTGCCCGGATCCAGCGCCAAGGCACGGCGGAACTCGGAAACGTAGGGATACCGATCCGGCAGCAACTCCCGAGCCATTTCCGCGGCGCGAGGCTCGCCTCCGCGCGAGGCGGCCAGAAGAGCGGCGTGGGCGTCCTCCGTCCGGCCGACCGCTTTCCAAACGCGGCCCAGGTCCACCAGAACGGATCGGCGGTCCGGCAAAAGCCGCCAGGCCTTTTCGTAGTGCTCCGCCGCGAGATCCAACTCATCGCGCTCCTCGGCCAGCGTCGCCAGCTCGAAGTGCGCGCTGAAGTCGTCCGCGCCCGCTGCAATGGCCCTCTTCCACCGGTCGATTCCGGCCGCCAGCGGCGCATCGATGTTTTGAAAGGCTTGTTCCGCAACCGCGTCGCCGGATTTCCGGATGCGGTCGAAAATGCGCCGCGCCTGCTGCCGTTCGTTGGTCTCGTAGCACAGGAAGGCGTACTCCTTGGCGGCCTGGGCATCGGCCGGGTCTATCTCCATGGCCTCGCGGAATTGTTCCCGCGCCAGGACGTTCTCGCCGATCTTCAGATACGCGTAAGCCAGATCCGTGCGAATCGATGTGCGCCGCGGAGCCGCTTCAATTCCTTTGACAAAAAAAGAGATTGCGGTCTGGTAATCGTGCGCGCGCAAGGCTTCGTAGGCCCGCGTCAGCGGTTCGTAGGCCGGATCTGGCGCTTGGGCGAAGGCCAGCCCCAGGCTCGCGAACAGGAAGAGGACGCGCATATCGCCTTTGGTATATAGTGCGCGCCGCCGCCGGTTTTTCGCAGAAATGTGTGTGGCCCCGATCCCGCGCGCCTCCGGCGGTTTGGGCATGGAAGGCGGATTAAGATCGCGTCCGCGGCGGCGCTGCTGCTTCACGCCGTCATTGCGCACGCTTCGCCACTTTGGTACCATCGAGATGGCGGATCGGAATCCTCTCCTTGAATTGCCGCACTTCCATCCAACGGAGTCATAATCAACTGAATGAGCTTTACCGTATTTCTCGGCAACCTCCCTACATGGGTCACCGCGGACGACATTAAACAGTGGCTGGCCGCCGAGGATCTCGTGGCCGACGCCGTGAAGGTCATCCGCAACCACGAAACGCAGGAATCGAAGGGATTCGCTTTCGTCGAAGCCCCCACCGCGGATGAAATGCAGGCGATCATTCGCCGCTTCGACCGCGCGCCATTGGAAGACCGACTCTTGCGCGCCAACCCGGCCCAGCCGCCTAAGGGGAAAGATGGCCGCATAGCGCCAGCTCCTGCCGCGCCGGCTTTCGCCAACGCGCCGCCGCCTCGCCCGGATCGCAGGAAGCGCGGCGGCAAACACCGTGAGCAGACGCCGCGTAGCGCCTTTGCCACGGAACTGGCGAAGGTACTGTAGGTTCCGAAGGGGCCGGCCGGCCCGGTCCCGCGCCCCAATCTCCTTCACGCCTGTGAACGGAAATCACATCCTGTTGTCCGGTCTCTCCTTGCATTCAACAACCTGAAGTTGGCGCGCAGCTTGCTAGCTGGAATGGCATGAGATTCGCCTGGGTCGGTTGCCTTGTTTTTGCCAGTCTGCTCGTCGCCGGAACCGAGGACGCCGATTCCAACGTCAACACGCGCTACAAGGTGGAAACGGTAATCGTCTCCGGCAACGGATGGTCCACTGATTTCGCCTCCTCCCAGGACAGGAAAATCAGCTCCGGACTCGGAAAGCGGATCAGCGCTCTCATCGGAGATCAACTCAACCCCGCGGCCCTCGACGACGTGGCCCGGCGGCTGCGCAAGGAGCTCCAGGCCACCGTGACCCGCCACGTGGAGCGCGGCGCCAGCCCCGAGTACGTCAAAGTCGTCTTCCAGGTCGATCGGCGCAACGAGCGCATGGACGGTTCCGTCACCAAGCTCCTCTACGACGCCGAACAGGGTTGGAGCGGCGCCGCGGAAAGTTCGGTGAAGATCCGGCGGAACGCGTTCACATTCGGCTTGGTGAGCGATGGCGACGATCTCGCGGAGCGTTACGCTGGCATCGCGGCGCGCTATGAGAATGCGCGCATCGGATCGGACCGCGTGCGTTTCCGGTTCGAATTCGACAGCTATCGCGACCAATGGAATAGCGCCACACTGGAGGATCTGCCATCGGCGGCGGGAGCCATGAATATAACCTCCGCCGCTTACCGCACCCGTCAGAACTTCGAGCCTGCCATCAGCTTCCAGCCGGCCGAACCCATCACCCTGACGGTGGGGACCAGTTTCGAACGGTTTCAGGAAGCGTTTCCGGCCGCCCGCATCGAAGCCGCCAACGCCGTGGTTGCCGGCCTGCGCTACCATCGGCGGATGGAGGGCTCCGCAGCCGAGCAGGATCTCGACGCAGGGTATAACCTGCGCGCGGGCGCCAAAGCTCTCGGCGGCGATTTCGCATACGCCCGCAACAAGTGGGAGTTCCGGTACCTGCTCACCTACGGCCGCCATGTCTTCGAGGACGACGCGTCGGCTGGCATGGTCACCGGAAGGGCCCCGCTCTATGAACGATACGTTCTAGGCAACAGCCACACCTTGCGCGGATGGAACAAGTACGAGATCGACCCCATCGGTGGAAACCGGATGGTCCACAACTCCGTCGAGTATCGATATGGCGTCTTTGAGATCTTCTACGACGCCGGAGCGATTTGGGACGAAGGACGGGCCGTAACTCCCCGGCAGGGCATCGGCTCGGGCCTGCGCCACGGACCGTTTGAGTTGGCGGTGGCATTCCCGATCCGGAATGGACGGGCGGACCCGGTCTTCATGATGGGCATGAATTATTGATGGCGCCAAAAGCGCGGAATGGGAAGTGCAGCCGCGGGAGCTGGCTGCTGACCGGCGTTGCGCTTGCCCTGCTCGGCGCGCAGGCGGCGGATACCATCTCCGTGTCCTACGATGGCGAGAGTTTGCGCCCCGTCGCTCCCCATGTTCACTTCCTCGCCGGAAAGTCCTTGGATCGCCTGAAGGACGGCGAGACGGTGACGTTTTATTCCTGGCTTTCCCTGTTCGCCGTCAACCGCGGCGATCCTCTCCGCGTGGCTACCAACCGGTTCGTGGTCAGCTACGACATCTGGGAGGAAAAGTTCAAGGTGACCATTCCAGGCCCGGCGCCGCGTTCGAAAGCGGGCCTTACCGGACCTCAGGCCGAATCCTGGTGCATGGAGAACGTCGCGATCGGCGCCTCCGGGCTGGCGCAGGACACGCCTTTCTTTCTGCGGCTGGAGTTGCGCGGTGAAAGACAGAAGGAGCTTTCAGGCCCGGTGGCCGATACCGGCGCCGGAATCGCCATCCGGCCGTTGATCGAGCTGTTCAGCCGGAAGGCCGGCCCGGACGATCTGCACTGGGGGCCTTTCCAAAGCGCCCCGCAGCGCCTCTCCGACCTGGTCCGCACGCCGGGCCGGGGGGCGGGAAGCGGGTGAACCGCCTCCGCAACAGGCTGATCCTGATCTTCCTGGCCGCCACTCTGGCGCCTCTCGCGGCCACCATTTGGGTAACGACGTCGCTGCTGGAATTGAGCGTTTCGTACTCCTCCACCGGCCAGCTCGACGCCCTTTCCAAATCGCTGGAGAACACGGGCCGCGAGTTCTACCAGCGCGCGCGCGCGGATCTCAAACAGCGCGCCTTGGCCGGCGAGCTGGAAGCCAAGAAGTACGCGCCCGCGGACCGCGCCAACTGGCCGGAAGCCGTGAAGACTTTCGCGGAGGGCGACCAGCCCGAAGCCTTCGCGCCCGGCGGCCGGGAAGGCAACCGCCTGGACTATATGGTGCGGCGCGGGGACGAAATCTGGTCCTATTCGGCGAGCCTCGGGGAAGTCGGGCTGGAACGGCTCACCACCCAGATTCGGGAAGCGCGCGCGCTGGTGAACAAGGCCCAAAGCCACGATTTCCGGCGGGGCTTCAAGCTCGGCTACCTGTTGCTGGCGGCCGTGTTCTGGATGGTCTCGCTGGCGCTGCTGGTCTACCTGGCGCACCGCATCAGCCGGCCCATCCAACAGTTGACCGCGGGTCTCGGGCAGGTGGCCGCGGGCGATCTGGGGGCCCGCGTGGAAGCGCGCCGCGACGATGAGATCGGCCGCGCCATCCAGGCCTTCAACCACATGGCGGAGCGGCTCCAGGAAAGCACCGAGCGGCTGGTCTACCTGCGCCAGCTTGCAAGCTGGCAGACTCTGGCCCGGAAGATGGCGCACGAGGTGAAAAACTCGCTTACGCCCATCCGTCTCACCGTCGAGGAAATGCTGGCGCGCTACGACGAGACCGACCGCGGCTTCATGGAGCAGGCCTCGCAGATCGTGGTGGACGAAATCGAGACCCTCGAGCGGCGTATCCGCGCCTTCTCCCAGTTCGCCGCCGAGCCTCCGGTGCGCCCGTCGGAACTGGAGGTCAACTCGCTCTTGCAGGAGCGCATCGCGTTTCTCAAAACGGCCCATCCGGAAATCGCCTACGAATGCCGCCTGGCGGAAGACGCTCCGCGCGTGGTGGCCGATCCGGATCTGATCAAGGGCATTCTGACGAACCTGCTGGAGAACGCCGCCGAAGCCGCCGGCGAGGGCGGCCGCATCCTGGGCGTCACCGCCGCCGCCGGCGGGCGCGTGGCCATCGAGGTTCACGATTCCGGACCCGGCTTGAGCGAACAGGCCCGCGCCTCCCTGTTCCAGCCCAGCATTTCGTTCAAGAAGAAGGGCATGGGGCTGGGCCTTTCCATCGCGCGCAAAAGCGCGCTGCTTTCGGGTGGTGATATCGTTCTGGTGAAGGGAGAACTCGGCGGCGCGGGTTTCCGCGTGTCGTTGCCGGTATCGGCTAATGGCTTCCAAACGCGTTCTGATCGTGGATGACGAAGAGAACATCGGGCGCTCGCTGCGCATGATTCTGGAGCGCGAAGGCTACGCCGTCGCCGTGTGCCGCTCCGCCGCCGAATTCCGCAAGCACCCCGACCAGCGCCGCGCCGACCTTTACCTGCTGGACCTGAAGCTACCCGATGGCAGCGGCATCGACCTGCTCAAATCCATCCGGCAGGATGGCGCCGCCGCGCCGGCCATCATGATTTCGGGCCACGGCGCCATTTCCGACGCCGTCGAGGCCACTCGCGCCGGCGCGTTCGATTTCCTGGAGAAGCCGCTGGGCCGCGACCGCGTCCTGCTGGCCGTGAAGAACGCCACCGAGCAAGGTGCCCTCCGCCGCGAGAACGAGCGTCTGCGTGAGCTGGTGGGTGGCGTCCCGAAGATGATCGGCTCGAGCCCGGTCTGGCTGCGGGCCGTCGAGCAGGCCACGCTGGCCGCGCGCTCGGACGCGCGCGTGCTGCTGATCGGCGAATCCGGCACGGGCAAGGAGCTGCTGGCGGCGCACATTCACGCCGGCAGTCCGTTCGCCGCCGGCCCGTTCGTGAAGGTGAACTGCGCCGCCATCCCCACGGAGCTGCTCGAAACCGAGCTATTCGGCCACGAAAAAGGCTCCTTCACCGGCGCCACCGGCCTGCGCCGCGGCAAATTCGAATTGGCCGATGGCGGCACTATTTTTCTGGACGAAGTAGGCGATCTGCACGGCGCCTCGCAAGCCAAGCTCCTGCGCGTGCTGCAAGAGGGCGAGTTCAACCGCGTAGGCGGCGAAGCGATCATCCACGTCAACGTGCGGGTGGTCTCGGCCACCAACCGCGACCTGGCCGCGCTGGTGGCCCAGGGCAAGTTCCGCGAGGACCTCTACTACCGCCTGAGCGTGATGCCCATCCGCGTGCCGTCCTTGCGCGAGCGCTCCCACGACATCCGCCTCCTGGCGAGCTATTTTCTGGAGGATTTCTGTTCCCGGAACAACTTCCGCCCCAAGATAGTGGACGAGACAGTGATGCCCGTGTTGGAAAGCTACGCCTGGCCCGGCAACGCGCGCGAGCTGCGCAACGTCATCGAGCGCATGGCGATCCTGGCCCCCGGCGAGCGTCTGACGCGCGACTCAATCCCGGTCGAAATCCGCGTGCAGCGCGAAACCGGCCCGAAATCCACGATCCAGGAAGCCCGAGAATCCGCCGAGCGCGACCACATCCTCCGCGCCCTGGAAGAAAGCAACTGGAACGTCTCCGGCGCCGCCAGAGCCCTAGGCATGGAGCGCACCAACCTGCACAAGCGCATCCGCACGCTAGGGCTGAGCCGGGGAAGGTAAGGATCACAGTCCCTTCCCGGAGTTTATTCTCAGCTTGCCAAGATTTTCGCGATGCCCAGTCCCGGCAGGGGCGGAAGATCATAGCCCAGCACGCGAGTGCTGGGTCGGAACCCAGGAAAATCCAGCCCCGGGACGGGGCGAAAGAGAAGCGCCGCGTCTTGGTTGCGGGTCTGCTGCCTTGTAGGACAGGCCGCCCGACCTGGCCGCCCGACCTGTCTCGATGCATCGTCACAGACGCCAAACCACCCGAGGCTCCGATCACGGACGATCTTCGATGGCGTACTATGGGCCTGATGCCGATGAAGGTGCGTGAGGTGATTCATTTGCTTGAGAAGCACGGATGGCTGGAGATGCGCTCCAAAGGCAGCCACCGGCACTTCAAACATCCCAACCAACCGTTGTTGGTCACAGTGCCGGGTAATGAGGGCAAGGAACTTGCGCCTGGCACGCTAAACGCTATACTCAAAAAGGCAGGTCTGAAATGAGCGCGAGACGCTATCCGGTGGTCATCGAACAAACGGAGACGGGCTACTCCGCCTATTCGCCGGACGTTTCCGGCTGCGCGGCCGTGGGCGACACTGAGGAAGAGACGCGGCGGAACTTTCAGGACGCTCTGATCGCGCACTTCCAGGCCATGCGTGAAGTGGGCGAGCGAATACCGGAACCCCACACGTCTGTCGATTACGTGGAAATCGCGGCGTAACCGGCGAACCTTTGCCGGCTTCGTGGAAAATTGCGCCCCTTTTCCCCCGCTTCAGCCTATCTGTGAGGCGAAGGGCGGGACCGTTCCGCGTGTTTGCGCTCAACCACTTCGCCTATTCGCCGGATGGACTTAGCCAACTCCGCTGAAGCAGTGTTCCAATCGAAGGCCCCAGGAGTCATGGGCATTCTCAACCACGACTCATCCAGGTACTGGCGAAACCTCCCGGCTCTCTTCAGTCGTTCTCTAATGTCGTCGTTGTCAGCGATAGTGCGAGCGATGTCGGCGTCGAGGATCGGCGTGTCAACGATCACAGCGTCCAAATAGGAGAACTGAAAAGGAAGGGTCAAGATATGATATGCGCCAACTGACGTAATCCGAAGGCTGTTGGGCTCAATCATACCTGGCTCAGGATCCCTTCGTGCGGCGGTCTCGACTAGCTTCTTATCGTGGGCGCGGACAATGGCAGAATCGATCTGTTCTGGCGTGAACCCAGCCGTTTGAAACTTCTCATATACCATTCGAGCGGGGACAAAACCGTCTTCCGTACCATCTGCACCTGGCGCGGACAGATACCCCAAGAGCGTCGGCATGAGAAAGTGCTCGCGGCGATCAAGGGTTCGAATGTCAAACAGGTTGGCTATCGGCGACTGCTTTGGGTCATAGTGCGCGGCGTCGCCAAAGATAACGGCTCGTAGAAACTCGTGCACCGGAACAACGTAGTCGTCATATCGATACATTTCAACAATCTTGGTCGTGTCGACGTGGCCGCTGCCGAAAAAGCTTCGCACCATGTCAAGCGCGAGCCTAACATTTCCTCCCGCTATGTTGTCGATGCATGTGATCAGGTCGGCGTTCTTGTCCAGCGAATATAGGAAACACTGGATAAGGGTCTCAAGTGTTTCAAGCCGAACGCTTATCCCTTTCGCAAGACCCGACACAGGGATCTGTCCTCGCGCGATCTGAAGACCGAACGCCAACCGTTTCTGCAGCACCTTATCGATGCGAGGCGGGGCAACAGTAAATGCGCGGGTATGGTAGCCCGTTAGCGCACCGCGCTTACGCGACATGTGGAATGTCTCTGGGCGCAATGGAAGGAAGACGATAGCTGGCCACTTTTCGGACAATTCCTGAGCAATCAGAAAGGCGTCTTCCTGATCCGCAGCGCTTCGCTGGTCAGTATTATCGAGGAAAACTATCACCTGTCGGCGAGACGTGCTTGATGCATAACTGAGACTCAGCCGAAGGTGCTCCTCGCGGTTTTTCAAGAAACCAGCAAGAAACTCGATCTCCTTTTCTTCGTAGACCTTTGGTTTCGACGCCTTCATCCGACCGTGGATGCTCTTCTCGAACCGCTTAAGGTCCAGGCTGTACACCGAACGGACAAAGGTGTCGGCCAAGACGTCGATGGAATACTTCTCGCGGAGTTGACGTTCGAGATCGTCCAGGACGAATTGCTTCAGATCGGGCGTGAGGGTGCCCGTCCTACCAAGATCGAGGTACAAGGCGATTGCTGTGCGTTTGAAATTCTCAGTTTCCACATAGAGTAGGTGGCGGATGAACGTCGTCTTGCCTACGCCAACGTCCCCAATCAGAAGAATTGGCCGACGGGCCAGACTCTCAGCCAACAACTCTGGCACGGCTCCGTGCTCCTTGTCCGTCGAGGGCAAAAGCGCCGGACCGGGGCTCTGCTGGTCGAAAAGCGCCGCATATCGCGCTCGCAAGATTGCGCGACTGATTTGCGAATGCTGAGAAAGAGCGCCGCTCTCGCTGTAGCATTCACGAATGAACCGGGGCTCAAGCTCTCGCGTGCTGACCAGATCTTCGAGAATCAAGTCGCTCACGTCTTGTAGGCTAGCTTGAGATGGGTTACGCGCTTTCGTGCCGGGATAGACGGGGATTCGAGCGGCAAGCTTAGGAGGTAGTTTGACCGTCACGTCGCCTAGAAGGCGGCGCTGAATTGTCTGGGTTTCGACTGCCTCCTTGGACAGCGCGTTCCACAGTGCAACGAACCTTTGCGCCATGAACTCAAGGGACGGAAACACTTGACAAGCGCCTTCATACGGCGAAAGCCCGTCCGCGCGCGAACCGACAAAAACTACCAATTGGTGGCCATTTGTCACGGCAGCGCACGGCACGCCGCGTTGTTGGCAATAGCCGCCTACTTGCTCCATTGCCTTCTTAAGGGCGGGCGACGTGCGCAGAAGCGCGGGGATGGAATACTCCAGCCGGTCGTGGCCGACTGGCAGATCGAAATAGGTACCCTCCCTTTTCGCCTCGACAATCAACAGTCGTCGGGGAAAAGCAAAAGTGTAGTCCGCGTAGGATCCATCAAATCGCTCCTCTGAAATAACGTCCTCGCGGGACCACCCGAGACACTCATAGAAAAGGCGATCTATGAGATGCGACCGGGTTGTCGCCTCGTTGCGGGTAGCAGCATTCGCGGCATACCACGTAACAAGCTTCATCAGGTTCTGTTCGCACGCTTCGTAATTTTCCACGCAGCCACCCAACAGATGGTAGCGCTGCGGAGAATACAGTTCAATGCCCTTCGGTCGATCCCCATAGAAATAGGGACTTAAACCAGTCAGAAAACGCGTTGGGCAAGCGGCGAGGGAAAACGCGTGGGGAAAACGCGTCGGGAAAACGCGTGGGAAAACGCGTGGGAAAACGCGGGGAAAACGCGTGGGAAAACGCGTCAGCCTGAACCGCGCGATTTTCCCTGAGCGGCCGGGACGACGGCCTGAACCGGGTGAGTATTTCCGTTGGTGCCTCCCGCACCGGACCGCGCGGGGCCGAGTGGGTTCACTGGTCCCGAAACCGGATGCGGTCGGATTCCACGATCCAGAGGTTCCCAGCCGGCCGTCGCGTCTTCAAGACCGATATAATCCGGAGCACTAATCCGGGGACCGCGTGCTTATCCTGTCGTTTCAGCCGCAGGACGATAATCCCAGAATGCGTTGACGGAGGGTATGCCTGGGTATTCGCGGAATCCAGGTCCAACGTGATCGGAACCCGCCCCTCTGCCCGGACGCTGCGGGCAATAGTTGTATCGTCCGCGCCCGCCAAGTTCTCCTCGGCCACGGTGTCGGCGCCGAAGCCCGCACCGCGCAAGAGGGCCGCACATTCCGCTG
>JBEKHV010000018.1:0-72884 GCA_050012095.1 Bryobacteraceae bacterium | reverse complement strand
CGAACACGTCTTCGCCGGCGGCGAACGTGACGGCGACGCTGTATGACGACACCGGCGCGACGATCGGCGGAACGACGCTGCCGCTTCCCGCCATGGGGCACACCGCGTTCATGCTGACGGACGAGTTCCCGTCCGCGGCCGGGAAACGCGGAACGCTGGTACTCACGCCGCCGGCGGGCGCGCAGATCAGTACGATAGCCTTCCGGGCGAACAGCGAAGGCTCTCTGGCGACGGTTCTACCGCTAACCAAGTAATCCAACGAGGCAGGGAAAGCTCCGGGCAACACAACGGTAAGGCGGCGGGCTCGTCCAATTCAGTTGCATCTTGTAGAAGACGACGGAGAGGCGCCGCGGACTTTCGCGTACAGCGCTTGGCAAGGCCAGAGGTCCCCGCTTGACGCGTGGGCGATCATTGGCTCATGCTCGGGGAATGCTTAGCAATCCATCTTCCGCTTCAGCGACGCCGCATATCGAAGGACGTTCGACACCATGTCCGCGCAAAGTATGGGGCCTAGCGTTGCCGCTAGCCCTGATGCTGTGCACCATAGAGCCTGCGCTCCGCGCGCAAGCGCCGGCGCCGGCGACACCTAACCCCGGCATACCGGAATGGGCGTATCCGGGCTCCGCAACGCACACCCAGGTAGCGCCACCGAGGGATTTTCGCAGGCCCAGCAAGAATTTCGATACGCCGATCGGCGTATTCGAGGGACAGTCCGACGTTGGAGGCGCGTTCATTCCGGGCAGCGCCAGTTACGACGCCGGCGCGAAGCAGTACACCATCAACTCCGCCGGCTACAACATCTGGTACCAGCGCGACGAGTTCCGCTATCTCTGGAAGAAGATGTCCGGCGACGTTTCGCTCGCAGGCGCCGTCACGTTTCCGTACGCGAACGGTTACGGCGACCGCAAGGTAGTCTTCATCATTCGCCAGGACCTGGATGACGATTCCGTAGAGGTCATGAGCACCCGGCACGGGGCCGGCCTGATCCACCTGGCGCAGCGTACGGAGAAGGGCGCCCAGATCAGGGAGACGTTTCACATCGCGGCCCCTCGCCCTGCCGCCGGCGCCGGCCCCGACACCCCCATCCCCGGCGCGGCCAATCGCATCGGCATCGAAAAGCACGGCGACGTCTTCGCGCTCTTCATCGGCCGGGAAGGCGGAGCGATGCTACAAATGGGGCAGACCCTCACCCTGCACATCGACGCCCCTTTCTATGTCGGCATCGGCTTCTGCTCGCACCTGCCAGACAAGTCCGATACGGGTGTGGTCTCCAATCTCGTTCTTGAGAACGCCGCCGGCAAGGTCCACTAGAACCTTATTGGATCTCGCGTACTATAGCGACAGCGGCGGTTGCCAACCGCCGCGCAGGATTCCATCCTGCCCCACAACGGCGCGCCGCCCTATTACCGGCGACGGCCCCGCGGGGCCGTGGAGTTGGGTCATCACAAGCGAACACAATTTTTGTTTTGTTGATTCTAAAGGTATTTCCCGGCTTCGGAGGCCGGGCTGCGCGCACTTGCGCGCTACCATACGGGCGTGGCGCCTCCTCCTGCCGGAACCGGCTCGCCGGACCAACGCCGCTGCGGCATTCCTTTAGTGGACGCGCTGTTTGGCAACGGTCCGGCGACGCCGATCCGGCCGGGAGACGATCCCGCGGCGGTGGGGGCCGTGCAAGACCTGCTTCTTGGCCATGGCAATGGCGGACTGCCCGGGCTCACATCGCCCGTTTACGGCATATTTGGTCCCAAGACCATCGCCGCGCTTCGTGGTTTTCAGGCCGCGCACGGTCTTGCGGTTCAGCATTGCGTGGATCGCCAAACGCTTGCCAGCCTGCTCGATGAGCCGGCGGCGGACCCACGCGCCGGGCGAGCGTACGTCGCGCTGACCCTCGGGTTTCCTCCCACCGCGCTGCTGAAAGCCCTCTCGCTGGTAGCGCAGATGGAGGGACTGGGCCGTTTCGCCGCCATCAGCCGGAACACCGACGGCGCCGGCCTCTCGTACGGCATTATCCAGTGGGCGCAACGGACGGGGCGCCTGGCGGAAATCCTGACGGCCTTTCAGTCGGCCGACGCCGCGCAATACCGCGCCATCTTCGGAGCCGGCGACGCGGAGCTGGCGCAGAGATTATTGCGGCACGCGCGCCAGCCCGGCGGCGGCGTGGATTCCGAGGGCAAGACCACCGACGCCGCCTTCAACCTCATTGAAGAGCCGTGGCCTTCCCGCTTTTTGCGCGCGGCGCTCGCGCCCGCTTTTCAGCGGGCGCAGGTCCGGGTTGCGCTGGCGGCTTTCAGCCGATCCCGTGAGAATATCCGCAGCGCCGCTCCCGAAGTGGCGACAGAGCGCGGCGTGGCGTTCCTGCTGGACGTCGCGAACCAATTCGGCGACGCCGGCATGATCCGATTGTGCAAAGCCGCCCGCCGTGACTCCATGGCCGAGCGCGACCTGATCGAGGCGGTGGCGGATGCGACCGTCGAGCGCATGCCCGACAAGCTCAAAATGGGCGTGCGGGCGCGACGCGACGTGTTTCTGCACACGCCCTGGCTCTCCGAGGGGCCGTTCGCGGAGTCGCAGGGGTGAACGGAGAAAGAAGGCAGGCCAGGAGGCCCGCCCCACTTTATTCGATGGGGATTTCGATCACCGGACAGGGCTTGCCCTCGGCTGTCAGAATGAACGCCTTGCCATCTGCCCGGTAACAGATTCCCTCCACCTGGGCCACCACTCCGAGCAGCTTCGGATAGAAGGTCTGTTTCCAGATGTCGTCGAAGCTCACGCCAGGAGGCAAGGAGGCCTCGTAGTAGTGCAGGTAATCGCACAGGGCCACCTTGCGCCCGTCGGCCGAAATATCGCCGCCAGTGAGACCGCCGACCATGGTTCGGGAGAACGCGTCGGGCACGGCGAGGGTAGCGATTGCGGTCAGCGTGACGGTCTTCGGCCCGAGTTGGTTGGCGCGCGCGACGTAGACCGTGGTATTGGGGTCCGCCGAACTGGCTTTGGATATGACGTAGACGTCCCGGGTGACCGGGTGTACCAGCAGCGTTTCGGCGTTGTGCGGGCCGTCGGGATAGCGGAGGTGGAAGGCCGTCGCCGGCTTGGTCTGGCAGCCTGCGCGGCAGGCCGAGGCGGAACCCGTCTTGGGCTCCTCCACGCGGTAGACCGCAATTTCCAGCCGGACGCGGTTATTGTCGCCGATGTCGCCGGCGTACAGATACCAGCGGCCGGGCGCCGGGCCCGGGGCAATGGCGATATCTTCCCAATCCACATTCTGCGCGCCGGGAACGGTCCAGCGGCCGTAGCTGTGGCCGTAGCGGTCGAAAGCGTACAGGATCGGGCCGTCGCCGGAATCGTTGTGCGTCCAGTAAATGCCGGGATTCGCGCGCGACGCCACGACGCCGCTGCTTTCCGTCACAGCCCGATCTTCCAGCGTGGCGATGACGCGGGGGCTAAGCTGGATGACAGGCTGTCCGGCCCAGCAGGCTAGAACAGCGGCGAACCCGAGACACCGAAATCGGCTGGACACCAATCTCAATGGTAGCGGATGGCAGGGTCTCGGGGACCTATGGTAATCTGCCTTCCGTGACCCGATACACGCCTTTTGTCTTGCCTACGCTTGTCCTTGTGGGCGCGCTTCTCGCGCCGGCCCAGGACCGGCCGCTCGCCACGCTGCCTTACACGCCGAGCCTCGAAACGAAGTTCATCGACCGCTCGGCCGATCCCTGCGTGGATTTCTACAAGTTCGCTTGCGGCAAATGGAATCAGTTGAACCCGATTCCACCGGACCAGCCGCGCTGGGACGTGTATTCCAAGCTCACCGTGGAGAATCAGGAGTATCTCTGGGGCATCCTGGGGGAAGCCGCGAAGCCGGCGGCCGGGCGGACGGCGAACCAGCAGAAGATCGGCGATTTCTTCGCCGCCTGCATGGACGAGGCCGCCATCGAGAAGGCCGGCGCCGCGCCGCTGAAACCGGATTTGGACGCCATCGCCGCATTGCAAGGCACCGGCGGTCTTCCGGCGCTTTTGGGCCGGCTCCATCTGGCATCCGAGGACCCGGCGCTGTTCGGGTTTGGCTCCGCGCAGGACTTCTCCGATTCCAGCCGCGTGATCGCCTTCGCCTCGGCGGGCGGCCTGGGTCTGCCCGACCGCGATTACTACGTCAAGGACGACGCCAAGTCGCAGGAGATCCGCTCCCGCTACATGGATCATGTGGCCGCCATGTTCCGGTTGTTGGGCGATTCCGCGGAATCCGCGAAGGCCGAGGCGGGGACCGTAATGGAGATCGAGACCGCGCTTGCCAAGGCCTCCCTCACCATGGTGCAGAAGCGAGATCCCTACCAGTTATTCCACAAGTTGAAGCGCACGGACCTGCTCCAACTGACGCCGGGCTTCGGCTGGGCGGCCTACTGGACCGCCATCGGGCTGCCCGCTCCGGCGGAGATCAACGTCGCCGAGCCGGAGTTCTACAAGGAAGTGGGGCGCCTGCTGGCGGCGCGCTCCCTGGGCGACTGGAAAACCTATCTTCGCTGGCATGTGGCGCACGACAAGGCCCCCTACCTTTCCTCCGCTTTCGTCCAGGCGAACTTCGATTTCTACAGCAAGTACCTGCGCGGCGTGACCGAGATGCAGCCGCGCTGGAAGCGTTGTGTGCGGTACGTGGACCGCGACCTGGGCGAGGCGCTGGGACAGGTCTTCGTCGAGAAGACGTTCACTCCGGCGACCAAGGCCAGCACGCTCGCCATGGTGAAGGAGATCGACGCGACGTTGGAAGCCGACATCAAACAGCTCGACTGGATGAGCGCCCCCACCAAGAAACTGGCGCTCGAAAAGCTGCACGCCATGGTGAATAAAATCGGCTACCCGGATCAATGGCGCGACTACAGCTCCGTGCGCGTGGCGCGCGCCGACTTCCTGGGCGACGTCGATCGCGCCGTAATCTTCGAATCCAAGCGCCAGTTGAACAAGATCGGCAAGCCCGTGGACCGCGGCGAGTGGGAGATCACGCCGCCCACCGTGGATGCGTACTACGACCCCCAGATGAACGACATCAATTTCCCCGCCGGCGTTTTGCAGCCGCCGCTCTACGACCCAAAGATGGACGACGCTCCGAATTACGGCAACACGGGAGCCACCATCGGCCACGAGATGACCCACGGCTTCGACGACGAAGGCCGCCAGTTCGACGCCAAGGGCAACCTGAAAGACTGGTGGACCAAGCAGGACGCCGACGCCTTTAACAAACGCACGGCTTGCGTCGTGGACCAGTACGGGCAATACACCGTCGTGGACGATATCAAGATCAACAGTAAGCTGACGCTGGGCGAGGACGTAGCGGACCTGGGCGGGACCATGCTGGCCTACCTGGCCTGGAAGAACGCCGCCAAGAGCCAGGACCTGAAGCCGATCGACGGCTTCCCGCCCGACCAGCGATTCTTCATCGGCATGGCGCAATGGGCCTGCGGCTACGAGCGTCCGGAGAACAAGCGGCTGAACGCCATCACCAATCCGCACTCGCCGGACGAGTACCGCATCAACGGGGTGGTGAGCGACATGCCGGAGTTCGCCAAAGCCTTCTCGTGCAAAGCGGGGCAGCCCATGGCGCGGGTGAACGCGTGTAGGGTGTGGTAGGGGTGGAGCGCGGCGGGTTCGCACATGTCTATGTGTTGTTACACTGGATTGTGTGATGCGGAATCTCACTCTCAGCCTCCCAGAGGACCTGGTTCGAGAGGCCAAGGTGTACGCCGCAGAGCGGGATCTTTCGCTCAGCGCGCTTGTGCGCGAGACCTTGGAGAGCGTCGTCACCAGCCGCGACCGGCGCCGCCAGGCGGTGAAGCGCTTGCTCCACCTGGCCAAGAAGCCGCTTTACAACATTCCGCCCGGATCGTGGAATCGCGACGAACTCCATGAGCGCAAGCGCCTTCTTTGATACCAACGTACTCTTGTACATGTACGACCGCCGCGACGCGCACAAACGCCTGCGGGCCGTCGAGTTGTTCGCCGCTGTTCTGAAGATCAGTCGCTCGTGATCAGCACGCAGGTCGTACAGGAGTTCTACTACTCGGTGACAAGGAAATTCGGAAGAGCGGATTGGCCGAATACCGCGGATGACACCAGAACGATAAGACTCACGACGCCGATCGGCCGAAACATGCTCGTGATTCCTCAATACCCCAGATCTTCGGGCTGGAACTTCAAGTCGTAATCGAGGACCATCTCCATCGTCGTGCCCCTCGGGAGCACAACGTCGGGGTGAGACAGCAGGACCGAGGCGAGGCCGCCGATGGCGCCCGCGGCGCCCAGAGTAGCGGCGCCCATCCCCGTCGCCGCTCCGGTCAGGACGCCCACGGTGGCGCCGGTCTCGGTTCGGGTGTATATCTTCTGATCGGTATTGGAGCCGCCGGTCCCGGTAATCTCGCCCTCCTTGCCCGTCACCTGCGCCGATTTCGCGTCCGTCGCATCGGGCCGAAGTTGCAAGTCGCGGGTAACGCCGTTGGGGAGAGTCAGCGTGTCGAAACGGATGGACAATTGGGGAGACGCGTGCGCGGGCCGCTTCACCGCCGTGACGGTTCCCTGCACCCCGCTGCCGCGTGGAATGAGCATGTGGCCGCTTCCGGCGACCGCCATGGCCGTCTCCAAATAGACATGGTCGCCGGCCTTGGCGCGCTTCGTGCTTACGCTGCTGACCAGATCCAATAAAATGCGCGTTCCAGACGGCACAACCAAGTCCGTCGGCGCGGGCGGGCCCGGCCGGGTGGAGAGGGCCGGGGGCGAAGGCGGCGGGAGTGGCGCGGGTGGCGCTATCGTCGCGGTCCGCACGGGCTGCCCAGATAGTACGGGCGGCGCGGGCCGCGCGGTCTGCATGGCCGGCGGAGCGCTCTCTCCCGCGCGCCGGTACACCAGCTTGGCCTCCCTCTGTCCCGCAGCGTCCGCAATCTGGCGCTCGATGGTGAACGTCTGGTGATTTTGGGAGAGAGTCCAGTGGTCCGTGACCGTGTACTGCCGGGGAGCGGAGACGATGGTAGTGACCAGTAGCGCGGAGCCTTCCCACTTCGCGAAGATCGTTCCACCTTCGGTCCCCACCCGGTACTTGCGGTCCCGTCCGTCCGTAGAGAACGACCACTGGATGGCGGCGGCCGCCGGATCGAACGAAGAGCACTGGACTTCCGTCGCCCCTTGCAGAACCGAGAGGAGCTTCTCAGGCTCCGTGAGCAGACGGCCGGGATTGCTCGCTTCCGGATCCAGAACCCAGGCGCCGGAGAAGTCGTGATCGGCGTCGATGGCGGTCAGAGGAAGGGCCGAGGCCAGCCCGATCACGGTGGCGGCCAGGAGAAAGGCGCAACGTGACATGTCAACAAAATAATAACACCGGCGGGTCTGAACAACCAGGGGCCCAGGGCGCCATCTCTGGCCGCGGCTAGGCTTCCGAGACCACCGGGAGTTTAGCGGCGTCCCAGGCGGCCAGGCCGCCGGCCATCTCGATTAAATTGGTGATCCCATGCCGGTGCAGGATGCTGGCGGCGATCGACGAGCGGTAACCGCCGGCGCAATGGACCGCAACGCGGCGGTTGCGCGGGATCTCGGCGATGCGCTCTTGCAGGTGGTTGAGCGGAACGTTGACGCTGCCGTCGATATGCCGGGCCGCCCACTCCCGCGGAGTCCGGATATCGAGCACCAGCGGCGGCTCGGCGCCGGCCAGTTCCTCCGCCACCATAGGCGCGCTGACGCGCTCCGTCGGCCGCACCAGATCCGTGCGGCCGGCCAGCGCTTCCATGCCACCCTTCAGATAGCCTTTGACGGAATCGAAACCGATGCGGCCCAGACGCAGCGCGGCCTCCTCCTCGCGTCCCGGCTCGGCAACGATGACGATGGGTTTGTCGCGATCGAGGATCGTCCCCGCCCAGGTGGCGTATTGGCCGCCGAGACCGATGTTGAGGCTGCCGGCCAAATGGTCCTTGGCGTACTCGGCGGCGTCGCGGACGTCGAGAATCTGAACGCCCGCCTCTCCCATCCGCAGGACCTCATCGAGATCGATAGGCTGGAGAACCTGCTCGAGATTCTTGTCGAGCGACGCGCGCTCACGCGTGTTGAGAATGGCGTCGTAGGTGAAGTAAGGCGGAGCGTCGGGCTGGTCCGCCGTAACCAGACGGACGAATTCCTCCTTCGTCATGGGCTGCAAGGCGTAGTTCATCCTCCGTTGAACGCCCAGCGTGGAGACCGTGTCGGAGGAAAGATTCTTCCCGCACAGGGAGCCGGAGCCGTGCGCCGGATAGAGGAGGGTCTCGTCGGGCAGTCGCATGAGCTTGTGGTGCAGCGAATCGTACAGCAGCGCTCCGAGGTCGCCGGCGCTCCACCCCAGCGAGGCGCGCAGGTCGGGGCGGCCGACGTCGCCGATGAATAGCGTGTCTCCGCTGAGAAGCGCGTACGGCTTGGCGGAATCCTTCTGGAGATCGAAAACCAGGATGGAGATGGACTCGATGGTATGGCCGGGAGTCTCCAGGACTTGGAGGCGCAGCCCCGGAAAGTCAAGGGTATCGCCGTCCTTCATGGCCACGAAGGCGTATTCCGCCTGCGCGCGGGCGCCGAGATGGATGGCCGCGCCGCAACGGTCGCGCAACTCCAGGTGGCCGGCGATGAAGTCGGCGTGGAAGTGGCTGAGGAAGACATGGCGGATCCGGAGGCCCAGGTTTTCGGCGTCCGCCAGATACTGCTGGACGTCGCGCTGCGGGTCGATGACGATGGCGGTCGAGGTGGCCTCGTCCCCGAGCAGATAGGAGGCGTGGGCGAGGCAACCTAGATAGTACTGTTTCAAAATCATGCCGAGAACCCCCGCCCCCAAATTTCAACGCCGCCGCCGTTTCATTGGCGCCGCGGCCCGCCGCTACGCGGCGGGAGTGACTTCAATCTCCCTGGCGATACTCGTTGGCTCCGGAGCCGTTTCGCCAAACTCCCGCAGAGTCTGGAGGTGGCCTGAAATTGCCTCCCGGATGTTTCGCTCCGTCTCGTCCAGGGTTCTTCCGGTAGTCACGCAGCCCGGCAGATCGGGAACGTAGGCTGCCCAGTTCGTTTCCGCCTGCTCGAAAACGACGGCATATTTTCGGCTCATTCCTTCGCCTCCAGATCCGCAGCCTTCAGGATAGACTTCAAAGTCCCTTTGGGCAACTCGTCGCCCGGATGGCCGGGAATTTCGTCAAACCGAAGTGAGACGAAATGTGGCGAGGCTCCGTTCTTCGAGTTCAAGCGGCGTCACGGGATTGCGATTAGCAGACCGCCGCTTATGCCGAAGGATCGTTCATGCCCTCGCGCGAAGTTGTAATCGTAGCCCGGTTCGAGGAACCAGCCGAATCTATGCTTTCCGCTGGGCCAGAACATAAAATCCAGTACGGCTTCGCCCGCTATTGAGTTCACTTTCGCGCCAGGCTCCCTCGTATGAACCCACTCGGGGCCAACGCCGGCCATTAACTCCGCTTTCTTGGAGAGCGTCCATGGCTTCTTAAACAGCAGGTCGGTATTCCATTCTGTCGAACGACGGCGGCTGAACAATGGTGTGACGCCCACTTCAAGCTCTAGCCAGTTCTCTATGGGAGTGACTTCAACCGCGGCGTCCGCGCCGAAGCTCGATCCGCCGTCTTTGAGACTCCAGCCAGCGGCTCCGCCGAGTTCGACGATGGCCAGGGGGTCTTTATCGGCCGACTGTGCGAACGCCGTTTCGGAGCAGAAGAATAGCGATCCCAACAAGAGGAAGCTTGTCGCTCTCACAAAATGGAGTCTATCAGCTTGCTGTTTCAAGCGAACTTCGATTTCCAATTCAAGATCCAGTCGACGTATAGGCGCCGATCGGGAGTGGAGAGACGACGCCGCGTTGGCCGGAATTTCCGCTGGCCGCTTACGTCATCGCCTCTTGGGCCTACCCCGCCCTATTTCAGCTCCCCCGCCGCGGCTTCGATGGCCGCGCCGGCGTTCTCCAGAACCTTGCCTACGCGCGCGATCTGCTCGCCGGCAAGCTGCCACTGCTTCTGTTCGATGCTTTCGCGCACGGCGGGGAGGGTCTTTACGCCGTAGCCGGTGTAGAAGCCGGGCGCGTAGATCTGATTCTTGTACCAGTCGCGGTTGGGGAGGCCGTCGGGCAGCGTGAGGGCGCGCTCCACGGCGATCAGCCGCACATTGGCGTCGCGGAGCGCGGCGGCGGCGGGCGACGAACCGGCGTTCTCCCCGATGTGCACCGCCGCTTTGCCATAGCTCTCCGCGGCGCGTTGAAGCGCCACCAGACCGTTATCGAGCGGCGCGAAATTCAGGAACGGCGGGACCGGCTCCGCCTTCGGCGCCACCGTGGGTTCGCGCGGGTCGTTGACGTCCGCGAACACTCCTTCGTCGATTTCCCGGTTGCGCTCGATAATCTGGTCCCGCTTATCGCGCGCCAGTTTCTCGACTTCGGTCACGTAGCGCTTGACGGTATCGGCGAAGTCGTCGAAATCGAACGGCAACAGATCGGCGCCGGCCAGCCGCATCACCGCTTCGCCGGCGGTCTGCGCCAGCGCGCGCCCGTATGCGAAATCCGTGTCCGAAAAATGCGTGTACCAGTAGAAATCGTCGTAGATGGAGTGGTAGATGCCTCCGCCGTCCTCGCCGCCGTAGCCGAGGTTCAAAGACGCCACGCCTAAATGATCGATGAACACGGTGTAATCCGAGCCGGAGCCGAGCGCCCCGATGCGCAGGTCCGGGCGCGTGCGCGCTTCCTGGCGGTCCTCGGCGGGACCGGCGGCGATGGCCTGCGCCTGAAGCCGCTTCCAGACGGTTTCCTGGCTCTCCGGATCTTCGATATCGCGCTCCACGCCGTTGACGAACTTCTCGAGCGAATGGGAGCCGGAGACGTTCAGGTAGCCGCGGCCATTGCTGTCGGAATTGACGTACACCGCCGCGTTGCGCGCCAACTCGGCGGCGTGCGCCTCCGCCCACTCGGTGGAGCCGAGCAATCCCGGCTCCTCGCCGTCCCAGACGCCGAAGACGACGGTGCGCTGGGGCTTCCATCCTTGCTTCAGAAACGCGGCGAAACCGCGGGCTTCCTCCATTTCGGCCGCCGTCCCGGAAACCGGGTCCTCGGCGCCGTTGACCCAGGCGTCGTGGTGGTTCCCGCGGATGATCCACTGGTCGGGGTAGGCAGAGCCGGGGATGCGGGCGATCACGTCATACAGAGGCTTGAGATCCCAGTTGAAACTCACCTTCAAATGCACCTTCGCCGGTCCCGGCCCCACGCGATAGGTGATGGGCAGCGCTCCGCGCCAGTTCTCCGGCGCGACGCGCCCCTGAAGCGCCGCCAGAAGCGGCTGGGCATCGGCGTAGGAAATGGGGAGCACCGGAATCTTGGTGAGCGTCCGGACCTGATCGAGCGGCAGCCGCTGGGCGTCCTTGGTAGCCCCCACGCCGGGCGTCAGCGGATCGCCGGGATAGATCGGCATGTCCATCACGCTGCCGCGCTGCACGCCGTCCGGCGGCCGGTAGGGGCCGGCGGGAAACGTCTCGCCTTCATGGAAACCGTCGTCACGCGGGTCGGAATAAATCAGGCACCCGACGGCGCCGTGCTCGGCCGCCACTTTTACCTTGATGCCGCGCCAGGAAGCGCCGTAACGCGCGATCACAATGGCGCCCTTCACGGAAATTCCCAACCGCTCCAGGGTTTCGTAGTCGTCCGGCACGCTGTAGTTCACGTAGACCAGCGGCGCGGTGACGTCCCCGTCGATGGAGTACGCGTTGTACGTGGGCAACTGCTCGTCGCGCTGCGACGAAGTGGGGTCGGCGGCCACCGCCGGTTCTTCGAGCCTGGCCGTGAAGCGCGTGGGCTCCACCATTTCGAGCGCGCGCTCCTTGGGCGTGGGGAAAAGCACGTCGAACGTCTCGATGCTAGCATCCAGTCCCCATTCCTTGAATTTCGAGAGGATCCACTCGGCGTTGTCCTTGTCATAGGCCGAGCCGACGTGGTGCGGCCGCGCGCTGAGCCGCTGCATATAGGCGCGCAGATTGGCGGGGTCCGGAATGACGCGGAATTTCGCTTCCCAGTCGCGCTCCACGCGCGACGATTCCGCCGAGTACCCGGGCAGCGGCGCCGTTTGGGGCTGCAATGGCGCGCCAGAACAGAAGAAGATGACGCAAACAAGCCAGGGCCTCATGGGAGTCTATTCTACCGTGCGCAAAGAGCTGCCGGCTTCGAGCGCGCGCGGGACGCAGAAGGGAGAGGTTTAGGAGGCATCGCCGGCAACCGATCTGCTCTGAGCGCCTCCGCAACATCCTGGAGCCGGGCAAAAAGCACGCAGTGTCAAGGCAAGAAGCACGCAGTAGCCGACGCGATTGGCGCATGTTATCGTGAGTTTAGCGAGTACTGGAGGCATTATTATGGAGAAACGAAAAGAGGGAAGCCGACGAGACTTCCTGAAAAAGAGCACTGGAACTTTGACGGGCCTGATCGCGGCGCCGATGATTGTTCGGGCTTCGGCCTTGGGCCTGGGTGGCGCTACTCCGCCCAGCGACCGAATCACTGTCGCCATCAACGGAAGCGGCCAGAGGGCTGTTTTTGAGACGCTCCAGTATCCGTCTTTCGACAACGTGGTCATCGTCGCTGTCTGCGACGTGGTGAAGGGCCACTTACTGGACGCCAAGGACAGGCTCGAAAAGCAGTACGACTTGAACCAGCCGAACCGGCCGAACAAAGGCATCCGGATGTACGACGACTTCATGGAGGTGCTGGCGCAGAAGGACATCGACGCCGTCTACAACGTGGCGCCCGACCACTGGCACCCCTCCATGGGGCTTCGGACTTTGAAGGCGGGCAAGCACCTCCATTACGAAAAGCCGCTCGGCACCAGCGTCCAGCAGGATCTGGCGGTATTGAAGGGCAGGGCCAAGTTTCCGCATCTGGTGGTCCAATACGGCACCGAGTTGCGCGCCTACCCCGCCGCCAAGAAAGCCATCGAGCTCGTGGCCAACGGCCGCATCGGCAAGGTGCAGAAGATCTACGTGGTTTCTCCAGCGAGCCAGGCCGGCGGCTCGGCCACTCCGGTGCTACCGGTTCCCGACGGCTTCAATTACGACGCCTGGCTGGGACCGGCGCCGATGAAGCCGTTCTGCTACGACCGCTGCCTGAGACCCGACCGCGCCGGCATCTTCAACATCGACGACTACTGTCTGGGCATGATCAACAATTGGGCCGCTCACCTGCTCGACCAGATGCAGCGCTGGGCCGACGCGACCGGCCGCAAAGATCCTCCGGTCCACTACGAAGGTTCGGGGAAGTTTCCCACGGAGGGACTCTTCAACGACGCCACGCAGTGGAGGGTGCAGTGCAAGTGGGCGGATGGTCTGGCGCTGGACTTCATGGACGCCAGGACCTATGCTAACGAGCCGGACGTTCCGAAGCCCGTCATCAACCCGCCCAGCGCTGGCGTACCGAACGGCGTGGTCTTCGTGGGTTCGGAGGGTTGGGTGTTGATCAGCTACGGCAACGACGGCTCGGTGTTCACCCAGCCGGATAACTTGATGAAGTCGGAAATCGGGCCGAACGAGATTCACGTTCTCGATAGCGCGCTGGAAACGATTCCGGCCAACCTGCCCAAGGGCTTCCAACAGACGTTGACGGCGGGCCACCACCAAAACTGGATCAAGGCCATTCGCACCGGCAGCCCAGTGGTTTCTCCCATCGAGAGCGCTTTCCGGTCGGACATGATCAGCCAACTCTCGAACCTCTGCATCCGCACCGGAAAGCCGGTTCAGTGGGATCCGAAGAAGGAAACCATCGTGGGCAACGACGAAGCGAAGAAGCTGATCGTCAAGCCGTTGCGCGATCCCTGGGGCGTGGAGAACGTAGTTTAAGGCTGAAAGCCCACTCCACGTGGCGGGGACTCTCGCTTAGGCCCCTTTCAGACGTCCGGCAGTCTGGCTCCATGCCGGATATGCAGGACGACGACAGCGCGCGGTTTCGGGGTCACGCGAAACAGGATGCGGTAGACGTAACGTCCGCTCCCGTGCAGTAACTGACGAATCACACACCCAGGGCGGCTCTCTGGAGCAAGGGAACAGCGATTAGGAAACTCGTTGAGGGTCGCGATGGCGCGCTCCATCCCATCGAGCCCGCGAAGGGCAGCATCCGACTCCTCCACGCCGATGGAATGGAACAGCAACTGCAAGTCGCGGGCGGCGCGGCCCGTGAATTCAACGCGGTAAGCCATGTTCCCGGCGAATGTCATCGAAGACTTCGCGAACCGGCCGCGTCCTGCCCGTCCTGAGGTCCTCCAGGCCTTGGCGAATGCCCTCGCGCGGGTCCATCCGGGCGGCAATGTCCAGCAATCGCTGGTACGAAACAGCATCCTGAACCACCAGTTCCGCCTTGCCATTGATGGTCAAGACCATGGGGCGGCGGGTGGCCTTTAGCCGTTTTACCGCTTCGGCCGACCTCCGGCGGAAATACGTCAGTGGTTGAATATCCTGAGCGATGTTCATGACACCTTTATAGCACCTTTAAAGGCGCTACCCCACGTACTTCGCGTACAGGCTCCGCGCTACGCCTGTGTCGCCGGTCCCCTTGACGATGGCGCGGCCATCGGGGAACACCGTCATCTCGTACGGCGGCAGGAGGAAACGCAGCGCGTATTCGTTGGAGCGCACTTCGCCCAGCGGTTCCAGGCGGGCCTTCAATTCCAACAGGTCGATGGGCCGGTCGCGCTCGTGGACTTGCACGGCGTTGCGGCCGCACAGGCGCACCGGCTCGCGGAGCGATTCCTCCAGATAGACGAACTCGCGGCGGCCGCAGCACGGACAATCTTCCGAAGGCCCGGCCACTTCGATCTGCCGTATGCCGCCCTCCCAAACGTCGACCGTGGTGATGCGCGACCGCACCAGGCCGACGTGTCCGCAGAGGATCTTCAGAGCGTCCGCCACCTGGAGGGACGCTACCGCCGCCACCACCGCGTTCAGTATGCCGGCGGTTTCGCAGGTGGGTTGCGCGCCTGCGGGCGGATCGGGATAGACGCAGCGCAGGCACGCTGTACGCCCCGGGATCACGGACATGGTGAGGCCGTAGCTGCCCACGGCCGCTCCGTAGATCCACGGCGTCCCGCGGCTCACCGCGAAATCGTTGAGCAGATAACGGGTCTCGAAGTTGTCCGTGCCGTCGAGGATCAGGCCGGCATCGCCCAGCAGATCGGAGACGTTGGAAGGCGTGAGGTCGGCCACCAGGCCGCGCGCCTTGACGCGGGAATTGATGCGCGCCATCCGCCGCTCGGCGGCCGCGGCCTTAGGCAGCGCCTGTTCGGCATCGGCCTCTTCGAACAGCCACTGGCGCTGGAGGTTGCTCTCCTCGACGTAGTCGCGGTCGATCACCGTGATCCGCCCTACCCCCGCCCGGGCCAGCGCCGCTGCGTGGAAACTGCCCAGAGCGCCGCACCCTACAATGGCCGCGTGCGACCGCCCGAGCGCCTCCTGCCCCGACTCTCCGATGCCCGGAAACAGGATCTGCCGCGAGTAGCGCTGGCGTTCGTCTCGATCCATGAATCCGATGGTAACAAACTTGCTATGAATGACTTACGCTATCATGAGGGTGGTGCGCCGGCTCTTCGTGTCCATCCCTTTCGCGGTGCTGTTCCTGGCGGCCGCGAGGCCTTCCGCGGCGCAGGCGCAATACCAGCGGTACGAAGGAATGGAAGTGGCCAGCATCGGTTTCGAACCCGCCGTACAGCCCCTGGAAGCGGACACGCTGCGCGGCGCGCTCCAGGTCAAGACGGGCCAGCCGTTGCGGATCGCCGACGTGCGCGCCACCATCGCGCGCCTCTTCGCCACGGGGCGTTACGCCGATATCCAGGCGGATGTGAAGCCGGGCGCCGCCGGCGTGGCGGTGGTCTTCCTCACGAAGAACCGGTGGTTTGTCGGCGGCGTCTCCATCGAAGGAGCCGTTTCCAGCCCTCCCAACGCCGCGCAACTGGAGAACGCGGCGCGTTTGGACCTGGGCGTTCCCTTCTCCGACGCCCATCTTCAGGAGGCCCTGTCGGGGCAGAAGCGGCTGCTCGAAAGCAACGGGCTGTACGGCGCGTCCATCCGCCCGATTCTGGATTACGACTCGGGCGCGGCCAACCAACAGGTGGGCATCCGACTCGAGGTCGAAAGCGGGCGGCGCGCCCGCTTCGGACCTCCAGCGCTGGCCGGGGACTTAAAGCTGGACCCGTCAGACATCCTGAACGCCACCAAGCTTCGCCGCTGGATTCTCCATACCTGGAAGCCCGTGACGCAGACGCGAACCAGCCAAGCCTTGGAGGGAATCCGCACGCTCTACCGGAAACAGGACCGCCTGGAAGCGAAGGTGTCGCTGGAGTCCATCCACTACGACCCGGCGACCAACAGCGCCATCCCCACGATCCGCATCGACGCCGGCCCGCGCATCCGGATCAACGCCATCGGCGCGAAAGCGTCGAGGGCATTCCTGCAACGCTACGTACCCGTGTTCCAGGAGCACGCCGTGGACCACGACCTGCTGATGGAAGGCGCGCGCAACCTGCGCGACTACTTCCAGTCCCAGGGTTACTTCGAGGCGCAGGCGCAGGTCGAGGAGCAGAAAGCTTCGAACGACGAATCGACCATCGATTTCCTGATCCACACCGGCCCGCGCCACAAGCTTGTGTACATCGGCATCGGCGGAAACAAATACTTCGGGGCCGACGACCTCCGCGAACGCATGCTGCTGCGCACGGCATTGTTCTTGCGATTTCCCCACGGGCAGTATAGCGAAAGCCTCCTGCGGCAAGACGAGTCCTCTATTTCCAGCCTGTACGAGGCGAACGGCTTCCGCGACGTCAAGGTCGCGCATCGCCTGGTGGACGATTACCTCGGGAAGAAAGGCGACCTGGCCATATTCCTGGACATCAACGAAGGTCCGCAATACTTCGTCGACAGTCTTCGGGTGGATGGCGTGGAACAGCTCGACAAAGCCGCCGCCGTCTCCAACCTCAGTTCGGCGCCGGGCCAGCCTTTCAGCGAATTCAGCGTCGCCGTGGACCGCGACGCCGTTCTTGCGCACTACTTCGCAAAGGGCTTTGGGGACGCCACGTTCGAGTGGAGTTTCACGCCCGCCGGGAAGGCCAACCGGGTCAACCTGCGCTACGTCGTCACGGAAGGCGAGCAACAGGTGGTGCGGGGGACGGTTACGACGGGTCTCCAGACCACGCGCGCGAGCCTGGTGAACCGCTACGTGACGCTGCGACCGGGCGACCCTCTTTCTCCCGACGCCGTCACTGAGATTCAACGCCGGTTATACGACCTCGGCGTATTCGCCAAGGTGGATGCGGCCATACAGAATCCCGATGGCGACGCCGCCGACAAGTACGTACTCTACAACGTGGAGGAGGCGCACCGCTACTCGCTGGCGGCGGGCTTTGGCGCGCAGTTGGGACGCATCGGCGGCTGCTCGCTGTGCCTCGATGCGCCGGCGGGTTCCACCGGCTTTTCCCCGCGCGTTTCGCTGGATGCCACCCGCAACAACCTGTGGGGCGTGGCCCACAGCATCAGCTTGCGTACGCAGGTTTCGACGCTCGATCAGCGGGCGATCCTCAACTACTCCTGGCCACGTTTCGAAGGCCGCGACAATTTCAACCTCTCGTTCACCAGCCTGTACGAGCAATCGCGCGACATCCGGACGTTCAATTCCAAGCGGGAGGAAGTATCGGGGCAGGTGTCGCAGCGCCTTTCCAAAGCCACCACGCTCTTCTACCGCTTCACCTACCGGCGGGTCGCCGTGAGCGATTTGAAAGTGACGCAATACCTGCTCAACCAGCTTTCCCAGCCGGTGCGCGTCGGCCTGCCGTCGCTGAGCCTGGTTCAGGACCGGCGCGACGATCCGGTGGAGACGCACCGCGGCATCTATAACACGCTGGACCTCGGGTGGGCCGACCACATCTTCGGCTCGCAACCCAATTTCGTTCGATTGCTGGCGCGCAACGCAACCTATTACCCCCTCGGCAAGCGGCTGGCGCTGGCCCGCAGCACGGAGTTTGGCGACATCCACCCGTTGCGCTACAACGGCGCGGCGCTGGACGCCATACCGCTCGCCGAACGGTTCTTCGGCGGGGGCGGCACGTCGGACCGCGGTTTCCCGGAGTATCAGGCCGGCCCGCGCGATCCCAACTCCGGTTTCCCGCTGGGCGGCTCCGCTTTGCTCTTCAACCAGATCGAGCTGCGCTTTCCACTCATCGGCGAGAATATCGCCGGAGTCCTGTTCCACGACGCCGGAAACGTCTACTCCAGCCTAAGCAAGATTTCGCTGCGTACCAACCAGCATAACCTCCAGGACTTCGATTACATGGTGCACGCCGTGGGGGCGGGAGTCCGGTATCGCACGCCGGTCGGGCCGGTCCGCGCGGATGTCGGTTACACCGTCAATCCGCCCTATTTCTTCGGCTTCAAAGGGACCGAGCAGGATCTGCTCAACGCGGGCGTCGATCCCTGTCCCGCCGGCGTGGCCAACCAGTGCGTGATTCAGAACGTGAGCCACTTTCAGTTTTTCATTTCGATAGGACAGACGTTTTGAAGGCGCCAGGGCCAAAGCTCGGAAGATTCACCGCGGAGACGCGGAGACGCGGAGAAATCGCGGAGAAAACCGAATTCACCGCCGAGACGCCGAGACGCCGAGAAAACAAGGATAACGGGTGCAGCGCGTCATTCGACGCGGTTGTCACGCACCGGGTTCGGGCGCAGAGGAAGCCGAGGAATGTGCTCTCCCCGAAACCATCTGCCCGGGAAGACCACGGATCTCGGCCACCTCTGCGCTCGAACTTGAGGATCGTACAAATCCTGAATGCGCCACAACGCCATTTGTTGCATTCTCGGCGTCTCGGCGTCTCGGCGGTGAATTCCGTTTTCGTCTTCTCCGTACTTTCTCCGCGTCTCCGCGTCTCCGCGGTGAACAGGGTCGCGGGCGTACTCCTGCTCCTCCTGGCGTGCCCGGCGCTGCGCGGGGAGGTCATCGACCGCATCGCGGTTTCGGTGGGCAACCTCGCGATCACCACCAGCGATCTGGACCGCGAGATCCGCGTCACGGCGTTCCTGGAAGGAAAGCAGCCGGATTTCAGCCCTTCCGCCAGGCGCGCGGCGGCGGACCGCATGGTGGAACAGACGCTCATCCGGCGGGAGTTGGAAACCAGCCGGTACCCGCTCCCCGCCGCCGCGGAAATCGCGCCGGCCGTCAAACAGTTCCAGCAGGGGCGCTTCGCATCCGAGGCGGAGTACCAGAGGGCCCTCGTTTCGGCCGGCGTCTCCGCTCAGGACGTGGCGGACGAGATGCTCTGGCAGCGCAGGCTGCTCCTGTTCATCGAGGAGCGTTTCCACGCCGGCGTGCAGATCGGCGAACAGGAAATTCGCGATTACTTCGACAAGGTGGTGAAGCCCGCGGCGGAGGCGGCCCATCCGGGGCAGCCGGTGACGCTCGAGGAATACCGCAGCCGCATCGAATCGACCCTGTCCGGCCCGCGCGTGGATCGGGAAGTGGACAACTGGCTGCAAGAAGCCCGCAAGCGCGTCGAAATTGCGTACCACGACGAGGCGTTCCAATGACCCGGCGGCGTCTCGGCTGGACGGTGGCGGGTTCGATTGCGGCCCTGACCGTGGTCCTTGCGGTCTCCTTTGCGCTCGTCGTCCGCAGTTCCTGGTTCCGGGGGCAGGTGCGGCGGCGCATCGTGAGCGCCGTGGAGAGCGCCACCGGCGGGCGCGTGGAAGCCGGAGCCTTCACCTACGACTGGCGCCGCCGCCGGGCCGTGGCGACCAACTTCACCATCCACGGGACCGAGGCGGCGGGCAAGCCTCCCCTGTTTCGCGCCGCGTCCGTGGTGGTGGGGCTGAAGATTGTCTCCGTGCTCAGGAGGCGGGTGGACATGGAGTACCTCGACGTGGTCCAGCCGCGCGTCTACCTGATCGTTTACCCCGGCGGACGCACGAACATTCCCGGTCCCCAGACCGGCGGCGACGCGCGGCGCGCCGTGCGGAACGTTCTGGACCTCGCCATAGGGCGCTTCAGCGTGCAAGACGGACTGGTGGAGGTGGAGTCGCGGGGCAGCGCGCCGTTCGACGCGCACGGGCGCAATTTCCGCGCGAATGTTTCCTACGATCCGGCGGGGCCGCGCTATCGGGGCGAACTCGCCTTCCAACCGCTCGACCTGAACTTCGCGGGCTATGCGCCCACGGCGGTGGACGTTTCGCTGGGCCTGGCCGTGGCGCGCGACCGGATCGCGATCGGCCCAGCCAGACTGCGCACCGGCGATTCGCAAATCGAATTCTCCGGCACCGTGGAAGACCTGGCGTCTCCGCGGGCCGCGTTCCGCTACCAGGCCCGCGTCTCGCAGGCCGACGTCGCGCGGTTTCTGCGCACGAAACTGCTGGAAAGCGGCGCCGTGCAGTCCTCCGGAACGGCCGTCTGGACGGGCGGCGCCAACTTCACCGTGAAGGGGCGCCTGAACGCCTACAACCTCGAATACCGCGATTCCTCGGTGCGCTTGGCCGGCTTCCGCGCCGATGGCGCGCTCTCGGCCAGCCCAAGCGGCATCGACGTGGCAGGGCTGCGCCTTTCCGGCGAGTACGCGCTCCCCGGCAACCGCATCCCCGTGGACGCGCAGATCGCGGCGGCGTTGGTGCGCGGCTCCGACATCGATTTTCACGGCGTGGCGCTCGCCCTATTGGGCGGCAGCTTCCAGGGAGACGCCTGGTTAGGCAGGCTGGACCGTTACCGCATCACCGGCGAGGTGGCCGGCTTCGAGGCGCGCCGCGTGGTGGCGACCTATAGCGACGTCCCCTTGCCCTGGGACGGCCGCGTCTCGGGCCCCATCCAGTTGGAAGGCGCGCTGCACCACGGCGAACCGGAATTGCAGGCCGCGCTCACCCTGGCCGTGACGCCCGAACCCGGCGGCCCACCGGTGCGCGGAGAGGTGACGGCCAAGTACGATTCGCCCAGCGGCGTTCTCGATTTGGGCCGCTCGAACCTCATCCTGCCCGCGTCGCGCGCCGAATTCTCCGGGGCCATCGGCCGCGAACTGCGCGTCCGCGTGGAGACGCGCGACCTCAACGACCTTCTTCCAGCGTTCGGCGCCAGCGCCGCCTCCGTGCCGGTAAAGCTGGAAGGCGGCGCCGCCACCTTCGAGGGCACGGTCACGGGCGGCTGGAACGAGCCGCTCATCGCCGGCCACCTGAGCGCCGGCCGCTTCTCGTACGCCGGGAGCGGGTTGGATTCGCTTACGGGGGACGTGACCGTTTTCGCGGAGAACGCCCGGCTGGACAACGCCGCGCTGACCCGCGGCTCGCTGCGCGCCGAGTTTCAGGCGGCCGTGGCCCTGCGCCAATGGCGGACCACGCCCACGAGCGAGATCTTCGGCTCGGGAACGCTCCGCGCGGGGTCGGTAGGGGAACTGGCGGATCTCGCGGGTTGGAGCGGCGCGCCGGTCTCGGGGTCCCTCCAGGCCAGCGTGCACGCGTCGGGCACGATTTCCAGTCCGATCCTGCAATCCGATGTGACGATCGCCGCGGGCGCGTTCCGCAGCGAGCCTTTCGAGCGCCTCACGGCGCACGTGAGTTACTCCGGCCGCACGCTGGAAGTGGCTTCGGGCCAGGTCGCGGCGGGGAGCAAGCAGTTGCAAATCGGCGCCTCGTACCATTACGCCGCGGATAGTTTCGCAACCGGTCTCCTGCGTTTCGACGTGTCCGGCAACGTTATGCCGCTGGACCAGATTCAGACGTTGCGCAAGGCCCGGCCGGGGATACTGGGAACGATTCAGGCGTCGGCCCGCGGAGCCATCGATATCCACCCAGGCCACGCCGGACGCCGCGGCTTCGATATAACGGAGCTGCACGGCGCGGTCTCCACGAAGAGCCTCGAACTCGACGGCCAGCGCCTGGGAGACGCGCACCTGACGGCCGATTCGGAAGGGAGCGTTCTGCGCGCCACGCTGGACGCCGATTTCGCCGATTCCACCGTTCGCGGCGAGGGTTCGTGGAAACTCGAAGACGACTACCCCGGCGCCGCAAGCATCGCGTTCTCGAAATTCGACCTGGCCCGTCTGCGCAACTGGTTTTCGCCCTCCCAGGCGGCCAGCCCCGCGTTGTACGCCGGTTCCGCCGAGGGAGAGCTGCGCATCGATGGGCCGCTGCTCCGGCCCGAGGCGCTCAAGGCCGAGGCGCGCATTCCCCAGATCGAGCTTCATCCCGCACCGAACGCCGCGTCCGGCGGCGTGAACACGCAACTCACGCTCCGGAACGACGGCCCCATCGTGGTCCGGGTGGCGAACTCCGTGGCCACCATCGAAAGCGCCCGACTGAAGGGCCGCTCCACGGATCTGACCGTCGGCGGAAGGGTGCTGCTGGACCGTGCGGACGCGTTGGATCTGCGCGTGAACGGCCAGATCGACCTAGCCGCGGTGGGCGAGATGGTCCCCGACATCGAATCGTCGGGCGTGCTCGTGGCCAACGCCACCGTGCGCGGCGCGCCCGGCGATCCCCAAATCGGCGGGCGCATGGAGGTGCGGAACGCGTCCTTGAGCGTCGCCGGCCTCGCGAACGAGCTTTCCAACTGCAACGGCGTCATTTTGTTCACGGGCGACCGCGCCACCATTCAGACCCTCAAAGGCGAGACCGGCGGCGGCAGCATCGACTTCACCGGCTTCATCGCTTTCGGCGCTCAAACCCTGTTCCGGCTATATGCCAGCGCGCAAGACGTTCGGGTCCGTTACCCGGAGGGCCTTAGCAGCGCGATCAACGCCAGCTTGAACCTGACCGGCTCGCCGCGGCGCAGCCAACTCGCCGGGACGCTGACTATTTTGAGCGCCGCGTTCAACCCCGGGACCGACGTAAGCTCGGTCCTCACCAGATCCGCCGAACCCGTCGAGACGCCCGCCGCGCGGACCGGCTGGCTCGGCGGGCTGAACTTCGACATCCAGTTCCAGCCCGCCCCCGACATCCGCGTGCAAAGCTCGCTGACGCAGGGCGTCTCGATCGAAGCGACCTCGCTCCGCTTGCGCGGCACGGTGAGCAATCCCGTGCTGGCGGGCCGCATCAACATCACGCAGGGGCAGGTGGAGTTTTACGGAACCAAGTACACCATCGAACAGGGTTCCATTGTGTTTTCCAACGCCGTGAAGATCGAGCCGGTGGTGAACATCGATATGCAGACCAAGGCCCGCGGCATCGACGTGACGCTCAACGTATCCGGGCCGCTCGGCAAGCTGAACCTCACGCCGCGTTCCGACCCGCCGCTCCAGTTCAGCGAAATCGTGGCCCTGCTGGCCTCCGGCGAGACTCCGACTTCGGACCCCGCCGCGCTGGCGCGGCAGAACGCCTCCCCCAATTCCTGGCAGCAGATGGGAGCCTCCGCGCTGCTGGGCCAAGCCATCGCCAGCCCCGTGACCGGCCGGCTGGAGCGCTTCTTCGGCGTCAGCCGCCTGCGCATCGACCCCACCCTTCCCGGCGTCGAGTACAACCCGCAAGCCCGCATCACCCTGGAGCAGCAGGTTACACCCGCCATCACCTTCACCTACATCACGGTGATCAACAGCAGCAACCCTCAGGTAGTCAGCATGCAGTGGGACCTCAGCAAGCAATGGACCGTGCGCCTCGTACGAGAGGAAAACGGCGTCTTCGGCATGGACTTCTTAGTGAAGCGCCAGTTCCGGTAGACGGGCCGAGCAGCCGCAAGCACAACCTCACCCGGAGACGCGGAGGAGAACGAGGGTTAGTTAGATCTTTCCCAGCGCCTGTTCCAAATCCCCGATGATGTCTTCCGGGGCTTCGATGCCTACCGAAAGCCGTACCAGGTTATCGTGGATGCCCAGGCGCTCGCGGTGCTTGGGCGAGATCTCGCGGTGGGAGCTTATCGCCGGGTAGAGCATCATGCTGTGCACGTCGCCGAGCGACGTGGCGCGGACGATCATCCGCAGCGCGTCCATGAAGCGGAACGCCTCTTCCCTGCCCGCGCCGCGCAATTCAAAGCTCGCCATGGCTCCGTACCGGTCCGCGGGGAAAAGGCGGCGGATGGCCGCGGCGTCGGGGTGCGAGGGGTCGCCGGGGAAGTAGACGCGCTCCACTTCGGGGCGCCGCTCCAGCCAGGACGCCACTCGGCGGGCGTTGGCGCACTGGCGCTCCATGCGCAAGGGAAACGTCTTGACGCCGCGCATGGCGAGGTAGCTTTCAAAAGGTCCCAGTATGGGACCGATGGTGCGCGAGAGCGCGCGCAGCGCGTCGTAATGCCCGCTGTCGGAGACCACGATGCCGCCCAGAACGTCGCCGTGGCCCGCCAGGTACTTGGTCAAGCTGTGGACGCTGAAGTGCGCCCCCAGTTCCAGCGGCCGCGCCAGCAGCGGCGTGGCGAAGGTGTTGTCCACGATGAGCGCGGCGCCCGCCTGGCGCGCGATTTCGGCGATCCGGTCGATCTGGCCCACCCGCAGCAGCGGATTGGAAATAGTCTCCATGAGGATGCAGCCGGGGCGGGCTTCCGCCGCCGCCCGCACCGCGTCCAGGTCGCAGATATCCACGAATCGAACACTCACGCCGGAGGGTTCGAGCACGTTCATGAGCAGCCCCAGCGTGGCGCCGTAGAGCGCGCCGGCGGCCACGATCGACCGGGGCCGGTCCGCCAGCGCCGCCGCGATGGCCATCTGAATCGCCGCCATCCCGGAGGAACAGGCCAGCGCGCCGTGCCCGTTCTCGAGCGACCGCACCTGCTCTTCAAGCGCCGCGTTGGACGGGTTGTCATAGCGCCCGTAGGAATAGCCCGCCTCTTCCCGGCCCATGATCCGGTCGAGCTCCGCCATGGAATCGCAGATGAAGCTCGCGGCGGCGTGAATCGGAGTGGTGACCGGGGTCTGGGCGGGCGCCTTCTTGCGGTCGCCGGCATGCACGGCCTTGGTGTGAAGATCCAATGCTATTTCCTCTTCCAGCGGACACCCGCTTTGGTGTCTTCGAGCACGATGCCTTGGGTCACAAGCTCGTCGCGTATCCGGTCGGAACGCGCGAAATCGCGGGCCTTGCGGGCGGCGGCGCGTTCGGCGATGAGCGCTTCCACCGCGGAATCCTCGATCGCGGCGCCGGCCCGCGCGGGCCGCAGCACGTCGAAGACGGAATCGAAGCGCTCGAGGAACGCGAGCCCTTCGGCGGCGTTGCCGGCGCCAAACTCGCCCGCGTCCATGGCAGCGTTGGCGTCGCGCACGTACTCGAAGACCGCGGCCAGCGCCTCGGCCGTGTTCAGATCGTCGTTGAGGCCGCTGGTGAAGGCCTCAGCCGCGGCGGCGGCGCGGGCGGTGAGCTGCTCGTTCGTTTTCTCGGGGCGCCGGTCGGTCTCCAGCCGCAGCTTGAAATTGCGCAGCCGCTCGATGGCGGAGGCCGCAGCTTTCAGGCCGTCGAACGTGAAGTTCAGCGGCTTGCGATAGGGCGTGGAAGCCAGCAGGTAGCGGATGGACTCCGGCTCGTAGCCGCGCTCCAGCACGTCGCGCAAGGTGAAATAGTTCCCCAGCGACTTGGCCATTTTCTGGCCTTCGACCGTCAGGAACTCGGCGTGCAGCCAGAAGCGCGCAAAGGGCTTCCCGGTGAGCGATTCCGATTGCGCGATCTCGTTCTCGTGGTGCGGGAAAACCAGGTCCACGCCGCCGCAGTGAATGTCGATGGTCTCGCCCAGGTACTTCAGCGCCATCACGGAGCACTCGATATGCCAGCCCGGCCGGCCGGGACCAATCGGCTCTTCCCAGAAGCGCTCGCCTTCCTTGGGGGCTTTCCAGAGCGCGAAATCGCGCGCGTCCGCCTTTTCGTATTCGTCCACGTCCACGCGCGCGCCCGCCAGGTTGCCGCTGAAATCGTTGTGGGAGAGCTTGCCGTATTCGGGGAAGGTCGAGATGCGGAAATAGATGGAGCCTTCGCTCGCGTACGTATGGTGGCGCTCGCCCAGCCGCTCAATGGCAGCCGCCATGTCGTCGATGTGCTGGGTGGCGGGCGTCAGGCGCTCGGGGCGCTCCAGGCGCAACGTCCGGCAATCGTCCAGAAAGGCCTGGACGTAGACCGCCGTATAGTCTTCCAGAGACTTGCCTTGGGCGGACGCGTTGCGGATGATCTTGTCGTCCACGTCGGTGATGTTCATGACGTGGTCGAGGCGGAACCCGTTGGCGCGCAGCGTCCGGCGCAGAATGTCCACGAATGTGAACGTGCGGAAATTGCCGATATGGGCGTAGCTGTACACCGTCGGGCCGCAACTGTACATGCGGACGGTGTTATCGCGCGCGGGAGCGAACTCCTGGACCTGCTGTGTGAGGGTGTTGTAAAATCGCAGCGCCATAGACGGACAAGTTTCATCGTACCAAACGCTTGCGTATCGGGACGTTGGTCGCCGCCGGTCCGCGTGATATTCTGTTTATGGCGTCACCGCGCCATTTTTCATAAGGAGAGACATCGTGAGAGTCGGCGTATTCACCCCCCTGTTGTCGCAACTGCCCATCGACGACGTATTCAAGAAGATCGCAACCTTCGATATCCACACCGTGGAGCTTGGCACGGGGAACTACCCCGGCGATGCCCACTGCAAGCTCTCGATGTTGAAGAACAAGGCCGAGCTCAACGAGTTCAAGAAGAAGCTGGACGACCACGGCTTTACCATCAGCGCCCTGAGCAGCCACGGCAACCCGCTCCATCCCGATAGGGAGCGCGCCAAACACGACCGCGACGTCAGCCGCAAGACGATTCTTCTGGCGGAGAAGCTGGGCGTGCCGGTGGTGAACGATTTCAGCGGCTGCCCCGGAGACTCGCCCCACTCCAAGTGGCCCAACTGGGTCACCTGTCCATGGCCTCCGGATTACCTGGAGATTCTGAAGTGGCAGTGGGAGAAAGTGGTGACGCCCTACTGGATCGAGCACGGCAAGTTCGCGGCCGACCATGGCGTGAAGGTCGCCATCGAGCTGCATCCGGGCTTCGTGGCGTACAGTCCCGAAACCATGCTGCGGCTGCGCGCGATCGCCGGGCCGGCGGTCGGCTGCAACTTCGATCCGAGCCACATGTTCTGGCAGGGCATCGATCCCATCGCAGCCATCCGCATTCTGGGCGATGCGATTTTCCACGTGCACGCCAAAGATACGCAGATCTACACCCGCAACCTGCCGATGACCGGCGTCCTGGACACGAAGAGCTACACCGACGAGCGCAACCGCGGGTGGATCTTCCGCACCGTCGGCTACGGGCACGGCGAGGAGTGGTGGAGGGAGTTCGTCTCCACGCTGCGCATGTTCGGCTACGACTACGTGCTGTCGATCGAGCACGAAGACAGCCTGCTGTCGCCCGAAGAGGGTCTTTCGAGAGCGGCGTCGTTCCTGAACGGCCTGGTCATCAAGGAAAAGCCGGCCGCCGCCTGGTGGGTATAAGCGGGACAAGCCTCCGGCTTGTCCACCTCGCGATCGCCGTTCACCTGTAAGCGGCGTGCGGGAGCGCACATCCGCGCCCTCCGCGCCGTTCCGACTTCCTATAAAATAGTCGGGGCGAATTACGGAGGTGAAGGCACGGAAATGGCCGGATCGGGGCGTCCTCGCGAACCTTTGGAAGATCTTGCTCAACAGGCCGAGCGCCACGCCGCGGAGTTGCAGGCCATCATGGACGCGGTCCCCGTAGCCACTTTCATCAGCCGCGATCCGGAATGCCGGGTCGTGGCGGCCAACCGCGCCGGGTACGAAGCGTTGCGCGCCGCCCCCGGAGCGAATCTTTCCAAGTCGGCTCCGGATGGCGAAACGCCGTTGCACTTCCGGGTGCTGCGGGACGGCGTCGAGATCCCCGCGGCGGAGATGCCCTTGCGGGAGGCCGCCCGCACCGGCCGGCCGGTCTACGACTCCGAGTTCGACATCGTCTTCGAGGACCGCACGGCTCGCAGCTTCCTCGGCCACGCCGTGCCGCTGCTGGACGAAGCCGGCCAATCGCGGGGCGCGATTGGGGCCTTCCTCGACATTTCGGATCGCAAGCGTATGGAGGAGCGCCTGCGGCAGGCCCAGAAAGCCGAGAGCGTCGGCGTGCTCGCCGCGGGAATCGCGCACGATTTCAACAACCTGTTGCTCGGCATCATCGGGAATGCCAGCCTGGCGCAGGACCTACTCTCCGCGGGCCACCCGGTGGAGGAACTCCTGAAGAACATCCTGCAGGCCGGACAACAGGCGGCGCAACTGACGCGCCAGATGCTGGCCTACTCGGGGAAGGGCCGCTTCATCATCGAGCCTGTGGATCTCTCCGAGATGGCGGAGCAGACCAGCCTGGTTGTCCATCCCTCGGTATCCAGGAGAGCCGCCTGCCGCCTGGAGCTCGCGGCGGACCTTCCACCGGTCGACGCGGACCGCAGCCAGATCCAGCAAGTCTTTACCAACCTCATCCTCAACGCATCGGAGGCCATCGGCGACGGAGGCGGCACCATTGCCGTCGAGACCGGCGTCGAACGCGTGGATGAAGCCCGGGCGCGTCAGTTGGACGATTGGGGCATCGCGCCCGGCGACTACGTGCGCCTCGCGGTGCGCGACACCGGTTGCGGCATGGACAACGCCACCAAGGCCCGAATCTTCGACCCGTTCTTCACCACCAAGTTCACCGGCCGCGGCCTGGGCCTGGCGGCGGCGGCGGGCATCGTACGCGCGCACCGGGGAGCCATCGAAGTATCCAGCGCGCCTGGCCGGGGATCCCGGTTCCTGGTTCTACTTCCCGCCGCGCCGCGGCGCGCCCCGAAGGCCCCATCCGCGGTTCCCGTTCGGCGCGATCTCTCCGGCCACGGGACCATACTCTTTGTGGACGACGAGCTCGTGGTGCGGACCGTCGCCAAAGCCGCCCTGGAGCGGTACGGTTATTCGGTAGTGGCGGTGGAAGACGGCGCGGCCGCTATCGATCGCCTGCGCCGGGAGCCCGTTCCCCTCTCCGCCATCATCCTGGATCTCGGCATGCCGAACATGCCCGGCCGGGAAACCCTGGTCGAGCTGCGAAAAATCAGCCCGGACGCGCCGGTGGTGGTTTCCAGCGGCTACACCGAAGACGAAATGCGCCTGGCCTTCGCCGGCATGTCGGTTTCGAGTTTCCTCCAAAAACCCTACACCTGCGAAGAGTTAGCCGCCCGCGTGCTGGACGCCCGCGCGTAGCGCCGCCGGTCCCTCTCCATGAAAAAGCAAAACCCGGCGAGAGGGTTTCTCCCGCCGGGCCGCGTCATTCGGACTTGACTCTGTACTGGTAACTTCCTGGTCCCCTTCTCGCGGGGGCTGTCCTTACTATATCACTGAACCGTGGCTTTCCGGATGAAATCGAGCCGCGAGAGATTCGCCGCCCAGCGCCGGCTCCGCCTGGAGCGCGGGTTTGCGGGCGCGGGCGGTCAGGACACCGTCTTGTGGCGGCCGCGGTCGAAGTTCCGCAGGTAGGCGCCCATCATGCGGTCGTGCAGGCCCGTATGGTCCCGCAGCCACGCCTTGAAGAAATCGAGAAGCTCGGGGACAGCCGCCGGATCGCCTTCCCGCACGCGCCCCGCAAACTCCTTCACCCGTTTCCGCGCGGCGTCATGCTGCCGCTTGTGCCAGGCATAGGCGGGGTAGACGGAGGACCGCATCATGCGCTCTTCCCCGGAGAGGTGCGCGCTGAGCCGATACATGAGCCCTTGCAGGGCCGCCTGAGCCTGCTCCGTCAGTCCGCCGATCTCCACAGTCCGGCGCAATTCCACCACCGCTTCCTGGATCACGCGGTGTTCCGCATCGAGCTTGGGAATGTACACCGCGTGGACGCTGCTCCGCTTCACCGAAGCCATATAAACACTCCTGCCAACGGCAATATTCTAGCGCATTTCGGAGTTTAGAGGCTGAAAATCTCACCGCGGAGACGCTGAGACGCGGAGGAATCGCAGAGAAGAACTGAAAGGTGGACTGCGTTTCGGGTTGCGGTTCCGTGCTGCTGGCGGGGTTCGGGCAGCGGAGGGGGCCGAGGTTCGTGGCGCTGGCGCACCGTGGCATTTGCATTGGCCCGCAACCCCACCGCCGGGCAAGACCGGCGGCGCTACTGGGGCGGGACGGCGGCCAGCGTCTCATCCGGTTTCGGCGCGTGCTGCTTGTGTTTGCACTCCGCGTTGGGGCATTGCCACACGGCGCCGGCCTTCAGCCATTTCTCGACCAGGTACGGGCTGCCGCACTTGGGGCATTTTTCCGCCACCGGCTTGCCCCACGCCACGAACTTGCATACCGGATACCGGCTGCATCCGTAGAACGTCTTCCCCTTCTTGGAGCGGCGCTCGACCACTTCGCCCTCGGAGCAGTCCGGACACTTCACGCCGACGGTCTTCTGCTTCACATACTTGCAGGTGGGATAGTTGCCGCACGCGGTGAACTCGCCGAAGCGGCCGGATTTCACCATCAGGCGGCTGCCGCATTGCGGGCACTTCTCGTCGAGGGGGCGGTCGGGGGCCTTCTGCTGGCCGCCAATGGGCTTCGTCGTCTTGCAATCCGGGTATCCGGTACACGCGTAGAAGCTCCCGAAGCGGCCCTTCTTGAGCGCCATGGGGCGGCCGCAGTTCTCGCAATACTCCTCGTCCGCCTGGTCGGTGAGATCGGCCTTATCGACGTCCGGCAGGTCTACGGTGAGGTCGCGCGTGTAGGAGCACTCGGGATAGCCGGTGCACGCGATGAAGCTGCCGTGCTTGCCCCACTTGATCACCAGGGGCTTGCCGCACTTCTCGCACTTCAAGTCGGTGGGCTTCTCCATCCGCTTGATGTCGGTCATGTGCTTTTCGGCGCGCTTCAGGTCCCGCTCGAACCTCTCGTAAAACTCCGCCATGGCCGCGCGCCAGTCGAGCTTCCCTTCCTCGATTTCATCCAGCTCTTCTTCCATGCGCGCGGTGTAGGTGATGTCGAAGATGTCGTCGAAGCTCTCCAGCAGAAGGTCGGTCACCACCATGCCCAATTCGGTGGGCGTGAACCGGCCGCCTTCCTTGGTCACGTACTCGCGCTCGAGGATGGTGGAGAGAATCGACGCGTAGGTGGAAGGACGTCCGACGCCATCGGCCTCCAATCTCTTCACCAGCGTGGCTTCGTTGTAGCGCGGAGGCGGCTCGGTGAAATGCTGCTCGGGCTTGAGGGCGCGCAGCCGCAGACGCTCGCCTTCGGAAACCGCCGGCAGCCGGTGCTTCATCTCCTCGTCTTCCTCGTCGGCCTGGTCCTTGCCTTCCTGGTAGACCTTGAGGAAGCCTTCGAACTTGGGAACGGAGCCGGTGGCGCGGAACAGGCAGGCGGAACCGTTCTTGCCCTGAGCGGCCACGTCGATAGTGGTCTGGTCGAACAGCGCCGGCATCATCTGCGAGGCCACGAAACGGTTCCAGATGAGGCGGTAAAGCTTCATCTCATCTTCGGCGAGATATTTCTCCACGACTTCGGGCGAGAACGCCATAGAGGTGGGGCGGATGGCTTCGTGCGCGTCCTGCGCGTCTTTCTTCGACTTATAGATGTTGGGCGTTTCCGGGAGAAACTCGCGCCCGTAGCGTTCGGCGATGTACAGCCGCGCGTCCTCCAGCGCGTCCTGCGAAACGCGGGTGGAATCCGTGCGCATGTAAGTGATGAGGCCGATAGCGCCTTCCTTGCCCGCCTCGACGCCTTCATAGAGGCGCTGCGCGAGCATCATGGTGCGCTTCACGCTGAAGCGCAGCTTTCGCGCGGATTCCTGTTGCAGGGTGGAAGTGATGAACGGCGCCACCGGGTTGCGCTTTTTCTCGCGCGTGACGACGGATTGCACGACGTACTCCGCGCCCGCGAGGCGCGCCAGCACATCGTCGGCCGCCTCTTTGGACCCGATCTCCGCGGGGCGGTCGTCCACCTTGATGAGCCGCGCGGTAATGTGCGGAGGCTTCTTGGCCAGCAGATCGGCGTCGATGGACCAGTACTCGCGGGCGACGAAGGCGCGGATTTCGCGCTCGCGCTCGACGATGACGCGCAGGGCCACGGTCTGCACCCGGCCCGCCGAGAGGCCGCGCCGCACTTTGTCCCACAGCAGCGGCGAGATCTTGTAGCCTACCAATCGATCCAGCACGCGCCGCGCCTGCTGCGCGTCCACCAGGTTGACGTCCACCTGTCCCGGTTTTTCAAACGCCTTTTCGATGGCCTTCTTGGTGATCTCGTTGAACATGACCCGGTAGACGCGCGGGCTGCCCTTCTTTCCGTTCCCGAGCTCCTCCTGAAGGTGATAGCAGATGGCCTCGCCCTCGCGGTCCGGATCGGCCGCGAGGTAGATGCTTTCCACCGATTTGGCGGCCTGTTTCAGCTCGTTGATGAGCTTCCGCTTGCCCTCGATGATTTCGTACCGGGGCTCGAAGCCGTGCTCCACATCCACCGCCAGATCCCTCTTGGGAAGATCCTTGATGTGTCCGAGCGAGGCTTTGACGATGTACTGCTTGCCCAGATACTTGTTGATGGTTTTCGCCTTTGCGGGCGACTCCACGATGACTAAAGCCTTGGCCATAGGAAACGTTTAGAACGCCGCGCCCCTCGCGGCTCCGGTACATCCCAACTGACGATTGCCCCTACCCTGAAGAACCTACCACACTTTAACAAAGTTCTTGCCCGGCAACTGCTTTACCAAACCTAGCATTTCCAGCTCGAAGAGCGCGGCGATCATCTCGGAAGGCGACGTATCTTCCACTTTTTCAAGCAGATCGTCGAGATGTGTGGAAGCATCCACCTGGAGCGCTTCCAGGGCGCGCCGGGCGGCGGCGCCCAACTCGGACGCCTGAGGGTCCAACAGGGACGCCTGGCCGCCAGGCGGGATCTCGCCGCCTTCCGCCGCGATCCGCTTTCGCCCTTCCTCTATTAGATGCCGCCGGGATTCGGCGGGCAGCTCGGAGATGATGTCGCTCCAATCCTGGACGAGGCGAGCGCCCTGTTTAATCAACAGGTTAGGTCCCCAACTGGACTTCGAGGTGATGTTGCCGGGCACGGCGAACACCTCCCGCCCCTGGTCGAGCGCCAGTCTGGCGGTGATGGCCGATCCGCTATACTGCGCGCCCTCCACCACCAGGACGCCCACGCTGATACCGCTGATGATGCGGTTGCGAATCGGAAAATTTTGCGGGAACGCCACCGCGCCCATGGGGAATTCGGAAATCAGCAAGCCCTTGGCCGCGATATCCGCCGACAGCTTGCGATTCTCGGAGGGATAGACCACGTCGACGCCGCAGCCAAGGACGGAGATGGTCCCGCCGCCCGCCGCCAGCGCGCCCTTGTGCGCGGCGCTATCGACGCCGCGAGCCATCCCGCTGACGATGGTCACGCCCGCGTGCGACAGATCGGCCGAAAGCCGTTCGGCCACCGCCAGGCCGTAGGGAGTGGGACGCCGTGTGCCCACCACGGCCAAGGCGATGGAGGGCAGCAGCTCCGCGCGGCCGCGCGCGAACAGAAGGATAGGCGGATCGAAGATTTCCCGCAGCGGTTGCGGATAAGCGGGATCGCCCAGGGCGATGAGCTTCGCTCCGGCCTGCAACATCTTCTCCTGCTGCGCCGCGGCGTCCTCGAATGCGCACCCGCTGGCGATGGATTGCGCCACGGCCCCGTTCACGCCCGCGCCTTCCAGTTCCGTCCGCGTCGCGCGGAAGATGGCCTGGGGGGTACGAAAGCGCTGCAAGAGCTTGCCGGAAGTCCGCGCGCCGAGGCCGGGGACCAGCCGGAGGGCGAGCCAGTACAATTCCTCTTCGCGGCTCAAAAAAGGGGATGACATGGGAATCGGGGGTTCCGCCCTATAGCCTAACAGCAGGGCGCGGCGCGGCGCAAAGTCAGCGGTCGGCTCTCAGCTTTCAGCGATCGGCCAGGGCGCTGTGAAGTTCCGGCGGCCCGCAGCATTTTCCTTCGAGAATGCGGCTGCGAGACAGAAATACGAAACGAAGCCTAACCTAAATAAACTTAAGCTACTTGACGACTGCGTAGACGGACCCATTTTTCTGCGAAGACCGACCTTTCGGGCCTACCTTACCCTCCCGTCTTGAGATATAGCACGGGGGGGTTGCGTCTGAAATCCGGTGGGGCCAAGCGATGGGAAAGAAGGAGGATTTTTGGTGGGATGAGGACTTCAGACGACTCCAGCCTCCCCCACGTCTTCGGCGACCCTATCTCTGTTTTTCCCAATGCAAGCGGATTGCGCCGACCGAGACCAGCCCTCGATCCGCGTTACACGTTGGGTTCTGAACGTGCTGGAAATCCCGGATGATCCGCAGGGGCTCGGAAGGGCCACGGGTAACATAAACTTAGGAAAGAACCGCTTTCTTGGACTGCCAGACGGTTGCTTACGCATGCCCCCGACCTCATCCCGCGAGGACCGCGAAAAACAGTCCGCCGCGTTGAGTTCGCTCCTCGCCGCCGTCGGTTTGACGGCATTCAAGATCGTGGTTGGCGCCCTGACGGGCAGCCTGGGCATTCTAGCCGAAGCCGCGCATTCCGGGCTCGACCTGGTGGCCGCGCTGATGACTCTCGTAGCGGTGCGTATTTCCGGGCGGCCTGCCGACGCCACGCATCCTTACGGCCATGGCAAGGTCGAGAACCTTTCCGCGTTGTTCGAGACGCTGTTGCTGCTGGCGACTTGTGTGTGGATCGCAGTGGAAGCCGTCCACCGCCTGCGATTTCATGTCGGCCGGGTTGACGTGAACGTATGGTCTTTCGCGGTTATGGCGGCCTCGATTGCGACCGACGCCTCGCGGGCGCGCCTGCTGCGCCGCGTGGCGAAGGCGTTCAACAGCCAGGCGCTGGAGGCCGATGCGCTCCATTTTCAGACGGACATCTGGAGTTCGACAGTGGTGATCTTCGGTTTGATCGCGGTCAAGATCGCCGAGTGGTTCCCGAGTTTCGGGTGGCTGCGCGCAGGCGACGCGGTGGCGGCATTGGGCGTCTCCGCGATCGTGGTATGGGTTTGCGCGCAATTGGGCCGGCGTACGGTGAACGCTCTCCTCGACGCCGCGCCCGCCGGCCTGGAGCGGCGCATCGCCGAGACGGTGGAGGCCGTGCCCGGCGTACGCGGCTGCCACAATATTCGCATTCGCCCATCCGGTCCGGAACTGTTCGTCGACCTGCACGTGCTGGCGGACGGCGGGTTGTCGCTGGCGCGGGCGCATGAACTCACCGAAGCGATCGAAACCGCTATCCATCGCGTGGCGCCGGGCGCCGATGTGACTGTTCACGCCGAACCTGTGTGATCGGGATACGAGCCCTGTGAAGGCCGGATAGAGCCGCCGCTAGTCCGCGAAGGAAAACGCCGTACTACTCACTCCCGGCCCTCCTTTCGGGCGGCACGGGCGCCGAGCGGCATCGCATATTGTCTTCCTTAGGATGGACGTTTTGGAACTCCGCTGTTCCATTTGGTACACCGGGCCGGGGGCGTCGGGTCATCCTTCGCCCCAAGGCCCAGTGAACACCCTAGTCGAAAACGATCCTGGTCTTACTGCCGCCAAGCCTGATCTCAGTGATGTGATTGTCGCCATCGGCGCGATCCGAATGAACTTCCGTGGCGCGGACCTTCTCGTCCATGTTTTCGATTCTCGCCTCAAGTTCGATCGACTTGTCGTTTCTGAGGTCGGTTAAGACGACTTTCGACGCATCGACAACCAGCTTGTAATCGCCGGGTTGCAGCTCTGTGGTTCCGATCTTGGACGCGTCTGTCAGGGTAATCCGGTAAGTTTGGTCGGCACTCGCGATCGCCGCCAGGAAACCGAACGCCAACGGAATTGCGATCCATGTCATCTTAGTGCTCATTTGAACAACCTCCTGTGACCTGATAGTAGTGGCCCAGCATTTGCTGTGCCACAATTCGGCTGCCGCGATTGGCGCCAGACGCGTCTTGCCATGCAACACGCTTGTCGGTACACTTGCGGTGGAAGTCTATAGGACGGGCGAGAACTTCTTGTGAAGCGGCAAGTTACAGTCGGGTCCCATGTGTGGGCGGCGGTTGCAGGCGTTCTGCTGGTCAGCTTCCTCCATCTGGTCACGCCGCTTGCCATGCTGCACTGGCACAATATTTTTCAACACTTGTACTACCTGCCGATCGTCTTCGCGAGCCTGAGCTCCGGCTGGCGGGGCGGCTTGTTGGTGGCCATTCTCGCCGGTCTGTTTAATGTTCCTCATGACTTGTTGAGCTTCAGAGTGTTGCCGCATTACGCAGTCGATCAGATATTGGATTTTCCTCTGTTCTGTGCGGCCGCTATCCTCACCGGCACGCTGGCAGAGCGCGGACGGAAACAGCGTGCGGATCTGGAGCGGACCACCCAGCGATTAACAGAGGTTTACCGGCAACTGCAAGACAATTTCGAACACATGAAGCGCGCCGAGCGGCTTTTTGCGCTGGGACAGCTGTCCGCCGGTCTGGCGCATGAGGTACGAAATCCGCTGGCCAGCATCGCGGGGGCGGCCGGAATTCTGCAGAGGGAGCCCCACCGGGAACGAAAGGACGCCGAATGCCTGGAGATCATCTCCAAAGAATGCCAGCGTTTGAACGGCCTGTTGACGGAGTTCCTGGAATTCGCGCGGCCGCGCGCTCCGCACTATCAAACCATCGATTTTCCCCTCGTGATCGACCCCGTCATGGAACTCGCTGCCCATGCCGTCGGCGGGAAGCCAGTTGCGCTCCGCACGGAAATCTCGCCCGATCTGGCGCCGGTCGAATGCGACCCTGGACTGCTGAAGCAAGTGCTGTTGAACCTGATCATCAACGCGATTCAGGCGACGCCGGGCAGCGGTGAAGTGCTGCTGTCGGCCGGCCTTGGCAACGGCCGCCTGCTGATCAAGGTGAGGGACGAAGGATGCGGCGTCAGCAGAGCGGACCGCGACCGGATGTTCGACCCGTTCTTTACGACGAAGGAGAACGGGACCGGATTGGGATTGTCTGTAGCGCACCAGATTGTAGAGCAGCACGGCGGCATTCTCACCGCCGAAGCAAATTTCGGCAGGGGCATGACGTTTTCCGTGTCGCTACCCCTCTGTCAAGAGAAGCGGCATGAAGAGTAGAAGCATACTGGTAGTCGATGACGATGAGAGCTTGCGCAGAATCACCCAGTTACAACTTGAGGAAGCCGGGCACGAGGTGCTCACCGCACCGAGCGGGACCGCGGCGCTGGCGGTAATGGAGGAGGAGGCTCCGGCGCTGGTCATTACGGATTTGAAGATGCCTGGCCTTTCCGGCCTGGAAGTCCTGAAGAAGGTTCGGGAATCGTATCCGCACACGGCGGTGTTGATGATTACGGCCTTCGGAACGGTGCAAACCGCGGTCGAGGCCATGAAGGCCGGGGCCTACGACTACATCACGAAGCCAATCGACTACGAACAACTGGTGTGTGTAGTGAACCGCGCCATGGAGCGCCACCAGTTGCTTGAAGAAGTCCAAAGGCTGCGCGTCAGCCTCGACCAAAAGTACGGGTTTGAGAATATCATCGGGCGTTCCAAGGCTCTGCTCAGCGTGCTGGAGATGGCGTCCAGGGTCGCTCCAAAACATTCCACAGTGCTGATCCGCGGAGAGACGGGGACCGGGAAGGAGTTGCTGGCGAGGGCGATCCACCAGTGCAGCCCCCGCAAGGACCAAGCCTTCGTCACCATCAACTGTGGCGCCATCCCGAGGGACCTGCTGGAATCGGAACTCTTCGGCCACACCAAAGGTTCGTTTACCGGAGCGTTCTCACCGAAGCGCGGAAAGGTCGAAGCCGCCGACGGCGGCACCTTATTTCTGGACGAGATCGGCGAGTTGGCGCTGGAGCTTCAAGTCAAACTGCTGCGGCTGATTCAACAGGGCGAGATCGAGAAGGTGGGCGCTACCAGCCCGGTCACGGTCGACGTGCGAATCATAGCGGGGACGCACCGGAACCTGCAAAGTCTGATCGAGGACGGATCTTTTCGTGAGGACCTTTTCTACCGGCTTGCGGTAATTCCACTCGAACTTCCGCCTCTGCGCGAGCGCGCCGAAGATATTCCAGAACTGGTCCAATCCTTGTTCCTCAAAGCCAAGCAGAAGCAAGGCGTTCCGAACCTGAAACTTCCGCCCCATCTGGTCCCATACTTCTGCGGGTACCGCTGGCCGGGTAATGTGCGCGAACTGGAGAACGTGATCGAACGGCTGACCGTGCTCGCCGTGGGCGATGAGATCACTCTGAGCGACCTGCCGGAATTCCTCCGGGGGGAGCGGTCCGGCCGCGAAGCGCTTCAGCTTGAACTGCCCCCCCAAGGCATCAGCCTGGAAGCTGTTGAGAAGGAACTGATCCTGAAAGCGCTCCAGAGATTCGATGGAAACCAGACCAAGGCGGCCGCGTTTCTGGATATCAGCAGAAGGACGCTGATTTACCGGATGGAGAAACACGGGATCCACAGAGAACCGGGTGAAACCGAAGGCTCCTAGAGAAGACCGGCTGCGGAATTTCCCAAACCGTACACTCGCACCCCGAACCTCACTCAAAACGGCCACCGGAAGCCGCTTGCCGCCCGCAGGAGTACCGACGCACCGGGAATTCCACGGCGCCAAACATGCAACAGATTATTGGCGGTGAAATATGGCTGAGGAATCTGCGACTATCACGTATTTGGTCTCAGAACCTTTCGAACTGGCGGTACAGTCGCTCCGAAAAGCGCTGGCAGACGGGAATCTCAAGCCGGCAGGTGAACTGGACATGTCGAGTCGCATTCGGGAAAGGCTGCTGATCGACGCCGCCCCTTGCCGGGTCCTCTTCATAGCGGCGACGCCGGCGGCATTCGAGGAGTTCGGAGCCGACCCCGCAGCCGCCGCCCTGACGCCTCTGCATATCGTGGTATCGGCCCGCGGCTCACAGACCGAGATTCACCTATTGCGGGCACTGCCTGCTCACAACGGCCCGCTGGACCGGCCGACGGCGGAGGCCGTTCGCCGCTTGCAGACTAGGATTGCCCAAGCCGTTGAGCGAGTCGGCATGAGATTAAGTTATGGCGACTGAACTGCGCCAGCCGGGTGTGCGGAATAGCAGTGGCCTGGTGATTGCTACTACAGGGTCGAAGGGCGCTTTCCGTATGAATACCCTTGCAGGCGGGCAGACCTATGCGATAGCGAATCGGTTCGACAAGGCAGTGAAACTGATTCGTAGCGCACTGGCCAAAACGGAACTCGGCGTCGTCGGCGAACTCGACACCACGGGGACCTTTGGGAAAGAGCCCGGGAAGAAAGCGGAACGATCCAGTATCCTTCTCGTGGATTGCCCCTTAATAGTTTTCGAGGCGCAGGCATTGGATCGCGCCGCAGGGGTCTTTTTCCCATTGCATGTTCTTATTTTGGCCGACGGCGGCCAAACGTGGGCATGTACAGCGAGCGCCGCCGGGATCCTCAATGCCAGGCTCCCTTCGGGGGCCGACGGCCCGATGGAGAGGTTACAGGCTCGCGTCGCTGTGGCGTTGGAATCAGTCTCGCTGCGAGCCGGTCCAAACCACCCTGAGCAAATAGGTGAGGAATGAAGAACCAAGAATCCGCGACACTGCGGTACGCATTGCCTGGCAACTGCACCAGGGCTGTACCTACGCTATTGATCGTCGGTCCGGTTGAGGACTACTGCGACCAAGACCCTATTTTCAATCAGTTTCCGTGGCGGATACACCGTGTGCGGAGTTGCCTGGAGGTTGCTCTTGAGTTCCACAGCAGCCATCCTCGCGTTGTCGTCTGCGAACGGTACCTTCCCGATGGCGATTGGAAAAACGTTCTGGAGGTAACGGCGTCGCTACCCAGTCCACCCCCTCTCATTGTGACGTCCCGGCTGGCGGACGAGTACCTGTGGGCGGAAGTCTTGAACCTTGGTGGCTACGATGTTCTTGCGAAGCCCCTGGACAAACAAGAAGTGAGCCGAACCCTGAATCTAGCCTGGGAACATTGGGAAAACCAGCGGATTGCGGCGCAACGCTGCAAAGCGGCGCTGACGCGCCGGCGTGAATGGAATTCGAGAGTGTGTTTAACAGGTTGAACGATCAAATCGGGGCGATCGAAGAGGCAGAGGTCAACAGCGCGAATGTCGAAGCGCCTGTTGCGAAGCTGGCGGATGCAGCATCAACCCACCATTGCCGGCAGGCTTTCCAATGTGGCACGGGCGACTCATGCGGCCCTTTCGGAGCGCGAACCGCTGGCCGCAAGTTCTGCCGGCTGTCCGAGAGTCCAATGGTGGCGCGTGCCGCTACTTCCCCGCAAAACGGCGGAGACGGAAGATTTCGACAAAGGCGATGTAGAGGTTCACCAGGCCCAGAGCGGTGATGGCGCAGCGCATGTAAGGGTTGTACCAATACGGCTGCCAGGCGGGTTTGAACGCGGCGAAATCGGCGGCGTATGAAGTCCAGGGGAAGACCACCAGGAAGAAGCCGATCTCCAGGCAGAAGGTGGCGAATACCACGGCGGTCAGCTTGTGATACCAGCGATACGCGGATTGCGGCAAAGGCGATGTCTCCACGGCGGGAGGCGGCGCGGCGCCGGCCACGGGGTCGCCGGGGGTCATCGGACGCCCGCCGCGGCGAACAACTCCAGTTGCGAACTGGCGTCCACCGGGAACCGGGAGCAGATCCGCACCGGTTCGTAGCTGAGGCGATGCAGAGGGGTCGGGCCGCGCTCCGCGAGCGCCTGGCAGTGCTCGGGAGTGGCGTAACCCTTGTGCGCGGCCAGGCCGTATTCGGGAAAGACCTCGTCCCAGGCGCACATGCAGGCGTCGCGATAGACCTTGGCGACGATGGAAGCGGCCGCGATGGCGTGGCAGCGCGCGTCGCCCTTGATCAGCGCGCGCTGGGGAAGCGGAAGATCGATGGGCATGGCGTCCACCAGCAGGAAGTCGGGGGCGGGATTGAGCCGATTCACCGCCAAGCGCATGGCCAGGCGCGAAGCCTGGTAGATATTGATTTGGTCGATGGTGGCGGCGTCCACGGCCGCGACGGCCCACGCGGCGGCCCGTTCCCGGATGCGCGCGGCCAGGGTTTCCCGGCGACCGGGTTCGAGCTGCTTGCTATCGTTCAGACCGCGCACGGGGCGCTCGGGCGCGAGGACCACAGCGGCGGCGACCACCGGGCCGAACAGCGCCCCGCGGCCCACTTCGTCCACGCCGGCGACCAGGCGGAAGCCACGGGCGCGCAACTCGCGCTCCATCGAGCCTTCACACCGGAAATGGGCGCCCGCGGCTTCGGGTCGCATGGAAAATGATCCGCGACGGTTACTGGCGCTCTCTGAGGTGAGCGGCCTTGCCCTTCAGACCGCGGAGGTAATACAGCTTGGCTCGGCGCACGCGGCCGGTGCGCACGACATCGATGTGATCGATGACACGGGCGTTCAGCGGGAAGATGCGCTCCACTCCGTGGCCGAAGCTGACCTTGCGAACCGTGAAGGTCTCGCCCATCCCGGTATTCTTGCGGGCGATGACCGTGCCCTCGAAGGCCTGGAGCCGCTCCTTGTCGCCTTCCTTGATTTTCACGTGGACGCGGATGGTATCGCCCGAGCGGAATTCGGGAGCATCGGCCCGCTTGTTCTTCTGAATGAACTTCGTCAACAACGCATTCTGCATGACAATTCCTGTAATCTTCCATCTTATACGAAAGGAAGGCCGGATGTCTTCGAGACCACGCTGGCGCTTCTGTGAATGCAGGGGAAGTCCGATTCGGAGCCGGACAAACCGCTCCCTTCCATCTCGGAATCGGGTCTAGCGGTACGTTCGGACGATCAAGCGCTCAGAGCTTCAATTCCCAGCCTTTTCGCATGATGGGCTTGACGAGCAGGTTCGCGTCGGCGTTGTTCGCGATACGCAGGTTCTTGCTGTCCCATTCCAGCTTGCCGGGAACGCGCAGCGCGATGGCGGCCAGCGCCAGCCATTCGCCGAAAGGCCCGGTGGTGGAGAAATCGGACACGGAGGGATCGCCGCCCTTGCAGGCGCGAATCCAGTCCAGCATGTGCCCCGGCGAGCGCGTCAGCAACTCCGGCGGGAGCGCGTAGTCCTGCCACCTGGAGTTAGGCAGCAGCCAGACGCCTTCGCCGCGCTCGTTGGTGGCCATGATGCCCTTCGAGCCGATGAAGACCGATCCGTTGCCGGAGAGGATGCCGGGCCGCGGATCGCCCAGCGGAGGACCGAAGACGGCGACTCCCCGGCCTCCGGGGCTGGTTCGCGGGGGAGCGGGACGACCGCCGGAAGCGCCGGCGCCGCGCGCCGCGGACCCTCCGGCCCCAGGCGCGCCGCCGCGTCCCCTGCCTCCGGCGCCGGGAGCGCCTCCGCCAGAAGCTCCACGGCCCATGGGCCGGCCCTTGTCGGTAAGGTTGTTGGACGGCGGGAGAATCCTTTCGTTCTCCATGCCCGGAACGTGGTACGCATCGGGATCGTCGGGCTGCACGGAGTCGTGATAGTAGACCGTCACGGGCGGCATTTCGCCCCGCGCGGGGAAATCCAGCCTGACCGTGCCCCGCTTCGGATAGGTATATTTGCTCCGGTCGTCCACGCGGATGCATTCCACGGTAGTGGGCGCTCCGAGCAGCAGGGCGAATTGCGCGGGCGACGCGGTGTGCGTAGCCCAATTGCCGATCTGCCCGGTTCCGTAATCCAGAAAGCCGCGCCAGTTGTACGGCACGTACTGTTGGCTGTAGGGGCGCGGTTCCGAGCGGGCCTGCCAGAGGTCCCAATCCAGGGTCTTGGGAACGGGCGAAGCGGGCGGGGGCTCCGTGGTTCCCGTGGGGTGGGTCCCCGGGGTGGTGGAGATATGGACTTCGCGCACCTCGCCGATGGCGCCGGACCACAGGATCTCCGCGCAGACGCGAATGCACTCGTGAGAGAAGCCCTGGTTGCCCATTTGGGTGGCCACTTTGTACTTGGCAGCCGCGTCCTTCAGCAGTTGCGCTTCCCAGGGAGTCTTGGTCAGCGGCTTCTCCAGGTAGACGTGCTTGCCGCGTTCCATGCAGGCCAGAGCGACCGTGGCGTGCATGAAATCGGGGATGCCGATAGTGCACGCGTCGATGTTCTTCCCCTCCTTGTCCAGCATGACGCGGAAGTCCTTGTACTTCGCCGCCTTGCCGAAGCGGGACAGGTTCTCCGCGGCGCGGTTCTCATCCACGTCGCACAGCGCCACGATGTTCTCCGTGCGCGACGCGTCGACCAAATCGACTCCGCCCTGGCCGCCGCAGCCCACGGACGCGACGTTCAGTTTGTCGTAAAAGGCTTTGTATCCCAATGCCCTGAGCGATGCCACGCTGCCGTAGCCGCCGGCCGGCACAGTCCCGGCCAGAAGCGTCCCGAAAAAGAAGCGCCGTCTGGAAACACCGTTCCCCGACATGGTTGATAAACCCTCCCCTACCGTGGCGTTCGTACCGGAGGTTATCACACATCGCGGAACGTTACGCGGGCCGGGCGGGGGCTAGGGGCTAGTGCTCTGACCGGGTGATGTTGCGCTTATGCGAAGTCCCGCTCTAATGATCGCGGCTCCGATCCGAGCCGCGAGCGTTAGCGAGCGGTTTCGCGTTGGCGCTGAATTTCGTGGTCATGGAACCAGGGGTGGCTTGTGTGGCTGGCGCCTCGCGGGTGTGCTGCTTGGAGCCGGCATGGACAGGCCACAAAGGACGATGGCCTGTCCCACGGTTTGATTCACCATCCTACTTGACATCGGCGGGGCCGATCTTGCACGCTGAGGTCTTATGCCGATACTCCAGGTCTTCGTTTTGGCGGTGGTCCAGGGGTTTACGGAGTTTCTGCCGGTCAGCAGCACAGCGCACCTCTATCTCTCGTCCTGGCTGCTGGGGTGGCGGACGGAAGCGCTCTCGTTCGATATCATGCTGCACATCGGGACGCTGCTGGCCGTGGTGGTCTATTTCTTCCGCGACTGGTGGCAGATCGCGGGCCACGCTTTCGGCATGCGCGGCGGGCGCAACCAGGAGCTCAAGGACAACCCCGGGCTTTTGTGGCTGCTGGCGATTGGCACCGCGCCGGTGGTCGTGGCGGGGTTGCTGTTCAATAAGCAGGCGGATACGACGTGGCGCAACCCGTTCGTGATGGGCGCCATGCTGATCGCCATCGGGGTGGTGATGTGGCTCGCGGAAAAGGGCGTCGGGAAAACGCGGGGGCTGGCTTCCCTGAACCTGCCGGATGCGCTGGCCATCGGCGTGGCGCAGGCTCTGGCGGTGGTTCCGGGATGCTCGCGCAGCGGCATCACCATTTCGGCGGGTTTGTTTCGCGGCCTCGACCGGGAGGCGGCGGCGCGCTATTCCTTCCTCCTTTCCACGCCGGCCATCGCCGGCGCGGCCTCCAAGGCGTTATGGGACATGCATAAGCAACACCTGCTCCACGGGCTTCTAACCGAGTCATTCCTAGTCGGAGTGGGGGTGAGCGCGGTTGTCGGCTGCGCCGTCATCGCCTGGTTTCTGCATTATTTGCGGCGCAGAAGTTTGTTTCCGTTCGTGTACTATCGCATTGTTTTTGGCATAATAGTGCTAGCTCTGGCTTTCATCCGCCGGCCAGCGTGATGAAGCTTCTATCTCCGACGCAGCACAAGAGGTTGAACGAAGTCACCGGTTTCCTGCTCTTATCGCTGGGCCTCGTGATCCTCTTAAGCCTGGTTTCTTACCACGCGCAAGACCCTTCGTGGAATACGGCTGCCGTTTCGCGCCCCTTGAATCTGGTCGGCTACCCCGGCGCTTACCTCTCCGACGCGCTCTTTCAAGTATTCGGAGCGGCCTCGTTTCTGTTTCCCGCGGTGGCGCTGTTCCTAGCGTGGCGATGGATCCGCTCCGAAGCGATCGAAGGCGGCGCCGTAAAAGCGGTGGGCTTCGCGCTGCTTGCCCTGAGCCTAAGCACGGGGCTTTCCCTGCTCCCCTTGCCGTTGCTCGGTGGAACGGTCCACATCGGCGGCGCGCTGGGGCTGCTGCTGGCGCGCTACCTGGTAGACGGGCTGAACCTGGCGGGCGCGATTGTCGCCACAGCCACAGCGGCCATTGTTTCCCTGTACTTGGTTTCGACGTTCAGCCTCTCCAGCCTGGAGGAGTGGTTCGCGTGGCCGGCGTGGCTCCGTGTTTTGGCGACAGCGTGGCAGAGCTGGCGGGAGCGCAGGCGCCGGCGATCCGTGGAGAAAGCGCAGGCTCGCGCGAAGAAGCGCCGCGAGCGGGTGGAGAAGCGCGCGCCGGCGGTGGCGGCAATCGAAGCGGAGAGATTGCCCGTTGCGGATCAGGCGGCGGGCGCGCCGCCATGGGAGGCGCCGGCGGAGGAAGAGGCAGACCAGGAGGTCCGCCCCACGGAGATCCCGATTTGCGCGATCGAAGAAACGGCGCGCGAAGTGGCGGCTCCCCCGCGGCAACCCGTGGCGGTTCCGCGCGAGACGGCGTTTCACCCGGTCTACCACTTGCCATTGACCGAGCTGCTCAACGAAGTTCCCGCCCGCAATCCGTACGACGAGCAGGAGCTGAAGGAGACCGCGGCGCGTATCAAAGCCAAGTTCCAGGAGTTCAATGTTCTCGGCAACGTGGTACAGATCAACCCCGGCCCGGTGGTCACCACTTTCGAGTTCAAGCCCGAGGCCGGGATCAAGTACAGCCGCATCATCACGCTCAACGAGGATTTGTGTTTGGGCTTGCAAGCCGAGTCGATCCTCATTGAGCGCATTCCGGGCAAGCCGACGGTGGGGATCGAAGTCCCCAACGTGAGGCGCGAGCTGATTGCGCTGCGGCAGATGCTCGAATCCGAGGAGTTCGCGCAGTCGCATTCGCGCCTGACCATCCCCCTGGGGAAAGACATCAACGGCCGGATTCGCATGGCGGCGCTCGATACGATGCCGCACCTGCTGATCGCCGGCTCGACCGGTTCGGGAAAGAGCGTGATGCTCAATTCGATGATCATGTCGATTCTCTACAAGTCGACGCCCGACGAAGTCCGGCTGATCCTTGTGGACCCCAAGCGGCTGGAGCTGGGTTTGTACGAAGGCGTCCCGCACTTGCTGACGCCGGTGATTACCGATCCCAAAAAGGCCGCCAACGCGTTGCGCAACGCGGTCCTTGAAATGGAGCGCCGGTTGCGCCTGCTGGCGGAGTACGGCGTGCGCAACATTGAGCAGTTCAACAAGAAGCTACGCCGGCTGCAGGACGAGCCTCGGGATTTGTTCGCGGATCAGGATGAGGCGCAAGACGAGCTGAGGCCGCTCCCTTACATTCTGATTATCATCGACGAGCTGGCGGACCTGATGATGATCGAGGGCCGCAACGTGGAGGAGACCGTCACGCGGCTGGCGCAGATGGCGCGCGCGGTGGGCATGCACCTGGTGCTGGCCACGCAACGGCCCAGCGTGGATGTAATCACGGGACTCATCAAGGCCAATTTCCCGGCGCGCATCAGCTTCCGCGTAGCCACTCGCGTGGACTCGCGCACCATCCTCGACGTCATGGGCTCCGAGCACCTGCTGGGCAAGGGCGACATGCTGTTCCTGCCGCCCGGCTCCTCGCGGCTGACCCGCCTGCACGGGGCGTTCGTCACCGAGACCGAGATCGGGCGCGTGGTGGATTTCTGGAAGCATCAGGGCGAGCCGGAGTACGACCAATCGTTCCTGGTGGCGCCGCCCAGCGAAGAGGACGAGGCGGTTGACGGCGGCGAGGCGCTCGACGCGGAGCAGGACCCCATGTACGAGGAGGCCGTGCGCCTGGTATTGCAGATGGGCAAGGCCTCCACTTCGACCCTGCAACGGCACTTGCGATTGGGTTACGGCCGCGCGGCGCGCATCCTGGACACGATGCAGCGCGACGGCATCATCGGGCCGCCCGATGGCAGCAAGCCGCGCGAGGTCCTCAAGCGACCGGACTGGCTGAGCGAGGTTGAGAGCCAGTTGCGGTGAAGTACTGCCCTCCTGTCTTCTGTTTCAGCATTCCCCATATTCCCTAGGGACTTTAGGGTGATGCTATACTAGAGACGACTCCGAGGTTGGTAATATCTTTGCTTGCAGCGAGATGCGTTTTGCATCCCGCCTGCCGGCGAATGAATCCAAGGAAGAGCAGTAGCTATGGCATCCGTCTCCCCCATACCGAGCCTCGCCCGCACGGAAGCGGAACCCCTGTTGGCGACCATCGGGAACACGCCACTGGTTCGCCTGGAGAAAGTCGTGCGCGAGTTTCCCGGCATCGAAATTTTCGCCAAGGCCGAGTATTTCAACCCCGGCGGGTCGGTGAAAGACCGCTCCGCGCTCAACATGATTCTCGATGGGGAGCGCTCCGGCAAGCTCAACCACCACCGCACCATTCTGGACGCCACCAGCGGCAATACCGGCATCGCCTACGCCATGATCGCCGCCATTCGCGGCTACCGGGTGAAGCTCTGCCTGCCCGCCAATGCCTCCATCGAGCGCCAGCGCATGTTGAAGGCCTACGGCGCCGAGATGGTGTTCAGCGATCCTGGCGAAGGCTCCGACGGCGCCATTCACCTGTGCCGCCAGATTTACCTGGCCGACCCCGACCTGTACTTCTATCCCGATCAGTACAACAACCCGGCCAATTGGAAGGCGCACTACGAGCACACCGCCCCGGAGATCCTCAAGCAGACCGCCGGACGCCTCACCCACTTTCTGGCCGCCATGGGTACCAGTGGCACCTTCACCGGCATCACGCGCCGGCTGCGCCGCGACGCGCCGGAAGTGAAGTGCTACTCCGCGCAGCCTTCCAGCGGCTTCCACGGCCTGGAAGGTTTGAAGCACATGCCGACCGCCCTCGTGCCGGGCATCTACGACGAGAATCTCGCCGACGGCAACTTCTGGATCGAAACCGAAGACGCCTACGCCATGGTGCGCCGGCTGGCTCGCGAGGAAGGTCTGCTGGTGGGCATTTCCTCCGGGTGCAACGTCCACGCCGCCACGCTGCTGGCCCGCGACCTGGCGGCGCGCGGCGAGAGCGCTACCATTGTCACCGTGCTGTGCGATAGCGCCGACAAATATCTGAGCGAGCATTTTTGGGAAGAGGCATGATCCGCATTGAATCGCAACCCTGGGCCGCCATGGTGGCGCACGCCCGCGAGGCTTACCCCAACGAATGCTGCGGGGCGATGATCGGCTCGGCGGCGGATGGCGAGAAGCTCGTGCGCGAGGCGCTGCCGCTGGAAAACGCGTTCGGAGGCGCTCGGAACGCCCGCTATGAGCTGCGGCCGGAAGACCTGCTGGCCGCCGATCGGGCGGCCCGCGAGCGCCGCATGGATCTGATCGGCATCTACCACTCGCACCCCGATTGCGACGCCTATTTCTCCGAGACCGACCTGAAGAATTCCTGTCCGTGGTATTCCTTCGTCGTGCTTTCGATCCGCAACGGAGAGTTCCACCACGCCAACAGTTGGCTGCCGGACTTCGAACAGACCCAGGCGGAAAAAGAGGAGCTGACTTACTGAGATGGCCAAAGTTCTAATTCCCACGCCCTTGCGGCAGTTCACCGCCAAGCAGGACGCCGTAACCGTCCCCGGCGCCACGGTGGGCGAAACGCTCGCCGCGTTGACCGCCCAATACCCCGACCTGCGGAAGCAGATTTTCAACGATGAAGGCAAGGTGCGCAGCTTCGTCAACGTCTATCTCAACGACGAGGACATTCGCTACCTGGCCAAGGACGCCACCGCGGTCCAGGACGGAGACACGATTTCGCTGGTACCCTCGATCGCCGGCGGATCGGCCGTGGCGGCGCCTCCGGCCGCGGGCGCGCTCTCGAACGACGAGATCCTGCGCTACAGCCGCCACCTCATCATTCCGGAAGTGGGTGTGGAGGGCCAGGAGAAGCTCAAGGCCGCGAAGGCGCTGCTGATCGGCGCGGGCGGGCTGGGCGCGCCGCTGGGCCTCTATCTCGCCGCGGCCGGCGTCGGCCGCCTCGGCATCGTCGATTTCGACGTGGTGGACTTCACCAACCTCCAACGCCAGGTCATTCACTCCACCGCCGACGTCGGGCGGAAAAAACTGGACTCCGCCGCCGAGAAGATGCAGGCCATCAACCCCCACGTCACGGTGGTCAAGCATGAGACCGCGCTTTCGAGCGAGAACGCGCTCGATATTCTCAAGGATTACGACATCGTGGTCGACGGCACCGACAACTTCCCCACGCGCTACCTGGTGAACGACGCCTGCGTGCTGCTGGGCAAGCCCAACGTCTACGGCTCGATTTTCCGGTTTGAAGGACAGGCCACCGTGTTCGCTTATCCGGGCGGCCCGTGCTACCGCTGCCTGTACCCCGAACCGCCGCCCCCGGGCCTGGTTCCAAGCTGCGCCGAAGGCGGCGTGCTGGGCATCTTGCCGGGCGTAATTGGGCTGATCCAGGCCACCGAGACCGTGAAGCTGATCCTCGGAATCGGCGAGCCGCTCGTGGGCCGGCTGCTGCTCTACGACGCGCTCGGCATGCGCTTCCGCGAACTAAAGCTGCGCAAGAATCCCGAGTGCCCGGTGTGCGGCGAGCGCCCCACCATCCGGCGGCTCATCGACTATCATCAGTTTTGTGGCGTGCCCAACCCGAAGCAGCCGGCCCCCGCCCAGGAGACCAAGGTGAACGACGGAGAAATCGAAGTTACGGAAGTGAAGCGAAAACTGGACAACGGCGACGACTTCGTGCTGATCGACGTGCGCGAGCCGCACGAATACCGCATTTGCAACATCCCCGGCGCCAAGCTGATCCCGCTCGGTGAGGTCGCCCGGCGCATGGGGGAACTGGATCCCGAAGACGACATCGTAATCCACTGCAAGAGCGGCATCCGCAGCGCGAAAGCCTGCGGCATCCTGCGCAACGCCGGCTTCAAGCAGGTCCGCAACATGAAGGGCGGCATCCTCGCCTGGAGCGACCAGGTAGACCCAAGAGTGCCGAAGTACTAGCCAATCCCATAGAACGGCCGTCCGCCCGATGATCGTGTTGGCGAGGCTCCTTCTCCCGCCCACTCTGCGATACTGAAGTTCTGTTCGCCATGAATCCCCCGGAACCGTTCTTCGTACGCGCCGCGCGCTGGCTGACTTTCGGCTCCGCCGTCGCGATCATGTTCTCCATCGCGGCGTCCCAGGTTCTGCTGGCTCTCGCCTTCGCCGCCCTGCTGGCCTCGGGGCTTCCGCTGCGCCTCCCGCGAATCAAGTGGCCCCTCGCCCTGTTCATGCTGGGCACGCTCATTTCCCTGGCGTTCTCCGGCGATCCCACGGCCGGTTTGCCGCAAGTGCGGAAGTTCTATGTCTTCCTCGAATTGCTGGTGGTGTATTCCGCCCTGCGCAATCTGAAGCTTCTCCGCTGGCTGTTCCTGACCTGGGCCGGATTCGGCGCGCTGACGGCCATTCGCGGCTTTGTGCAGTTCGCCGGCAAGGTTCACGAAGCGCACGAGCTGGGCCGCGGTTTTTACGACTACTACGTCGGCGAGCGGATCACCGGGTTCACCAGTCACTGGAACACCTATTCCGCCGAGGAAATGTTCGCGTTCATCATGGTGGGCGCGCTGCTCCTGTTCGCGCCGCGCGCGCGGCGCGCGTGGATCTGGTTCCTGTGCGCCCTGCTCATCGCCGCCGCCGTGTTATTGGGCGAAACCCGCGGAGTCTGGATTGCCGCGGCCGCCGCGGCCCTGTACCTTGTCTGGTTCTGGCGACGCTGGCTGATCGCCCTGGTTCCCCTCGCGGTTCTGCTGGCCTACGTGGTTTCACCCGCGCCCGTGCGCGAGCGCTTCACTTCGATCGTCCGGCCCACCAGCGCGGATTCCAACCAGTTTCGCATCGTGACCTGGCGCACCGGTATGGTGATGATCGAGAAGCACCCGCTGCTCGGGGTCGGGCCCGAAGGCGTGAAAAACCATTTCATGGAGTATGTGCCCGCCGATATCCCGCGCCCCTTGCCCACTGGCTGGTACGGCCACCTCCACAACATCTACTTGCACTACGCCGCCGAGCGCGGCATTCCCACGATGCTCGTGTTGCTGTGGATGCTGATTCAGATTCTGGTGGATTTCTGGCGCGGGCTGCGCACTCTTCCGCCAGGCCCGAGCTTGCGCCGGTTTCTGCTGCACGGAGGAGCCGCCGTCGTCCTGGCGGCCATGGTGGAAGGATGCGTGGAGTTGAATCTAGGGGATAGCGAAGTGCTGACCATGTTCCTGGTGGCGGTCGCGGCGGGCTATCTGGCGCTGGACAAAAATGTCGCCGAGGCCTGATTCCCTGCGGGGCATGGAAGTCGTGCTCGCCGGAGGGACCGGCGGCCTGGGCGCCGCGCTCGCCGGTTCTCTCCTGGCCGAGGGCGCGCGCGTGATTGTGAGCTACCGCTCGAACCGCGAGCGCGCCGCGCATTGGGCCGATTCCGCCGTCGTGCTCCAGGCCGACCTGGCCCTGGCGGCCGATCGCGCCCGCCTGCTGGACGCCGCCCCGGCGCTCTACGGCCTGGTGGTCCTCGCCGGCGATCCCGCGCGGGCGTCTACTCCCGCGGAGACCGGCGCCGCCATGCTCCGCTCCCACGAAGTGAACTATCTGGGGCCGGTCCTGCTGGCGCGGGAAGCCGCCGATCACATGCGGGCCGCATCCACCGCGGGCGCCATCGTCCTGATTTCGACCATGCAGGCGAACGCCCTGTTTCCGGGGTCGACGCCCTACGCCGCCCAGAAAGCGGCGCTGCAGCTCGCCGTCCGCATCCTCGCCAAGGAATGCCGCGGCCCGGCCAACATCCGCGTCAACGTGGTGAGTCCCGGCGTGATGGCCGCCGGAATGGCCCAGGCCAGCATCGCCTCCGGCAAGTACGACCGCTACCTTCAGGATGGCGTGATCGGCAGGTTCGGCCGCGCCGAAGATGTCGCACGGGCCGTCCGATTTCTCCTTGAGCCCGACAATTACATTACCGGGCAGGTCCTTGGCGTCGATGGGGGAATGACGCTGTAAGAGGCGCGGGCGCGTCATCATTGAAAATGCTCCGGCGCTGCGGCAGGTTGGCTGAACCGGCTCCCGTTCACCCTACCCCACCACGTCCAGAAACGCCCGGGCGGCGTGGCTCAGCTCGCGGCGCGTGGGGTAGATGAGGCGGATCTTGCGCTCCACGTGCAGTTCCTTGACGCGGACCTCGCGCAGGGTCTTCTGCTCGATCTCCTCTTCCACGCACATCCGGGGAAGGAACGCCACTCCCATGTCGGCTTGTACCATCTTGCGGATGGTTTCGATGGTTGGCATCTCCACGTCCATGTGCAAGGGAACCTTGCGCGACTGGAACTCGCGCAGGACGGCTTCCCGGTAGGGCGAAACTACGTTGTGCGCGATGAAGTTCTCCGAGGCCAGCTCCGCGATGGAAACCGCCTTCCGGCGGCTTAGCCTGTGCCGGGGGGAAACCACGAAAGCCAGCGCGTCGATGAAAATCACCTTGGATTTCAAGCGCTCGTCGCCCGGATCGTAGCTGATGACTCCCAGCTCCAGGTTGCCATCCAGCAGCTCGTTCGGAATCCTGCTGGACAGGCTGCGCCGCACTTGCACTTTCACCTTGGGATGCAGCTCGCGGTAGCGTTCGATGTGCCGCAGCAGGTATAGCGACGTCGATTCGTTGGCGCCGATCACCAGCGTTCCGGCCGAGTGATCGCGCAGCTCGGCCAGCGAGTTGATCATCTCCCGCCGCAGGCTCTCGAACCGGCGGGCGTATACCAGCACGGCGCGCCCGGCGTCGGTCAGCGGCAGGTCCTTGCCGGAACGGTCGATCAGCTTTTCGCCCAGCTCCTGCTCCAGGCGCTGCAAGGCGAGCGACACCGCCGGCTGCGTGCGCAGCAGCTTCTCCGCCGCCCGGGAAAAACTCTTCTCCGCGGCGATCGTCAGAAACACTTGAAGCGAATACAGTTCCATGGCCGTCAACAATTATAACATCTGCTAATATAGACCGCTGATACTATAAATTTACTAAATCAAACATCCGGACCAGGCCGCACGACGCCACGCCAGACCGGGACCACCGCGACTCTTGCAGGGTGCTCGCAGCGATCACGGCCTCAACCTGACGCACCATGAAGGCACGCCGCCTGGAGACAGTTTTCTCCAGGCCCTATGCGGCCCTTCCCTCTAGCACGCGAGCAGGGTACCATAACAGTGTATGAGATACGCACCGCCCTTGTTCGAACCCGGACCGCGGGAAGACGAAAGCGAGAGCGTGAGCACGGCCCTACCCCGAGCCGTCAAGAACCATTCGATGCGGTATGCGAGCAAGCACCACGCCGCCGTCCGAACAACAGATTTTGTGTTTAATCAGCTGATCCCCTACATCGGTAACAAGAGGAAGCTCCTTGGCCTTATACTCGATGCCCTTTCTGTGACTGAAAGGTCTCCTGACGCCGTGTTCCTCGATATCTTTGCTGGCAGTGGCGTCGTCGCTAGAATGGCAAAGGTACTCGGCTACCGTGTCATTGCGAATGACTGGGAGCCGTATGCCAGGGCCATCAACAGCTGCTATATTCGCCATAACGCGCCACCGGCATTCGCCGCTCTCGGGGGGTACGAGGCGGCAATCAGATTTCTGAATGGCCTTGCGCCAAGAACGGACTGGGTCACGGACCACCTGTGTCCGCGTGACGACAGGGACTACGATGTGAACGTTGACCGCATGTTCTACATGCGGAAAAACGGCATGCGGATCGACGCCATCCGCCACCAGATTGCCGCTTGGCAATCGGCAGGCGCTGTCCATGCGCTTGAAGCGGACTGTCTCCTCGCCCCGTTGCTGTACCAAGCATGTTACCGCAGCAACACAAGCGGTGTGTTCAAGGGCTTTCATCGAGGCTGGGGCGGGCAAACAAAGACGGCCCTTTATCGTATCACCACAGACCTTACCTTGACGATGCCGGTGTTCTTTGACAACCGATGTTGTAATGAGGTCACCTGCCAGGATGCCCAAGGATTGGCGCACGATCTGCGTAAAACGGAACTCGCTGTTGCGTACCTTGACCCTCCCTACAACCAGCACCCGTACGGAAGTAATTATCACGTTCTGAATTCCATTGTCTTGTGGGACAAGCCCGAGTTCAGCAAGTCGATTACGGGCAGAACAAAATCAGCCATCCGCCTAGACTGGCGCACTCAACGAAGAAGCGCGTACAACCACTCCGGTAGGGCGGCGGCGGCCTACCGGCTTTTGATGAATACCCTTAATGCGCGCTTCATACTCACCAGCTATAGCACTGACGGAACCATTCCACTTGATGATCTGCTCTCGGCCAACGTTCAACGTGGAAATGTTCGCGTTCAAATGAAGGGTTACAAGCGATACCGGGTGAGTTCTCAGCGGTTTTCCGACAAGCCGATGAACGTTGAATTCATAATTGTCACGGACACCCACGGACGTTCGGATGTTTCGGTCGCTCAACTCCGGAACTCCATTGAATCCACAGAATCGGTGATTCTCAATCAGCACCCCGAATCGGCTGCAGGAAAACAGCAGCAAAGGTCGCTATTTGAGGAAGGATAAGATGTCGCATGGCTAAAAGAGAACAGTTGCGCACCCTTAGGGCCAACACAGTCATTAACGTGACGTCTCAGAAGCGGGAGACTGATGCAATGCGAGCCATGGACCAGGTGGCCGAGTATCTTGAGAAGAAATATGGAACACAGATCGACCTCGCCCACCGAAGCCAGTGGCTGCTTTGCGACATAGTTGCGGAGCTTCGGCAGACTTATCCTGACGTGCAGTTCCACTACCACCAGGACACAAGTTCACTTCGCCCCGATGGGGGTGTTCTTTATATTCGCGGAAAGGAGGGCGATGCGCTTTCGTATCCGATTCTGATTGCAGAGGTGAAGCACCAAGGTACAAACGATGCGCGTGCAACGGAAGGGCTATCAATACAGGCTAAGGGCAATGCCATCGAACGCCTCGGCAAGAATGTCATCGGATTGCGGACGGCATTGATGCGTGAAGCAATTTTCCCATTTGTCTGTTTTGGTTACGGGTGTGATTTCGAAGCTGGCTCCTCCATATTGGACCGGGTTACAACGATAGCAATGTTCGGAGAGTTGAATAAGACCCATCTGTACAATGAGGGCGGAGGTAAGTTCAACCGGGGAAGTTTTTATTTTCGACCGACAAAGTGGTCTGTGGCCGAGATGGTCGCCGTCATGCAGGATATCGCGGACCGGGCCATCATGTACTATTTTTCCAAATACAAACAGGCCTGCTTCAAGGCGACCGAACAAGGACCGAAATGAGGCGCGCACCGTTCGAACGAGCGGCCAAATGGAACGGGCGCCAGACCCGAGAACGCACCCGGCGGTATTCCCACGTGAAACTTCTTGACGCGCCCTTCGCACGGCGTCCGCTATTCGATTTTTTGTTTCGCGCATAGCCGCCGCAAACGGCCATTCCGGTCTCGGCCCGCGCCATTCTGCCGATGGTTTCGAGGGTCGGCGGTCCCATAGCCGTCGACTGGTATAATATTTATTTATATGTACTGCTAAGATTATCAATTTGCCAAATCGAACATCCGGCCCCGATAATACCTGTATTGGATGCCAACGATGAACGAACGCGTATACATCTTCGACACGACGCTGCGCGACGGCGAGCAATCGCCCGGCTGCAGCATGGACGTTCCCGAGAAGCTGCGGATGGCCCGCAAGCTGGTGCAACTCAACGTGGACATCCTGGAGGCGGGCTTTCCGATCGCGTCGGTGGGCGATTTCGAGGCGGTCCAGGCCATCTCCCGGGAGTTTCCCGAGGCGCGTGTCGCCGGCCTGGCGCGCGCCTGCGCGCTGGACGTGGAGCGCGCCGCGAAGTCCCTGGAGTCCGCCAAGCGGCCGCGCATTCACACGTTCATCGCCACCAGCGACATCCACCTGAAGTTCAAGCTCAAGAAGTCGCGCCGGCAGGTTCTGGACGAGGCCGTGGCGGCGGTCGAGCTGGCGCGCCGCTACACCGACGACGTGGAATTCTCGGCCGAGGACGGAGCGCGTACCGATCCGGAGTACCTGGAAGAGGTTTCCAAGGCCGTGGTGGCCGCCGGCGCAACCACGGTGAACATTCCCGATACGGTGGGCTATTCCGCGCCCGCCGAGTTCGGCCAGACCATCGCGCGCGTCGTCGCGGCGCTAGGGGATTCCGCTATCGTCAGCGTGCACTGCCATGACGATCTGGGCCTCGCGGTGGCCAACTCCATCGCGGCTATTCAAGCCGGCGCGCGGCAGGTGGAATGCACCATCAACGGCATCGGCGAGCGAGCCGGCAACTGCTCGCTCGAGGAAGTGGTCATGATCCTGAAGACCCGCGCCGATATTTTCCCCTACTACACCGGCATCGAAACCGAGCACCTCTATTCCGCCAGCGCGCTGCTCAGTTCGCTCATCACGTTCGGCCCGCAGCCCAACAAGGCCATTGTGGGCAGCAACGCGTTCGCGCACGAAGCCGGCATCCACCAGGACGGCTACCTGAAGGAGAAATCCACCTACGAGATCATCGACCCGCGCTCGGTGGGCGTGCCGGAAGGCAGGCTGGTGCTGGGCAAGCACAGCGGCCGCCACGCGCTCTCCCAGCGGTGCAAGGACCTGGGCTACGATCTCGACAAGGAAGAGCTCGAAGATCTCTACCACCGCTTCACCGCCATGGCCGACCACCGCAAGAAGGGACTCACCGACGGCGAGATTCTCCAATTGGTTCACGCCGGCCGGAAAGCCAAGGAAGCGGCGGCGGATTAAACCATGCGCCTGAGCATTTGCGTACTTCCGGGAGACGGGATCGGCATCGAAGTGACGCGCGAAGCGGTACGCGTGCTTCGCCGCGTAGCCGGCAAGTGGAATCACGAGCTGGCGTTGAGTGAAGGCTTGCTGGGCGGCGTGGCCATCCACAAGACCGGTTCGCCGCTGCCCCCGGAGACGGCGCGGCTGGCATCGGAAGCCGACGCCACGCTGATGGGCGCCGTGGGTCTGCCGGAATTCGACAACGCGCCGCCCGAACAGCGGCCGGAAAAAGGCTTGCTGGGAATTCGTCAGGCGCTGGGGGTATACGCCAACCTGCGCCCGGTACGCGCTTACGCGTCGCTGCTGGATTCTTCGCCCCTGAAGAATCACTTGGTGGAAGGCGCCGATATGATCATCGTCCGCGAACTGACGGGCGGGATCTACTACGGAACCCCGCGCGGCATTACCGAAGACGGCGGGGAGACGCGGGCGGTCAATACCATGACCTACACGCGCTCGGAAATCGAGCGCGTCGCCCGCGTGGCCTTTCGCCTGGCGCGGGCGCGCCGCAAGAAACTCACCTCGGTGGATAAATCCAACGTGCTCGAAAACTCGCAGCTCTGGCGAAGGGTGGTGATCGAGGTGGCCAAGGAATACCCGGATGTGGCGCTGGATCATCTGCTGGTGGATAACTGCGCCATGCAGTTGATCCTGAACCCGCGCCGCTTCGACGTGATTCTCACGGAAAACATGTTCGGCGATATCTTGAGCGACGAAGGCGCGGTGCTGACGGGTTCCATCGGCATGCTGCCCTCCGCCTCGCTCGGCGGCCAGAGACCGTCCGGCGCGTGGGTGGGGCTGTACGAGCCGGTACACGGCTCGGCCCCCGATATCGCCGGCCAGAACAAGGCCAACCCGTTGGGCGCCATTGGAAGCGTGGCGGCCATGCTGGAATACAGTTTCGGTTTGAAGGAAGAAGCCTCCGCTGTGGAAGCGGCCGTCGCGGCCGTGCTCCAAAGCGGCAAAGTCACCGCGGATTTACGACCTCCCGGCGCACCCTCGACCACCGAACAGGTGGGGGAAGCGGTGTGCGCCGCGATCGGTTGAGCGCGGGCTTACCGGCCCGCGCCCGGCCTGTTTTTGGACGTTCACCGTTCACCGTTAACCGTTCACCGCTAATCGCTGTCCGACACGCGGCTCTCCGGAAGCGGGAAACGGTGAACGGTAAACGGTAAACTTTAATTATGCCCCGCACGATCATCGAGAAACTCTGGGATTCCCACGTGGTCCACGAACAGCCGGGTGCGCCGGCGCTGCTGTTCATCGATTTGCACCTGGTGCATGAAGTCACCTCGCCGCAGGCTTTTCAGGGGCTGCGCGAGCGGGGCCTCCAGGTCCGCCGGCCCGATCTGACTATCGCCACCGCCGATCACAGCATCCCCACTACCGACCGTTCGCTGCCCATCGTGGATCGAATCGCCGCCCGGCAGCTTGCGCAGTTGGAGACCAATTGCCGGGACTTCGGCATACGCTGTCTGGGGATTCATAGCGACCGCCAGGGAATCGTGCACATCATCGGTCCGGAGCTGGGCCTCACGCAACCGGGAATGACGGTCGTGTGCGGCGACAGCCACACCGCCACCCACGGAGCGTTCGGCGCGCTGGCTTTCGGCATCGGAACCACCGAGGTGGAACACGTGCTGGCTACCCAGTGCCTCTTGCAGCGCAAGTCCAAAACTTATCAGGTGCGGGTGGACGGCGCGTTGCGGCCGGGCGTTTCGGCCAAGGATATCATTTTGGCGCTCATCGCCCAAATCGGCGTGGGAGGCGGCACGGCCTCGGTGTTCGAGTACACGGGCGCGGCCATCCGCGCGCTAAACATGGAAGAGCGCATGACCGTGTGCAACATGTCGATCGAAGGCGGCGCGCGCGCGGGCCTGGTGGCGCCCGACGACACGACTTTCCAATACCTCCATGGCCGCCCGCACGCTCCGCGGGGCGCGGCCTGGGAGGCGGCCGTGGCGCGCTGGAAGCAGTTGCCCACCGACGATGGCGCGGCCTACGACCACAGCGTAACGCTCGACGCCGGCCAGCTAGAGCCCATGATCACCTACGGCGCCAACCCGGGCATGGGTGTGGCCATCGGCCAGCCCGTGCCGGAACCGTCGCGCGTGGCCGACCCCATCCAGCGCGAATCCATCGCCCGGGCGCTCCAGTACATGGGCTTGGAGGGCGGCAAGCCGCTCGCGGGGCAACCCATCGACGTGGTGTTCATCGGAAGCTGCACCAATGGCCGCATCTCCGATCTGCGCGCGGCGGCCGGGGTGCTCAAGGGCCGCAAAGTAAATCCGCGCGTGCGCGTGCTGGTGGTTCCCGGGTCGCAGGAAGTCAAACGCCAAGCCATCGCTGAAGGGTTGCCGGAAATTTTCCGCGCGGCCGGTTGCGAGTGGCGCGAGCCGGGCTGCTCGATGTGCATCGCCATGAACGGCGATCAGCTTTCGCCCGGCCAGTACAGCGTCTCCACCAGCAACCGGAATTTCGAAGGCCGGCAGGGGCCGGGCGGCCGCACCTTCCTGGCCAGCCCGCTGACCGCCGCGGCCAGCGCCGTCACCGGCGTGGTGACCGACGCGAGGACACTGCTATGAAGCCATTTACCAGTTTCGACAGCCGTATGGTCGCGCTCGCCGCCAACAATGTCGATACGGACCAGATCATTCCGGCGCGCTTCCTGAAAACGGTTTCCAAGGCGGGCCTGGGCGACCAGCTTTTCTACGACTGGCGCTACGACGCGCAGGGCGTTCCCAAGCCGGACTTCCCCCTGAACCAGCCGCGGGCCAAAGGCGCGCAGGTTCTGTTGGCGGGCGATAATTTCGGCTGCGGCAGCTCGCGCGAGCACGCGCCCTGGGCGCTCACGCAGTTCGGCTTTCGCGCCGTGATTAGCACGTCGTTCGCCGACATCTTCAAGCAGAACTCCCTGAAGAACTCGCTGCTGCCGGTGGTCGTGCCCCCGGACGCGCACGCCGAACTCTTCGCCGCCGTGGCGGCCGACCCCGATGCCGTGGTGAAGATCGATCTGGCCGCGCAGACGCTTACCCTCCCTGGCGGGCGGCGGGTCGAGTTCCCCATCGATCCCTTCGCCCGGCAATGCCTGCTGGAGGGCGTCGACGAGCTAGGCTACATCCTCCAGCGCGAAGCGGAGATCGCCGCTTACGAAGCGCGCCATCCCGCGCCCATCGACACTCGGGCGTGAGGCCCGCGGCAGCCACGGAGATGATACCTATTAGGTAGGCCATGGCGCTCGACATCCAGCAGCGGGAACAGGAAGGCATCACGATTCTCGAGTTGAAGGGCCGGATCACCGCCGGCTCCGAGGCCGCGGCGCTGCGCGCCCATGCCGCCGCGCTGAATAGCGCTGGGGCGCGCAACCTCGTCCTCGATCTGGCGGGCGTCGATTACATCGACAGCACGGGCCTGGGCGCGCTGGTGATGTGCGCTACCAGCCTGCGCAAGATCGGCGGCGACGTGAAACTGCTTCACCTCAATCGCCGCCACATCGAGCTGCTGGTGATGACCAAGCTGGCCACCATCTTCGAGATTTTCACCGACGAGCACGACGCCGTGGACAGTTATTACCCCGATCGGCAAGTGCAGGCTTTCGATATTCTGGATTTCGTGCGCAAATTGAAACAGGATGAGGAGTAGCGGGCGATGGCGCTGGTGGTAATCGGAGGCGTCGCCGCGGGCCTGAGCGCGGCCGCGCGGGCGCGGCGCATCGATCCCCTCCTGGAAATCGTCGTCCTGGAGAAGGGCCCGGCGGTTTCTTACGGCGCGTGCGGGCTGCCCTACTTCGTGGAGGGGCGCGTCCGCGAAGCCGGGCAGTTGATCGCCCACACGCCGGAGTACTTCCGCAAGGAGCGCAACATCGAAGTGCGCACGGGGGCGCGGGTGACCGCCATTGCGCATGCGCGCCGCGAGGTGACGCTGGAATCGGGCGGCCGCGTGCGCTATGACCGCCTCGTGATCGCCACCGGCGCGCGCTGCGACACATCGGGCCTGTCCGGCGCGGACCAGCCGCACGTCTTCACGCTGCACACCCTGGAGGACGCGGAGCGCATGAGGCGGTTCCTTCATGAGAAGCGGCCCCAGAGCGCGGCGGTAATCGGAGCCGGCTACCTGGGCCTGGAAGCCGCCGACGCCTTGCGCCGCAACGGCCTGCGCGTGACCGTGCTGGAGCGTTCCTCGAACGTTTTGCAACGCGGCGACGCCGCGCTCACTTCCCTTGTGCGGAAGCAGTTGGGAGACCACGGCGTGGAACTGCGCTGCGGCGTCGAGGTTCGCGAAATCGGGCCGGACACGGTAGCCGGAACCGCATGCGACATGGTGGTGGCCGCCGCCGGATTCAAGCCCAACGCCGAGCTGGCGGCGGAAGCCGGCATCGGAATTGGCCGCACCGGCGCCATCCGCGCCGACGAGCGCATGGAGACCAATTTTCCTGGCGTCTATGCCGCGGGCGACTGCGCCGAGGTCATGCACGTGGTGACCGGCCGGCCCGCGTGGATCCCGCTGGGGACCACGGCGAACAAGACGGGGCGGGTCGCCGGCGCCAACGCCGCGGGGAAGCGCGAACGTTTCGGCGGCATCGCGGGAACTTCCATCGTAGGCGTGTTCGGCATGGGCTTCGCGGTGACTGGACTATCCGAGGTCCAAGCGCGCGCCGAGAGCTTCTCGCCCGTGGCGGTACGGATCGAAGCCGGGATCCGGCCCCGTTACTACGGGCCGAAAACGACCACGGTCGAACTGGTCGCCGACCGCGCCACCCGGTGCCTGCTCGGCGGCTCGGTAATCGGCGAGGACGGCGCCGCCGGCCGCATCAACGTCATCGCCGCCGCGCTGCAATCCCGCCTGTCTGTGGGCGAATTCGAGCAGTTGGACCTGGCCTATTCGCCGCCCTTCGCCCCGGTGTGGGACCCGCTGTTAATCGCCGCTCAGCAACTCATGAAAGCGCTATAGCGGGCGTAAGCCCACCCTTTGACAGCGTACGCTTCCAAATGTTAAGCTGGCTTAAGCTAGATAGAACTAGGAGGCACCATGCAAGAAATCGGTGCGTTTGAAGCTAAGAACACACTGGGAGCCTTGCTGGACCGCGTTCAACACGGCGAGGAGATCGTGATTACCCGGCATGGTAAGCCGGTAGCACGATTGGCGCCCTATGTGGGAGGCGTCAGTTTGGCGGAGGCGCGGGCCGCAGCCGAGCGGATTCGAGCGAGGGCGCGGAGCCTCAAGGCTGGCGCCTTCAACTGGGACGACCTGAAGACAGATCGGGATGGCGGCAGACCGTGAGCCTGGTTGTCGACAGCTCGGCGGCTTTGGTGTGGGTGTACGCCGAGGAGACCACTGAGGCCATCCGCGAGGTTTTCGAGCGCTTGACGGAAAGGGGGGCCTGGGTCCCTGCGCTATGGCGGCTCGAAGTAGCCAATGTTCTGCAAATGGGCGTTCGGCGTGGCCGCCACGACGCTCTTTTCAGAGATGCAGCGCTGGCGGACTTGGCTCTCTTGCCGATCAGCGTCGATCCGGAAACGGACCGGCAGGCCTGGAGCGCGACGGTGCGTCTGGCCGAGCGGCATCGGTTGACGATGTATGACGCGGCGTACCTGGAGCTGGCGCAACGCCGGGGACTGCCAATGGCAACACTGGACACGGAACTTCGCCATGCGGCAAGCGCCGAAGGCGTCATTCTGCTCGGGCAGGCGCACGACAACTCATGAAGAAGCCGTAGGGCCGGAACCGACAACCACGAGGTGATCGGCGCGCGCGCCGCGAACCGCTTTCAGGGGAATCGACCGGTCAAACGTCGCCAGCCGGCCTTGATGACGGACCGCAAGGCCCAGTAGATAGACGTCTGTGACCTGCTTGTGGCCCGAGATGGCTTCAGGCCGGTATAGCGCCTCGTCGAGCAGCGAAGTCGAGTCGTCCCAGAACTCGTGGTTCGGGCTGGCGCACGCCGCGCGCAGTCGGGAGACCACCTCGGCTGGAGTTATCTGTGACGTGGGGTACGCAGGACTGCTTAAAACGCGCACACACCCGTTGATAGTGACGGCGCATGTGGCCCAACCGCTTCCGCGGTTCCGTCCGAACCACCGGTGGGCCTCTTCGTGATTGGGGTGGGCCGGATCAAGTAGCGTGACGAGGATGTTTACATCGAGCAACGCGATCATTCATCGTCACGCAGTTGGTTGATCAAGTCTAGGTAAGGCTTCCTGGCCCCCGGTTTGGGAGTGAGGAGCGGGAAGCCGTTCCGCACACGAGGCGCCTCTTTCGGTTCGAGCGCCTTCCGAACGAGTTCGGAAACGACTTGTCCCATGGTTGTGTCGCGCTGTTGCGCGAGCTGGCGGGCGACGTGAACCAAGTCGTCATCGAGTTCCAGAGTAGTTCTCACGGACTTCAGCATAACACATCAAGCATCATATGATGCGATGCTTGATGCGCAAGAGCGTTTTTGCGGAATAGGGAAGGCCGGTTGAGGGTCGCGGAATTAGGCTCCCGGCGGGAGCCACGTTAAAATAGAAACAAGCGCATGGCCAATACCCTGGTCGATATCTTCGACGCCGCGGCGTCCGTCGCCAAGGGGATGGGCGTCACCTTCAAGGAGATGCTCTCGCCCACGGTGACGGAGAACTACCCCGACGAGCCGCCCAAGTTCGAAGAACGCTTCCGCGGCGTTCACGTGTTGCAGCGCGACGAGAACGGCATGGAGAAATGCGTGGCGTGCTTCCTGTGCGCCGCGGCGTGCCCCGCCAACTGCATCTACATCGAAGCCGCGGAAAACACGGAGCAGGTCCGCATTTCCGGCGGCGAGCGCTACGCCAAGGTCTACAACATCGATTACAACCGCTGCATCTTTTGCGGCTATTGCGTGGAAGCCTGTCCCACGGACGCCATTACCCACGGCCACGGCTTTGAAGTGGCCAGTTACAACACTTCCACGCTCATCAAACGGAAAGAGGATATGCTCGCGCCCATTCCTCCGGGCGCCAAGGCCCCGGTCATGGCCGCCGAGGAATCCGCGGGGCATTAGGCCTCGTCCGATTCCCAGCAGGTGAATACCGCATGTTTCGCGCCATCAAAGAACAAATCGATACCATTTTTCGGGAAGACCCCGCCGCCAAGAGCGTCGTGGAGATATTCTTCTGCTATCCGGGCTTCCATGCGGTCCTGCTGCACCGGGTGTCGCACCGCCTGTACCGCTGGGGAATCCCACTCCTGCCGCGCGTGCTCTCGCAGTTCGGCCGCTTCCTGACGGGAATTGAGATTCACCCAGGCGCCAGCATTGGCCGGCGCTTCTTCATCGACCACGGGATGGGCGTGGTGATCGGCGAGACCGCCGAAATCGGCGACGACGTGCTGCTCTACCAGGGCGTCACGCTCGGCGGAACCGGCAATGAGAAGGGCAAACGCCACCCCACGCTAGGCAACCGCGTGGTGGTGGGAACGGGCGCCAAGGTGCTCGGAAGCATCCGCATCGGAAACGACGTAAAGATCGGCGCCGGGTCGGTTGTGGTGCACCCGGTTCCGGACAATTCAACCGTAGTGGGCATTCCCGGCCGCGTGGTGCGCACGAGGGGGGAAGGTGGAGTGCTGGAGCATGGCTCGCTGCCCGACCCTGAGGGCCAAGCCATAGACGACCTGGCGGCCCGTGTGGCGGAACTGGAAGGGGCGCTGCACCAGTGGATCGCCGGGCACGAACCCGAACCTCACCGCAACCCTTGACCGGCCGGCGCGGCGCGCGGATCGCAGTCCGCTCTGGCCATGCGGACGAAAATGGGGGACAATCGATTCATGGCGGTCCGGGGTTGGCTTCTGGGTATCGTGGCGGCGCTGGCGCTCGCGCCACAAGCCCCCGCGCAGTCCACTCATTCCAAGGACTTGGCGGCCGGCAAGCTTCTGGTGGCAAACCGGAACCTGGGGGATCCGAACTTCACGGAAAGCGTGGTCCTGCTGGTGGTTTATCAGGATGACGCCGTGGTGGGACTCATCCTCAACCGCCGCAGCAGGATGTCCATCTCGTCCGTGTTCGCAATGAAAGAGGCCAAGGACCGCTCGGACCTGGTTTACGGCGGAGGTCCCGTGGAGAGGGCCAGCGCGACGGCTTTGCTGCGGGCCAGCTCCCGGCCCGAAGGCGCCGCGCAAGTGCTCGACGACATCTACCTGATTTCCAGCAAATCGCTCCTGGCGAAGACTTTTGCCTCCCCCGTGAAGGCCGACGCTTTTCGGGTTTTCGTGGGCTACGCCGGCTGGACCGGCCCGCAGCTCCGGCACGAAGTGGAGATCGGCTCGTGGTTCATTTTCGCCGGCGACGCCAAAACGATCTTCGACCCCGACCCGCGGTCTCTATGGAGCCGGATGATCGACCGGACCGAGTCGCAATTCGCGCTGGCGGGGCAGGCCGGGGCGCCCCAGGGGCCGCTTGCCCGTGGTTTTTGATTTCCGAAGCCACTTTTCCTCGGCTTACAGGCTGCTGGAAACAATCCAGCGCAGCTCGTCCGGCGTCAGCGCAATCGGATTCCCTTTCATGCTGCTGGCAAGGGCGGCCTTGGCGGCCAGTGCGGGAATATCGTCTTCGCCGATGCCGTAGGCGCGCAGCGGCGGAATCTCCAGCGCGCGGCTGAGATCGGCCACGAAGCGAGATCCATCCTCGGCGGACGCCTGCGGCCGGCCGGTAAGCAGGCGCGCGATTTCCTCATAGCGGCGCAGAGCATTGCCCCCGGGGGCGCACGCCCGAAGCGCTTGGATATTGGCTTCCATGACATGCGGCAGCAAGGCGGCGCAAACGGCGCCGTGCGGAGCCGGAAACATGCCGCCGATCGGCGCGGCGAAGCCGTGCGCCGCTCCCAGTCCCGCATTGGCCAGAGCCAGGCCTCCCAGCAGGCTGGCCCACGCCATTTCCGCGCGAGCTTCGCGGTCGCGGCCGTTCTGGCAGACGCGCGGCAACGCGGAGGCGGCGCGGCGGATGCCGTCCGCGCAGAACTGGTCCGTCATCGGGTTGGCGCGCACGGAGACATACGGCTCGATCAGTTGCGTGAGCGCGTCGAGCCCGGTCGAGGCGGTGATGGGACGTGGCAGATCGAGCGTCAGCTCGGGATCTACCACCGCCAAGCGCGGCAGCATCCAGAAACTGCGCAGACTGGCCTTGACGCGATGCTCGGACGAACCGAGCACCGCGTTGCGCGTGACTTCGGAGCCGGTTCCCGCCGTCGTGGGAATGGCGATGAACCCGGCGGAGGGGCGCTCCAGAGCGCGGCCGCGGCCGATGACTTCCAGGTAGTCCAGCGGGTCGCCCGGATTGGCGAGTAGTGCGGCCAACGCCTTGCCGGCGTCGATGGCGCTGCCGCCGCCCACGGCGACGACCAGATCGCACCGCTCCTCGCGCGCAAAACCGGCGCCGCGGCGGACAGACTCAACCGTGGGCTCGCCCGCCGACGCGAACGGCGCGCAGGCCACGCCAGCGGCTTTCAGGCCGGCGGCGATCGGCGCGGCGCGTTCGGATGAAGCGCCGGTCACGAAGAGCGCTCGGCGGCCCATGGCCGCGGCCGCGGCGGGCGCTTCCCGCGCCGCGCCCTCGCCGAACAGGATGCGCGCCGCCGTGGCGAATTCAAACCACATGCGTTACCAATCCGGATCGGCGGGATAGGTGTTGGAGAAAACCGTGCGCGAGCGAGGCTCCGCCAGCATATCCGCTACCGCGGCGGCCCATGCCCGGTAATGCGCGGTTTCCTTGTGCTTTGCCGGAGCGCCCGCGTCCCGGTAGCACTCCACCAGCACAAAGCGCGTGGGATCTTCGGCCTGCTGAACGACGTCGAAGCGCGCGATTCCCGGTTCCTGGACGCTGTTCCGGGCGTTCTCGATGGTGGCCTGCTGGAAGCTTCCGACGCATTCCGGTTTGACGTGAACGTAGACGTGAACGATGAACATAGGACAACCTCATCTTACCGCTGACCGCTTTCCGCCTAAAGCTTTCACCGCTTTCCGCCGTTCTGTAATATATCCGCGAAGTTTCGGAGACTGCGGCGATTTTGATGTATAGAGGAACGCCCGTCATGAAGGAGCCGGATCACGAGCAATCTGTTACCGCGCTGCTGGTCGGGGAATATGGGAACGACCGGCTGCTGATGCGCGACATCTTCCACAATTTGGGCTGGCGCCTGATGGAAGCGCCCGCCCGGCGCGAAGCCATGAATTGCCTGCGGCGGAACCCCGTGCAGGTCGTGCTGGCCGAAAGCGAGGTTCCCCACTGGGGCTGGAAGAAAATCCTGGGCGATCTTCGCGGTCTGGCCCGTCCCCCGCAATTGATCGTCACCTCCCGCTCCGCGGATGAATGCCTGTGGTCGGAAGTCCTGAACCTGGGAGCTTACGACGTGCTGGCGCGGCCGCTCGCCCGCGACGAAGTCGAGCGCGTCATCGATTCGGCGCTACGCCACCTGGATCCGCACCCGGATCCGGCCGGCGTAGCTTACGTTTGACCCGATTGTAGCGTCGGCTTCGCCTCCCAACCGGCGATTGCCGGTCTGGCGACGTGCGATTTCAGACACGCCGTCCGTAACCTCAACACACTCCATATAGATAAACTTCTTGACGTGGCCCCATATATTGCGCCACCATTACAACTGCATTTCCTGTTCGGAAACCTTGATAATGGAGGATGGGATGGCGCAAGTGTCTGGGAACGTGACGGCAAAAATCGAGTCGCAGAAAAGCAAACAACCAACCAATTCCAAGATCGGAATTGCATTCCCCCGCCATTTTACGGCCCGGCTCGAACCCGGAAAAACGCCGTACGACGAGATTCAATGGGAGACGCGGACGGCTTCCATCGGTAACGATAAGGGCGCCGTCATCTTCGAGCAGCGCGACGTGGAGGCGCCAGCGGACTGGTCCCAGACGGCCACCAACATCGTGGCCAGCAAATACTTCCATGGCAAGCTCGGGGCGCCGGAGCGCGAGACCAGCGTGGCCCAGCTTGTCCAGCGGGTGGTGGACTCCATCGCCGACTGGGGAAGGAAGGACGGCTATTTCAAAACCGTCGAGGATGGGGAGAATTTCCGCCTGGAGCTGGCCCACTTGATGCTGACGCAGAAGGCCTGCTTCAATTCTCCGGTCTGGTTCAACGTCGGGGTGAGGGAGGCCAGGGGCTACGGCTGGGTGTACGACCAACCCAGCGGGCGCATTGCGAAGCTGGAATCGGGCGTGGTTCGCCCGCAGTGTTCGGCCTGCTTCATCGTGTCGGTGAAGGATTCGCTGGAGTCGATTCTGGACTTGGCGAAGACCGAGGGCATGCTTTTCAAGTGGGGCTCCGGAACGGGCACCAACCTTTCGGCCCTCCGCGAGGAGAACGCCGTGCTGTCGGGCGGCGGGCGCGCCTCCGGACCGCTCTCCTTCATGAAGGGTTTCGACGCGTTCGCCGGGGTGATCAAATCCGGGGGGAAGACGCGCCGCGCGGCCAAGATGGTCATTCTTAACGCTGACCACCCGGACGTCGAGCGCTTCATCTGGTGCAAGGCCAAGGAAGAGAAGAAGGCCTACACGCTGGTGGACGCCGGCTACGACGCGTCGCTCGACGGCGAGGCCTACAGCTCCATCTTCTTCCAGAACGCCAACAATTCCGTGCGCGCCACCGACGATTTCATGGAAGCGGCGGTTTCCGGCGGCAATTGGTGGACGCGTTCGGTGGCCACCGGCCAGCCCGTCAACCGCTATAAGGCGCGCGACCTGATGGGTCAGATCGCCGAGGCCACGCACCAGTGCGGCGATCCCGGCATGCAGTTCGACAGCACCGTGAACCGCTGGCATCCCTGCAAGAACACGGCGCGGATCAACGCCTCGAACCCGTGCTCGGAGTACATGTTCCTGGACGATTCGGCTTGCAACCTTTCTTCGCTGAACCTCATGAAATTCGTGGGGCCGGACGGCCAGTTCGACGTGGAGGCGTTCCGCCACGCCGTGGACACCATGATCGTGGCGCAGGAGATCATCGTCGATAACGCCAGCTACCCGACCCAGAAGATCGCCGAGAACTCGCACACCTTCCGGCCGCTGGGCCTGGGCTTCGCCAACCTGGGCGCGCTGCTGATGTCCATGGGCGTGCCCTACGACAGCGGCCAGGGGCGCGACGTGGCCGGCGCCATCACGGCCGTAATGTGCGGGCAGGCTTATCTGACCAGCTCGCGGATCGCCGAGGCCATCGGTACATTCGCCGGCTACGCCGCCAACGAGCAGCCGTTCTTGGAAGTGATCCGCATGCACCGCGACGCGGTGAATTTCATCGACCGCCGCAACGTCTCCACGGCCCTCTACGAAGGCGCGCGCCAGTGCTGGGACGGTGCGCTTGAATCGGGGACGCGCGCCGGCTACCGCAACGCGCAGGTGACGGTGATCGCGCCCACGGGCACCATCGGATTCATGATGGATTGCGACACCACCGGCATCGAGCCCGATCTCGCGCTGGTCAAGAGCAAGAAGCTGGTGGGCGGCGGCGTCATTAAGATCGTCAACAACACCGTGCCGCAGGCGCTCATCAAGCTGGGTTACACGCCCGGCCAGGCCGAGCAGATCGTCAGCCACATCGATTCCACGGGAACCATCGAAGGCGCTCCGCACCTGAAGCCCGAGCATCTGGCGGTGTTCGATTGCAGCTTCCGGCCGCAGAACGGCGTGCGCTCTATTCAGTACATGGGCCACGTGCGGATGATGGCCGCTGTGCAGCCGTTCATTTCCGGCGCCATTTCGAAGACCATCAACATGCCCGAGGAGTCCACGGCGGCGGACATTCTCAACGCCTACATAGAGAGCTGGAAACTGGGGTTGAAAGCGGTGGCGATTTACCGCGACAATTCGAAGAAGGTGCAGCCGCTCAGCTCGTCGAACGGAAAAACCGAAAAAGCCGCCGCGCCGGCCCCCGCCCCGGTGGAAAAGGTGGTGTTCCGGCCGGTGCGGCGCAAGCTGCCCGACGAGCGCCGCTCCATCACGCACAAGTTCTCGATCGGCGGCCACGAGGGCTACATCACGGTGGGAATGTACGAAGACGGAGCCCCGGGCGAAATCTTCATCACCATGGCGAAGGAAGGCTCCACCATCTCCGGCCTGGTGGACGCTTTCGCCACGGCCATCAGCTTCAACCTGCAATACGGCGTGCCGCTGAAGTTCCTGGTGGACAAGTTCGCGCACGTGCGCTTCGAGCCCAGCGGATGGACGGGGAACCAGCAGATCCCCTACGCCAAATCCATCATGGATTACATTTTCCGCTGGCTGGGCGCGAAGTTCCTCGGCCCCGAATACGCCGTGACGGAAGCCGGCGAGACCACCACGCTACGGCCCACCGAACCGAACCCGCAGCAGAATCTGCCGTTCAACCCGGTAGTGACCGACGCCCCGCTCTGCTCCGAATGCGGCTCCATCATGACCCGCAACGGAAGCTGCTACAAATGCGGGAATTGCGGCGGGACCAGCGGGTGCAGTTAGGAAAAGGCCTCTGGCCGGATGGATTTACCTTGCGGTTCGAAACTTGCCGCCGGCCATTATCGACGGCTTACAGCGCCTTCATAAAATCTTTCGCGCTGACGCCCGCTTGGCGCAGGATGCTCTGGAGCGTGCCGACAACGAGATTGCGATGCATTGGGACCGTCACGCGCCGGTTCCCTTGGGCCATACGGACATGAGAGCCGGTCTGTCGGGTAATCGAGAAACCGAGTCGCTCCAGAGCCCTGAGCGCTTCGGCCCCCGAGATGTCCCGGGGCAACCTCACGCCTGAACCAGGACGGGATCGCTGACGAAGTGGATGCGGATTCGGCGGGGAGCGGCGCCTGCGTCGAAATGAACCGCAACGGCCTCCGTGATTTGTTGCTGCAAGTCGCGGAGGTCCTGTCCTTGCGTGGTAATGCCACCCGCTCCATCCGGATCGTCCCACCACGCCACGAGCCAGCCCGACTCCTCGTCACGTTGGACTTGAAGGGTGATTTCTTCCATTACCGTGACCCATTATTTCACATCTGCGCCGCTTCAGGATAGGAATGGTATTTCCCTGCGCTATAATCAGGGCCGTCGTGATGTCTGAACGGAAGATCAAGCTTGCGCCGGTTCATCCGGGAGAAATTCTCCGCGAGGACTTCATCCGCCCGCTGGGGTTGTCGATCAACGCCCTAGCGCGCGCGCTGCGCGCGCGCGCCAACCACGTCTCCGGCATTGTGAACGAGAAGCGCGGCGTCAGCGCGAAGATGGCGCTTCGCCTGGCCCGCTATTTTGGCACGTCGCCAGAGCTATGGATGGGGTTGCAGCAGGATTACGAATTGGATCTGGCGCGCGATACCGCGGCCGCGCAGATCCAGAAAGAAGTTCTGCCGCGCGCGAGTTAGCCGCCTTCCGATCTCCCCTCGTCCTCCAACTCGGCTTCCAGGTCCGCTTCCAGCTCGATAGCCAAATCGGGGTTGCGAAGCGGATCCAGCAACGCGCGGGCTTCGGCCTCATGCTCGGGCGTCACCTGGATGCGGCAGGAACATCCGCACAGGGGGATCTGGCCGGCCAGGTGGGTGACTGGGTACGGGCCGAAATTTCGCGGGTCGTCCCCGCTCACCAGATAGTCGATGCCGGCCCCTTCCAGCGACGCCTTGGCCAAGCCAAGCGCGAACGAGTCTTCGGTCTCCAGCACGGTGACCAATTGGAGGTCATGCTCATCCGCCGACCTGGGCGGCGCCCCGCCCACCAGCGGCATGCGGCAGCCACGGCACTCGGCAACCCCGTCCCGGTACTCGGTCAAGCATCGAGGACAAAACATACTCACCTCCTGCGGCCGTCGGTAATCGCCACGTTCCACAAGGCGGCGCCGGCCGCACCCTGGTCCGCTGTCCCACGGACGTCTCTTACATCGTGGCCAAGTCCGCGAAGGCGTTCCACCGTCATGCGCGGGATGTTCTCGTCGACCAGGATCTTCATCCGTCAGAGACTGGCAGTCTGAATCGGCGTGACCTGCTCTTCCGCCAACTCGGCCGCATAGTCGAGGCAAGCCATGATGTCCTCGCGGGACAGCGAGGCGTACTCGGCCAGCAGGTCCTCTACGGCGTCGCCGTTCGCCATCATGCGGACAACTTGATGAACGGGAATCCGGGCGCCCTTCACGCACGCCTGGCCATGGCAGATCCTCGGGTCGATGGAAATCCGCTCAAACGGCACGGTGGTGACCTCCCTCACCAGTTTACTTCAAGGTGGTCTTTACCCCGGCATCCACTGGCTGTGGGGCGAAATCGCTCAGGCCCCTGCCCCTGGTGTCGGAGACGGTTCCGGCGGTGAGTTTCCCATCTGCGCCCGCGCTTTCACCACCAACCTCTGCAGTTCGGCTTCCGTCGCGTCGCCGAACCGCCGCTCTACCTCCTCGTAGACCGCGACCGCTTCCTCGCGACGGTTCAAGCTGCCCAGCGTAACGCCCTTATTGACTATGGCCTTCGCCACCCACTCCCGCAGTGGCGCTTCCGGCGCGTCGCCAAACCGCCGCACCACCTCGTCGTAGACCGTAATCGCTTCTTCGTTGCGGTTCAAGCTGCCCAGCCTAACGCCCTTGCTGACCAAGGCCTCCGCGACCGGCTCCCGTAGCGGCGCTTCCGGCGCGTCGCCGTACCGCCGCACCACCTCGTCGTAAACTGCAATCGCGTCTTCGCTACGGTTCAAGCTGCCCAGCGCATCGCCCTCGTTGACCATGGCCATCGCGACCGACCGCCGCAGCGAAGCTTCCGGTGCGTCGCCGAACCGCCGCACCACCTCATCGCAAGCTGCGATCGCTTCCTCGCTGCGGTTCAAAATGCCGAGCCTATAGCCCTTGTTGACCAGGGCCGTCGCGACCCGCTCCCGCAGCGGCGCTTCCGTCGCGTCGCCGAACCGCCGCACCACCTCGTCGTAAGCTGCGATCGCTTCCTCGCTACGATTCAGGCTGCCCAGCGTGAAGCCCTTGTTGACCAGGGCCGTCGCGACCCGCTCCCGCAGCGGCGCTTCCGTCGCGTCGCCGTACCGCCGCACCACCTCGTCGTAAACGGCGATCTCTTCCTCGCTCCGGTTCAAAATGCCCAGCCTAAAGCCCTTGTTGACCAGGGCCGTCGCGACCTGCTCCCGCAGCGGCGCTTCCGTCGCGTCGCCGTACCGCCGCACCACCTCGTCGTAAGCCGCGATCGCTTCCTCGCTGCGGTTCAAGCTGCCCAGCGTAATGCCCTTGTTGACCAGGGCCTTCGCGACCCGCTCCCGCAGCGGCGCTTCCGGCGCTTCGCCGTACCGCCGCACCAC
>JBEKHV010000017.1:0-79813 GCA_050012095.1 Bryobacteraceae bacterium | reverse complement strand
GGCGTCGCTGCATCAGGGTTTCCCCCATTGTGCAAGATTCCCCACTGCTGCCTCCCGTAGGAGTCTGGCCCGTGTTTCAGTGCCAGTGTGGCCGTGTGCCCTCTCAGGCCGGCTACCGATCTCTGCCTTGGTAGGCTTTTACCCTGCCAACTAGCTAATCGGCCGCGGACTCCTCTCTCAGCGCATTGCTGCTTTCCCCTCTCGGGATTATGCGGTATTAGCCCCGGTTTCCCAGGGTTATTCCACACTAGGAGGTAGATTACCCACGTGTTACTCACCCGTACGCCACTTTACTCAGGGATTGCTCCCCTTTCTCGTTCGACTTGCATGTGTTAGGCGCGCCGCCAGCGTTGATTCTGAGCCGGGATCAAACTCTCATGTAAACATGTAGAGTCAATCGTTCCGGTTTTACTCGAAAAACTGGCGAGTTCTTTCCTTACTGCATCCAACCGAATTGTCAAAGATCCGCGCGCGCCCGCCCCCGCATTCGTCATACGGAGGCCAGCGGCAGGCCTCGAACTTGTTCCGGCCCGGCCTCCCGCGAGGGACGCCTACGGCCGAGAATCTTGAAACGTAAAAAAGAGCCAAACAGGAAGGCCGTTTTCCGCTCCACGCGGTGGCCCGCGCGGAGTTTTGTTACCATTCCTTAAAAAGGATCTGTCCCTTTATACCACCCCACCCGCCGTTTGGCAAGGGGCGCACTACGCGCTTCAGATCCTGAATTCGGCGACTTGATTAGAATAGCAGACGCGGCAATGGGATGCAAGGCCCAGGCAAGAAAAACCGCTCCCCCTGCGAATGTCCAGGCAAATGCTGTAGAATGAAGCACATGCTCCTGTTTTTGGCGGTCTGTTTGGCGGGTGCCGGCCAGCCGCCTCCCGCCCCGGACATCCTCTCGCGGGTCGCCGAGCAAGCCGAACTCCTCGCGCAGAAAGCCCCGCTGGTTCTGACCCGGGAGACGCTCGAACAGCGGGCCACGGTTCTGCGGCCCCCCCGAATCCGTATCGGGAAGGCGGCCACCGAGCCTCTTAAGCCGCAAGGGAAGGTCCGTACCATCGTGTCGGAATACACGGTCGCGCCCCTCAAGGGGTCCGCCTCGAAAGATCTCCTCGAATTTCGTCAGGTGATTTCCGTGGACGGCCACCCCGTGCAGTCCGCTGAAAGCGCCCGGCATGCTCTTTCTCTCGGCGTGCAGTCCCCCGACGACCGCGAACGCAAGCGGATGCTGGAGGACTTCGCCCATTATGGGCTGCAGGACCTGGGGACCGATTATGCGATGATCCTCCTCGCGTTTACGAACCGCGGCCAGGAGGATATGCTGATCCTGCCCTCGGGTGAGGAGCGTATTGGCGGGGACAATGCGCTGGTCTTCAGCTGGCAGCAGAGATCGCCCGCCAAGGGTGAGTTGCTCTTTGACGGCAGCCAGGCGGCTCGCCTTCCACTCGCCGGAAAGCTCTGGGTCGGGAAGTCCGACGGCCTTCCGTTGCGGGTTTGGGTCTGGGCAATCCGGCAATCGTCCAAACGCTCCATCCGCGATGAAGCGACTGTTGACTACGTCATGTCGCCGCATGGCTTCATGGCGCCCGTCTCGGTCCACCACCAGCACATCGTGGATGGCCAGACGACCACCGAGAACCTGTTCCGCTACGAGCCGTTCAAGCTCTTCGGCGCGGACTCCGAAATCAAGTTCTCGCCGGCGCCCGGCAGCCCTTCTCCTGCGCCCTCGCAACCGCCCCCATGACGCGCATCGTCTATTTGCATGGGTTCGCTTCCGGTCCCTCTTCCCGGAAGGCGCGGTATTTTCGGGAGCGCCTGGAAGCCGCGGGCGCAAGCGTCGGCGTTCCCGACCTAGCGGAGGGCGGCTTTGATCGCCTCACCACCACCGGCCAGCCCGCGTTGCTCTTCCACGGCTCGCGCGATGAGGTAGTTCCGGCGCAATGTTCCCGCGAGTTCGCCGCCATGCGCTCTAACGCGCGCCTGGAGATTCTCGATTCCGGGCACGATCTGCTGGACGCGTTGGAGTACATGGCGCCGAAGGCGGCCGCCTTTTTGCTGCCTGCCGCGATACCATGATTTCCATGGCGCGAAAGTCGCTCGTTCCCGCCGCGCTATTCGTCCTGCTCGCGGCGGCCCCGCCTGTTCACAACGCGCCGGAGCGCCTTGCGAAGTGGAAACGCGTCGAAATGCCGTTTCGCGCCAGCGGGCTTTCCCCGCGGGAAGTTCAAATGGTCGGGAAGCTCGTGGAAGCCGCGCGCCTCCTGGACGACGTGTTCTGGCGGCAGAGCGACCTGGCGGGACTCGCGCTCTACAACTCCACCCCCGACGCCGCCCTGAAGCGGCTCCTCATGATCATGGGCAGCCGCTGGGACCTTCTCGACGACAACCGGCCGTTCGCCGGCAACGATCCCATGCCTCCGGGCCACGACCTATACCCGCCCGATCTGACGCCCGCGCGCATCGATCAGTACCTCCGCCAGCATCCGGACGACCGCGCCGCCGTCTTCAACCCCTACGCCATCGTGAAATGGCGCAACGGCCGCCTCATCGGCGTTCCCTACCACGAAGAGTACAAGGCCCTGCTGGAACCCGCGTCCAAGGCGCTGCGCGAGGCCGCCGCCCTCAGCGCAGACCCCGCCTTCGGCCTTTTCCTGCGCCTGCGCGCCGACGCGCTGCTCACCGACGACTACTACAAGAGCGATCTGGCGTGGGTGGATTTGAAGAACCCCAAGTTCGACGTCATTTTCGCTCCGTACGAAACCTATCTCGACGGCCTGCTCGCCGTGAAGACCTCGTATGGCGCGTCGATCCTCATCCGCAACGACGAGGAGAGCCGCAAACTCGCCATCTACGAGAAGTACGTGCCCGACATGCAGGATGCTCTTCCGGTGGACGCCGCCGACCGCCCCTCGCTGCACGGCCGCCTTGCTCCCATGGAAGTGATGGACGCGCCCTACCGCGCCGGAGATCTGCGCCACGGCTATCAGGCCGTGGCCGATACTTTGCCCAACGACCCCCGCATCCACCAAGCCAAGGGAGCCAAGAGAATTTTCTTCAAGAATTTCATGGATGCGCGCGTGACCTATGTGATTGTGCCCGTGGCGCGCCAACTCCTGCCCCCCGCGCAAGCGGCCAAAGCCACCGGCGAAGGCTATCTGGCCGGCACGCTGCTGCACGAAATCGCCCACGGCCTCGGCCCCGCCTTCGCCCACGAGAACGGCAAGCAGGTGGATATCAATGAGGCCATCGGGCCGGCCTACTCCGGCCTGGAGGAAGCCAAGGCCGACATCGTCGGCATGTTCAGCCTGAAATGGCTGGTGGACCGCGGCGCGTTTCCCCGGACCAATCTCGAGGAGTATTACGCCTCCTACGTCGCCGGCGTGTTCCGCACGCTGCGCATCGGCGTCGGCGAAGCGCACGGCCGCGCCGAAACCATGGAGTTCAACTACCTCCTCGAAAATCGCGCCGTGACCCCCGCCGGCGGCCGTTACGCCATCGACTACGCGCGCATGCCCGCCGTCATCGCGCAACTCGCCAAGGAGCTGCTTTCCATCGAGGCCGCCGGCTCCCGCGCCCGCGCCGAAGCCTGGTTTGCGCGCTACGGCAAAATACCGCCCGCGTTGACCGCCGCTTTGGCCAACACCGCCGGCATCCCTGTGGACATCGACCCCGTATTCTCGTTCCCCGACGAGGTCCGCTGAACGCCGCGCGCGGGTCCGCGCGAAAGGGGCCGCGCGGCAAACCGCCCTTCCGCCGGCGATCACTCTCGCATCGACGAGAAGACCGCCGACGCAAACACTATCTCTCCCCAGATATTGAAAATCGCGAACAGCAGCCCGACGATCGTCCACTTCAGTTCGCTTCTTTTCAGTTCCTCGACGCTCGAGTAGATTCCTTCCTTCCAAGCAATGGAGCCTTCTTTGATTCCCAGCGCGACAGACATGATCCAATATCCGGCCAGGAACACGAAGACCGTTATGCCTGCGGATGGCTGGTCGGCGCTCACGTATTGAGGCAGCATCCAGCAGAGGGTGTTCACCAGGGCGGTGAACAGCATCACCAGCCCGCCCCATCCGACTTGGTCATGCGCCATCAACCACAAGGCGGGGAAGGAAAACGCTCCCCAGGAGAACGGAAAGCGTTTGGGCGCCGCCGCAGCGCCGGCTTCTTTGTCTTCCGTAGTCGAAACCCCCCGCGAGTCCTCCGGATCTGGTTTGAACTGCTGCATAGAAGTATCTCCGTCGTTACGCGCAATGAGATTCAGAGTCTTGTCCTGCCATCCTGCCCGGCATCGATTGTATATCAAGCCCAGCCAATTTTGGAGCTGTTTATCTCAAATCCGCCATTCCGGTCAGCGGGCGATGAGGGTGGCTCGGGCCAGGCACAGAACCGCCCAGGGCAGGACGACGGCCGCCAGCGCGCCGCCGAACGTCAGCCGCTTCCCGCCCGCGGCATTCAGCCCGGCGGCGATCAGCAAAAGGCTCCAGATGCTGAACAGGTCCACGGAAGCGGCCAGCGATCGCAGGAACTTGGACGCGCCATCCGGGGACATCCACCAGCCCGGATTAAATGGCAGCGGGTTCTTGATGTCAAAGTCCGCCGGGTCGCTCTGCAAGTTCACCGAGACGGCGGCCAGCGCCGCGTATATCGCGCCGGGGAGCCCGGCGTAGCACATGACGGCGAAGACCTGCTTGAAGCGCGCCGCGGCGCCCATCAGCCCGTTGACGATGAGGAACAAAACGCCGGACGCCGCCAGGTAGTAGGCCGGAATTCCGAGAAACACCCCCGCGTAGGAGGCGACGGAAGCAATCTTCACTTGCAACGGCTTGGACCGCTCCACCGCGGCGCGCTGCTGCTCCGACATCTGCGCCGCCCGCGACTGGATCTGCTGATCGATGATCCGCTCCCAGCCGATGCGCTGTCCCAAGGAAATCGTATAAGCCAGGCTGGCCAGGATCGCCAGGACCATGGGAACCAACCACCGGGGCCGCTCCACAATATCGGCGAACGCTTTTGCCGGCTCGAAGAAAACGCCTATCAGCCGCGAAACCTCGCCCATTTCCTCCGGTTCCGGCTCGACCGCGGGGTCGTTCACGGGCGTCATATTTGGCTCATTGTACTCCGGCGCGGAACAAACCGCTCCGGGTTTGCGTATCTGCCGGGCGAGGACCATCATGCGCGCAAGACTTCTTCTCTTTCCGGTGGCGGCTGCCCTGCTCGGCCTGGCGGCTTGCGACCTGGAAGACCTGGGCGGCTTTCAGAAATACCAGAAGGACTTTCATTTCAGCTACCCCCTGAAAGCGGGTGGGAGCGTTTCCGTGGAGAGCTTCAACGGCTCCGTCGAGGTCTCCGGCTGGGAACAGGACGTCGTGGATATCGCCGGGGTGAAATACGGCCCGACGGCTGAGGCGGCCGACTCGCTGCAAATTGACGTTTCCAACAGCCCGCAGGCGGTGTCGATCCGGGCCGTGCGACCCTCCGATCGGCGCAGCAACCAGGGGGCGCGCTTCACCATCCGGATCCCACGCACGGCCACCCTGGATCGCATCTCGACCTCCAACGCAGCCATCCGCACAGTGGATGGCGCCGGCCCAGCCAAGCTCAGAACCAGCAACGGCCTGATCCGTGTCCAAGACCTGAAAGGCAGCCTGGACGCCCAGACGAGCAACGGCGCGGTCGAGTTGATTGACGTCGCGGGCGACGCCGTGGTCCACAGCTCTAATGGGCGCATCCGCGCCGACAACCTGCGCGGATCGCTCGATGCCAGCACCTCCAACGGCAGCATCCAGGCGAACATCGCCCAGTCCGGGCGGCCCGTGCGGCTGGATACCTCCAACGGAAGCGTGGATCTGACCCTGCCGCCGAATTACTCGAACGACCTCGGCGTGTCCACCTCCAACGCCTCGATCACGCTGCGCCTGCCTGGCCAGCCGAACGCCCACGTGATCGCCCACGCCGGCGACTCCTCGATTACCTGCGACTTCGAGATCAAGTCGATGGGCGTGCTCGACAAGAACCGGCTTGACGGCACGCTCGGCGCCGGGGGTCCACTCTTCGATCTGGGGACCTCGAACGGAAGCATCCGGCTCTTGAAGATGTAGCGTGGGCAAAATGCCCTACGGCTTCGGTTTGCGAATCGCCTCGGCGATCTCCGACGCTCGCTGCCGCGCCATGTGCATGTAGGATTCGCCCTTGGCGATAAGGTCCAGAATGGGCAGGAACTGCGCGGCGTCCGTCAGCCGCTTGCGATCCATGTCCGATTGGAGCGTCAGCAGCGCCTGGTCAACGCCCAGTTTGTCGTACTTCGCGGCGCGTTCCAGATCGATGCGGTCGCGGGCCGATTCTCCCATGCGCGCGAACCAGTCCAGCAGCGCCTGGGCCGAAGGGTCCGTCGAATAGTTGACCTTCACCTCGTTCTTCCGGTCTCCGTCTTCGTAGCGCAGCGTCTTGGTCCCCATGAAGGCCACCTTGAGGGGCGATTCCAGCGCGCGCGTAAAATAGCCCAGATCCCCTGCCAGGCGGAACACTTCGTCCGCCTCGCCTTCGCTTAGACTGAACCGAACCGGATCGTCGTCGTTGGGCGCTTCGGCATACTCCACGTCGCCGTTCCGGGCCAGCGAAACCTGGAAGTAAGCCGGGGAACTGCCCGGAAAGGACTGGGAAAAGAAAAGCCGCGGCCCGTCAGCCGCCCCCAGCGAACCGGCCGCCAGCAAGACCAGGAGCCATTTCATACGGAGGCCCTCCGCGCCGCGCCGGCGTGGGTGGCGTGGCAGATGGCGGCGGCCAGCGCATCGGAGGCGTCTTCCGATTCCACGCCTTCCGGCAGGCGGAGCAGCGATTGAACCATCATCTGGACCTGGCGTTTCTCCGCCCGGCCGTATCCCACCACGCTCCTCTTGATTTCGAGCGGCGAATACTCGGCCACATCCAACCCTGTTTCGGCAATCACCAGCAGAGCGGCTCCCCGCACGTGCGCCAGCTTCAGCGCCGATTTGACGTTCACCGAACAAAAAACCTCTTCGACCGCGACGGCCTCGGGGGCGTGTTCCCGGATGAGCCGCCGCAACCCTTCCGCGATCTCCAGCAGCCGCTCCTCGAAAGGCCGCGCCGGGGTGGTCCGAATCACTCCCGCGGCGATTATCCGGTGTTCCGCGCCGTCGGTTTCGATCACGCCGTAGCCGGTGCGCCGCGATCCGCAATCGACGCCCAGGATCCGCACGTTACTGCGCCAGCGCCTCCAGTTCCTTCTCGTCGATATCGAAATTCGAGTAGACGTTTTGCACGTCTTCGTGGTCCTCCAGCGCTTCGCTCAGCCGCAGCATGGTTCCCGCGTTCTTGCCCTCCAGCTTGATGAGGTTCTTGGGGACCATGGCAATGGCGGCTTCGTCGGGGTGGAGGCGGGCGGCTTCCAGCGCCTTGAGAACCGCGTCGTGCGCTTCGGGGGCGGAGAGAACCACCCAGTGCTCGCCTTCCAGCTTCAGGTCGTCGGCGCCGGCATCGAGCGCGACGGCCATGATCTGGTCCTCGCTTGCCTTCTCGGCCGGCACGACGATCTGGCTCTTGCGCTCGAACATCCAGGCGACGGCGCCCTGCTCCGCCATGTTGCCGCCGTTCTTGGAGAAGACATGGCGGATGTCGCTGACGGTGCGGTTGCGGTTGTCGGTGGCCACGCTCACCAGAACCGCGGCGCCGCCGGGGCCGTAGCCTTCGAACATGACCTCTTCGATCTGCCCGCCTTCCAGTTCGCCCGTGCCGCGCATGATGGCCTTTTTGATATTGTCGGCGGGCATGCTGACGTTCTTGGCGGCCAGGATGGCGGTACGCAACCGGGGATTGCCCTCGGGATCCCCGCCCTGCCGGGCAGCGATCGAGATTTCCTTGATGAGGCGCGTGAATACCTTCCCGCGCTTGGCGTCCAGGGACGCCTTCTTATGCTTGATCGTGGCCCATTTGGAATGGCCTGACATATGAACCTCGCAGGTAGGCCCAGCCTCCGCGGCCGGGAGGAACAGGTCTATGATTTCAACGTACTTGAGGATACCAGAATCGGCTATCCCGCTCAAGGCGTTGACAGCCGAGTTCAGCCGAGTTCAGCCCGAGTTCTGCGGGAGTCCGAGTTTTCGGGAGCTTCCCGCAGCCTCACCGGCCGCGCCGCGCGTCTGGAAAGCGGCCTCTCCCCGCGGCCCAAGCCTCACCCCCGGACTGAGCCCGAGCGCGCCCGCCCGAATGCCACCCCGTCCGCGCCCATGGCGGAAAGCGGACAGCGGGTAGCGGTCAGCGGTTCACCCTTCACGTCTTGTACCGCTCCATAGTCTTGGGGTTGTACGCCCAGTGGAATTCCAGCTCGTAGGCCATGGATTTCGCCAAGCCGTCCAGATCCGGAAACAGCGTCGCGTACGTGATGTTCATGCGGTACAACTCGCGCATGCCCACTTCGCGCACCGCGTTCGCCAGGACGATCTTGGCCAGCAGGTTCTCCTGGTCGGCGCGCGTCAGCATGTTTTCGATGGGTACGTCCAGCACGCCCGGCACGACGAAGGTCCCGGATTGCGCGATCAGGCGGCGGTTCATGGTGTGCGGCTCGCCCATCCAGATGAAGCGGTGCTTGCCGGGGAGGAAGTAGCGCCGGAACGTGCTTTTCACCCGCGGGTCGGTGCGCGCCGGGTAGGGCGCGCGGCCGCTATCGACCAGCGCGGGGTTCATGGCCCACACCACGCCGTCGGCCAGGGTACGCTCCAGGGCGAAGAACGCCGCCACGTATGGCGACCACGTGAAGTCGATGAGCCGCGTCGGCGCGCCGTGGTGCTGCATGAGCGCCAGCCATTGGAAATCGTCGTCCGGCTCGGGCGGCGTCTGGAGGAACTGGTGCGCCTTGCGCTTGAAGATGCGCAGGATGCGCCCTTCCTGTTCGGGCCAGGCCGCTGGCGCGACGCCGAAGTTCTGGAGGTAGCGCGAAAGCGAGCTATAGAGCGGCCAGCGCTCGTCGCGCTCGCCGCGGAACGCCCAGTTCGAGAAAGGCGGCTTGGTGATCAGCCGTAAAAACGCCTCCCAGGTTTCCAGCCGGAAGACGCGATAGGACCTGCGGGTCCGCTTTGTCATCCACTATGTATCGTAGCGGTAGAAAGCCTCCCGTATGGGGCGCCCCGCGGCCCGTTGTCGTGGGGCGCGTGTGTTCAACTGATCAGCTTGGCCAGGCCGAACGCCGCGGCTGCAGCCAACCCGCCGATGGTGACGGTTTGCAGGCCTCCGCGCAGGGGCGCGATTCCCGTGAGCTTGCCCTTCACGTAGCCGAACAGGAACAGCGCGGCCAGCGTCACCGCCACGGAGAATTTGAGCCCGGTGACAACGTTCCCCGCAATCATGTACGGCGCCAGCGGCGCCAGACCGCCGGCGATGTACGACACGGCGATGGTGGCCGCGCTGTTGCGGGCGCGCTTGGGGTCGGGCTCTTCGAAGCCCAGCTCGAAGCGCATCATGAAATCCACCCAGCGTTTCTGGTCGGCGCTGATGGCGGTCACCACGGGGACGATGGCCTCCTCGGTCATGCCGTACGCCCGAAAGACCTCGGCCACCTCCTCCCTTTCCTTGTCGGGCAGGTGTACCGCTTCGTACACCTCGCGCCGGCGCTCCGATTCGTAATGGTCGCGATCCGTGCGCGCCGCCAGGTAACCGCCCAGGCCCATGGCGATGGAACCCGCGGCGATTTCCGCCAGCCCCGCGATCACCACCAGTTGCGTACTGGCGGCGGCCGTCCCCGTGAGGCCGGCGGCCAGGGCGAACGGAACCGTCAGGCCGTCCGCCATTCCAATCACCACGTCTCGAACCGTGGCGGAGGCCTCGAAGTGCGTTTCCGTGTGCGGCGTGGCAGGCATAGATCCACATGATCGCACGCCCGCCAGTGAGGCAGGCCGGGGCGCCCTCTGGGCCTGCCTGCCTTCTTGCTCTCAATCTGCTGAACTCATCAGCGATCTCCGCAAAAATTTGCTAGACTTGAACTGTCTTTGATCGTCCTGCAACAGCCTGGCCGGAGTCCAATCTGCCTCGTCTCGCGCCTGAACAGTCAAGAACGAAGGAAAAAAACATGAAGAACATTTTCGTAGGCAATTTGGATTTTGCCGCGACCGAATCGTCCATCCGTTCGCTCTTTGAGCCACACGGGAATGTGGAGCGCGTAAACTTGGTGACCGACCGGGATACAGGCCGCTCCCGCGGGTTCGCATTTGTCGAAATGACGGACGCCGCCGAGGCGGATCGGGCCATCGCCGCCTTGAATGGCGCCGAGGTGAACGGGCGCGCGCTCAACGTCAACGAGGCGCGGCCCAAGCCCGAAGGAGGCCGGTCGTTCCGTGGCGGCGGCGGTGGACCGCGGGGCGGCAGCGGCGGCGGTGGGCCGCGGCAGCGTCGCGAGCCGCGTTGGTAAGTCCAACGATGGAAGCCAGCTTCGGCGTCCGTCGTTGGTGTCCAGCGGGAAAAGCCGCTGGTACGGCTGAGTGAAATCGGCTTCCAGGCACGTTCGATTCCGGCCGGGGAGAGACTGAGGTGGGATTGCGATACATGGGGTTTCAGCAGGAACAGAACAGGCGTGTGTATAAATTCGATTACCCCAGCGGAGCCAGGACGTATATCCGGCTCGTGGTAAGCGTCGATATGGCTCTGTTCCTGAAGCACCACGTCGGAATTCAAGAGGGCCCGGCCCTGTGCGCTCACAAGTTGACCGCCGATTTGGAAGCCCACCATGAAGGCGGTCACGAACTGACAAACGACGACCTGCTCGCGTACGCCGCCGACCGCGCCGCTGCCGCGGCGCGCAAGGCGGAGACGCGCAGGCCGGGCCCCAGCCGGCGAAAACCGGAGCCGGGGCAGCCCGTCAGCCCGTGGTGGCGGTAGAGGCCGGCGCAAAACCCGGCGTTCCCCACGCGGAGCGGCGCGGTTTATCCTGAAGGGTCCATGCCCGAGGGTTCGTTTGCATACTGCGACGTCAGCATGCCGGCGCCGCTCGATCGGCCCTTCACATACGCGCTGCCCGATACGCTGCGTCATCGGGCGCGCCCCGGCTGCCGTATCCTGGCGCCGTTCGGTCCGCGAAAACTCATCGGGGTGATCCTCAGGTGTCATGACGAGCGGCCTGACGTGCCCGCGCGCGAAGCGCTGCGGCTGATCGACTCCGAGCCGGCGCTGGATGCGGAGCTGATGGCCCTGGGCCGGTGGATGGCGGGCTATTACTGCGCGCCGCTGGGTGAAGCGCTGCGGAGCATGCTGCCGCCCCCGGAGGGCCGCCCCGGGAAGGTCTGGTCGCTCACCGATGCGGGCCGCGACGCCACGCGCCAGTTGTTGCTGGATTCCAACCCGGATGACGCCGTGGCCCGTCTCCTGAGCTTGTTGGAGAAGCGTCCGCTGTCGGCCGCTTATCTGGCTAAGACTCTCCCTTTGGCGGACAGGATGCTGCGGTCGCTCGAACGCCGGGGCTTCATCGCCTCCGAGCACGTCGCCGCCCAGCGCGATCCGTTGCGTGCGCCCTCCCGGCGCCTGCGCGTGGGGCTGGCCGGCGCTCCGCTACCTCTTCCCAAACTCGGCAAGTCCGAGCGCGAGTTGCATGCGTTTCTGGAACTGCACCCGGGGTCGCACAACCTGAAAGACCTGGAGGACCAGGTCAGGAACGCCGGCCCGGCGGCGCGCGCGCTGGCGCGCACAGGTCTGGTCTGGCTGAAGCCGGAAACCACGGTTATTTCCAGCATGGCGGCAAGCCCCCGTCATGCTCTCAATCCGGCTCAACAGTCCGCCTTCGAGCAGATTCGCCAGGCGATCCAGGCCCGGCGGTTTCAGGCGTTCCTGCTGCACGGCGTCACCGGCTCGGGGAAGACCGAAGTCTATCTGAACGCCATCGAGACGGCCGCGGCGGAAGGGCGCGGAGCGCTCCTGCTGGTTCCCGAAATCGCGCTCACTCCGGCGATGGCGGGCCAGTTCTTTTCGCGTTTCGGAGACCGCGTCGCCATTCTGCACAGCGCGTTTTCCGGCGTGGAGCGCTCCGAGCAGTGGCGGCGCATCCGCTCGGGCGCCGCCACGGTGGTGGTGGGCACGCGGTCGGGCGTGTTCGCGCCGGTGCAAAGGCTGGGCCTGATCGTGGTCGACGAGGAACACGACGGCAGCTACAAGCAGGAAGAAACGCCGCGCTACAACGGCCGGGATGTGGCCGTGGTCCGCGCCCAGGCGGCCGGAGCGTGCGTGGTGCTGGGCTCCGCCACGCCCAGTCTCGAGAGCCGCTATAACGCCGCGCGCGGCAAGTATACGCTGCTTGAGGCGCCGGCCCGCGTCGAGGAGCGCCCCATGCCCACGGTGGAGTTGATCGACATGCGGCAGGAGTTTCTGGAGACGCGCAAGCAGGCCACCTTCTCCCGCAAGCTGTTGGACGCCATCGGCGAGCGGCTCGCCAACCGCGAGCAGACCATCGTCCTGTTGAACCGCCGGGGTTTCTCCAGCTTCGTGGCCTGCCGGGCCTGCGGCCAGCGCGTGGAGTGCGTCAACTGCTCGGTGACGCTGACGTTCCACAAGCGGGATCGCCGCCTGCTGTGCCACTATTGCGGCTACGCCGAGAAGGTTCCCACCAAGTGCCCGAAGTGCGCCAGCGAGCACATTTACTTCCTGGGGCTGGGATCGGAGCGCGTGGAGGAGGAGCTGCGCCATGCTTTCCCGGCCGCCCGGATCGCGCGCCTGGATCGTGACGCCGTGACCGGCAAGCGGCGCTACGAGACCATCCTGCGGGATTTTCGCGACGGCCGGTACGACATTCTGGTGGGCACGCAGATGATCGCCAAGGGGCACGACATCCCCAACGTGACGCTGGTGGGGGTGGTCTCCGCCGATGTCGGTCTGGGTATGCCGGATTTCCGCGCGGCCGAACGCACATTTCAATTGCTCACGCAGGTGGCGGGGCGCGCCGGGCGGGGCAGCGTTCCGGGCATCGTGTTGATTCAGACCGTCAACCCGGACCACTACGCCGTGCGCATGGCCGCCGCGCAGGACTACGGGGCGTTCTACGAAAAAGAGCTGAACTTCCGCCGCCTGATGGCTTACCCGCCGTTCAGCGCCATGGCCAACGTGCTGGTGCGGAGCGAGAAAAAGGAATTGGCCCTGCGCATGAGCGCGGACCTGGGGATGCTGCTGACGCCGCCTCCGGAGAAGTTAAGGATCCTGGGTCCGGCCGAGGCGCCCGTTCCGCGCCTGAAGAAAGAATACCGCTACCAACTCCTAATCAAAGCCGCCAGCCGGAAGGCTCTCGGCGAAACGTTGCAGCGGGTGCGCCGTTTCGCGCTGGAGCGCAAATGGAGCGCCACGGCGCTGGCGATCGACGTGGATCCGCTGACGCTGATGTGACGCGGCGCGGCCGTGTCCGTCTCTTACGCGAAGAACTCCCGCGCGCGCGCCAAGGTCCGCGTGGGAGGCTCGCCCGATTCTCTATCCACCACGGCTACGCTGACCTGCAGCGAAGGCCGGACGGTCCTTCCGTCGCGCAGGCAGGAATAGGCCCCCGAGAGGCCTTCGGCGACCCGCCGGGCGGCAGCCACGGCCTCGCGCTTCGGCAGATCCACCTTGGCGATGAACGCCTCGTCATCCCACTGGCCGATGAGGGCGTCGGGAGGCAAGCTGTTGCGGAGCCGTTTGCCGAACGCTCCCGCCATTTCGGCGGCGACTGGCGCTCCAAACTGCCGCTCGGCGGCGCTCAGACCTTTGGTGCGCATCAACAGCAACGAGAAATTCTCGGCGGCGGCCTCGCGGATGCGCGACTCCATCTCGCCGCGGTTGAGGAGCTTGCTCATGGCGTCCAGCATCGCGGCCCGTTCCAGGCCGTCGATGCGCTGGTGCAGCATGCGAATCTCCACCTGAAACTGCGAGATTGTAAGCTGGTGCTGGTGGCGCATTTGCTCGACGCTTTGCTCCACGGCGTTCGCCACCGACAGAATGGCCGAGCCTACCGCGCCGCACTCCGGCGAAGCCGAAATCTCGCGCAGGCGAGTCAGCGAGCCGCGCAGCCGGATGTCGTGATCGCCGTCGCTTTGCGCCAGACTCTCCATGATCTGCTGCAGGGCGCTGACCGAATTCTCCATCTCCCTCCGCAGATCGCCGATGAACTGGGACGCCTTATCGCGATACTCGCGCAGCAGCCCCCGCAGCGAGGCGCGGCTCTGGACCAGCGCTCCCGGAATGTCCGCCTCCACCTCGCCGGCAAGAGCCTCCAAGTGCCGCCGGTGCGCTTCGGTGGCCTTCTCTTCCAGTTCGATCGCATAATGGGCGACGCTACGGATGGCTGCGATATAGCATTCGAGCGTTTCCCGCCGCAACCGATCGGCGCGCTCCAAGTCGGAAACAGACTCGCGGATCGAGATCATGCGGCGGCCCCCATCAATGGTCTTATCGGCGGGAGGAGTTCTTTTTTTCGGCTTCCTCTTGTTTTTCTCTTTTTATTCGCCCACAATTAGGGTGAGGAACGCCCCATGGCCCTGACTAGGCGGCAGAAGCAGGTGATGGATTTCATCGCTGGTTTTCTGGACGATAACGGCTATTGCCCCAGCTATGAGGAAATCGCGCACGGGCTGGACCTGGCGTCTCTGGCCACCGTGCATAAGCACATCTCGGCCTTGGAGGCCAAACACTATCTCAAGCGCGGCGTCAACCGCAGACGCTCGCTCGAGCTAGCGCCCAAGTACGTGCAGGATCAGCGGCGGCAGAAGCCGGCTCCGCCCGAGACGCCGCTCTTGGGGCGCATCGCCGCGGGCGCCCCCGTGGAGGCCATCGAGCAGCGCCAGACGCTCAGTTTTGTGGATTATGCCAACAATCCGGACGTCTTCGCCCTGGAAGTGCGCGGCGACTCGATGATCGACGACCACATCTGCAGCGGAGACTTCATCCTGCTGCAGCGCGCGTCGGAAGCGCGGGACGGCGATATCGTGGTTGCGCTGCTGGCGGACTCGGAAGCTACCTTGAAGAGGTTCTACCGGGAATCGGAGGACATGGTTCGACTCCAGCCGGCTAATTCGACAATGCAGCCTCTGTTTGTTCCCGCGCGCGACATCCAAATCCAGGGCCGGCTGCTGGCCGTGCTCCGAAAATACAAGTAAGGTTTACGCGCTGGCCGTGGAAATGCGGGCAGCCAAGTCCCGCTCCGCTCTGATCCAATCTTCCTCGGAGCTGCCTTCCCGCCAGCCTCGGGCTTCCCAGTACGCGTAAGCCAGCCGGGCGATCTCCTGGCGGGAAGGCGCCGCAACCGGCCCAACCTCCGCCGCGGCGGACAGCGCGCTGGCGCCCCGGTCCTCGGGCGTCGTCTTCCGCGTCGGGCTGTGCTTGGCGCGCCCCATGGGTGGGCGGCTGGATGGAGCCATAGCCTTGGCGGACCCGGCCACATCGTCGGAAAGTCTTTTTCTTGCCATTTATTGAAAATTTCTCCCTATGGTGCTGTTTCTTATAGTGTTACTTCTTATCCTAAGTGTAGCACTATGCGCGTGACAGCGGCATCAAAAGTTTGTATCAGGTCGATTACTGCGAGGACGCCGGGATCTGCTCCAGCGCCAGGATGCGGTGGTCGGGGCTGTCCGGTTGAAGCGCGTCGTAGACTCGCTCGATCAGCGTGGGGCCGTGCTTGGCCAGGAACGGGAGAATCGAATACAGCCGCTCCTGCAAATGGCGCTCGGGGTAGATCAGACCGTAGAGCGACGTGGCGTCGCGGCGCGCGCGGGCGTCGCGGGACAGGGCTTCCCGCGCCGCTTTGCGCCCGATCTTCTCGATTTGATAGCGGATCTTGCGGGCGCCGCGGTCCAGCGCGCGCCCGAGCGTGGGGTCGAAGCCCGCCATGTCGCCGCGCAAACGGTCCACCGCGCTTTCCACCGAGGCCGCCGCCTCGCGCACCGATGCGGCTAGCGACGGCGGTACGAGCCGCGCCGCCACGCGCTCGCGCAAGGCGTCCTCGCCGGCGAAGAAATCCGGCAACGCCAGGCCGTACCGTTCCATCAGCTTCTGGCTGTGCGCGTCCAGGATGGTGAAACCCGCGCGTGGAACGGCCACCGGCATGCGTCCCAGCAGGGCGCGGTAGATGGCTTCCGATTGCGCCAGGTAGGCAATCTCGGCCGGGCCTCCGATGTAGGCCGCGGTCGGCAGCATCGAATCCTGCGCCACCGGCCGCAACAGCGCATTCGGGGAAAGCGAGGCGGCGCAGTCCATCAGCTCCGTCGCGCCGATGCGGCGGCCGTTCAGGGCGTATTCGCCGCCCTGCCGCCGCAGCGCCAGGCGCTTGCCGTTCTCGAGCAAGAACACGAAGGAGGTATGCTCTTCTACGTGCACCTGCGCGTGGTATCCCGCGGCGGTCAGCTCCCGGCCGCGTTCCAGGACGCGCGCCGAAAGCTCCGGGGCCGCCTCCACCGCGGCGCGCAGCAGTGGGGCGGCCAGCTCACGGAACTGCGGCAGCAGGGGATCGATCTGCGGGATGTCAAAATCACGTAGCAGGCGGCGCAGCAGCGCCCCGAAGCCTTCGCCCATGGTCCCGCCGGGCCGGTAGCATTCTTCCACCAGGAGAGCCGTTTCCGCGGCGAACGGCAGGCCTTCCATGGCGGCGAGCAGTTCGCGGACCGGCGGAGCCGGCAGCTCCACCAGGCCGGCTGGCTGCCCGCTGGCCGCGCGCCCCGCTTCCACTTTCGCCGGCCGATGCTGGGCGTCGAAAACCCAGACGTGGTTGACCTCCGCAAAGTCGTGGTCCTCGGTGGCCAGCCAGAATACGGGCACGGCGGGCAGGCCGTTGTCTGTCAGCCACGCGGCCAGCTTGGCCGCGTGCAGGGCCTTGTAGACGCTGTACGCCGGACCGCTGAACAGGCCCGCCTGCTGGCCGGCGGCCACCACTACCGTGCCGGGCCGGGCCAGCCGCTCGAGCGCCGCGCTTTCCGGGTTCCGCGCGCGCAACGCGGCGACCAGCGCGGCGCGGCGTTCCACCGGAAACCGAATCTCCGCGGCGGCCGCCTGGAAGGAGGCCAGGTCGCGGCGTGGATGCCGGTAGAAAGAGACGACGCGCTCGGGGCGATCGCACGCGTCCGCGGCGAGCCGGGAGTTGAGAGGCAAGCCGGATTGGGGGACGCTGGTCACGTGCATGCGGAGACCGGATGCCCTACCCGGACGGCAGGTACCGCGAAATGTCGTTGTAAAGGACCAGGGCGACGATCAACATGATGAAGACGAAGCCGACCTTGAACACGGCTTCCTTCACGGTCAGGCTGAGATCGCGCTGCATGGTCATCTCGATGAGCAGCATCACGATCACGCCGCCATCCAGAATAGGAATCGGCAGCAGGTTGAAGATCGCCAGGTTCAGACTGACCATCGACATCAGGCCCAGGAAAACCGACGGGCCCTCCCGCGCCGCATCGCCCGAAAGCTGGATCATACCGATGGGACCGGTGATGTTCTTGGGCGACATGCGCCGCTCGGCCACGCCTTGGAGGAACCGTCCGATCATCATCGCCCCTTTTTCGTTTTCGCGCACAGACTCGTGGAACGCGGCCGGGAGCGAGAGCCGCGAGTTCACATAGTGCGCTTTCAGCCTCGGCCCCACGCCGATCATCCAGCGCGCCGGGCCCTCTTTATCCTCGAAGACCGGCTGTATGGCGACCGTTTGCCGCTTTCCATCGCGCTCGTATTCGATCTGAACGGTCTGGCCGCCGCTGCCTTTGGTCATCTCCTGGAGTTGGATGGTGTTATCGACGGGCCGCCCGTTCACGGCGACGATCAGGTCGCCCGGCTTGAGCCCGGCTTTCTCGGCGGGCATGCCCGGCTCGACGCTCGCCAGCTCGACTTCTCCGCGCCCGTCCCAGCCGGCGAATCCCACGCCGGAGCGGTCGCTGTAAGTGGGAGTCACGGCCGCCGGGAACCGTCGGCCGTTGCGCTCCACCACGAGGCGCATGGGCCGGTACGCGCTCGCCAGTTCCTTCAACGTAATGTCTTCCCAGGTCGGGTTGGTCTTGCCGTCCAACTCGACGATCCGGTCGCCGGCTTGGATCCCGGCCATGGCGGCGGGCGAATCGGGTTGCACGCCGCCGATCAGCGCTACCAGGTCCGCGCGGGCAAGCTTGGGAAAGCTGACCATGTACGTGCCGGTGAGCACGCCCACGGCCAGCACGATGTTCATGAAGGGTCCCGCGAAAGAGATGATCAGCCGCTGCCAGCGGGGCTTGGCGAGCACGCCGCGCGGGTCGGGCGGGGCGTTCTGGTCCGCGACCTGGTCGCCGGCCATCTTTACGTAGCCGCCGAAGGGGATCAGGGACACCCGGTAATCCGTCTCGCCGCGGCGAAACCCGAACAGGCGCGGCCCAAAGCCGAAGCTAAACGCCTCTACCTTGACGTCGAAATAGCGGGCCGCCCAATAATGGCCCAGTTCATGGATGTTGATCATTACTCCAATGAGGACCAGCACCCACAAGACGTCTTCCAGACTGTGTGTGAATTCCATATAGAAAAAATTCAGGCGGGCACGGCGCCCGCACGCGCTTGAACCCGCGCGCGCGCCGTGGTCCGCGACTCGCGATCGATCTCCAGAACCTCGCCAATGCCAAGCGGCGTGGGCGCGGGCATCCGGTCCAAGGTCTCCCGTACAATATCGTATATCGAGGGGAACGGAATGCGCCCCTCGAGGAAAGCCTCTACGGCGACTTCGTCGGCGGCGTTTAATACGCAACCCGCGGAGCCGCCCGCTTCCTGGCACTCGCAGGCCAGGCGAAGCAGGGGGAACTTCTCGAAATCCGGCGGCCGGAACTCCCATTGCCGCGCCTGGGACCACTCGATTCTCGGAACCGGCGCCTCGCAACGCTCCGGGTACGTGAGCGCGTACTGAATGGGCATCCGCATGTCCGTCACCGAGAGCTGGGCCAGCACGCTGCCATCGCAGTATTCCACCATGGCATGCACGGTGGATTGCGGGTGGATCACAACCTGCACGTGCGAGGGGGTGAAATCGAACAGCCAGCACGCCTCGATGACCTCGAACCCCTTGTTCATGAGCGTGGCCGAGTCAATCGTGATGCGATTCCCCATCTTCCATGTTGGATGCCGCAAAGCCTGTTCCGGTGTTACGGAAAATAGCGATTCGGCCGGCCAATCGCGGAAGGGGCCTCCGGAAGCGGTGAGAATCAGGCGGGACACGTCGCGGCGGTCGCCGGCGCGGAGGCATTGGTGCGCGCCGTTGTGCTCGCTATCTATGGGTACCAGCAAGGCGCCGTGCGCCCGGACCGCCTCCATCACCAGGCTCCCGGCGGAGACCAGAACCTCTTTGTTTGCCAGCCCGATACGCTTGCCGAGGCGCACCGCTTCGTAGGTAGCTTCCAGACCGGCCACGCCCACAATAGCCGAAATCAACGTGTCCGCCTCCGGAGCCGTGGCGGCCTGGACGAGGCCCTCGGGACCGCTGAGCAATTCGGGCCACTGGGAGCGCGGGAGCCCGCAGGCGGAAAGGAGGACGATTAGCGGCGCCAGGCTGGTGGTTTCGGCTACTGCGGCCACCCGCGGCCTTACCTCCAGAATCTGCGCGGCGAGCGTCTCCACGTTGCGGCCAGCCGCCAGGGCGAATACCCGGTACCGATCGGGGTTGCGCCGCACCACGTCGAGAGTGCTGGTTCCGATGGATCCCGTGGAGCCCAGAACCGTGAGAGTTTTCATGCCGCCGCCCTTGGAGAGCGCAATCGTCATGATATCACGAGACATGCGGGGTCCCCGTTCGTCCCATGATGACGCTCATGTGGGGTCGGGACCTTTCGGCTTGCCGCCGTCTTTTTATGCGGCGTTCTTTGCTTGGAGGAAGGCTTTCGCCGGCCGCCCGGAAGCCGGACGGGCGGTGCCCACGCCGCTAGGCTTCGACATTGAGATAATACGGGGAACGCTCATGGCCGAACTCGAGATTCATCACGAAGAAGGGCACGCTCTCGATCCGACGGGGCAACGGGTCGGTGTCCTGGCGGCCCTGCTGGCGGTGGTTTTGGCCATCGTCACGATTGCCTCGCACCGCACCCACACGGAGGCCATCATGCGGAAATCCGCAGCCAATGACGCGTGGGCGCACTACCAGTCCACCCGTGTGAAGTATCACAACCTGGAGCTCGGGCAGGACCTCATCGGCGCCCTTGGCTCCAAGGGCGATGCCACGGAGAAATTGATCGCCGGCTACGAGGCGCAAAAGAAAGACTATGAAGCGCGCGGCCGAAAGATCGAGGAAGAAGCGGGGCAGGACGACCGTTCGGCCGAAGCCGCCGAACGCCGCGCTCTGCGCTACGACCTGGGCGAAGGGCTGCTCGAAATCGCCCTGGTCCTGAGCTCGTTGTACTTCATCTCGCGCAAGCGCATGTTCCCCGTAATCGGAATCGTGGCCGGAATAGCCGGGGCGGCCATCGCCATCACCGGTCTGGTAATGTGACCCCTGCGCGCGCGCTCTTCAGCTCCGCGAACTTGCACGCGCTCACCATCACACGGCGTTCGAACGATTCCTGGCGCCGGGGCTCGAATGGTCTCCGCCTCGACGCCGCCCTGCGGTCCGCCGACCGGTGCCTCAGACCGATTCCATGAGGGACTCGATGGTGATGGACCTCATATGAGCAACCTCGGAGAGGATGCCATGGAGAGTGCCGGTCTTCAGTGGGTTGTGCAAAGGGACCGTGATCGTATGGACTGGAGGTCCCTCGTGCCGCAGCCTGACGTGGCTGCCCTTTTGACGGATCGCCTCGTAACCGAGACGTTCCAACGCATGAATGACACGGTCTGCGGATACGCCGCGCGGCAGTTTCATGCAGCTTCGACCGAGATCAACTCGTCCTTTACGTAGTGCAGTTGCACCAGGCGGGGCCGCGCCGCGCCATCGTCGAAGTGAAGCGATGTCGCCTCAAGGACATTGGCGCGGAGTTCATCCCAAGTCTCCGCTTCCGTAAAGATGGCATGGCCCAATGCGCGCGCGTAGTAGCCACCTTCCTCCGCGTCGCGAACTTCGAAGATCAACTCCATGCCCCTAGGATACCCGAGGCTGAGCAAGCCGGGAAGAGCTCCGGCTGGCCGCATAATAAGCCAACGGCGATGGGGGGCGGCCCGCACGCTCTTATCCACCGTCTCTAGCTCCGCGAGATGGATTCTACCCGCTATGCGGTCGCGGCGCGGCCGCGCTTACGGCTTCGTCCAGTCCTCAAGCTCCAACCCTTTCACGCGCGCGAAGGCCTTATCGTGGGTGACAAGAACCGATCCCCTGGCCAGCGCGTGCGCCGCGATCATCGTATCGAAATTGCCCAGCGGGTGGCCGGCCTGTTCGAGCGCGGTGCGGACCTGGCCGTGCTTTCGCGCCGCCGCCGAGTCCCAAGGGTATACGGCCACCCGGATCAGGAACTCTTCCACAACCGTGTTCAGGCTCGTGCGGGCGGGCATCCGCGCCACTCCATATCGCAATTCGCCCTCGGTGACGGCCGAGATGGCGACCTCGTGCATCGGGACCGCGACCAGCCGCCGGCGGACGGCCGGATCTCCCTTGATGATGGAACTCGCGATGTTGGTGTCCAGCAGGTACCGGCTCATCGGAACAGCTTGCGTTTCTGCGCCGGCCGGTCTCCGCGGTCGGACATGAAATCTTCAGGCACTCCCTTGGCCAGATCGAAGAAGCTTTCCCAGGATTCCGGCCGCCGCGACAGGATGACATCGCCGGTGGCCTGATCTTGCCGTATGAAAACCTCGCTTCCTTCGAACCGCAAGTCGGCCGGCAAGCGGACAGCCTGGCTCCGGCCATTTTGGAACAGCTTTGCGGTGCGCGGCACGGGTTCCTCCCTGACGATATATACCAGAGTATATCACAAGGGTGAGTGGCCGATGGGTCCCGCGCGCCTCGACGCCGGCCGCCCTACTCCACCGCCCGCACGCTCTTATCCACCGGCTCCAGTTCCGCGATTTCCACCCCCAGCGGCGCGCTCTTCAGCTCCGCGAACTTGCGCGCACTCACCATCACGCGGCTCTCCAGCGTCCCCACCGCGCTGTTGTAGGCTTCCACGGCGCGCTCCAGGCCCTTGCCCACCTTGTTCCAGTGCTCCGCCATGTCCGATAGGCGCTTGTAGAGCTCCTTGCCGAGGGCGCTGATATCGGCGGCGTTCTTGGCCAAGTCCTCCTGCCGCCAGCCGTAGGCCACCGCGCGCAGCAGCGCGATGAGCGTGGTGGGAGTGGCCAGGATGATATTCTGTCCCACGCCGACCTCGATTAGCGAGGGGTCGCTTTCTAGCGCCGCGCTCATGAAGCATTCGCCGGGCAGAAACAGCACGGCGAATTCCGGGGCGTGGTCGAACTGCTCCCAGTAGGACTTGCGGCTGAGGGCCGTCATGTGGGCGCGCACTTGGCGGGCGTGGTCCGCCAGCCGCGCCTTGCGGGTCTCCTCGTCGGGAGCTTCCAGCGCTTCCAGGTATCCGCTCAAGGGGGTCTTGGCGTCCACCACGATGGTCTTGCCCGCCGGCAGGCGCACCAGCATGTCGGGACGCAGGCGACCGTCTTCCGTATCCACCGAGGCCTGCGTGAAGAAATCGCAATGGTCGAGCATGCCGGCCATCTCCACCACGCGGCGCAATTGGATCTCTCCCCACCGCCCGCGCACGCTGGGCGTGCGCAGCGCCGTCACCAGCTTCCCCGTCTCGGAGCGAAGCTCGGATTGCGTCTCGATCAGGCTGCGCACCTGCTCGCTCAGGGCGGCGTAGGCTCCCGCGCGGGTCCTTTCCAACTCCTGGATTTGGGCATCCATGCGATCCAGCGAAGTCCTTACCGGAGCCACTACCTCGCCGATAGCCTGTTGCCGCTTTTCCAGGTCGCCGCGCGCGGCTTCCTGGGTTTGCGCCAGGGTGGCTCGGGCGAGCTCGAGGAACGCCTGGTTGTTGCGCGCCAGGGCGTCCGCGGAGAGGGCCTTGAACGCCGTATCGGTTTCCTGCGCGCGCCGCCGCAGGAACAGCCACGCCAGAAGGAATCCGGCGATCAGGCAGAGGACGGGAACCACGTTTTGCATCGCAACCATTATGGCGCCGCCCATGTGGCGTGCGCGGAGTCGGATCATGGTTGAGCGCGGACCAAGCGCCGAGATGAGTCGCGGCCGGCCCTGAGGGCGCCCCGGACCGAGGGCCTGCGCCACAATATCACAGCAGGACGGTGTCGATACGGTCGTCGGCGGGACGCCGGTCCACGACCGCGAGAGGCTCGGGGCGCTCCCCCAGGAAGCGCAGCAGTTCTTCTTCCGAGCCGTCGAAAAAGCCCGCGAGCAACTCCCGGACAGCGGTGCGGCGCAGCGCGTCGCGCGATTCGAGAGGCGCGTAGAGGAACGCCCGCCCCGCCTTGCGCCGCGCCAGCCTGCCTTTGCGAACCAGACGCTCCAGCACCGTCATGATGGTGGTGTACGCCAGCGGACGCGATTCCGCCACCACGCGCCGCACGTCCTTCACGCTGCCTTCCCGCAGGGACCACAAGGCCCTCAGGCACAGTAGTTCCAGCGGGGGAGGGACCTCGCGCGCGGCTTTGGGCATCAGCTTCCCTGTTTCGCGCCCAGCGCCTGTTTCAGCTTGCCGGCGAAGGGGGAGTCGGGCTGCGGGGCGAACGGAGGATGCGCCGGCGCAGTCGCCGCGGGCCTTCCTTCCGGGGCAGCCTTGGCGCCCGCCGGCGCGTCGGCGGGCGCTGTCTCGCCGTTCAGATACCGGCCCTTCTTCAGAGCCGCGCGCTCCAGGGAGGGGCTGTACGTCGTGAAGCAGCCCTCCACCTGCCGGTCGTTCTCGATCAGCGCCCGCATGCATTCCATCTTGGAATCCAGGTCGTCGAGGTAGTGCAGCAATAGCGCTTCGGGGAACTGGGGCAGCTTGGGCGATCCGAACTCGAGCTGCCCGTGGTGGCTCAGAATCATGTGCTCCACCAGCGCGCGGAGGCGCGGCGGAAAGTCCGGAACGCCGCGCAGTTTCTCCGCCACCATCTGCACGCCGATGGTGATGTGGCCCAGCAACTGGCCGGCGGCGGTATAGGAGAAGCCGCGCTCGTAGCTCAACTCGTAAATCTTGCCGATATCGTGCAGCACGATGCCCGCGATCAATAAGTCGTAATCCACGATGGGATAATGCGGGACCGTCACGCTCGCCAGCCGGCAGAGGGACGTCACGTGCTCGATCAGCCCGCCCAAAAACGCATGGTGGATCTGCTTGGCGGCCGGAGCGCGGCGCAGGCGCGCGGCGATATCCGGGTCGTCCAGCACGGCCTCGAGCAGCGCCTTCACATGCGGGTTCGTCAGGGCCGCCACCACGGCGCGCAACTCGTTCCACATCTCTTCGGCGTCGCGCCGCGACGCCGGGAAGTAGTCGGCGAAGTCGATTTCCCCCTCGTCCATCCGCCGCACCTTGTGAACCGTCAACTGCGGCCGGTTGTGGAACACCTGGACCAGGCCCTTGATTTTGACGAAGTCGTCGCGGTCGAAGCTGTCCATCGCTTCGGCCACGCCGTCCCACATCTTGGCGTCGAGTTCGCCGGTGCGGTCGCCCAGGAGGAGCGAGAGATACAACTCGCCGCTCTTCTTCTGGCGTATTTCCTTGGAGTGCACCAGAAAGTTGGCGGTGACAATCTGGTTCGGCTCAAGCTCGTTCACATACGGAGATTTCATCGATTGTCCGGGGGTTGTGGGGGGGGCGCCGCGGGCTGCGTGGGAGGCGGCCCTGGCTCGGGCGCCACGGGCTGCCCCGGCTGAGCCGCTTCACCGGCATTGGCCGGACCGACCCGGCGGTACGGAATCAGACCCATGAACTTCTTCCATTGCCGCGCGGCGACTTCTTGCTTCGTGGTGGTCTGGGGCTTGAGTTCGGCGTTGTCGCGCCACGTGGTGTCCTTGCCGGGAGCGGCGCCGGTATCCACGTAGCCCTCGCGGATTTGCAGGAACGCCTCCGCCCGCAGCTTGGTCGCGAACTCGCGGAACTTGGGCTCCATCAGCGGCTGGGCCAGAATGCCTTGGATCTGGTCTCTGACCTCGTCGAAAGTGGCCAGCCCGGCCTCGTGGCGGTCTTCCACTTTGAGGATCAGAAAGCCCGGCGGCCTGTCCAGCTTGATGGGATCGGTAATGTAGCCGCGCTTCTGGGCGAAGACGACGTCGGCGATTTCCGGGCGCAGATCGGGGCGCTTGAACGATCCCAGGTAGCCGCCGTTCTTGCCGGTCTCCGCATCGTCGGAGTTGGCCACAGCCAAATCGCCGAACTTATCGCCCGACCGCAAGCGCGCCACCAGCTCCTTGGCCTTCTTCTCCGCGGCGGCGGTCTGCTCGGCGGTCTTGGCGTCGGTCGAAATCAGGATCTGGCTCAGGAACACTTCCTCCTGCCGGACGAACTGGTCCTTGTGGGCGTCGTAATACGTCCTCAGGTCGGCTTCCGGGATGAAGACGCGCGACTGCACCTCTCCGCCGATCACGCGCTCCTCCAGCAGCTTGTTCTTCTCGCGCAGCTTGAGCTCTTCCAGCGGAACGCCGTAGGTCTGAAGGACGTACGCCGCAAACTTGTCCGAGTCGCTGATCCCGGAGCGCAACTGGATTCCGGCGATATAGCGGGTTACGTCCGGATCGACTTTGATCTCCAACTGCACGCCCTTCTGCTGCAGCAGGAGATCGTCGATCTTATCGCGCAACAGATTTCGCATGTCCGGGGCGATAGCCTGCTCAACCTGCGCGGCGGGGATGCCTTGCTGGCGGGCTTCGTTCTCCATCTCCCTTTTGCTCTGGTCCAGATCGCTCTTGGTGATGATCTCGCCGTTTACTTTAGCGGCGATTTCATCCACCACGCGCACATCGGCCGCAAAGGCCAGCGGGAGCGCCGCCGCCATGACTATGACCACCCTGCGAAGCATAATCGTATACCTCCAGTCTACCAGGACCGGCGGCGCGCCTTGAAGCCACAGGTGGGCCGCCGAAGCCCGCCATGCGAGACCCGCCGCCGGCAAAGGGGAGCCCTTTGGGCCCGGCGTTACGGGCGCAGCTTTTCCAGCCTCTCGGAAAGGGACCCCAGAACGGCCCCCGCGCCGGCCTCCGGGTCCGCCGGCAGCAGCAATACCCCCGCCGGCGTGAACTGCGCGCCCGGCGCCTCCGCCACCAGGCCCATGAGCCGCGCGGGGTCGGCGCGCGTTCCGGCGTGGAACTTCACGCTGATCACGTTGCGCCGCCTTTCGATGGCCTCGATGCCCAACTGCTCGGCCAGCGTCTTCAACGCGGAATACTGTAGCAGGTTCCGTACCGCTTCCGGGACCGGCCCGTAGCGGTCCGCCAAATCCTGCGCGGCGCGCCTGCGCCCCTCCGCATCGGCCGCGTTCGCCACCTGGCGATAGGCGCGCAGCCGCTGGTTCTCATCGGCGATGTAGTCCGGTGGAATCCGTATGTCCAGCCCCAGATTGAGCGCCGCGTGGATCTCCGGAATCACCTCCTCTCCCCGCAGCTCCCGCGCGGTTTCATCCAGCAGCCGGACGTACGCGTCGAAGCCCACGGCGTTGATGTGACCGTGCTGTTCGCCGCCCAGCAGGTTGCCCGCGCCCCGCAATTCCAGATCCAGGGCCGCGATCTTGAAGCCGGCGCCCAGATCGCTGAACTCTTTGAGCGCCGCCAGGCGCTTCCGCGCCACCTCCGTCAATTCGGTATCCGGCGGCACCAACAGGTAGGCGTAGGCCCGGCGGTTCGAGCGGCCCACCCGGCCGCGCAACTGATACAACTCCGCCAGTCCGTAGCGCTCTGCATTTTCTACAATTAGAGTATTTGAGAGTGGAATGTCCAGTCCATTTTCTATTATTGTAGTACATACTAGAACGTCATACTCATGCCGCATGAACCCCAGCATGGTCCGCTCCAGTTCGGGCTCGCCCATCTGCCCGTGCCCCACGCCGATGCGGGCGCCGGGCGCGAGTTCCTGTATCATTGCCGCCCGTGCCCAGATGGAGTCCACGCGGTTGTGGAGAAAGTAGACCTGTCCTCCGCGGCCCAGCTCCATCTCCAACGCGGAGCGAATCAAGTTGGGATGAAACGGGGCCACGACGGTGTGAATCGACAGCCGGTCCTTGGGTGGCGTCTCGATCACTGAGAGGTCTCGCAACCCTAATAACGACATATGTAGTGTACGGGGAATCGGCGTCGCGCTGGTGCTGATGACGTCCACGGATTTCTTGAGTTGCTTGAGACGCTCCTTGTGCCGCACGCCGAAGCGCTGTTCCTCGTCCACAATCACCAAGCCCAGGTCCTTGAAGTGGACGTCCTGGGAAAGGAGCCGATGCGTGCCCAGCGCCACGTCGATCTTCCCTTCCGCGAGATCGGCGAGGCTGGCCTTGATCTCCTTCGGGGAGCGAAACCGGCTGAACATCTCCACGCGCACCGGAAACGGCACGAAGCGCCGCTTGAAGGTCTCGAAGTGCTGAAACGCCAGGACGGTGGTGGGGGCTAGCACCACCACCTGCTTCCCGTCGGCCAGGGCTTTAAAGGCGGCCCGCATGACCACCTCGGTCTTGCCGTAGCCGACATCGCCGCAAACCAGACGATCCATGGGTTGCGGGCTCTCCATGTCGCGCTTGATCTCCCGGATGGCGGAAAGCTGGTCGCGCGTCTCGGTGAATTCGAAGGCGTCTTCGAACTCGCGCTGCCAGTTGCTGTCGGCCGAAAATCGGAATCCCTCGGTCATGTGGCGGGAGGCGTACAACTTGAGCAGCTCGTCCGCCATGTCCCGCATTTTGGCCTTGATGCGCGTCTTGGTCCGGCTCCAGGTGACGCCGCCCATGCGGTCCAACGCCGGCTGCGAGTCCCCCGAGCCGCGAAAACGATGCACCAGGTCCATGCGCGCCAGTGGAACGTAGAGTTTGGCCCCGGCGGCGTATTCCAGAAGCATGTAGTCGCCCGCGACCTCGCCATGCGCCAGCTCGCGCAGCCCGAGGTACTGCGCGACGCCGTGCTCGGAGTGAACCACGTAGTCTCCGGGTTTCAGATCGATCAAGTCGGCGGAAAAAGCCGCCGCCGCCGATTTCGAGGCGGGAGCCCGAGCGACCAGCTCGGACGTTTCAAACAGGTCTTCCGAACCGAACACCGCCAGTTTCGCAGCCAGAAACGAAGTTCCGCGCCGTATCAGGCCCTTGATCAGATAGATGCTGGCCGATTCTCCGGCCTGGTAGGCGCGCTCCGCCAGGTAGGCCGGGGTGGCGTCGGACTTTTCGATGCCAAGTTGGTAACTGAGCCCGTACTCGTTCAGAATATCCGCCACCCTTTCCACTTCCCCCGTGGAAGGTGCGAAGAAGGCCACCCGGTTCCCGCTCTCCACCAGGTTGCGGGCCTCGGCGATGGCCACCCGCATGTTGCCGTGGAAAGCGACGGCGGGACGCGTGGAAATGTGCGCGTGCGCCTCGTCCGCGGCCGGAAGCGGGCCGATTCTCAACTCCTCCAGCCGGAGTTGCGGCAGGGCTTCCGCCTGGCGCTCGAGATCTTCCCAACGGAAGAAAAGCTTTTCGGGGTCGTACGCCGGGCTGCGTTCGATCTGTTCCAGGCGTTTCCAGAACCGTCCCGCGGCGGCGCGGATTTGTTCGGGTTCGTCCCATACGACGGCCGCGCGGCCGGGCAGGGAAAACACCGAAGCGGAGCGCGGCTCGATCATGCCCGCCACCGTCTCCCAGCCGGGGAACGGCTCGCCCGGCGGAGGCAGATCGCGCCCCGCGAGACCGGCCTCGCGCATCAGCCCGTGCAACTCCGCCAGCAATTTCCGCGATCGCTGGTCCTCCGTCAACGGGAGCAGCGTACACTCCTCGATTTTCAGAACGGAACGTTGCGATTCCACATCGAAGCGCCGGATGGATTCCACCTGATCGCCGAACAGGTCGAGGCGCACCGGCTCCGGCGACTCGGGCGAAAACACGTCCAGAATGCCGCCGCGCACCGAGTATTCTCCGACCATTTCCACCGGCTCGCGGCGCTCGTACCCGATACTCTCCAGGTGCGCCACCAGGTCGTCCAGCGGAATCTCATCCCCCACTTTGGCCTTGACGGCGAGTTGCCGGTAATACTCGCCCGGATGAATCCGCAACAGCGCCGAAGCCACGGGCAAAACCGTGATGGGCGCCCGCTCGCTAGCCAGGCGCCATAACCCGACGGCCCGCTGCTCGCGGATTTCGGCATGGGGCGAGAGGTTCTGCAGCGGCAGGACGTCCAGGGCCGGCAGCAGGCGCGGGCCGGGCCGCGGTTCGGAAGCCAGCAGGGAGAAGAAGGTCTCCAAGCCCTCCAGCAGCGATTCGGCTGGTTTCCCTCCCTCGGCCACAATCAGCAGCGGCCGTCCCAAGGAGCGCCACAGGAGCACGGAGTAAAGCGCCTTGGCGGCGGTGGTCAGGCCGGAGAGCGAGGCAGGACCGCCCGCGCCGAGCCGCCGCAAGGCCACCTGAAAGGCTGGGTCCTTGCCCAGGTCGGTGAACAGATCGCGTACGGCGGGGTGGGTCAAGGCTGTTGAGAAAGAATCCGTTCGACCATGCCGGTGGTGGAATAGCCCGGCTCGAGCGCCGCCGCGATCACTCTTCCGCCGGCGGCTTCCACTTCCTCCCGGCCCGCGATGAAATGCGCCCAGTCCGCGCCCTTGACGAGCACGTCGGGCAGAACCTCGGCGATCAACTCCCGCGGCGTCTCCTCGTCGAACAAGGTCGCCGCGTCGACGGCTTCCAGCGCCAGGCCCACTTCCACCCGCTCGTTTTCATCCAGCAGCGGCCGCGACGGCCCTTTCATGCGCCGCACGCTGGCATCCGAGTTCAAGGCCAGAATCAGAACGTCGCCCATGGAGCGGCAGCGTTCCAGGAGGCGGATGTGCCCGGGGTGGAGCAAGTCGTAGCAGCCGTTGGTGAAGACCACGGTCTTGCCCTCCTGTTTCCACTGGCGCCGCTGCTCCACCAGTTCCGCCCGGCTGTAAAAGCGCCCCACGGTTCTCAGTGTACCAGCCGACGCTGGTGAAACGCCTGAGCCCTGCCACGAGAGAGGCTGAGCTTCGGCTGGCGGATTTTCAGTTTGTATCTTTTACGATACAATAGCCATGTGGATTAAGAGGCTGACAAGAAATGCCCAAGGGATATCGCGATTATGAGGAGAGCCTGGGCCGAGCGCTCAAGGATCCCAAGGAGGCCGCTGCGTACCTGAGCGCTTGCCTGGAAGGGGGATCGCGGGAGGCGTTTCTGCTCGCGCTGCGGCAGGTTGCGGCGGCGCATGGCGTCGCGCTCGTGGCCGAGCGGAGCCGCCTTGGGCGCGAGTCCCTCTACCGGACGCTTTCGGGCAAAGGAAACCCGACTCTGGCGACGTTGATGCGGCTGCTGGACGCAGCCGGACTGAAGTTGTCGGTGGCGGCCAAAAGGCGCGCGCGGCGAGCTGCATAAAACGCCCGCCGCAGCGGCAGGCGCGCGCCCGCTATCCGCTCATCGCCGCCAGGAACTCGCCGTTGCTGCGGGTCTTACCGAGCTTGTCCAGCAGCAGCTCCATGGTCTCCACGGGTGAGAGCGGATTCAGCACCTTGCGCAGAATCCACACGCGGTTGAGTTCGTCCTTGGGCAGAAGCAGCTCTTCCTTGCGGGTGCCGCTCTTGTTGATGTCGATGGCGGGGAATACGCGCTTATCCACCAGCTTGCGCTCCAAATGGATTTCCATGTTGCCCGTGCCCTTGAACTCCTCGAAGATCACGTCGTCCATGCGGCTGCCGGTATCGATGAGCGCGGTGGCGATGATGGTCAGCGACCCGCCCTCCTCGATGTTACGCGCCGCGCCGAAGAAGCGCTTGGGCCGCTGCAGGGCGTTGGAATCCACGCCGCCCGAAAGCACCTTGCCGGAAGGCGGGACGATGGTGTTGTAGGCGCGCGCCAGGCGCGTAATGGAATCCAACAGAATCACCACGTCGCGCTTGTGCTCCACCAGCCGCTTGGCCTTCTCGATCACCATCTCGGCCACCTGCACGTGGCGCGTGGCCGGCTCGTCGAAGGTGGAGCTGATGACCTCTCCGCGCACGCTGCGCTGCATGTCCGTCACTTCTTCCGGCCGCTCGTCGATGAGCAGGACGATCAGCGTGACGTCCGGGTGATTGGTTGTGACCGAGTTGGCGATGCTTTGCAGCAGCATCGTCTTACCCGTGCGTGGAGGAGAAACGATCAGCCCGCGCTGCCCCTTGCCGAGGGGCGTCAGCAGGTCCATCACCCGCCCCGAGTAGTTCTCCTTGACCGTCTCCAGCTTGAACCGCTCGTTGGGATAGAGGGGCGTCAGGTTATCGAAGAAAATCTTGTTGCGCGCTTCCTCGGGCGGCTCGAAATTGATGGCGTCCACCTTGATGAGGGCGAAGTAGCGCTCGCCTTCCTTGGGAGGGCGGATCTGGCCGGAGATGGTGTCGCCCGTCCGCAGGTCGAAGCGGCGGATCTGGGAAGGGGAAACGTACACGTCGTCCGGACCGGGCAGGTAGTTGTACTCGGGCGCGCGCAGGAAGCCGAACCCGTCGGGAAGGCACTCCAGCACGCCTTCGGAGAAAATCAGCCCGCTTTTCTCGGCCTGGGTCTGGAGGATCTTGAAGATCAGCTCCTGCTTGCGCATCCCGGCGGCGCTGGCGATCCCCATGTCCTTCCCCACTTGGTTGAGATTCTGGATGCTCATATCCTTCAGCTCGACCAGGTCCAGCGTAGGGGCGCCGTTCTTGGCGCCCTGGGTGGCCTGCGCCCGGCGGCGATGCCCGTGCGGCTCGTGCGCCGGCGGCGCGGCGACCGCCGCGGCCGCCGGCGGATCTGCCGGCTTGGCCTCCGGCGGCTTGTTCTCCGCCGGGGGCGGCGTCACAACGGGCCGCAGGGGCGTCCGTTCCGGACGCTCGGCCGGAGGTTTCTCGGAGACGCGCTCCGGCTTGTCGGCATTCTCGCCGTTGTCGGCGGAGGCATTGGTTGCGGCTGCTTCCCGGGCGGGATGCGCGGCCGGTTTCTCTGGTCTGTCTTGCTGTGGGACGCCGCCTAGGGCGTTTGAAGTACTGTCGTTATTGCTTGCCAAGTTTCCCTCACTCCCCGGCCGGTAACGGCCGAGAACGGCAACGGTTCGACGCCTTCCTGGCGGATGGCTCGCAAACCGCGCTCCTGTTGCGATTGATTCAGCTTGTCGATCTTGGTGGCGACCACCAGGTACGGCCTGCCCTGGCGTTCGAGCCAGCGCTTCAGGTCCAAATCCCGATCCATCCATCCACGACGGCTATCGAGCGCCAGGCAGGAGATCTTTAGGGTTTCCCTCGTTTTCAAATAATGCTCGATCAAACTCTGCCATTCCAGGGCCCGCCACCGCGGCGCCTTGGCGTATCCATACCCGGGCAGGTCCACTAAGTAAAACGCTGCATCGACGCGGTAAAAATTGACCGTCTGCGTTCGACCCGGCGCGCCGCTGGTGAAAGCCAGCCCTTTCTGGCCCGTCAAGGCGTTGATAAGGCTGGATTTCCCTACATTGCTTCTTCCTAAGAAGGCAACCTCCGGCAACCGGTCGCGGGGAAACGTTTCCGGCGTGCCCGAGCTGATAACAAATTCCGCTTTCAATCGGCCCTTCGGGCGCAGCCTGCCCGGCCTAGTGCGCCCGGTTCTCCCCGGCCGGCAGCACGGCCACTTCCGGGGGGCCCGCCGGCAACGGAAGCGCCACAATCTCCCTTTCGAGGGCGATCCGCAGCACTTCGTCCATCGATTCCACAAAATGCAACTCCATGGATTTCTTAATGGCGTCTGGAATGTCCGGAAGATCCTTCTCGTTTTCCCGGGGAACGATTGCTTCCATGATGCCATGGCGGTGCGCCGCCATCAACTTCTCCTTCAGCCCGCCGATGGGCAGCACCTTGCCGCGCAGCGTAATCTCGCCCGTCATGGCCACGTCCCCGCGCACGGGGATCCTGGTCAGCGCGCTGCAAATCGAGGTCGCGAGCGTGATGCCCGCCGACGGCCCGTCCTTGGGAATCGCGCCTTCGGGGACGTGGATGTGCACATCCATGGTCCGGTAGAAGTCCCGCGGCAAGCCCAGCGTGTGGGCGCGCGAGCGGATGTAGCTCATGGCCGCCTGCGCCGATTCCTGCATCACCTCTCCCAGTTGGCCGGTGATCATCAGCTTGCCCTTGCCTTCCATCAAGGTGCATTCGGTGGCGAGAATCTGCCCGCCGACTTCCGTCCAGGCCAATCCCGTCGCGGCCCCGATCTCGTTTTTCTTCTCGGCCACGAGATCGCGGAATTTCCACGGCCCGAGAAAACTGGAAACCTTGGCTCCATCGATGACGGCCTTCGCGGACTCCTTTTTCTCCTTGCCGCCCTGTCTGTTCACCACCTGGCGCGCCACCTTGCGGCAGACATTGCCGATTTCGCGTTCCAGGTTCCGTACGCCGGCCTCGCGGGTATAGTACTGAATCAGCGCATTGACTCCCTCGTCGGCGAACTGGATCTGGTCCTGGGAAACCCCGGTCTGCTCCATCTGCTTGCGGATGAGGAACCGCTTGGCGATTTCCATCTTCTCCAGCTCCGTGTAACCCGAGAGCCGGATCACTTCCATGCGGTCCTGCAGCGCCGGTGGAACGGTGTGCAGGACGTTGGCCGTGGCGATGAAGAAGACCTGGCTCAAATCGTACTCCACGTCCAGGTAATGGTCGACGAACATGAAGTTCTGCTCGGGGTCCAGCACCTCCAGCAGCGCGGCCGAAGGATCGCCGCGAAAATCCACGGACATCTTGTCCACTTCGTCCAGCATGAAAACCGGGTTGCGGGTTCCGGCCTTCTTCATCATTTGGATGATCTGGCCGGGCAAGGCGCCGATGTAGGTGCGCCGGTGCCCGCGCACTTCCGCCTCGTCGCGCACGCCGCCCAGCGACAGCCGCACGAACTTGCGGCCCGTGGCCTTGGCGATCGACATTCCCAGCGAGGTCTTGCCCACGCCCGGAGGCCCTACGAAGCACAGGATGGAACCCTTGGGGTTTTTCACCAGCCGCCGCACGGCCAGAAACTCGAGGATGCGCTCCTTGATCTTCTCCAGGCCGTAGTGGTCCGCTTCCAATACTTCTTCGGCGAACTTGAGATCGCGGATTTCCTTGGATTTCCGCTTCCACGGCACGGCCAGCAGCCAGTCCAGGTAATTGCGCGAGACGGTGGATTCGGCGGACATCGGCGGCATGTTCTCCAGCCGCTTCAATTCCGTGGTGGCCTTGTCGAGCGCGTCCGCGGTCATGCCGGCCGTTTCGATCTTCTTCCGCAACTCGTCGAACTCGCTCTTTTCGCCGCGGCCCAGCTCCTTCTGGATGGCCTTGATCTTTTCGTTGAGGTAGTATTCCTTCTGGGCTTTTTCCATCTGCCGCTTGACGCGGCCTTGGATGGTGCGGTCGACGCCCAGCTTTTCAATTTCGATATCGAGCAGCTCGGCCACGCGGGTCAGACGGTCGATGGGGTCGAAGATTTCCAGCAGTTCCTGCTTCTCCTCCAAGGTGAGTTGCAGGTTGGCGCCGACCGTGTCGGACAGCTTTCCGGGGTCGTCCACGCGGATAGCGGCGATCATCTCGTAATTCAGGTTCTGGCTCAGCTTGACATACTGCTCGAACAGGCCGGTCGCGCGGCTGGCCAGCGCCTCGAGCTGCGGCCCGGTTTCCACCTTGTACGTGGAGGTGCGAACCACGGCGCGGAAGAAACCCTCGTCGTCGGTGACCGATACCACCTTGGCGCGTTCCACGCCCTCCACCAGCACCTTAATGTTGCCATCCGGCTGTTTGAGATTCTGGACGATGTTCACGATGCAGCCGACGTTGTAGATTTCGTTCGGCTTCGGCTCGTCTATGGAAGCGTCGTGCTGGGTGGCCAGGAAGATTTTCCGGTCGCCCGCCATGGCCTCTTCGAGCGCGCGCACGCTCGAATCGCGCCCCACCACGAAGGGGGTCATCATGTAAGGGAAGATGACGACGTCGCGGATGGGCATCATCGGCAGACGCCTTGTCTCGGATTTTTCTTTTGAAGTCAGCATTATCTTTCGCGGGAGAAACGGCTCCACTCCCGGGTCCCCAGAAGCGCAGCTGCGGGAAGCGCGGGCCTAGCCCGCCTTTTCCAATAGCGTCAGACTGATTTTTTGGTTCAGCACCATCTCTTTGGTGACTTGGAACTCCCGCACCTTCTTGTACGAGGGCAGGTAGTACATCAAATCCAGCATCAAATCCTCGAGAATCATGCGCAGTCCACGCGCCCCCACCTTGCGTTCCATGGCCAGTTCGGCGATCGCCTCCAAGGCGTCGTCGGTGAATCGGAGCCGGACGTTCTCGAATTCGAAGAGCTTCTGATACTGTTTGACAATCGCGTTCTTCGGCTTGGTCAGGATCTGGATGAGCGCCGATTTTTCCAGATCCTCCAGCACCGCCGCCACCGGCAGCCGTCCGATGAACTCGGGTATGAAACCGAACTTGATCAGGTCCACGGGCTGCACCTGCAACAAGAGATCGATATCCCGCCGGCTGGGAGTCGATACCCGCAGGGCGCCCTTTTCGTCGTCCTGGTGGAACCCCATGGACTTCTTGCCTGTCCGCCGGCCGACCACTTTCTCCAGCCCCACGAAAGCCCCGCCGCAGATGAACAGGATGTTGGTGGTGTCCACCGCCGTGAATTCCTGGTGCGGGTGCTTGCGCCCGCCCTGGGGAGGCACGTTGGCGACGGTGCCCTCCAGAATCTTCAGCAGCGCCTGTTGCACGCCCTCGCCCGACACGTCGCGGGTAATCGACGGGTTCTCGTCCTTGCGGCAGATCTTGTCGATCTCGTCGATATATATGATGCCTTGCTGGCACCTTTGGACGTCGCCATCGGCGGCCTGGAGGAGCTTCAGGATAATGTTCTCCACGTCCTCGCCGACATAACCCGCCTCGGTCAGCGAGGTGGCGTCCACGATCGCGAACGGCACGTCCAGAACCTTGGCCAGCGTCTGCGCCATCAGCGTCTTGCCCGTGCCCGTGGGGCCGATCAGCAGAATGTTGGACTTCTGTAGCTCGACCTCCGCGTTTCGCAAGCGATTCATGTGGACCCGCTTGCAGTGGTTGTACACCGCCACCGCCAGCTTCTTCTTGGTAGGCTCCTGCCCGATCACGTACTGGTCCAGGAATTCCTTGACTTCCTGCGGTTTGGGAATCTTGTTGGGCGCTCCGGCCTGCGGCTCGACCTTATCGTCCTCCAAAATCGAGTTACAAACCGCGATGCACTCATCGCAGATGTACGCGCGCGGATAGTCGCTGGGCGAGGAGATGAGCTTTCCGACTACGTCCTGGCTCTTATGGCAAAAGGAACATCGCAATGCATCGGAATCGCTGCGCTTCAAGTGGCCTTCTCCTCTCCCGCCGCCGGCCGGAAGGCGGCCGCGGGGCAGGGCGCAACACTAGTACTCGCCTTCATTATCACCCGACTGTGCATCCTTGGCAATCCGTACAGGGACTATAGGGACTACCCGCCGCGTCCCCGGCGCGGCCGTGCTACCCCTCCGCGGTCTTGCGTGCGTGCTCGAACAGGAAACTGAGCGTCTTCTCCGTCTGGATATGATTGGCCATGCGTCCCAACGTGCCATCCTTTTCGAAGCGGCGCTGAAGGGCCGCCACGGGTTCATGCTGCTGGCGCGCCACCCGCTCCACCTCGCGATCCACCTCTTCGCGCGTGGCCACGATGGCCTCGCGCTCCGCGATCCGGGAGAGCAGCAGCGATGCCTTGACCTCGCGCACCGCCTTCTCGCGATGGCTCTCCTGCAACTTGCCCCAGTCCAGCTTGAGCGAATTCGGGTCCACGCCGCCGGCCGCCAGTTGCCGCACCACGTCCTCCACCCGGTTGCGTATCTGCCGCTCGATGAACGCTTCCGGGACGGGAAAATCGTGCGCGTCCACCAGTTTCTCCATAATCCGGCTCTTGGCCTCTTGCTGGGCCTCGTACTGCCGCTGGGCCAGCAGGTTCTTGCGCACCGCTTCCCGCAGCTCCGCCAAATCCCGGTAGTCGCCCAGATCCTGCGCGAATTCATCGTTCAATTCCGGCAGGTCCTTGCGGCGGATCCCCTTCACCACGGCGTGAAACCGCACCGTCTTATCCGCCAGCCGCGGCACGGCGTAGTTGGCGGGGTACGCGACATCGAATTCCTTTTCATCGCCCGGAGAAAGCCCCCGGATATTCTCCGTAAACGCCTCCAGCGTATCCGCGCCGCCGATTTCCAGCACCATCTCATCCTGCTTGACCGGCTCACCCTCCACCCCGGCGATGCTCTCCATGGCCACTACCGCGAAGTCGCCGTCCTGGATGGGCCTGGGGTCCAGGTTGACGAATTGCGCCTTCTGGTCGCGAAGCTCGCCGAGCCGTTTGGCGACGTCTTCCTCGGTCGCGTCGGGGTCGTGATACGCGACCTCCACGTCCTTGTAGTCCTGCAATTCGATCTGCGGGATCACCTCGAATTCGGCCGTAAACCGCAGCGGCTCGCCATCGTGGAAGTGAACGTCCTTGATATCGGGCGTGCCCACCACGTTTAGGTTCTCGGCTTCGAACTGCTTTTGCAGGTACTTGGGAATCAGGTTCTCCATCACCTTCTGGCGGATGTCGCCGGCGAACTCGCGGCGGACGATGGCGGCCGGAGCTTTGCCCGGACGGAACCCGCGCAGGCGTGCGCGCCCCTGGACGTCGCCCGTCGCCTTGCCGATCTCGCCCTCCACTTCCTTGGCGGGGATGGAGATTTCCAGCGAGTGCCTGCAACCTGAAACTAAAGCCAAGTGGGTTTTACCTCGGGAAAGAAGCGTGGCCTAAAACTCATAATAGCACGTATAATAAACGCTATCAGGCCGCTGCCGTTAGCTCTTCTCGTCTTGTTCGTCGCCCTCCTGGGTTTGTGGGCGGGCATCGTCCGCCGCCACTGATATGCGCTTCGACTTTCAAACGGCCATCCTGGACGTCCTGCTTCTGTGGATTCTCACAACGCCGCACGAGTTTGCCCACGCGTGGATGGCCACCAAACTAGGCGACGACACGCCGCGCCTCCAGGGCCGCCTGACGCTCAACCCCTTGGCGCACGTGGACTGGCTCGGCACCGCCGTCCTGCCCTTTCTGACCGTGCTCCTGAGCGGCGGTTTCCTGGGATGGGGGAAGCCCGTGATAACGGACAACCGCAAGCTCCGCGGCGGCCTGAACGGCCTGGCGCTGGTGGCGCTGGCGGGCCCTGGCAGCAACATCGTCATGGCCGTGATTCTGGCCATGGCCGCGCGCCTGGTGTCCGCCCTCTCGCCTTCCGTTGCGGACTTCGCCGCCTCCGGCGTCCAGCTCAGCCTGTACCTGGCCATCTTCAACCTGCTCCCCGTCCCCCCGCTCGACGGCTCCAAGCTCCTGCTGGCGATGCGCATTCCACTCAAAGTCTACCTAGAGATCTCGCGTTTCGGCTTCATGCTGCTGATTCTAGCCGTATCCGTATGGGGCGTCGGCCGCTGGATGAGCGAGTACAGCTATCTAGGGGCCAGGGCGATCTTTTCCGCCCTGCCGTGATTGGTGGGGCAGGCCATCGTTTTATGTGGCCTGCCAATCCCGCCACCGCACCACCACTGCCCGAAGCGTCAGCCCCTCAATCCTCTGCTTCCTCTGCTGCGCCAACTACTCCAGCAGCACAAGCCCGTAACCTACAGCCAATCCAAACCTCGTTTTCTCCGTCTTCTCTCCGCGTCTCCGCGTCTCCGCGGTGAAATCCTGGTTGCCGGGAACCCATCCCTCAATTCTCGGTAGGCGTCTTCTCCACGTGGTCGACCACCAGTTGCAGGGTCGGCGCCTTGCGCGATTCGAGCTTAAGCCCCAGCGCCTGCACGGCGGCGTAGATCGACGTTGCGCCCGGCTCGGAGGCAGCGTCGGCGGGAGACTCTCGGCCGGCTTCCGCGCCCCCCGGCCCCGCCAACCCCAGCGACCGCGCCATCTTGACCAGATCCGCCAGCGAGAAGTCGATGGCCACCGCGTAATTGCCCTTGAGCTCGGTCATGTCCACGACTTGCGTACCGGAGCCGCCGGTCAACTGGGTGAGCTGGGTCAGCATGTCGGCGAAGGCGGACATGGTCGTCTGGCTGGCTTCAATGTGCAAGGTGCCCTCGGCCGCGTTGACTTTCTGAGTCCACGTGCCGCGTTTCCCCATGTTGACCACGGACGTGCCGGTGCGCGTGTCGACGGTCATCCGGATAGGCCCTTCGGGCGAGTCGATTTGCGTCTCGCCGGGCTTCAAGGGAGTACTCGCATCGAAATCCTGCGCCGCGCCCGGCGGCGACTCTTTGAGCTTGGGCCCGCCCTTTCCCACCACCAGGGCGATTACGGGGTGCTCCTTCTCGTCGCGGTGCACAACCAGCTTGAACCTTTCGGCCAGCAGCGCCTGGAGCATTTCGGGCGTCTGTTCCTTGGTAGCGCCATCGGGGATCTTGGCCTGGATGTCGAAGCGCTGCCCGCCGAGGTTATTGAGCCAATCCGGCCCCGTGATTTGGAACGCCTTCACCTTGTAGGCTTCGGCGATCAACTCCTTGATCCCCATAAAAATGTATTCGGCCCGCGCGCCATCCACATGCGCGCCGATCCTGGGCATCTGCCCCGACGACCGGACCTGCGCCGCGAGTTTCATGATGTCGAGCGAAGACGGCTTGACGCTCGCGACCTCGAACGCCGGCCCACCCGCGGTCTGCCCGAAGAGCGCGCCCGCCGCCAGCAGGCAAGGCCCGGCGAAGCGCAAAGAGATTCCGTGGAACATACCATTACCACTGTGACGCACCCGTGCGCCCGCGGCAAGGGTCAGTCAATAATCCCGGCACAAGCATGTCCCCGTGTGGGGCAGGATGGCATCCTGCGGGCGGTTGATAACCGCCCTCGCGAGGCGGCTGCCAGTCGGCCTCAGCGGAGGCCGCCGGGTGTAGAATCGAAGGTGCTTGGGAAGTGAAAAGGGGAATCCTGGATCAAAAGGAGTGTCGACAAATACATGGAAGACCGACGATCATTCTTGGGTAGGGCCGCTGCTCTCGCAACGGCCGCGGCAGGCGCCTCCAAAGCCCCGGCCGCTTCCGACCAGTTAGCGGTCGGATTCATTGGCACCGGTACGCGCAGTACCGCATGCCTGATGCCGCAATTCAAGGCCAACGGGAGCTTTCGCGTCGCCGCGGTGTGCGACGTGTATAAGCCGAACCTGGCGCACGCGGTCGAGATCGCGGGCAACAACCCGGACACGTACGGTGACTACCGGCGGATCATCGAACGCAAGGATATCGATGTGGTGGTGATCGCGACGCCCGACCACTGGCACTGCCCCATCATCATCGAGGCCTGCCAGGCGGGCAAGGACATCTATTGCGAGAAGCCGCTCTCCAATGACATCGACATGTGCCTGAAGGCGGTGGCGGCGGCCCGGCAGTACAAGCGCGTGGTGCAGACCGGACTGATGCAGGCTACCAGCAAGCCATTCATGGAGGCGTATAAGGTTCTTCAGACCGGCGTCATCGGCAAGGTGCGTCACATCGTTCTGCCGTGTCCCGGCGGCGGCTCGCGGGGCGGCGCTGCGGGCGCTGCGGGCGCTGCAGGCGCCGCAGGCGCCGCGGGACGGGGTGGCGCTGCAGGCGCCGCGGGACGGGGCGGGGCCTTCGGCGCTGCGGCGCTCACGCCCGCCGCTCCTCCGGCCGACCTCGACTGGGAAATGTTCCAGGGGCCGGCGCCGCGCAAGCCGTACACTCCCGATCGCCAGCGCAATTGGCGCGCCTATTGGGAGTACGGCGGCAGCACGCTTTCCGACGACGTGCACGTCCTGGATGTTGCGCGCTGGTTCATGGGCGTTACCGAGCCGGCGAGCACGGCCGCGGGGGTCTGTGGATATTTCAACCGCACGCACGACGACCGGGTTCCGGACACGATGGAAGTCATCTACCAGTATCCGAACTTCGTCGTCAATTGGAGCACGCGCACGGACCCGCTGAACCTGCACTTCGGCACCATTTTCTGGGGCGATCAGGGCATGCTGGCGGTCGACCGGAACGGCTATACCGTGCGGCCGAATGGCGGCGGCCGCGGCGGAGCGGCGCCGCAAGAGACGAAGGTGGCCCTGCACGACGAACCGCCGAACTACGTGGGGAACCCCGACTCGGATTCCGGGAGGCTCGTCATGAACTTTCTGGAGTGCATCAAGAGCCGCGAGCGGCCGATCCGCGACATCGAGATCGGCGCCATTTCCACGATTCCGACGTTGATGGCTGGCATTTCCGTCCGCAATGGGAATAAGACCGTGGCTTGGAATGGGCACGGCGCCACGCTGCTGTAGGCCGGCGCTGTGGCTGTGACAGAGACCGGAGACTCAAAGGGACCATCGGGTCTCTGGTGAAGAAGTGCACAGTAAGATAGGGAGGCGGCGATCTTCCCGACCCTCCGGCAGTAAGGGCGGGGGGCACCGAAGGGGCGCCGGTTAGCATAAGTGAGTCATATCGGCCACCACAGCGTCCCGCGCGGCCCCAAAATGAAGGAATGGACTGGATTTGCGGCTCGACCGGGCGCTCAGGCGTGACGGTAGAGGGAGAAGGGTCGGAAGGGCTTCGGAGCGTATCAGCCAGCTCATCGCGCCGGCGCCTTGGGGGGCCGGCACTCGATTACCTCAATCGTACCGGCGCTCCGCACCACGCTGCCGCTTGCCCCGAGAGGCAGAAAGAAGTAGTCGCCTTTGTTCAGCGCTCGCGCGCTATCCTGCCAGGCTATCTCGCCCTGCCCGGCCGTGACCACATAGATGGCGGGCGCCTCGGTCAGCGTGAATTTACTGTCATTCAGCGCATAACGATTCACGGCGAAGCAAGGCGTGTCGGCGTAAGTGATCATGGCCTCGGCGCGCAGTTGCGGAGAGTCGATCCAGGGAGTGGGACGCTTTCGCCCGCGTCGGATCGCACGCTCGCCGCTGATGTCGAAATCAAAACAATCCAGCGCGGTTTCGTGGTCGAGTCCGAGGTACATTTCGCGATCGTTCAAGCGATAGTCGCCGCACCACGCCTCGGGCTGCACCGTAAAGTCCGTGGGCTCCTGGACCTCCAGTATCAGACAGCCTTGTCCGATAGCGTGGGCCATTTTCGGCGGAATCAAATACACGTCGCCAGGCTGGACGGAAAGCCGGTTCAGGAGCCCTGGCATCGCCTCGCGATCCGTCTCGCTGGCCGCAATGGCGCGGGCGAAATCCGTCCGGGTGACGCCATCCCGAAAGCCATAGTAAATGCAGGCGTCTTGCGCTCGCGTCGCCAGCGCGAGCCACATCTCGGTCTTCCCATGCTGGCTGCCGAAGCGCCTTTGAGCAAACTCCCGATCCGGATGCGCCTGCACGGGCAGGCGGATCGCGCTATCCAGCAGCTTGACGAGCACCTCGAAGCCGGAACGGCCGCCGAGCGCCTCCTGCCGGTAAGAGGCCAGAAACTCGGCGAACACGACGCCGGTCCCTTGGATGATGGATAGCCCCTCATGGGGGCTGGCGGGCCGGCTGTTCAGCGCCCGGGTGGTGGAAGCCACCCACTCTTCCGGGTAGTTCCCGTCCTCGGGATCGTCGCCGAAGAAACCGGCGAATAGGCGTCCTCCGCGATAGACGCGGAACACTCGGTTTCTCTCAAAGAAGATGGGGCTCTTCACTAAATGATGCAAGTTCATTTCATGAACTTTCCCTTTCCTCTGGCAAGCAAAGGCGAGAACAACGAGAATTACGCGAACAGTTCCTGCGCCCGCCCCACCCGCTCCCTCACTCGCACGCCGTTGGGACACTCCACGGAACAGGCGCCGCAGTCCCCGCACCGGATGGAGCGGACGTCTTCCGGCATTTGCAGGAATTTCTGGCGCGCCAACCCGAATTGGCCGTAGCTTTCGGCGTAGGTGAGATAGCGGAGAACATCCGGAACAGGAACGCCTTTCGAGCACACGCCGCCGCAGGCCCCGCACATCCGGCAATACATGGGACCGATCGTCGCCAGTTGCGCGGCCAGCAGCTTCTCGTCCCTGTCCGTGTACGGTTCCGCCATGGCGCGCAGGTTCTCCGTTAGCTGGTCGTGATCGGTTATGCCGACGATGGCCGTATCCACGGATTCGTTTTTCAGCGCCCACCTAATAGCGGCCAGCATGGCGCCCGGCTGGCTCAGGCGCCCGGTGAGCGCCTGCGGGTTCGCGCCATAAAGCCGGTCTCCGCGCCCGACCCGGACCGTGCCGCCCGCCAGAGTCTTCATGGCGACGATGCCCATGCCGCTCTGGCGCGCGGCGCGGATCGCGCCGGTCATGTCGGTCTTGGCGGCTTGCGCGTTGGCGTTGTCCGCCGCCGCTACGGAGCGCATGGCGAAGTTGTACGTCGTCAGCGCGACATCCGTCTGGCCGAGTTTCGCCAGGTACGGCAGCATGCGGTCCATGTTGAAGTGCGTGCTGACGCCCGCGAATCGAATCTTCCCATCCTTCTTGGCGGCGCGCTGCGCCTCCAGCAGCTCGCCGGTCACCTCGGCGGGGTCGTTGCGCATGTGCAGGTACCAGATGTCGAGGTAATCCGTCCCCAACTCGCGCAAGCTCGTATCCAGATCGGCAAGCGCCTCCTGCCGGGTGGCCGCCCCGGTCTTGCTGGAAAGAATCACCTGCTTCCGGCGGCCCTTCAACGCCGCGCCTACCATGCGCTCGTTGTTGCCATTCTGGTACGCGCGCGCCGTATCGAAATGGACGATGCCCAGGTCCGCCGCGTGCTCGATCACGCTAGCGTCCGCGGTGGTCATACACCCGAACGAAAGCGATGTCACACGCAACCCCGTCTTTCCCAGGGTCCGATAAGCAAGCTTCCCATCCCGCGGCGCATCTTGCGCCGGCGATGGCCTGCCCAGCCCGGCGGCCGGCAGCGCCAGCCCCGACGCCAGAAAACCGCGGCGCGATGAATTCAAGCTCATAGCCATCTCCCCCTATCCGCACTTGACCAGGATTTCCTTTTTAGCATCTGGACGCGCTCGATTCTACCCCCTGCAGCCTGCGCTGAAGCCGTTTTCTCCACGCCGTTCCGCCCCGGAGATCTCCGCGGGACAGCATTTTCTTGAAACACCGCTTCACGACCGCTTGCGGAACGCGTCTCTCCATGGAAAAGGCAGATTCCACTCCACAGACTCGGGCGTCGAGACGTCACCTCTTTCAAATGGCGATATGCCGGTGGATCTGTCTTTCAGCCGTAGCGATATGCGCGTCCGCACAGCCGCCTGCGGAAGCTCCCGGCGCTCAGCCTGTCTCAGAGAGCCTTACGGAAAAGCTGCGCTGGGCTGCCGGATTTCACGATCAGTTCGCTAAGATGCAAGATCCCGTGGTCTCGCTGTACGGCAGGGCGCGGCTGGCCGCGCTGGTTTGCCAACTGGATAAGGCCGCCGGCTCCAAGATGTTCCGCGAAGCCTGGACCGATCTGAAAAGTCTCTCAGACGATGCGTTTGACGCCTCCAAGACGCCGCTGCCTGTAGCTACGTTCTCGGCGATGTGGGCGCTGGTGATTCCTCCGGCCAAGGCCTGCGATCGGGATGTCCCCTGGGACGACAACCGTCTCCTGGAGAGGAGGGATGCGGAGGGCAGGAACAAGGCCAACCTCTGGCTAAACAAAGCTCTGAACACTGCGGATCCGCACCGCGTCGCGCAGTTGGCGGAGGCCGCAATTTCCCTGGGGTGGGGAGGTGGGGGCCTGGGCGAGGGTCCCGGGCGATGGCCGGACCTCAACCTCCTTGTCGATGTGCTCACCAAGCTGGCGAAGGTCACGCCCGACCTGTCGGATGCCATCTTTCAAAAAGTCACGGATGGTCCCCCGTTTCGCTATACTTACGGGGCATTTCAACTGGAGCTAGTGGCGAGGTACCTGTTCCCGACCACAGCTTCAGCCCGGTTGGAGATAATCCCTTTTCTTCCTCCTGAGCCGAGGGGCTGGCCAGTAAAGCTTCCCATCTTCACGCGGGCGCCGTTGCGCGCGAGCCTTGACCTGTTGAAGCGATTCTTGACCTCTGCCGTTTACGCGGTGGAAATGCCTGAAGCGCCTATGTTTGACCTGGCTGGACGGTATACCCTTGCCTACCAGATGCTGCCGAAAGCCCGCCTGTACGCTCCCGAGTACGCCAAGGCGTTCGAGGACTTTCTCCCGGTCTTGGAGGCGCAGACACAATCTTTCGCGGCGGCTAATCGCGCCCTCATCGGCCCAATTCCGGAAGCCAGCCCTGATGCGCCGGCGCAACGAGAAGAGTTTCTCGCGGTCGCTGAGGAACTCTCCGAAATTCGCGCCTCCCAATATGTCGCGGCGCGTAATCACCTATCCAGCCTGGGCGACACGCCCCTCCGTCACCAACTCGAAGCGCTGATCGACTTCGGCGAAGCCGCGGAGTCGCTCCCCGGAAGAGACGCCGAACGGGTCCTCAAGCAGCCCATTTACCCTGAGCCCGGTGCCAGGCGCGCCCTGCTCTACGCCTCCATCGCCGCGGCCGCAAGGCCGCAGGAGAGCGCCTTCGAGGCCCTCGCTATGGCGTACCAGGATATCGAGCCGCTACCTTCGGCCCAGCGCGTCTGCCTGCTAACCGGGTTGGCCGGCATCGCGCTGCCGAAATCGCCGGACGTCGCATTGGGTTTCTTCAAGCAAGCCATCGAGGCCGAGAACGGCGCGGCTGCTCTGGCAGCCGCATCCACCGGCAGCTTTTTGAGGAGTGATGCGTGTTGCGAACGTGACGGCCTCGTAGAGGCGCTTGACACGAAGGAAGGCCGGCAGGCCATTCTTCTTCACGCGCCCGGAATAAGCACGTACACGATTAACGGCTTTGTCGCGGAGGCGAAGGGGCTGGACTTATCGCAACTGGAATCCGCGGTGCAGCGGCTACGCGATCCCACGCGACTAGCGGAAGCTCTGGTTGCAGTTGCGGAACTGCGGCTTCAGGCCGGCAGGCATTAGCGAGCAGGGAGGTTCACGCCAGGTCCAAGCCGGCTGTGACCATTTTTTCTAGCCCTCTGCCTCCGCGCAGCATACGATAATGAATAATATCGGGCCGCAACATCGATGCGCCGCAGCGGCGGCCATCTCTTAGGAGAAGGAGTGTCAATAAATGGAAAACCGACGATCGTTCTTGAGTAGGGCCGCTCTCGCGGCGGCCGCGGCGGGAGTCTCTAAGGCTCCGGCCGCCTCCGACCAGCTCACGGTCGGATTCATCGGCACCGGTGCGCGCGGCACCCACTGCCTGATTCCGCAATTCAAGGCCAACGGGAGCTTTCGCGTCGCCGCGGTGTGCGACGTATACAAGCCGAACCTGGCGGACGCGGTCAAAGTCGCGGGCAACAACCCGGACGCTTACGGGGACTACCGGCGGATCATCGAACGCAAAGACATCGATGTGGTGGTGATCGCCACGCCCGACCACTGGCATGTCCCGATGGTGATCGAGGCCTGCCAGGCGGGCAAGGACATTTATGTGGAGAAGCCGCTCTCCAACGACATCGACCTGTGCTTGAAAGCGGTCGCGGCCGCCCGGCAGTACAAGCGCGTGGTGCAGGTGGGCTTGATGCAGGCCACCAGCATGCCGTTCATGGAAGCGTATAAGGTCTTTCAGACCGGCATAATTGGCAAGGTGCGCCACATCGTTTTGCCCAATCCCGGCGGCGGGGGACGCAGTCAAGCGCTGCCCGCGCCCACCGCTCCTCCGCCCGACCTCGACTGGGATATGTTCCAGGGTCCGGCGCCGCGCAAGCCGTACACCCGTGATCGCCAGCAGGATTGGCGCGCCTATTGGGAGTACGGCGGCAGTCCGCTTTCCGACAGCGTGCATATCCTCGATATTGCGCACTGGTACATGGGCGTTACCGCGCCCGCGGACAGGGCCGCGGCGGTATATGGATGGTTCAACCATCCGCACGACGACCGGGTTCCGGACACGATGGAGGTTATCTACCAGTATCCAAACTTCGTCGCCAACTGGAGCTCTCGCCCGGACGCGATGCAACTGCACTTCGGCACCATTTTCTGGGGCGATCAAGGCATGCTGGCCGTCGACCGGAACGGCTATACCGTGCGGCCGAATGGCGGCGGCGGCCGCGGCGGAACAGCGCCGTTTGAAGAGAAAAAGGTCGCCTTGCATGACGAACCGCCGCGCACCGTCGGGAACCCCGACTCCGATTCCGGGAGGCTCGTCATGAACCTTCTGGAGTGCATCAAGAGCCGCCAGCGGCCGATACGCGATATCGAGGTCGGCGCCATTTCCACGATTCCGACCCTGATGGCCGGCGTTTCCGTCCGCAACGGCGGCAAGGCCGTCGCCTGGAATGGTCACGGCGCCACGCTGCTGTAAGCAGGCCCTGTGGCTGTGACAGAGACCGGAGGCTCAAAGGGACCGTCGGGGCCCTTGTGAGGAAGTGTGCAGTAAGATAGGGAAGCGCCGGTCTTCCTGAACCTCGGGCAGTAAGGGCGGGGGCGCCACAGCAGCAGCGGTTGCATAAGCGATTCCACCCGGGTGTGTAAGCGACCATTTTCGTGCAGGGGTATACTGTTTCTTTCGCAAGCCCCTCGCTTCGTCGGGAGGGGTCCGCTAGTGCGAACAACGCCTCAACACTGGGGCCGATATTGACAAAATGACACCGTCAACGGCGCGTACTGACGACACGTTCGCGCGACAGCTCGAAATCTTCCGGGTCGAAGCAGAATCGGGGGCGCAGTTCTTCTACAGCTACCTCGCGGTCCACGAACTTGCCAAACGACAGCGACGAGTATTTCGTCTTCTCGACCGTGACGCGTTGTTTTGGAACACGCTTCTTGGTGGCGCGCAGACTGGTGCCATCATGACGTTGGGCCGCATTTTCGACCATCGCTCTCCGCACAACATCAACACACTCATCCGTCTGATGAACCAGCACCGCGGCGTGTTCTCCAAACCAGCGTTGGGCCGGCGCAAACAAGGAAACGACCCCCAACCCCCAGCATGGCTGCCTGAGTACCTGTGCACCGCGTACGAGCCGACCAACGCTGATTTCCGCCGCATCGCTGATTACGTGAAGAAGTACCGTCGCATCTACGAGGCCAAGTATCGAGAAGTGCGCAACCAGCTCTACGCGCACAAGCAAGCAGCCGACCCAGCCAGCATCGCCACGCTCGTAAAGGGCACGAGCATCAAGGAAATGGAGCGCGTCTTCACTTTTCTCCTCCAACTCCACCAGGCGTTGCAGGAGCTCTTCGTCAATGGCCGCAAGCCAGTCCTTCGCCCCGTCCGTTACTCCGCACAACGCATCAGCCGACGACCATCACGGACCATCCACGGTGATAGCGTGCACGAGCGCATCAGCATGTATGCAGAGCGAGCACTCCTGGGCATCGCGGAACAGCGCAAGAAACCGAACCGACAACGAAAACCCTAAACTAACCTCCGCCCGATTAACTATAAGATACTGATTATTAAGGATATTCCTTGGTGTTCCAGAAAAAGTTTGACACACGAGAAGCAGCTGTGTTATGTTGGGCACACCCTGGCACATCAATTGCCATGGGGTCTGGGAAGGAGTTCTAAAGAATGCCTGGTCCGTTTACCGCATCCGTCCGCGAGAACCCGGGACGACAGTTTCTCATCGTCGATTTTCGCCATCCCCTCAAGAATGACGCGAACAACCGTCGTGGGAAGAAAATCCGCAAAGGCCTCGGTACCGCCGACCGTGCCGAAGCCGAACGGCTCGTTGCGCAACTCAACGAGGTCCTGCGCGACGAATCACTCTGGTCCCTCGGCGCCCGTCCGGAAGCGGCACGCCGTGGGTACGACGAGCGCGTGCTGGAAATCTTTTTCGCAGAACTCGAACCGACCTCGCGCAACGCAAAGGCACTCCGCGACCAGGAAGTCCCCCTCCCGGAGCGCGGGTCCGGGGCCTCCCGCCACCTCCTCCTCGGTGTGCCCGGCAGCGGCAAAACCACGCTCGACCGCCAGCTCACAGGGTCACACCCCAAGTACGACGCATTCCCCGCCACAAGCGTGAATCGCACCACGACGTTCCCCATCGAAACCATCTTCCGACCAGGCGAGTACGACGCCATCGTCACGTTCCTCTCCGAGCACGAAACGCGCTTTGAAATCGAAGAGAGCGTCTCCGCAGCCATCGTGCGCGCAGCCACCGACACCATCGAGCGCACCGCCAAAGACTTCCTCGAACAATCGGACATGCGCTTTCGACTCAAGTACACCCTCGGGGACTACCAACAAAGCGACCCGGATGACGACGACCCGTACGCCGACCCAGCACAAGACGAGCTTATCGAGGAGGACGAAACCGACCGCAACGACGAGCGCACCAATGCCGCAATCATCGAGAGATTCGTCAAGCGCATCTGGACCCTCGCCCGCGAGTACCGGGAACTCGTCGAGAACGCGCATGGCAAGCTCGACGAGATGGAAGCAGACGACCGCAGCGGTGCCCTCGACCTCATCCAAGCAGAAGCAGAAACTACCGAGGAGTACGCAGCAATTGTCAGCGACGTCCTCGAAGAACTCCGGGAACGATTCAACATCGTCAACAGCGGCCGCTTCGAGAAAACCACAACCGGCTGGCCACGATTTTGGCGACTCGACACGAACGACCGCAAGGAGTTCTACGCAGCACTACGGTACTTCGCCGGCATCAGCAGCACCAGGTGGGGCCGACTTCTCACCCCACTTGTCAACGGCATTCGCGTCGCCGGACCATTCCAGCCATCCTGGGCGAACACCATCCCACCCTTGGTCCTCTTCGACACCGAAGGACTCGGACACAAAGCCGGTGCCTCCGCCGACCTCCCCGACCACCTCGTAGGCATGTTCAGCGAGGTGGACAGCATCATCCTGGTACACAGCGCCAAAAGCGCAATGGATTTCAGCGTGGGCAAAGCACTCGAAGCACTCGTAAGCGCCGGGCAGACCAAGAAGACCATCGTCGCGTTCACGCACATGGACGACGTCCACGGCCCCAACCTGCGCGGACGAGCCAAAAACGAGCATGCCTTCAACAACCTCCGAAATATCGTTGAAAACCAACTATCAAAAAGTCTCCCCTCCGAGGTCGTCCGATTCGTCACCGAACACTTGGAGCACAACGTGTTCTACCTCGGCAAACTCAACGATGCGGCCCCAACGGCCGCGCATCCAGAACTACGCCGGCTCACAGAGCGCATGCTGCAAGCCGCACCAAAACCTCGGCGCGTCGTCTCATTCCCACGCTACAACACCGACCACCTCGTCCTCTCCATTCGGGAGGCGGCAGAAGCATTCCGGCTACCATGGCGCGCCCGGCTCGGGCTTGACGTCCACCCTAACGAGAGCGCGTACGCGTGGCAAAGCATCAAAGCAATGACGCGACGCTACGCAGAAGGATTCGACGACGGGTACCCCCTGCGCCCCGCATCCAACCTCCTCACCAGCCTTAGCAACGCCATCTCCCGATTTCTGGAAACAACCACGAGCTGGGACGGCGAACCCACAAACGAAGAGAAGCGCGACATCATCGACAACGTCAAAGAACGAGTCAGCAGAAGCCTCACAACACTTAGCGGCCGACGACTGCGCGAACGTCCACAACCACAATGGCAAACCGCGTACGCGTACCGCGGCAGCGGCAGCACCAGGGACCGACGAAACACCATCGAGGGCATCTACGCGCGCTGGGTGCCAATCCCAAGCGGCACCGGCGACACGGACGCTGAAGAATTCCTCGACGACGTCAAAAGCAAAGTCCTCACGGCAATCGACAACGTCAGACAAGAAGTCGAAGCGCAGCGCGCGCGAGAAGCCGCGCAGGCATAAAATCGCCGCCGAACGGCTCCAAACCCGCGGGATGGGGAAAAACCGCTCGGAAAAACCGCTCGGAAAAACCGCTCCGGAAAAACCGCTCGGAAAAACCGCTCAGCCTGATCCGCCCAGTCCCTTTAACAATTCGCGCGGTTCCGTCAGACACCATTTCGCCCCGTTCAGCTACAATCAGACGTTGAGATCCCGTTTTTGCCGGCAGGGCAAAACTGGTCGGCCTGGCAAAACTGGTCGGCCTGTGGCGAAACTGGGCGGCCTGAGAGCCTGTCGGAGAAAGCCATTTTCGCCTAATCCGGCCGCAAGATCTTGTGGTTACGCTAGGAGCGGATCACAACAGGTGGTTGTGGAAATTCTATCTCCGACAGGCTCCTGAACCACGTCAATATCGTCCGCCTAGCGCGGTGCCAGTCGTCCGAACCTCGCTTCAGCGGCGTGTGCGGAATGCCCTTGACGGACGTTCCCGAAAGTGGGAACATCGGAACGTGAAGGTTTTCGGTGAAGCCGTCATCGCGGGATTCGCGAGCAAGCACCCCGTTTCCCGAAAACCTTTGCAACGGTTTTTGGCCGTTGCCGGCGCCGCCGTTTGGCCGCATTTCCCGGCGGTCAAGACAACCTTCCCGGCCACGGATGACGCGCCGGCCGCTGGCACGCTGATTTTCAACAGCGGCGGCAACAAATACCGGCTCATCGCGCGCGTCGATTTCCAAGAACAGTTGCTCGCGATCGAGAGCGTTCTGACACATCGGGAATACGACCGGGAGGACCTGTAACCATGCCCACCGCCACCTACGAAGAATTGCTGATCGAGACCGTGCCCCAGGTGATCGAGACGGAAGCGCAGTATCGCCAGATCGCCCGCCGCTTCGGCGACCTGGTCGGCAAGGGCCGGGCCCGCTCCGCGGAAGAAACCAAATTTCTACGCCTGCTGGCTTTGCTCGTCGAGGACTACGACCGGCGGCATGCTCTCCCGCCGGACAACAGCGCGCCCGCCGAAAAACTCCGGTTCCTTTTGGAGCACTCCGGGAAGACGGCAGCGGACCTCCGGCCCGTTTTCGGACAGCGCAGCCATGTGCATGAGGCTCTCACTGGGAAGCGCGGCATCAGCGCGCCGCAAGCGCGAAAACTCGGCCAACTCTTTCGCGTCAGCCCCGGACTGTTTCTCTAGCTCAACCGGGCGATGGTCGGCCCGGGGCAATACATGTGGGTCGGCGTTCGCGGATCAGCCACAATTCGCCCCAAAGGATCGCCGAAGACCGTCGCCGCGTTTTCTGGGTGGCGGGAATCTCCGACCAGGGCCGGATCGGTCCCTGGGCCGCGATCACGCACGCTTGCGGGTTTCAGCTCGCGCGGAAATCGCGACAAGCGCCCGAAGCGCGTCGTTAACCGACTTCGAATCTGGAAAAGCGTCGGCCAATTCGGGCTCGAGGAGCACCACATTGGTTCCCCGGCGATAGCTGTCCACGTACTTGCCCCGAACCCCGCCGGAAAAGTCGTACTCCGCTCTCATCTCACGGGTACGGCGCTTAGAGGATGGTTTCTTCTTCATACTTGCGTCTCTCATGGTTCGTCGCCGAGCGGGCGCTGATCAGACGGATACGGCGTCCTCTAACAGTATGAACTACAATGAGCAGGCTTCGCTGGCCGGACATTCCGATGATTATGGAGCGCTCTTCGTCGGTGGCGTGGTCTGGGTCCGCGATCGTGATCGAAAGTGGGTCATCGAAGACGGTGCTTGCCTCCGCAAATCCAACGCCATGCTTCCGCCGATTCGCTGAATCCTTTCTCGGGTCCCACTCGAAAACAATTCCATACATTTCCCGCCGAGTGTAACGCATCTTTAGCCCGCATGTTGGGCTCCGGCGGATCGCGTTCGGGATCCATCGGCTCGAGAAGCACACTGAGTGCAGAAGTGCCCGTGGGAGGGCCAGGGGTGGAACGATTCTCGGCTGCCCATATGTGCCGGGTGAATCCCCCCGGCGAGTTCATCGTCTGTTCACGTTCCACCTGTTACCCTGATCTAGGAGACTCCCACGAGTCGGATCATTCCCGATCGTTTGTCCGAAGAGAGCCGCGCGTTCCGCCGGCGCGCCCGAATTCCGGGCGAAGCATGGACGCATAAGAACGCAACCCACAATGGAGGCCGCATGACCCTACGTTTACTGATCGCGCCTGCGATTCTGTTTGCCATGAGCCTGGCCGCGCCCCACGCCGGGCGCGCGCAGACGTTCCAGGTCCAAAAGTTCGATATCAAGGGCGACGGGGGCACGGATTACGTCGCCGCCGAAGCCGCCACGGGGCGCGTGTTCGTTTCGCGCGCCACTCACATGATGGTGGTCGATGGCGCCACCGGCAAAGTGCTCGGCGACATTCCCAACACGCCGGGCGTGCATGGGGCCGGCATCGCCACCAAGGCCGGTCACGGCTTTACCACCAACGGCGGCGACGGGAACGTCACCATGTTCGATTTGAAGACGCTGGCGGTCATCAAACAAATCAACGTCGGCCCCGGTCTCGATGGCATCATGTACGACGAGCCCGACGACATGATCGTTCTGACGCGCCATAGCCGGCCGATCGGCTTGCTCACGGCGCTCGACCCGCGGACCGGCGACATCGTGGCCAACGTGGAACTCGAAGACAACGGGCCCGAAGGCGCCGCGGCGGATGGCAAAGGCCACATCTTCGTCAACAACGAAGGCAAGAGCACCATCCAGGTGATCGACGTCAAGACGTGGAAGGCGGTCGCCTCGTGGCCGCTGGCGCCGTGTGAGGGACCGACGGGCATCGCCTACGACAAAGCGTCGGACCGCATTTTCTCGGGTTGCAGCAATACCTCCGTGGTGGTCGATCCCAGCACGGGCAAAGTGGTGGCGGCCATCAAGAACGGCTCGCGCGTCGATGCCCTGGGATGGGACCCGGCGCAGAAACTGGTTTATATTCCGAATGGGGGCGAGGGCAACGTCACCGTGGTCCACCAGGATTCGCCCGACAAGTACACCACGGTCGCCACCGTGGCCACGGTTCCCGGAGCGAAGACGATTGCCGTGGACCCCGCGACGCACAACGCGTACCTCTTCCAGCCCGAGCGCGGTCCGGCTCCGCCGCCGGCCGCTGGCGCGGCGCCGCCGGCGCCGGGTGGACGCGGCCGCGGTCCACAGGGCCCGATCGTCGCTGCGTGGTTTGTCGTGATCAAGCGCTAGTGCCATGACCGCGAGGTTTAGTGCCAATGCGAATCCAGCGCATAGGCACTACATCATCCGGTCAGAGCGCTAGCTGTTGGAGCGCTCACGAAGTAGAGTTCGCGCGCGGCCCGCATGGGGCCGCACGGGGACCGGAGCGGCACGGAGACTCGCGGGACGTTCACCGCGCCCGGTTCCTGCCTTTCGGACGCGGGAATGATCGGTGCTACCATAACCATGGGCGCGAGACAACCTTGCGCCCCGCGGCATGACAGCCGTGAGGAGAAGTGTATTTTCCTCTAATTCTCACAGCGCTACCAAGGGTTGCAATAGCAGTACTGGAAGCAATGAACCATGACCGGCGCTTCGACCTGCCTGACAGAACGACCCACCATAAGGATGAGGTAACAAATGAAAACGCCAACCTTCCGCAAGTATCGCGCGCTATCGCGCGCTGCCCTATTCATGGTTCTTACGTCGCTATGTTCCGCGGGGGCGATTGCGCAAACGGGCGCGGCGACGCCTCAACCGCCGGCCGCGAGTTCTCCCGTCTATCCGCTAAAGGTCAGCGCAAACGGACGCTATCTGGTCGATCAGAACAACAAGCCCTTCCTGATTACCGGTGGCGGGCCTCACTCCCTCATGACGATGCTGTCGCCGGCCGACGCCGAGCGTTATTTCGCGGACCGGCGCGCTCACGGATTCAATGCGGTGTGGATTAACATGTTCGCCGCGGCCCCCCTGTTTTATGAAGCTCGCGAGGACGGCGGGACCTATGACGGCATCCGGCCGTTCACCGGCTATATCGCCGGTGGAACGGATATCGCCCATTATGATCTCACAAAGCCTAACGAAGCGTACTTTGCGCGCGTCGACCAGATGCTCACCCTCGCGGCGAAGAATGGATTGGTGGTGTTTCTGGATCCCATAGATACTCTCGGCGACCTATGGCTGCGGACGCTCCGCAACAATGGCGTGGCCGCTGCCGGCGTCTATGGCCGCTATGTGGGCAACCGGTATAAGCGCTTCGATAACATCATCTGGTTGAACGGGGATGATTTTAATAACTGGCGAACTCCTGAGAACGACGCGGTCGCGCAAGCCGTGGCGAAAGGCATTAAGTCCGCCGACCCGCGGCATCTTCAGACCGTTGAGTTGAACATTTATACCAGTTCCTCTCTAGATGATCAGTCCTGGGCGCCGATTATATCGCTCAACAGTACCTACACATACTCGGCGACGTATATTCAGATGTTGCATAGCTATAACCAGAAGCCTGTTATTCCGACCTACTTGGTTGAGGGGCATTATGATTTGGAGAGAGTCGGCGAGCCGACGGATTTCGGAACGCCTTGGGTGCTTCGACGTCAAAGCTATTGGACCGTGCTGACCGGCGGGACCGGGCAACTCTACGGAAACGCCTATACGTGGCCCTTTGTGCCCGGATGGCAGTCCCATATCGACACTGTCGGAGTGACCCAGTTGAAGATTTGGAAGGACTTTTTTTCTTCCCTGCCGTGGCAGGATCTGGTTCCGGATCAGGATCATACGGTAGTGACTGCCGGGTTTGGGACTTTCGGAAATCTCCAAACCCGTGTCAGCAAGAGCGATTATTGCACCGCCGCCAGAACGCCCGACGGATCTTTCGTGGTTGCCTACATGCCGACTGCGCGGACGATAACCGTCAACATGTCAAGGTTGAAAGCGCGGGCAAACGCCCGGTGGTTTGACCCGGCGAACGGAGCTTCCACAAGAATCTCCGGGGGGCCATTCGCGAACATGGGGACGCGGCAATTCGCGCCTCCCGGGAACAACCACGACGGCGACAGCGATTGGGTCCTATTACTGGATGCTTCCGGTTCCACGCCTTTGCCTAAGTAGTCGAAGCGGCGGAAGGATTCCTGGTGGGCCTGCGGGCTGAGCATTTGAAAGCGGCCCCCAAAGTCAATACCATTTTCGCTCGCGATAAGTTAAGGATCGGTGGGTCTGAGCGCCCTGTTTTCACCCCTCGTTGTGGCAAAGCGTAGCGCGGCCGTGGGGGAGTCGCAGCCCATTCCAAAGAGAAGTCCCTGTGCCCTCTATCGCTTGGCCTCGCTGAATTCAGACTCCACCCCCTCCTCGTGGTATAGCTCAGAGCGAGGGGTAGACGCGCGCCGCCTTCCCATGGCTCTGCCAAACGATTCGCTGCCCATCGCGGCCGGGGAACGGGGCCTGAGGCTGGTGCGTGACCGCCCTAATGTGTTGGAATGGGTTCGTCACAGAATGGTTAAGTAGCTTATTTTGTTTCGATTAGCCCCCCGAATGGCTTCGTTTCGTATTCTTCCTGTAGGAGAGTCCGCCGCTCGACGAACCGAGCGCAGCGATGCGGGGGCGCATGCGATTTCTCAATCCGCCCCGCGATCTCGCCGGCGGGTTACGATGAAGGAAAGCGGCGCTCTGGGTAATCATGCACACCAATCGGCTAGCCAACGAGAAGAGTCCTTATCTATTGCAGCACTCCCATAATCCCGTGGACTGGTATCCCTGGGGAGCCGAGGCGTTCGAGAAGGCCCGCGGCGAGAACAAGCCGATCTTCCTTTCCGTGGGCTACTCGACTTGTCACTGGTGCCACGTCATGGAGCGCGAATCGTTCGAGGATGAGCCGACCGCGGCGCTTCTGAATCGCGATTTCGTGGCCATCAAGGTGGATCGGGAGGAACGCCCCGATGTGGACCGCATGTACATGGCATTCGTCCAGGCCTACACCGGCGGCGGCGGCTGGCCGATGTCGGTCTGGCTGACGCCCGAGCTGGAGCCGTTCTTCGGCGGCACGTACTTTCCGCCGGAGTCCCAGTATGGGCGGCCCGGATTCGGAACCGTCCTGACGCAAATCGCCGCCGCGTGGGCCGCCGATCCCGCCCGCATCGCGGAGTCGGCGCGCGCCATCGTCGAGCAACTGCGCCGGGGCGTCGCGGTGGAGCGTGGAACGCCCGGCGCCGCGCCCATCGGCGCGGAACTGCTGAACGCTGGTTTCAACGTCTTCCGCCGCACGTTCGATTCGCGGCGCGGCGGCTTCGGGGACGCGCCCAAGTTTCCGCGGCCTTCCGTCCTTAACTTTCTGCTGCGGCGTTACGCCGGCTCGCAGAACGGGGAGGCTCTGGAGATGGCGTTGCTCACGCTGCGCGAGATGGCCAAGGGCGGAATCAACGACCATCTCGGCGGCGGGTTCCACCGCTACTCGGTGGACAACCGTTGGTTCGTGCCGCATTTCGAGAAGATGCTTTACGACCAGGCGCAACTGGCCGTCTCCTACCTGGAAGCGTTCCAGATCGCCGGCGACGCGTCGTTCGCCGGAACGGCGCGCCGCACGCTGGATTACACGCTCGGCGAAATGTGCGGCGAGTCGGGCTTTTACTCGGCCGAGGACGCCGATAGCGCGATTTCCCCAGAGCGGCCGCACGAAAAGGGCGAAGGGGCGTTCTACATCTGGACCGCCCGAGAGATCGACGATCTGGCGGGCGCCACGGCCGGCGAATGGCTGCGCTTCCGCTACGGCGTGGAGGACGGCGGCAACGTGGCCCACGATCCGCACGGCGAGTTCACCGGCAAGAACATCCTCTACCAGGCGCACAGCCTGGAAGAGACCGCGCTGCAATTCGGACGGGGCTTGGAAGAAGTGCGCGCGGGACTCGCGGAGGCCGAACGCATCCTGCTCGCGGCGCGTTCCCGCCGCCCGCGCCCGCATCGGGACGATAAGATCCTCACCGCCTGGAACGGCCTGATGATTTCGGCGTGCGCGCTGGGAGGCGCGATTCTCGAGGAGCCGCGCTACGCGGAGGCGGCGCGCGACGCGGCCGGCTTTGTCCTCTCCCGCCTGTACGACCCGGCCAGCGGCCTCCTGCTGCGCCGCTATCGCGCGGGTGAGGCGGCCGTGCCGGGATTCCTCGCGGATTACGCCTTCTTCGTCCAGGGATTGCTCGATCTGTACGAAGCGCAGTTCGATATCCGGCATCTGGAGACCGCCATCCGACTGACCGAGAAACAATTGGAGCTGTTCGAGGACCGGGAACACGGCGGGTTCTTCGACGCCGCCGAGGACCCGGCTCTGCTCCTGCGCGTCAAGGAGGATCACGATGGCGCCGAGCCTTCCGGCAACTCGGTGGCCGTCATGAACCTGCTGCGGCTGGCGCGCATGGCGAACCGCTCCGACTTCCGCGCAGCGGCGGAACGGACGCTGGCCGCCTTCGACTCGCGCCTGGCGGCGGCTCCGGCGGCCTTGCCGCACATGCTGGCGGCCTGCGAATTCCTGCTGGGCGATCCGCGCGAGGTGGTGCTGGTGGGCGCCCGCGGCGGCGCGGATACGGCGGCGCTCCGGCGCGCGCTGTTCACGCGCTTCGCGCCCTGCCGTGTGGCGCTGCTGGTGGATTCGCCCGAGACGCGCGCCAAGCTGGCCGCGAATAACCCGGCCCTTGCATCCATGACGATGGTTCAGGGCCGCGCCAGCGCCTACGTGTGCCGCAACTACGCCTGCCAGGCGCCGGTTTTCGAGCCGGAGAAGCTGGCCGAGTTGATACAATAAGATCGCCAAAGATCCGATCGGAGCAGACAGGAGAAATCATGGAACGACCAGGAGCAACCACCCTGAAGGGCGCGCCGTTGACGTTGATCGGCCCGGAGCTGAAAGCCGGCGACGACGCCCCCGATTTCACGCTGGTGGACAAGGGACTGAAACCCGTGACCCTGAAAGACACGGGGAACAACGTGCGCATCGTCAGCGTGGTTCCATCGCTCGACACGCCGGTCTGCGACGCGCAGACCAAGCGATTCAACGAGGCGGCGGCGAAGCTCCCGGGGGTGGATATTCTCACGGTAAGCGTGGATTTGCCCTTTGCCCAGACGCGCTGGTGCGGCGCTTTCGGCGTGGACCGGGTCAGGATGCTCTCCGACCATAAGGAGACTTCGTTCGGCGCCAACTACGGCACGCTGATCAAGGAACTGCGCATCGAAAGCCGCGCCATTTTCGTGCTGGACCGCGCCAACGTAATCCGGTACGTGGAATACGTCAAGGAGGTGGCCGACTTCCCGAATTACGAAGCCGCGCTCGCCGCCGCGCGAAGCGCCCTGGCCGCCTGAGGTCGCCCCTGGACCCCGCCGAATCATCTCCCGCATCGGTCGCCGGACGCGCTCTCACGCGGGCCGCGGGAAGCCCGCTGGTACGGGGCGGATTGACGCTCGTAGCCGGCGTCCTGGCCGGCAATGCGCTCGGATATGCGCGCGTAGCGCTGACTGCCTACCTGCTCGGCACGCACAGCCGGGCCGATTCGCTGGCCGTGGCTGTCGGTCCGCTGGACACGCTGAATTCGGTGGTGTTCAACGGCATCCTGTTCGCATTCGTTCCCATGCTCACGGCGCGCGGCGGGGAAGAGCGGACCGCGTTGTTTCTCAAGCTGGGCCGCTGTTTCGCCGTGGCGCTGGCGGCCGCGGCAGCGGTCCTGATTCTGGCCGCGCCGCTGTTGATGAAGGCGCTGGCCCCGGGGCTCGACCCGCGATACTTCACGACGGCCGTCGGCAATCTGCGCATCGTGCTGCTATCGACTCCGGCCGCCGGCGCGCTCGCCGTGCATTGCGCGTTGCTCTACACGGACCGGCGGTTCGGGCCGGCGGCTTTTTATCAGGCGACCGTCAACCTGTTCGTCGCCGCCGGGGCGCTGGCCTTGTGGAAGCCGCTGGGGGTATACGGCTTCGCGATCGGATACACGGCCGGCACGTGGACGCAAATGGGCTTCGCGTGGTTCGTGACGCGTTCGGGGTTGGATACGGCGAACGCTCCGCCCTGCCCGGTTCGCTGGCGTGAAATTCTGGCGAAGCCGGGCTTTTACGTGGTCTACGCGGCCGGGTTGGGCCTGAACATTACCTTTACCCGGGCCTGGGCCACGCACCTCGGCCCGGGCATGGCCGCCGCGCTGGATTACTGCATGCGCGGAGTGAGCGTGCCGCTGGCGATCCTGGTGACTCCCATTTCCAATTCGCTGCTGCCGGAAATCGCCCGCTTGCGCAGCCTCGCCAAGATTCGGGAGGCGCTCCGCCTGACGGATCGAACGCTGGCGCTGACGGCGCTGGCCGCGGTGGGCGCAAGTGGTTTCGCGCTGGCGTTCCGCCAGCCGGCCATCGCGCTCCTGTTCCAGCGCGGCAGCTTCACGGCGGACTCCACGCGGCTGGTTTCGGCGGTGTTTCTAGGGCTGGGTCCGAGCCTGGTCGGCTGGAGTCTGATCGAGATCTTCTCGCGTTCCCTGTTCGCGCTCGACCGCCCCTGGCCGGCGGTCGTCGCCGCCGCCGTTCCAATCCTGCTCAACGTGACGCTGACGCTGCGCTGGAATTCACCGCGGCCGGAGTGGATCGGCTTGGGAGCGACCATCGGGCTGATGGCCGGCTTCGCCACCCTGTTCGTCATGGCGCACGTCAGCCGGCAGAGGCGGACGGGACTGGCGTAGAGCAGCCCCAACCAAAAATCTCACCGCATCGGCCGGTGCCCCTACTGCGCGCCGCGCGAGAACACGATGAACTTGATGGTGTGAAAGAGAATGAAAATATCGAGACTGACCGACATGTTCTTGACGTAGTACAGGTCGTATTCCAGCTTCCGCACCGAATCCTCCGGCCCGCCGCTTCCTTGGTATTGGATCTGGGACCAGCCGGTGATCCCAGGCCGCACATAGTGTCGCTGCCGGTAGTAGGCGAGGTGCGCGGAAAGAGCCTCGACGAACTCCGGCCGCTCGGGACGCGGCCCTACCAACGACATTTCCCCCCGCACTACGTTGAACAGTTGCGGCAGCTCATCCAACCGGAATCTGCGGATGATCCGGCCGACCCGGGTCAGGCGGGCGTCGTCTCCGGACGCCCAAGATCCCCCGCTGGCCGCTTCGGCCTCCGCGCTCATCGAGCGGAATTTGTAGCGTGTGAACGGAACGCCGTTCAACCCCACGCGGACGTGACGGGACAGCACCCCTCCGGACGACGAGAACCGCACCGCCAGCGCCGTGATGGCCATGAGGGGCGCGGCCACGGCGAGTCCGGCAGCCGCGAGCGCCGTGTTCAACAGGGTCTGATAGAACACGTTCTGGGGGCGCGGCCCGAGCTCGCCGGAGTCAATCAGTTGGGATGGGCGTAGTTCCCGGATGCTAACCCGCCCTAGGATCTTCTCGTACGCGCCGGCCGCCTCTTCTATGCCGTAGCCGGCGAATCGCAGTTCCAGGAGTTCGTCGATCAGCGCTGCGCTATGGACGTCGCGTACTCCCACCACGACCCGTTGCGGCTTCGTCGCCTCGGCGACGGCCCGCAGGAAGGAGACTCGGCCCGGCGCCGCAGCGCCGCGAAGCCCCGCCCCGCGATCCTCATCCATGTCGCGCACGTGCCCGGCTACCTGAAGCCCTAGCTCCCCGTGCGCGGCGACATATTCTCCCAGTTCCTCCAGCACCGGACTGTCCCCCACCAGAAGGAGCCGGTCGCGGCCCATGGCCGGAAGGGCGTAGGCGCTGAAAAACACGCGCCAAAGGAAGATCGCGGCCAACGTCATGGGGCAGCCCAGCAGCATCACCTGAAGGGGCGCGCTCAGGTCGGAATCCACGTAGCTGATCAACCCCTGGACCAGGAGGGCCGCGCCGATCACCACCGAGAGCTGCTGCAAGAGAACCACCCGCGACTTCACGCGGATGCGCGAGTACAGGTCCTGAAAATGCAGCCCGATGACGATGGTCAGAACCACCAGGGAAATGCGCAGCAGCCCCCAGTCGTAGAGCAGGTACACGGTGGGGTCGACCTGGAGAACGATGTACGTGGCGGCGATGAACGCCGCGGCGCTCAGCAGGATCTCGGAGACCAGCAGCGCCAAGACGCTGACCGGAACGAAGACGCGAAATAATCGAATCATCCAAGGGTAAGCGCGGCTTGCGCCACGCCGCTACGCTCCTTGCAGGGCCGGCGCGCCGGCCAACGGCTTGATCCCGCGCGGAACTCCGGCGCCGCTTGGCGCGGCTGCTGGCATTATAGCGTACGGCGCCCCGCGCGCTTCCGGAATCGCCCGCCGCGGGTGCGCGACATGGAGGTTGCGATGAGGCCTCCCCAGCGTCTTTGGGATCTCTCCGCCAGGTTGTTTCCTAACGGCGAGAGGGTTGGGATGTTCTGGACCGTCCGCGGGGCTACTAGAATGGTTGCAGTGTCCTCCCCGTACCGTTCCTACGCGCTCGTGTCGCGCGAGCAGATTGCCCGCAACTACCGGAATGTCCGTTCGGTGGTGGGTCCCGGCGTGGAAGTCGCCGGAGTGGTCAAGGCCGACGCCTACGGACACGGGGCGCTGGAGGTGGCGCGCATACTGGCCGCCGAAGGGGCCGGGTGGCTGGCCGTCAGCTCCGTCGAGGAGGGAGTGCGCCTGCGCAAGGGCGGGATTCAGCACGCCCACATCCTCGTCATGGGCGGCTTTCTGCCGTTTGAGGGCGAGGCCCTGGTGGAACACGGCCTCACGCCGGTGGCGCACTCGCTCGACCAGGTTTGCGAGACCGATTCCCTCGCGCGCGCCTTCGGCGCGTGGCTTCCCTATCATTTGAAGATCGACTCCGGCATGGGACGGCTGGGCACGCGGGCGGCGGCCGGCGAAATCCTCGCCGCGATCGCCGCTACGCCTCACGCCAGGCTGGAAGGGTTGATGACCCACTTCGCTTCGGCGGCGGACTACGCCACATCCCAAACCGACGAACAACTCGCCCACTTCCACGCGGTGGCGGACGAGCTGCGCCGGGGAGGCGTCGAGGCGCGGTACCTGCACACATCCGGGACCAACGCCGTGGGATACGGCCGGCGGGAAGGCTGGCACAACATGGTGCGCGTGGGGCACGCGCTGTACGGTTACGTATCGCCGGCGCGCGGCGAGGCGCCGCCTCAACTCCTGGACGTGAAGCCCGCGCTGGCGTGGAAGGCCCGGCTGCTGGCCGTCAAGGACATCCCCGAGGGCGCGCCGGTGGGATACGGGGCTTCTTTCCGCGCGCCGCGGCCCATGCGCATCGGTATCCTCGGCGTGGGATACGCCGACGGCGTCTTCCACCGCCTATCCAACCGCGGGAAGGTCATCGCGGATGGGAAGATCGCTTCCATGCTCGGCGCCGTCTCCATGGACCTCACCACCATCGACCTGAGCCACACTTCGGCCCTGGGTCCCGGCGATGAAGTCACCCTGCTCGGCTCGGAAGGCGATGCGCGCCTGGACGCGCAGCAGATCGCGCGCGCGGCAGGCACTATCTCCTACAACATCCTCTGCGGCATCAGCCCGCGGGTCCATCGGGCGTACGTGTAGCGGCGCCGCTTGCGGCGAGGAGCGGCGCGAGGCCGATAATGGAATCAGATCTCGATGAAGAGGGGAACCTGCATGATCCACCCGCGAACCGTCCGTTCCCTGGCATCTCTGCCGCTTCTCGCGGCTCTGTGCGCCGCCTCCGCTAACGGACAACCGCCCAAGCTGCGCCTCTCGGAAGTGCAGAGCGTGGCGCCCGCCAGCTATCGGGCCGATCTGACGCTCGACCCGGATGCGGATAGTTTCTCCGGCTCCATCGCCATCCAGATCGACGTGAAGAAGCCCGCACGGACCATCTGGCTCAATGCCAGCCGGATTACGGTGGAGGACGCCTCGGCGGCCACGGGCGGGAAGACCTGGCAGGCGAGCGTGCTCCCCGGCGGCGGCGACTTCCTCGGGCTGCGATTCGGGTCCGCTATTCCCGCCGGACCGGCCGAGCTTCGGATCCGTTATACGGGAGCCGTTCGGCTGGGCGACAGTTCCGGCGTATTCCGCGTGGAGGACGGTGGCAACCGCTACCTTTTCACCCAGTTCGAAACCACCGATGCGCGCGACGCCTTCCCCTGCTTCGACGAGCCGTCCTACAAAACGCCGTGGCGGCTCACGCTCCACATCCCCGCGCGGGACAAGGCCGTCGGCAATACGCCCCCCGCTTCGGAAACCAGTGAAGGCGCCCTGACAACGTACGTGTTTCGCGAAACGAAGCCGCTCCCCAGCTACCTCGTCGCGTTTGCCGTGGGCCCCTTCGAATTCGTCGATGCCGGCCACGCCGGGAAGAACCGGGTTCCCGTGCGCATCGTGACGCCCCAGGGCCGCGCGGATGAAGCTCAATACGCCGCCGAAATCGCCGCTACCCTCCTCGCGCGCCTCGACGAGTACTTCGGCATCCCATACCCTTACGAGAAGGCCGACTTGGTCGCCGTTCCCGTAACCGTGGGCTTCGGCGCCATGGAGAACGCCGGGATGATCACTTTCGGCCAGAACATCCTGCTTGCCAAACCGGCGTCCGACACCATCAGCCGCCAGCGCGAGTGCGCCTCGGTCGCCGCGCACGAGCTTTCCCACCAATGGTTCGGCGACCTGGTGACCCCCGCGTGGTGGAATGACATCTGGCTGAATGAAGCCTTCGCCACGTGGATGGAACAGAAACTGATCGCCGAGTGGAAACCGGAGTGGAAGATCGGGGTGGAGGACGTGGACTCCAAGCTCGACGTCGAAAGCGAGGACAGCCTGGTGACCGCGCGCGCGATACGCCAGGCTATCGAGTCCAAGGACGATTTCAGCAACGCCTTCGACGACATCACCTATCTCAAGGGCGCCGCCGTCATTGGCATGTTCGAAAGCTGGATAGGCCCCGAGGCGTTTCGCAAAGGGGTCCGGAGTTACCTGAAGCAGCACGCTTTCCGGAACGCCACGACCGCGGATTTTCTTCATTCCCTCAGCGCTGCGGGGAAGCCGGATATCCCCCAGTCATTTTCGACATTTCTGAACCAGGCCGGCGCGCCACTGGTTTCGGTGGCCCTCGATTGCGCCTCGAAGCCGCCGGTGTTGCGCCTGGAGCAGACCCGCTCCCTCCCCATCGGCTCCAAGGGTTCGGACGGCCAGACCTGGGACATTCCGGTCTGTATCCGGTACGGCGGCGGCCCAGCGGAATGCGTCCTCATGACCGGACCCAAGCTCGCTTGGCCGCTCAAGGGCGCAGCCAGTTGCCCGGCGTGGATCGACGCCAACGCGGATGCCAAGGGCTATTACCTGGTGGATGACAAGGGCGGGCTGCTTTCCGCGCTTACCTCCGGCGGCGCCGCCGCGTTAGACGCTCCTGAGCGCGTCGATCTGATCGGCAATGTCCAGGCGCTCTCCGACTCCGGCAAGCTTCCGGCCGCCGACGCGCTCGCGCTGGTCCCGGTGTTTCATGACGACTCCGAGCGCCACGTGGTCCAAAGGACGCTCACCGTGGCCCTGGCCGTCCGTCAGGACCTGGTTCCGGCCGACCTCATGCCGAACTACCAGCGGTTCCTGCTCCAGAACTTTCAGTCCCGCGCCCGCGGGCTGGGCTGGATTCCCCGGCCCGGCGAGACGGATGACGCCGGGCTTCTCCGCCCGTCGCTGGTGAGCGCCGTGGCGACGTATGGCGGCGACCAGGATCTGGCCAAAGAGGCCCGGGAGTTGGCGGGCAAGTGGCTCCAGGATCGCGCCTCAGTCCCCGCGGAAGCCGCCGGAGCGATCCTCAACACGGCAGCGTATGATGGCGGCCTCGCTTTGTTCCACCGCTTCCTCGCCGCGTTCCAGCAAACTCAGGACCGCCAGGTGAAGCGGCTCCTCATCAAGGCCATGAGCTCCTTCCACGACCCGGCCGCCATCGAAGCCGGTTTGCAGGCCGTCCTCACCGGCGCCATTCCCCTGGTGGACGGCTACCGGCTGCTGCTTACGGCGGGACAGGACTTCGCGGACACCCGCAAGCTCTCCTTCGGGTTTGTGAAGGCGCACTTCGACCAGCTTATGAGCGGCCACCCCAGCATTTTCGGCAACGACCTCGGTTCCTTCCTGCCCAGCGTCGGCCAGTCCTTCTGCGACGCCGAGTCGCGGAAGGAGTTGCAGGCGTATTTCGCCCCGCTGGTTTCCCAGTACGCCGGCGCCCCCCGCGCCCTCGCGCAGGCGCTCGAAGGCATCGACCTCTGCATCGCCCGCAAAGCCGCCCAGGAACCTAGCGTGAGAGCCTTCCTGTCGCAATACTGACGCCGCGCGGCAAGAAGACCGACGAAAACGGCGATTCGCCTGCCCCGAGCCCATATTTATGGGAAAATGGTTCCGTGAAGACTACGATCGAAATCCCCGATCCGATTTTCCGCCAAGCCAAGGCTGCCGCGGCGGAACGCGGCCAGAGCCTGAAGGATTACTTCGCTGAAGCCCTCGGGGACCGCCTGCGAAGGCAGGGCGGCCTCGAAACTGGCGCCAAGCCGTGGGAGCCGGCCTTCGGCGCTCTGCGGGACTTGCACCGCGAGAACCGGCGCATCGAACGGCTGATCGCCGCGGAGTTCGGAACTATCGACGAAGAACAATGGCGCTGATTCTCGATACCAACGCCCTCTCGGCCTTCGCGGACGGCGATCCCGATTTGCGCAGGATGATCGCATATGAGACCGACTTCGCTATTCCATCGATCGTTTTGGGCGAGTATCTGTTCGGCGTACGGGAATCCCGGCACAAGAGCCGTTATGAGAGTTGGCTGCGGACGAACGCGTCTGTTTTCCTGATGCTTGCAGTGCAACCGTCCACAGCGGCGCACTATGCCGAAATCCGCTCCGAACTGAAGGCCGTCGGCCGTCCCATCCCGACCAACGATCTTTGGATTGCCGCCCTGGCCCGGGAGCATCGCAGCCCCCTGGTCACGCGCGACAAGCATTTTGGCGCGGTGAGGGGCTTGCAGGTACTCGGCTGGTAACCTTACTGCCGCCGGGTCGCGGCGCCGGGCCCGCCCGGCCGGGGCGTCTGTTTTTGCAGTGATATCATGGTGGGCAGATGAGCTTCCTGTCGCCCAGATTGCAGTTGAGAGTCTCGCAGAAGCAGATTCTCACGCCCGGCTTGGTGCAGATGGTGACGGTTCTCCAGCTCAACCGGCTGGAGCTAAAGGAGCTGATCACCCAGGAGATGGTCAAGAATCCGGTCCTGGAAGAGGCCACCGAGCAGCCCGGGGAAGAGATCACGCCCGAGGAATTGCAGCCCCTGCTCGAACAGGAGGGGCGGGCCGAGCCAGCCGACCAGGAGATCCTCTCTCTGGCCATCCCAAATGAAACCAGCGGGGCCGATGGCGCAGCCGCGGACGTAGCCATCAACGGCGACCTGTTCCCCGACGCCGAAGAGACCGCCGCGTCCCGGGAAACGGAAGCCGCGGCCGATGCGCCGGAGGCTCCGGCCGCCGCCGATCCCTTCGACGAGATCGATTTCGGATCGTTTTTCAACGATTACCTCGATCCGGGGTATAAAAGTCCCGCCTCGGAATCGGTGGAGAAGCCTTCCTTCGAAACGTTCCTTTCCTCTCCCGTAACCCTGGGCGACTACCTGCGCTCCCAGTTGAGCGTGAGCATGATCTCCGACGACGTCCGGGACGCGGCCGAATCCATCATCGGCAACCTGAACGAAGACGGCTACCTCACCGCGTCGCTCGAAGAGGTCGCCGCGGGCGGCGGGCACAAACCGGAGGACGTCGAGGAGGCGCTGCGGGCGGTGCAATCGCTCGATCCCGCGGGCGTGGCCGCTCGCAACCTGCGCGAGTGCATGCTGCTGCAGATCGAGAGCGACAACAGCCAGGGCGGCGTGGCATGGCAGATCGTCTCCGACCACATGCGCCTGCTCGAAACCCACCAGTACAAGGAGATCGCCAAGGCGCTGGGACGGCCCATGGAGCACATCGAGATCGCCCTCCACGTGATCCAGCATCTCAATCCCCGTCCCGGCCTGCGATATTCGGGCGCCGGGGCGCGCGTGGTGGAGCCGGACGTCTACTTCATCAAGGACGGCGAGGACTTCATCATTCAGACCAACGACGAGGACGTGCCGCAGCTCCGGCTGAACCCGCAGTACCGCCGTATGCTGGACCGTGAAAACGGAGCGACCAAAGAGGTCCGCGATTACGTCCGCGAGCGATACGCTTCCGCCATCCAGCTCATGAAGAACATCGAGCAGCGGAAGCACACCATCCTCAGGGTGTGCCAGGCGATCGTGCGGCGGCAAGCGGATTTTCTGAACTCCGGTCTGGACCAACTGAAGCCCATGATGATCAAGGACGTGGCCGAGGAGGTGGGCGTCCACCCCTCGACCGTCAGCCGCGCGGTGGCCGGCAAGTACGCCCACACGCCGCAGGGCGTCTTCGAGCTCCGTTATTTCTTCTCGGAAGCCGTGCAAGGACCCTTGGGCTGCGGGGTTCCGCTGCTCCTGCTCAAACGCAAGGTCAAGAAGATGATCGAGGAGGAAGACCGCTCCAAGCCCCTCACCGACGAGCAGATCACCATGATGCTGCGGGCTCTGGGGATTGTGGTCACGCGGCGGACCGTGGCCAAGTACCGCGAGGACATGAAAATCCCCTCCACGCACCAGCGGCGCTTGCGGAACTAAGCCGCGAAGGACGGTATAGAGTAGGTAATAGGAAGGCGCTGTCCCATGGCGATCGAACAGGGGGAAACCGCATGAAGATCACGTATACGGGTAGGCAGGTTGAACTCGCTCCGGCGCAGCTCAAGAAACTCGAAGCCCGTTTCGCCAAGATCGGCAAGCTCCTCGACGGCTTGCGGGAGTGCGAGGCGCACGTGATTCTGTCGCTCGTGCGCCACCTGCATCGGGCCGAAGCCACGGTCAACTACTACGGGCGCCAACTCGTCGGAGCGGGGTCGAGCGCCGACCTGTTCACGGCCATCCATTCCGCCGCCGAGAAGCTGGAAAAACAGGCCATCAAGGCTCGCGCCAAGTGGCGCGACGCTAAGCGGGAGCCTCGCCAGTCCGTTCCGGAGGCGCCGGCCTTGCCCGAAGCCGGGCCGGAGAGCGAGCGCCGCGTGTACCGCGTCGACCACCACCAGAGACGCAAGCCGAAGACCCTGGAAGAGGCGATGCTGGAGATGGAGAAGGACCGCGATTACCTGGTCTACAGGGACGCCGAGACGGATCGCGTCTCCGTCCTGGTCCGCCGCCGCGACGGGCACTTCGACCTGGTGGAAGGATAGCGCGCCCCATGCCGCGCACGGCGCCGGGCGAAACCGCATCCCGCCCCGCCCCGCAACCTCCCGGGCCGGACGCGGTTCGCGCGCCCGCTAGAGCCAGACCGCACGTCAAGCCGGAAGTGGTGGTCATCACCGGCCTCAGCGGCTCGGGCAAGGGCTCCGTTCTCCGGTCCCTCGAAGATCTGGGGTTCTACTCCGTGGACAATCTGCCGGTGGACCTGATCCCCAAGTTCGCCGAACTGGCGCGCGACAATCCGAGCATTCGCGCGGCCGCCCTGGTGGTGGACATCCGCGAAGGAGAGGGACTCAAGCGATTTCCCAAGGTCCTTTCGGCCATCCGCAAGTCCGTCGACGCCAGGCTCATTTTTCTGGAAGCCGAGGAGAGCGCCCTGGTGCGGCGCTTCAGCGAAACGCGGCGGCCGCACCCGCTGGGTGTGGACCGTTCCATCATCCGCAGCATCCGCTCGGAAAAGGAGCAGCTCGCGCCCATCCGCGCCATGGCGGATCTGATCATCAATACCTCGAAGTTCACGGTGCACGAGCTGCGCGAGTTCATCGGCGAGCGTTTCCGCGGGCGGCGCGCGGAATCGAAGATCCTGATTTACGTGACCAGCTTCGGCTACCGGAACGGCATCCCGCCCGATAGCGACCTGGTCTTCGACGTGCGGTTCCTTCCCAATCCCAACTACATCCCGCGTTTCAAGCACCTCAGCGGCAGGCACCCCAGCGTAGCGCGCTACATCCGCTCCTTCCCGCAGACGGTGGAGTTCATCGAGCGCATCTCCGAGCTGCTGATCTACCTGCTGCCGCACTACATCCGCGAGGGCAAGAGTTACCTGACCATCGCCTTTGGCTGCACCGGCGGCCAGCACCGCTCGGTGATGATGGCCGACCAGATCCGCAAGAACCTGGTGGAGGCCGGCTTCAAGGCCAAGGTCAGCCACCGCGACATAGTCAAGAAGTGATTCCTCCGATACCGGGGATCGTGCGAATTTGAGGAACGGCCCAGGAGCGGCCTTCATTTACCCGCGGCGGCCGCGATCGAAACCACCTGGATGGTCTTGGTCTTCGCGTCCAGCGTTCCCGTGACGGTCACCTTCGCTCCGGCGAATTTCTCGGGCGTCTTCTGATCGCTCAGGACGTATACGTCCTTGCCGTCGTAAAGGGCGTACTTGTCGCCCATCCGTACGCATTCCGTCACACACTTGGAATCGGGTTTGACGTTCATCGCCGAGTGATCTTTCCCGCACATCGAATCGGTGACGACGCCGGTGAATGTGGCGGCGCTCGCGACGAGCGAGCCCGCCATCAATAGGGCCGTAAGTTTCATTTGCATGGTTCCCCTCAGTTTGCTTGATAGGAGTCGAGAATTTTGAGCCCCTTGGACCGGTTCAGGCGCAGCCACAAGTCATTGTACCGGTCCTCCCCGAGCGGCTGCTTTAGCTCGAAGTTGAACCCTTTGAGATCGCCGTAATGGGACTTGGCGCGCTCGAAAGTCGTGATTGTCAGTTGGAACGGTCCGGAGCTGCTGATATTCTCGATGTCGCCGTAGCGCCATGTGCGCGATTCGTCCTTCTTGCCGGATCGATACACGATCTCCTCCGGGCCGATCTGGAGCACGCCTTCGTCGCCGCCGAACCGAAGCGAATGCTTGGCCGGAATCTCCCAGAGCGGGATCGAAACGAGCTCCGGAAGGGCGGCCACGAAGCGCTGGTCCAAGCGGCCCGCGAGGAAAGCGTACGCGTCCGCGAACGTCTTGCCGGAGTCCAGGTCGAAGCGGTATTCGCGGTCCGCGCCCAGCTTCCACTTATTGCCCCGATAAGTCAAAACGACTATCGAGTTGGGCGAGACCTTCAATTGCCGGATGTCCTGGTAGGCCCATCGCCACGAGTGCGGCTTGGCCTCGAAGGAGACGCCGGTCTCCGTGAGAGTGAGCTTGCCGAACTCCCCGGCGCTCCGGCTGCGCAGCACCCCCGCGTGTCCGTGCCAGACGTCGTAGCGGAATTCCCGCTGCGCGAATCCCGCCGGCGCCAGGAGCAGCAAACCCGTCAGGAACGCGCCAGCTCTTTTTTCAGCGAAAAATGCCATTTCCATACCTCGTAAACCGCCGGATAAACCATCAGCTCCAAAAGGAAAGATGTGAAGATGCCGCCGATCATGGGCGCGGCGATGCGCCTCATGGTGTCCGCCCCGGCCCCAACCGACCACATGATCGGAACCAGGCCCATGAACATGGTCGCCACGGTCATGAACTTCGGGCGGATGCGCTGGACGGCGCCGTGCATGATGGCTGCCTGGAGATCGGGCAAGCTTCGCAGCCGGCCCTCGGCCTTCGCGCGATCATGCGCCAAGTCCAGGTAGAGCATCATGAAAACGCCGGTCTCGGCGTCCACTCCCATCAATGCGATCAGCCCGACCCACACGCCGATGCTCATGTTGTAGCCCAGCAGATGCAGGAACCAGACCGCGCCGACCGCCGAGAACGGCACCGCCAGGATGATGATGAGAGTCTTGGTCAGCGAGCGCGTGTTGACATAAAGCAGCAGGAGGATCAGGAAGATGGTCAGCGGAAGCACCACGATGAGCTTCTCCCGGACCCGTTGCATGGCCTCGTACTGTCCGCTCCATTGGATCGAGTAGCCGGCCGGCAGCTTGATGTTATCGCGCACTACCTGCTTGGCTTCGTCCACGAAGCCGCCCACGTCGCGGCCGGCCACGTCAACGTACACATAGCCGTTCAGCATCCCGTTCTCGTCCCGCAGCATCGAGGGGCCGCTCACCGTCTTGATCTCGGCGAGTTGCGCCAGCGGGACCTGCGTCTGCCCGTCCCAGCCGGGAACCAGCACGCGGCCGAGCGCGGCGGGGTCGCTGCGGTAGTCCCGCTGATACCGGACGTTCACGGGGTATCGCTCCCGGCCCTCCACCGTCGTGGTGACGTTCTCGCCGCCTATGGCGCTGGTCACCACCTCCTGCGCGGCGTCCATGCTGATGCCGTAGCGGGTCAACTGGTCCCGGTTCCATTGGAAATCGAGGAAGTATCCGCCGCCCGCGCGCTCGGCGAAAACGCTGCGCGCGCCGCGCACGCGGGGCAACAGCTCTTCAATTTGCGTCCCGATTTGCTGCACCTTCCGAATATCGGCGCCGTACACTTTGATCCCCACTGGCGTGCGTATGCCGGTGGTGAGCATGTCCACGCGCGCCTTGATGGGCATGGTCCAGGCGTTGGTGGTCCCCGGGATCTTGAGCGCCTGGTCCATCTCCTCCACCAGTTGGTCGGTCGAGACGTGGTCCGGCGTGACTCTTCGGAAGATCCCTTTGGCCCACTCCGGCGCCCAGGAGGAATACCACGTATCGACCTTGCGCCATTCGCTTTCGGGCTTCAGGACGATCACGGTCTCCATCATCGAGAGCGGCGCCGGGTCGGTCGACGTCTCGGCGCGCCCCGCTTTGCCAAACACGGTGGCGACTTCCGGGAACCGCTTGATGATGCGGTCCTGCGTCTGCATCAACTGCTGCGCCTGCCCGATGGAAATGCCCGGCAGGGTCGAGGGCATGTAGAGCAGCGATCCTTCGTCGAGCGGCGGCATGAACTCGCTCCCGAGCTGCCGGAACACGGGTACGGTGACCGCAACCGCCGCCACCGCGGCCGCGATCACGAACCATTTCCAGCGTAGCGTCCAGGCGCACACCGGCCCGTACAAGCGGATCAGGATTCTGCTGATGGGGTGCGTCTCTTCGGAGTGAATCGTGCCCACGAGCGCGGCGCTCGCCGCACGGGCCAGCCACCGGGGCCGGAACTCGAAATTCTTCATGTGGGTGAAGAGCAGACGCATGGCCGGGTCGAGCGTGATGGCCAAAACCGCGGCGACGATCATCGAAAAATTCTTGGTGTAGGCGAGCGGCTTGAACAGCCGCCCTTCCTGCGCTTCGAGCGTCAGCACGGGCAGGAACGCGACCGCGATCACCAGCAGCGCGAAGAAGCTCGGCCCGCCGACTTCCTTCACGGCGTCGATCACCACGCGGTGGTAATCCTGCTTGCGGCCGGTGCGCTCCCATTCTTCGAGCTTCTTGTGCGTCTGCTCCACCACCACGATGGACGCGTCCACCATGGCTCCCACCGCGATGGCGATTCCGCCCAGCGACATGATGTTCGCGGTGAGGCCCATGGCCTTCATCGGCAGGAACGAAATGATCACCGCGACCGGTATGGTGACGATCGGGATGATGGCGCTCGGAATATGCCACAAGAAGATCATAATCACGATGGCGACGATAATCAGCTCTTCGGTGAGCGTGTGCTTCAGGTTCTCTATGGACCGCAAGATCAGATCGGACCGGTCGTACGCCGTGACCACCTTGACGCCTGGCGGGAGGCCGCCCTCAAGATCATGCAGCTTCCGCTTGACACGTTCGATCACCTGGAGCGCGTTCTCTCCCTGCCGCATGATGACGATGCCCGCCACCACGTCGCCGGTCCCGTTCCAATCGGCCACGCCGCGGCGGATGTCCGGGCCGAGTTCCACCGCCGCCACATCGGACACGCGGATGGGAACGCCGTACTGGTTCCGGCCAAGTTCGATATTGCCAAGCGCCGCGGTGGATTGCGCGTAGCCGCGGCCGCGCACCATGTATTCGGCTCCGCTCATCTCGACCAGCCGTCCGCCCACGTCGTTATTGCCGCTGCGCACCGCCTCGACCACTTTGCCGATGGGGATGTTGTACGTCTGGAGCTTCGCGGGATCGACGTTCACCTGGTATTGCCGCACGAAGCCGCCCAGCGGCGCCACCTCGGCTACGCCCGGGACGGACTTCAGGTGATAGCGAAGGTACCAATCCTGAACGCTACGCAGATCGGCCAGGCTCTGTTTGCCGGTGGTATCGACCAACGCGTACTCGAAGACCCAGCCGACGCCCGTGGCATCCGGTCCAAGCTCGGTCGAGACGCCTTGCGGCAGCCGCGGCAACACGCCCGAAAGGTATTCGAGCGTGCGCGAGCGCGCCCAGTAGATGTCCGTACCTTCGTCGAAGACGATGTAAACGTAGGAATAGCCGAAATCGGAGAACCCGCGCACATCCTTCACGTGCGGCGCGCCCAGCATGGCGGTCACGATGGGATACGTGACTTGATCCTCCATGATGTCCGGGCTGCGGTCCCAGCGCGAGTACACGATGACCTGGGTGTCGCTGAGATCCGGCAGCGCGTCGAGCGGGATGGTCCGCATGGCCCAGATCCCGCCCATGACGGCCGCGCCGATCAAGAGGAACACGACGATCTTGTTCTTGGCGGAGAACTCGATGATTGCGTTGATCATTGCTTCCCGCCTGCTTTGCCCATGCCGGGCATGGATTCCATGGACCCGCCCTTGCCCTCCGGCGCTTTCAACTGGCTTTCGGAATCGATCAGGAAGGCGCCGGACGTAACCACGCGCTCGCCGGGCTTGATTCCCGAGAGGATCTCGACGCGGTCGCCCGCGCGCGCGCCGGTGCGCACCTCGCGCGGCTCAAAGTACCCGTTGCCGCGATCGACGTAGACCACCTTTCGCTCGCCGGCGTCGAGCACCGCTTCGGCGGGGACCGTCAACTCCGGCGCCCCGTTCGCAGTGAACTCGATCTCGGCGTACATGCCGGGCTGGAGCGCCAGGCCGGGATCGGCGATGGTCAGGCGCACCTTGCGGCTGGGCGACGTGGCATCGGTCTGTTGCGGAATGTAGTCGATCCGCGCCGGGAACGTTCTCCCGGGCAGCGCCTGGAGAAACACCTGCGCCTTCTCGCCGGGGTGGATGTTCGCCACTTCGTACTCGAAGACATCCGCCTGGACCACGACCTGGCTGGCATCGACAATGGTATAGAGGTCCATGTCGGGCGTGACGCTGGCGCCGGGCGTAGCCTTGAGGTCCGTCACATATCCCGCCACCGGAGCGTAGAGCGTGATGTCTCTGGCAGGTTCGCCGGTTCGCACAACCTGGTCGATTTGCGCCGGCGCCAGGCCCCACAGCTCCAGACGCCGCCGCGCGGCCTGAAGCAGCGCCTCGCTCTGATCGAATGCGGCCGGCAGAGCGCTGTCTTTCATCCCGCCGGCCGCCTTGGCCACCAGCAGCAGCTCTCTTTCGCCGGCCAGCATCTCCGGGCTGTAGATCGTGAGCAGCGCGGCGTTCTTCTCGACCTTCTGCCCCACGTAGTTCACGAACACCTGTTCCACCCAGCCGCCCACCTTGGTGCGTATGCGGCCGATGCGGGACTCGTCGATCGCGACCCTGCCGGCGGTGCGGAAGGTCCGCGCCCCGCCGCTCAATTCCGCCTGGCCGTACTTCACGCCGATGAGCTGCTGCTTGTCGGGCGATATCTGGATGGTCCCGGGCGGCATCGCGGAGGCGTCTTGCGCCGCGGCTGGGGCCAATGGCTGCGCGCCGCCGCCATCGGCGTAGACCGGCACGAGCTTCATGCCGCAATCCGGCGCTATGCCGGGCTTGTCGGACTTATACGACGGATGCATCGGGTCCTGGTAGTAGAGGATCTTGCGCCCGCTCTTCTTCGCCGACGCCGCGGCGCCGCCCTTGACGGCTCTGTAGACATATCCGCCCGCGAACGCGGCGGCGATCAGAAGAAGCGCGGCAATTGTCCGAACGGCTTTCATAGGCCCTCCGTAAGCGGCTGGCCGGTCATTTCTTCCAGGCGGGCCAGCGCCAGCAGGTAGTTCAGCGACTCGTCGAAATAGTTCATCGCGTAATCGAACGACATGATGTAGTCGGAAATCACCGATAGGAAATCCACGCGCCCGTCTCCGTACGCCAGTACGGAAGATTCCAGCGCCAGGCTGGCCTGCGGCGCCACGGTCGCGGCGTAGATCTTCATCAGCTTGGCCGACGCCTGCGCCGCGAGGTACGCGTCCTGAATCTGGAAGCGCAGCGACTGATCCGCGGCCTCGTAGTCGTGGCGCGCCGCGGCGAGGCCGCTGGCCTGTTGGGCGACGCCGGCGCTCTGCTTGCGCCAGAAATAGAGCGGGATCTTGACGTCCGCGCGAAGCTCGTACATCGAACCCATCGACCCCATGCTGTAGTAGCCGGCGTTCAGCGTGAAGTCGGGATCGTACTCCTTCTTCGCCAGGTTCACGGCCAGTTCCGAACGCTCGATGATTTTTTGGCCGCGGCCCAGCATGGGCGAATTGCGCCGCGCGGAAGCGAAGAGTTCCTCCAGAGTGGCGGTCGATTCGGCCGCCTTCAGCTCTTCGGGGCGGCCGACCGGGGTTCCTGCGGCGCGGTTCAGGATGGCGTCGATCTCGGCTTCGCGGGCGCGGCGCTCCTGTTCCAGCCTCACCACCTTGGTGTCTAGAATGGCGATCTGCGTTTGCGCCTTGAAGACGTCCGACTGCGCCGCCACCCCGGCCGAGTAACGGTCCACGGCCATTTGCAGGAGAGCTTGAAACAGCTCGCGGTGGTGCGTTAGCAGATCGACGGCCGCGTAGGAGTACTGCAAGCGATAGTAGGCCTGCTTCAACCGCGAGAGCACGCCCAGTTGCACGGCCCGATACTGCTGGAACTCGGCATCGGCTTCTTTGGAAGCCATCTCGCCCTGGAGCTTGAGCTTCCCGGGGAAGGGTACCTCTTGAGAAAGCATCAGCCCGGCGTTGGCCTGCGGCTGGCTTCCAATCCCGGTCCCCGGCAGCGGGTTGCCAACGCTGTTGTACCCCAGTGAAACCATGGGGTCCGGCAGGCTGCTTTCCTGGGAGGGACGTTGCCGCGACGCTTCGTAGCGCTTCTGGGCGGCCAGAATCTCGGGATTGCCGGCGAGCGCCGCTCGTATCAAATCGTTGAGGTTGACGGGCTCGGCGGCAGCCCACCCACACGACGCGCTCGCGAGCGCCGCCAAGGCGCTCAGAAAGCGAATTCTCATTCCGTATCTCCTCTCCTTAGGCGCCGCAGACACCTACTGCGCCAATACTGCAAGAAACAGCAATCGTTCAGGAGAGGCCGATCAGACGCGGAAGACGGAGTGCAGCAGGCAGAGATCGGGAGGGGATTCTTTGGGCATCGGGGATGCCAGCGACCGGGCGCCTACCGCGCTCGCCGGTTCCATCACGGCCATCGCGACCGGGGCGGCTGCGGCCGGCAGGCCCGGCCGTGCGGAGGCGTCGGATAGAGTCGTTAACGCAACTGGCGGGGTGTTGCAATTCTTGCAAAACGGCGCTTGCGTGGGTACTCTTCCGCAGTGTCCAGCCGGGTTGCAGCAGCCGCCGCGAGACGCTGTGAACATGAAATATTGAGAACAGGACAGGCATCCGCCCAACAGCAGCGCGACCACCAGCAACACGGATAACCCGATACTTGCAACCGCCCTTAACACCGTCTCACCCTTGCCCCCGGTTCGCGGGTTCATTCCCATAATACCACTCATGCGGCGCCGAGGTTCCCTCGTGGCTGGGCACGTTTCCAACCAAATGCTAGATGCCGGCCTTTGCCCCGATAATAGATTCATGCCTAGAAACTTCAAGGACCTCTCGGAGCGGGAGATTCTTGCTCTTGCCATCGCTCTGGAAGAGGAAGATGGCAAAATCTACGGCGACTTCGAAGACGGGCTCCGCGAAACATATCCGGCGTCGGCGAAGCTGTTCCAGCAGATGCAGGAGGAGGAGTCCGGCCACCGGGCCAGCCTGCTGGATCTGTACCGCGCCAAGTTCGGCGAGCATATCCCGCACATTCGCCGCGAGGATATAAAGGGATTCGTGAACCGGCGTCCGGTATGGCTCGTCCGCCCGCTGGGCCTGCGCGTGGTGCGCAAGCAGGCCGAGATCATGGAGCTGGAGACGCGCCGCTTTTACGAGCGCGCCGCGGAGCAGGCGACCGACGTTTCCATCCGCAGACTCCTGGGCGACCTCGCGCAGGCCGAGCGCAAGCACAGCGCCATCGCCGAATCGCTTGAAGAAAGCCTGCTCACGCCGGAGACGGTGGAGAAAGAAGACGCGGCGCAGCGGCGGCTTTTCCTATTGCAGATCGTGCAGCCCGGCCTGGCGGGTCTGATGGACGGCTCGGTCTCGACGCTGGCGCCGGTATTCGCCGCGGCCTTCGCCACCAAGACCAGTTGGGATGCGTTTCTGGTCGGCATGGCGGCGTCGGTGGGCGCGGGCATTTCGATGGGTTTCGCGGAGGCGCTATCGGACGATGGCTCGCTGACCGGCCGCGGCCATCCATGGATCCGCGGCCTGGTGTGCGGCCTCATGACGACCGCCGGCGGCATCGGCCACACGCTGCCGTTCCTGATCGCCAATTTTCACGCCGCGATGGTGGTGGCGATCGCGGTCGTGATTGCCGAGCTGTTCGCCATCAGCTTCGTCCGCAACAAATACATGGACACGCCCTTCTTCTCGGCGGCGTTGCAAGTGATCTTCGGCGGCTCGCTGGTGTTCGCGGCAGGCATTCTGATCGGCAGCTCGTAGGGGAGCGGCGCGAAACGGCTGCCGCGGAGAAACAATTCCGCCGCGTCCAAGGATATAAGCAGATTCCACTGCTTCTCAGGGAACTGGAGGCGCTGGTTCCATCTAAATCGGAGGTTGTCAAACACAGGAGGGCGTCGTAATGTGGGTTACGCGAGGGCCGCTACTTTACACGGCCGGCCGCCGCGCAACCCTGCGCCCTGGAATTGTTGACCCCAGAAGCCACTAAATCGCCGGAAGTGTTAAGCGAGAAGGCGTCCAAGTAGAAGTCCTCGGTCGTGGAGTTCGTGCTGCCAATTTCGAACCCGTATTGGATCGCGGTAAGCGTGGCGCCCGACGGCAAGTACCCGTATTTCTCCACGTACTTGAGCATGTTGTAGATGTCCACGCTTAGAGACGACACGCCAAAATTCTGAGAGTTGCTGTCGGGTGGGACCCACTGCCAGATGAGTTCCGAACCGGGGCCGCCGTTTCGACACAAGTTCCAGTTACTGTCCGTGGTGCCGTTCACCGAGGGGAAGTTGACGTTGAGGGCCAGTACGGTCGTGTACCGGGTGCACGGGAGGCGGCCGACCATTTGGTTCTGGATCATCATCTCGTATTTATAACCGTTCATCCAAATGTCCCATCCGGAGTCCAGGGCAGTGTTACCGCTAGGGACGCTCGTCACCACCGCGGAATTGATGTAGGAGAAGCTGTCGATTGAGGGGTTGGCGCCGCCTCCCCAGTTGCTGAACAGGATGTCCGTGTCGGGGTAAGATACCACACTCGTGTTCGGGGGTATGTTCACGGTTGCCCACCATCTCCCCTCGGAGATCACGTGCAGTGTCTGGCTCCATCCCGCGATGGGGTTCCAGACGTCGTTCTGGACATTGGAATTGCCACCGCCGTTATCGGTGACCTCCGTGTCGTCATACGGCCCGCATTTGCCGAGCGCGGCCGACGTGGTGCAAACGACATTCATTTGCGCCAGAGCCAGCGAGCTAGAAACGAGGAAGAACAATGGGACCACGAGGGTGGGCCCGAAAACAGATTTGTTTCTCATTTGGGTTGTCCTTGCGGTTGCCCCGTTTCTTGAGACAACCAGTTAAGCCGGAATTTCAATTTTGGACTTCCAGGTATCATTCAGTATAACCCGAAGCGCCATCCTTTGGTCCGGCGGGCTGCATTCTTCTTCCCGGGGCCGTTTCCGACCCTGCAAGACGGAGGTTCTTGGGTTAATTCGTAGCTGTTCCCGGTCTCCCCCAGGGGTTCAGTTCGCCACGCACTATGATATCGGCTAGACCGGGGTTGCTTCCTTGCGTCGCGCCGATGCGGAACGAAACCCATTTCACCGACTTTGGCCGGAATCCGATCCGGGCCGGGGAGCCGTCCACCGGCAGCGGTCCTAC
>JBEKHV010000016.1:0-80882 GCA_050012095.1 Bryobacteraceae bacterium | reverse complement strand
GGAACGAATGCTAAACTTCTTCATTGCCGGTCTCCTTTTGCACTTCGAGTGCGTATTGGGAGCTTAACGCGTCCCGCTGGAGACCGGCTTTCTCATTCCATCTTGCCGGCGGTGGGGTTGCTTGGCCACGGCAGCGCGGGTCCCGCCGTTCCTCGATGCCGGGTGGTCCCCGCAAGGTCCTTCGGGATCGGCGCGCTTGGGATGCCGCGGAACGCTGCACTCTTTCCGCCGCTGTTACCATGGTATTTACCCCGACAATGGATTCGCACAACGTAGACCTGAAGCAGACCATCAATCTGCCAAAAACGGCTTTCTCCATGAAGGCCAACCTGCCGCAGACCGAGCCGAAAACGGTGGAACGGTGGAACCAAGAGAAGCTCTACTCCCGCATCCGCGCCTCGCGGGCGGGCCGCCCCACCTACATTCTTCATGACGGGCCGCCGTACGCCAACGGGCGCATTCATCTGGGAACCGCGTTCAACAAGATCCTCAAGGATTTCATCGTCAAGTCGAAGAACATGGCCGGCTTCGACGCCCCCTACGTCCCCGGCTGGGATTGCCACGGCTTGCCCATCGAGCTCAAGGTGGATAGCGACCTCGGCCCCCGGAAGGCCAAGATGTCGGTGGTCGAAATCCGCCGCGCCTGCCGCCAGTACGCCGAGAAATACATCGATTTGCAGCGCCGGGATTTCAAACGTCTCGGCGTGCTGGGGCAGTGGGACGATCCCTATCTCACCATGAGCGCCTCCTACCAGGCCGTGATTGCCGGCGCTTTCGTCGAGTTTCTGGACCGCGGTTACGTCTACAAGGGCCTCAAGCCCGTGCACTGGTGCCTGAAGGACCGCACGGCGCTGGCTGAGGCCGAAGTGGAGTACGAGAACCATACCAGCCCGTCCATCTGGGTGCGCTTCAAGCTGGTTTCGGACCCCGCCCGCATCCACGCCGATCTGGCCGGCCGCAACGTGTACGGCCTCATTTGGACCACTACGCCGTGGACCATCCCGGCCAACATGGCCATCGCGTTCCATCCGAAGTTCGAGTACGCGGCGGTGGAGACGGAGCAGGGCGCGGCCGGCGTCTACATCGTCGCCGCCGGCCTCTTGGATGCGACCGCGGAAAAGTGCGGATGGGCGTCTCCGCGCGTCGTGGCCCGCTTCACCGGCGACAAACTCGAACATGCCGTGTTCCGCCACCCTTTCCTGGAGCGCGATTCGCTCGGGATTCTGGCCGATCACGTCACGCTGGAGCAGGGCACGGGCGCCGTACATACGGCTCCCGGCCACGGCCAGGAAGACTACGTGGTGAGCCGCCAGTACGGCATCGAAACCTATTGCCCCGTGGATGCCGCGGGCCGCTTCTATCACGCGCCGGGTGCGGCGGGCCGCCTGCCGGAAGCGATCGTCGGCAAGACGGTCTGGGAAGCGAATCCGGTGGTGGTCGAGATTCTGAAAGCGTCGGGCGCGCTGCTCGCCGTGGAGAAGCTGGAGCACTCGTACCCGCACTGCTGGCGCTGCCATAAGCCCACCATCTTCCGCGCCACGGAACAGTGGTTCATCGGCATGGACCGCAACCACTTCCGCGAGCGCGCGTTGGAAGCGGTCCACCAGACCCGCTGGATACCGGCCTGGGGCGAGGAGCGCATCGCCAACATGATCGCCACGCGGCCCGATTGGTGCATCTCGCGCCAGCGCGTGTGGGGCGTACCGATTATCGTCTTCTACTGCGGGCAATGCCACGAGGCGCTCACGGATCGCAAGATCATGGATGGCATCGTCGAGCTGTTCCGGCGGCATTCGGCCGATGTCTGGTACGAACGTTCCGCCGCGGAATTGCTTCCCGTCGGGACCGTGTGCCCCGCGTGCGGCGCCGCGGAATTCAGCAAGGAGAACGACATTCTGGACGTGTGGTTCGATTCCGGATCGAGCCACCTGGCCGTGCTCAACGAGCGCTTCGGCCTCGCCTGGCCCTCCGACCTCTACCTGGAAGGCGGCGATCAGTACCGCGGCTGGTTTCACAGCTCGCTGCTGGTGGGCACGGGTCTCAAGGGCGGCTCGCCTTACCGCGCCTGCGCGCTCAACGGCTGGGTGCTCGACGGCCAGGGCCGCGCCATGCACAAGTCGCTGGGCAATTCCATCGAGCCGGACGAAGTCATCAAGCATCACGGCGCGGAAATCCTGCGGCTGTGGTCGGCGTCGGTCGACTTCAACGAAGACGTGCGCATGTCGGAGACCATCCAGACGCGCCTGGTGGACGCCTATCGCAAGATGCGCAACACCTTCCGCTACCTGCTCGGTAACCTTTTCGATTTCGACGCCGCCCGGGACGCGGTTCCGGCCGGCGAGCTGGCCGAGATCGACCAGTGGATCCTGCTGCGCGCCGAGGACCTCACGGCGCGCTGCCTGGCGTGGTACGAAAACTTCGAGTTTCACCGCGTGTACCAGTCGGTGTACGCCTTCGCCACCGTGGACCTGAGTTCCATCTATTTCGACGTGCTCAAGGACCGGCTCTATACGTGCGCGGCGAAATCGAAAGCGCGGCGCGCGGCCCAGACCGCGCTCCATCGCCTGCTGGACGCGCTGGTGCGCCTGGTGGCGCCGCTGATGAGCTTCACCGCCGAGGAAGTCTGGGGGCACATGGGCGGGACGGAGAGCGTCCACATGGCGTATTTTCCGGAGCCGGCCGAGCTGACCGCCGGCATCGGCGACGCCGCCCGCCGGCGCGCCGCCCGATGGGACCGCTTGATGGAAGTCCGCGACGGCGTTCTGAAGAGCCTGGAGGCCGCGCGCAACGACAAGCTGATTGGCGCGCCGCTGGAGGCCCGCGTGCGTCTCTCGGCGGGCGGCGATCTCCATCCGCTTCTGGAGGAGTACGCACGCGAGCTGCCGGCGCTGTTCATCGTGTCGCAGGTGGAGCTGGAGCGGTCGGAAAACGGGGCCTTGGGCGTGACGGTGGAGCGCGCCGCCGGCCGGAAGTGCGAGCGCTGCTGGAAATACGCCACGGATATCGGCGCCGACGCGGGCTTCGCCACCATCTGCGCCCCCTGCGCCAGCGCCGTGCGTGAGACGCTCCATGATTGACCCGCGCGGGAAAGCTTACGGCTTGGCGGCGGCGATCTTCGCGCTGGACCGTTTGACCAAGTGGATCGTCGAGAGCCGCGTTTCCTTCTTCGACAGCTACAAGGCGATCCCCGGCTTTTTCGAAATCGTGCGCACCCAGAATCGCGGCGTGGCGTTCGGAATGTTCAACGACGCGGCTCCCGGCTGGCGGAGCGCGCTTCTGGCGGCGTTGACGGCCGCGGCCGTGATCGCCGTCGGCGCCGTGTTGTGGAAGGCCCGGCGCCTGGACGCGCGCTCGCGATGGGGCCTGGCTCTGGTTTTAGGCGGCGCGGCGGGCAACCTGACCGACCGTCTGGCGTGGGGCCGCGTCACGGATTTTCTGCTCTTCTACATCGGCCGCTACCAGTGGCCGGCGTTTAACCTGGCGGATTCGGCCATTGTCATCGGCAGCGGCCTGCTGGCGCTGGACGCGATCCGCCCCAAACGGCAAGCGAATGTATCCTGAAATCTTCGGACTCTCGTTCCTTCACACGTACGGCGCGCTGGTGGCCGCCGCATTTCTGGCTGGCGTATGGATGGCCGCGCGGCTGGCCCGGCGTGCGCGCCTCGATGCCAACGAGGTGGCCAACCTGGCCATCTACTGCGCTTTGGCCGCCTTGGCCGGGGCCAAGGTCATGATGATTCTGGTCGACCTTCCTTATTACGTAAAGCGCCCCGGCGAGATTCTTACCATGGCGACGCTTCAGGCTGGCGGCGTTTTTTATGGGGGGCTGCTGGCGGCTCTGGGCGTGGCGTGGTGGTATCTCAAGAAGACCGGCCTGCCGCCGCTCGCCACCGCCGACGTGTGCGCTCCGGCCATCGCTCTGGGCCACGGCATCGGCCGCGTCGGCTGCTTTACGGCGGGCTGCTGCTGGGGGACCCAATGCAACCTCCCGTGGGCGGTGACCTTTACCAGCCCCGTCGCCGGCCGGACGGTGGGAGTGCCGCTAGGCGTTCCGTTGCACCCCACGCAGCTTTACGAAGCCTTCGCCGAATTCCTGATTTTCGGCATTCTATACCGGCGCATCGCGAAGCCGCACGCGCCGGGAGCGATCATCGCCCTGTACCTGATGCTGTATTCCGCCGCGCGCTTCGTCGTGGAATTCTTCCGCTTCCACGAGCAAGGCAATCTCTGGGGCGGCCCGCTGGATACGTCGCAGTGGATCTCACTGCTTCTGTTTGGCGCCGGCGCGGCCTATTTCGCCCGGCGGTAGTGGGTCAGTCTGCCCGGCCTAAGCGGTATACTGCAAGGCGCAACACGTGGAGGCGATAGCCATGAAAAGCGTCTTGATCCGGATTGCTGCCTGGACGAGTGCAGGCTTTCTTGTTTCCTTCGGGTGGGGATTCTATTTTGCAACTACAAACAAGGGCATTCCAATCGGACCGATTGTACACACCCTCGCCCGGTTAACTCAACCAACCGCCGCGGTCGTCTTGTATCTAAGTCCAGCTTCCCCCCTTGGTCTTACTTGGGTTGCTGTTACGAATGCTGCTACGTATGCTCTACTCGGCTTAATGGTCGAAACGGTCCGACGACACCATCGGTCGCGCCACCTTTCAAACTGACCCACTATCCGCCCGGCGCCGCGCGGCGGGCGGCAGTGTCTGACGTTGGCGTTGACCGAGCGCACTGGCGTCAGGCGCCGGTGACCTTCAACGCGATCGCGTGATCGCAGGGCTTCTGCTCCGGCATCTGCACGGCCAGACCCTTCTCCTCCTGGGCCCAGCGCACTTTGCCCTTGAAGCCCAGCAATGCGACGTTGCGGACCTTGAACGCCGCGCCGGCGGCGGTTGCCAGGGGTTTGATGAGCGCCTGCTTGTCCGGCCACCCCATCGCGAATGCGTACAGCGCGCTGCCCTTGGTTGTGAAGCGGATTTCGTCGGCCGTGAAATCTTTGCGAGTCTGCTCGTTGAATCCGCCATCCGCCTGGTGGCTGAGGGGCTGTTGCGGTCGGTTACACTGGAATTAGTGCCGACTAAACCTTTGCTGTCATCGACGTCGGAAGCGGTTGACGACTATCTCAAGGCGATCCTGGAACTGAGCGGCCCTGAAGAGGAACGCGTCACCAGCAACGCGCTTGCCGGGCATTTAGGTGTCCGCGCGGCCTCGGTAACGGGAATGCTGCAGAAGCTGGCGTTGCAGCGGCCCTCCTTCGTGAAGTACCAGAAGCACCACGGCGTGCGCTTGACCGGCGCCGGCAAGCGCCGGGCCCTGGAAGTGCTGCGCCACCATCGCCTGTTGGAACGATTCTTGCACGAGTTTTTGGGCTATTCCCTGGACGAGGTGCATGACGAAGCGGAGCGCCTGGAACACTTCATCTCCGAGCGGCTGGAGGACCGGATCGCCGCGAAAATGGGCGACCCGGGCGTCGATCCGCATGGCCACCCCATTCCCCAACGAAGCGGGGTCCTGCCGGTTCGCGCGGGGGTCCCTCTTTCGCGGTGGGATTGCGGGATTCCCGCCGTCATCAGCAGCGTCTCGGACAGGGATGCTTCCGCCCTGCGTGAGCTGCAGCGCATGGGGTTGATGCCGGGTGTGAAGCTGATGATCGAATCCAGCGCGAGGAGGGCCTCCCTGCTGGTTCGGCTGGGCGGCGGAAGCGCGCCGATTCGATTGAGCCCGCGGCTGGCCGGCGACATCTCGGTTATTGCCGATCCGGTTCAGTGACCGGGCAGTCGCCCCATCTGCGTCCCACGGCCAGCCGGTTACCGGATCTCCGAGCCGGCCCCCGCTCTCAGGATGACGTTGCTGATGTTCGCTACGATCTCGGCGTCGGCGTATCCCGGCTGCGACTGCAGCTTCCGCCAGTCCGGGTCGCCGCCGAAGGCCGACCAAGCCTTTTCCCGCCCCGCCATACTGTCGTAGGCGACCATGTAGGTGATGCGCGGCAGCTTGGGGCCTACCAGGGCCTCGCCAAAGAAGACCGGCTGGAGCCCGCACTTGCGGAAAACCGCCACCTCGCCCTCGGCGAACATCCGGGCCTTTCGCTTGACCGTGACTTGGTTGTCCGATTCGTACGTGCGCAGTTCGAACGTGCGCCCGCCGCGCCCCTCCGGCGCCGGCCCGGCTTCAATCGTCGGCACGACGTCGAGGCATCGCAACAGGGTGCTCTCCATCCGGATGTAAGCCAGCTCCGGGTCCGAGGTGTAATCGGCGAGAGCCTTCTGATACTCGGCGTCCGCCTCCATCTTCTCCAGGGAAGCCTGCATGCCCGCTAGCGAAGGGTAACCCGAAAGCACCAGCAGGAACGGCGACTCCGGCGCGATCACCGCGCTGAACACGCCCACCGGGCCGATACCCGCCCGCCGGGCCGCGGGCGCATACCCGGTTGACACAAAACTGGCGGTCCGCCGCGTCTGGTTCGTCCTGCTGTTGCGCATGTAGTAGTAGCGCAGTTCGAAGAATGCGCCTTTGGGCGCTTCCGGGGCGGCCGCCAGCGGGGTGGCCGCCAGCGCGGCGGCTCCGCCGGCAGCCGCGGCAAACATATTTCTTCGCGTCATAAGAAACCTGCCTCCGTGTGGACTGGGTCGATTCCGACACGCGTATCGTAACATTTGGCGCCCCCGCCGGCGCTGCCGGCAGGGCCCGCGGCGCTATTGGACCGGCGGCGCGCCGGCCTCGCGAAGGTGGCCGCTCAAGCCGAGGAAGAGCGCCAGCCCCTCATCGATTGCCACGATCTCCTCCTTTGCCAGCGCGCCGAACGCACGCCGGATTCGGCGCTTGTCCAGAGATCGCAAATGGTCGATCAGTGCGAAGGACTTCCTGGCGATGCCGCTCTGCCCGGGCGCGAGGGGCGGGTAAAGGAGTCCCTCGCCCGGAGTCCCCGTTACCGGCACGACGCACACGAGCGGAAAGCGCTGGTCGCCGATGACGTCCGGATCGCTCACCACGATGCAAGGCCTGACGCCCCGCTGCTCGTGACCGACGGTCGGGTCGAGCGTCACCAGGACCACGGAGCCGCGGCCGAGCTTCACTTGCGCCCCTCCACCCAGCCTTTGCCGGGAACCCACCGAATCGGATGGCCGGCGCGACTGTCGACGAGATCTTGGGCGTCTTCCTCGGGCAAGCTGCGCGCCCACTCCTCAAACCCCCGCTCGGCGAGATCGGCGCTTTCAGGGTGGGGGTTCCGAAGCGACCGGCGAAGCTCGTCGCGACGACGACGATCCAGTTCGCGGCGGACGGCCTCCGCGACGAAGCTGCTACGGTTCTTCTCCCGCCGGTCGATGTCTCTGACCACTTCCGCCGGGAGACTCACGGTTACGCGTTCGATGCCTGCCATTTCATACTCTCAGTATGATCATACCGTGGGCTGTGCTGCGCTGCAATTTCAGGCGCGACCCGGATCGGAGTGACTCGCGGGTTCCGGCCGTATACTGGGATTTGCGAAAACTGAACCAGATTCGCTATCGCGACGCGGGCGTGAACATCGATGAGGCCGATCGGGCGGTCGCTTCCATCAAGAAGTTCGCGCGCCGGACTTTTACCAAGGGCGTCCTCACGGACATCGGCAGCTTTGGCGCCGCCTTCCGCCTGAGCGGGTTCCGCGATCCCGTGCTGGTCAGCTCGGCCGATGGCGTGGGCACGAAGCTGAAGATCGCGTTCCTCACCGGGCGGCACGATACCGTGGGCGAGGACTTGGTGAACCACTGCATCAACGATATCGCCGTGCAGGGCGCCGTGCCGCTGTTCTTCCTGGATTACTTCGCGGTCGGCAAGCTCGAGGCGAAGGTGGCGGCGGCGGTGGTCGAGGGCATCGCGCGCGGGTGCCGGCGCAACGGGTGCGCGCTCATCGGGGGCGAGACCGCCGAGATGCCGGGCATGTACGCCGCTGGCGAGTACGACCTGGCGGGCTTTATCGTGGGAGCCGCGGAGCGCCGAAGGCTTCTCACGGGGAAGAATGTTCGCGCGGGCGACGCGCTGGTGGCGCTGCCCTCCACCGGACTACATACCAACGGGTATTCGCTGGCGCGCAAGCTGCTGTTCGAGACGGCGGGCTACGGTCCGGACACGCCGCTGCCGGGGACGGCCGCCACCGTGGCCGACGCGCTGCTGGCCGTACACCGGAGCTATCTGAAGCCCATCCGGACGCTGCTGGCGGCGGGGTTGCTGCGCGGGGCGGCGCACATCACGGGCGGCGGCGTCACCGACAACACGCCGCGCATGTTGCCCAGGGAGCTGGCAGCCGCCATCGATACCGCGGCGTGGCGCGTGCCGCCTCTTTTTGAAACGCTGCGCGGCATCGGCCGGATCCCCGAGGACGATTACCGCCGCACGTTCAATCTGGGCGTGGGAATGATTTTCGCCGTCCCTAGCCGGAGCCTGGCAAAAGCCATGGCGGCGCTCGAACGGTTGGGCGAGACGCCGTTCCGCATCGGCGAGGTGGCGGCGCAACGGCGCGGGCGGCCGCGCGTGGAGTATTTATGACGCGGCTCGGCATTCTGCTCTCGGGGCGCGGCTCGAATTTCGAGGCCATCGCCCGCAACGTCGCCGCCGGCTCCATCGACGCCGAAATCGCTGCCGTCGTTTCCAACCGCCCGGAGGCGCGCGGCTTGGAAATCGCGCGCCAAAGCGGCCTCCCCGCCGTATGCATCCCTTCCAAGGGCCTGGACCGCGAGGTGTACGATCGCATGGTTCTGGAGGAGCTGGGCGCGCGCCGCGTCGAGCTGGTTTGCCTGGCGGGTTTCATGCGGCTTCTCAGCGCCACGTTCATTCGCGCATTCCCCCATCGCATTCTCAACATCCATCCCTCGCTGCTGCCGGCCTTCCCCGGCCTCGACGCGCAACGCCAGGCCCTGGAACACGGCGTCCGCATCACCGGGTGCACGGTCCATTTTGTGGATGAGCAATTGGATTCCGGGCCGATACTCATGCAGGCGGCCGTGCCGGTGATGGACGACGACACGGCGGAGACGCTATCGGCGCGCATCTTGCAGGAGGAACACAGGATCTACTCCGAGGCGCTACGGGTGGCGATTGGCGGGAAGTGGCGGATTGAAGGGCGGCGGGTAGTTCTCGGGTAGGGGGCAGCGGGCCGGTTTGCGACCTTCGCGGGGCTGGTGCTCTGACCGGATGATGTAGTGCCTATGTGCTGGATTCGCATTGGCGCTACACCTCGCGGTCATGGGGCTAGGTCTTCGGCGCAATCAACGCGACGCGCGCCGGTTTAGCTCCGTGTTGCGCCTTGACGACGCGGGACGCCAGTTGCAGCGACTCCACCGGCGAAACGACCCGCACGAAAGCGCGTTCCTGATCGATCCCCCCCAGCACCGCTACCCGCCGGGACGGCATGTAGATCTCCAAGACCCGAATGCGTTCCGCGCCGTGCTGAAACGTCAGCGCCAGCTCTTCGCCTTCCTTCAGCGCCTTCTGCATGGCGTGAATCTGCGCGAAAATGACGGAGCCGATGTCGTCCGGCGCGGCGGCGGCCGGTTCCTTGACGGGTTCCTTGGTAGCCGTCAGTAGGGCCTGTTGCGCAAGCTGTTTAGTGAACTCGCTGAGAGCCATTCAGCACGATGCTACCATTTCGCGGCGGGACTTATTCCTGCGGCGGGGCCTGCTTGTCTCCCGGGCGCATCAGCGTAGGGGGCTTCTTGGGCGCCGCGGTATCCGTCTTCTGGTCGGCGGTCTTCGCGGCCGATTTGTCGGCGGGCGCCATGGCGTCCGCTTCGGCCTGCTTCGCCTTTTTCTCCATGGCCCGCACGTCGGCGCCGCGCTCGCCCAGATCTTCTTCGGCCGCGTCCAGGCTATCGGACGTGGTCTCGATGGCTTGATCCAGCGTGAAAGCGTAGCGTTCCAGGTCGGCGGGGTGGCTGTCCTGGATCCGGCGCAACTCGGGAAGCATCTGTCTTTCGGCGCTCGCGACGGCCGCCAGCCCCTGTTTCACGTCCGTGTTGTGCGCCGCCGCCTGGTCGGCCACGTCGTCCATGGCGTCCAGGATCTTCGAGTAGGCGTCCAGGGCGTCGTGAATGAGAATCGATCGGCCGGCCTTTTGTTTCGCGACCAGGCTCTTGACGGTGTCCATCCGCGCTTTCGCGAAACTGGCGTAGAGGGCCAGACGCGCGTTGGGTTCCTGCGCTTCCCGAACCTGGTCGATTTCGCCGGCGGTGAGAAAATCGCTTTGCGCCGCCAGGGGCGCCGCCAACAGGGCGCAGCACAGCAAGGTCCTCATTTTCCGCCCTCCAACAATTCGTCGAGCCACTCGTCATGCACCTTCTGCACCCGCGCTGTGACCTGACCCAGCATGGCCCGGTCGGAATAGCCCATGGCCTGCTGGAAAGCGTCCAGCTTGCGGAGCAGGTCGCGGCTCTCGATTTCCGCCTTCTTGAACCACTTGGGGTGCTTGCGCGCGTTCTTCCCCGTTTGTTTCAGGGATGCGGCCGCCAGGTCCACGGATTCCTGGATTTCGGCGGCGGCGGCGGCCACCTGGGCGTTGTCGCCCTTGTCGTAAGCCGCACGGGCGGTCTCGAAAGCGGCAGCGGCGTTAGCCAGCGCCAGGCCGGAGCGCTTCTCGAGGTCGGGCTCGGCCATGGCCTTGCTCAGATCCGCGCGCGCCGGAGCGGACCACAGCCAAACCAGCGCCAGCGCGCCCCACACGGCCGGGACATGAAATCGCCGCTCCCGTCTCATTATTTCGCCAGCTCCCGCTGAATGATCCGCGCCCGCTGCCGCGCCTGAAACTCTTGATCCGGAAACTTGTCCTGGCTCAGGGAAAGGAAATGCTGGTAGGCCTCCAGCGCCGGTTTCAACCGCCTGAGCTTGTCTAAGATGATCGCACGGGCGAACCAGTTTCCGGGAGTGTCCTGGCCCAGGTCGTGCGCGCGCTCGAAAGCCGCCAGCGCCTGCGCGTCGTCGCCCGCCAGGGAAAGCGACGCGGCCAGCTCGCTCCACGCCACGGCCTCGCCGGGCTTCAGACCGGCGGCCTCGTGGAATTGGGCGGCGGCCGCCGGGAACTGGCGGCTGTCGCGCAAAGCGCGCCCGTAGCTCATGTGGAGATCGTAATTCGCGCCGTCCGCCGCGACGGCCTTCGCCAGTAACGGAAGCGCCTCGTCGAGCTGGCGAGCGGCAACGTAGGCCTCCGCCAGCAGGATGCGATTGTCCTGGGACGGTTCCGCGGCATACGCTTGCTCCAGCCGGGACGCGGCTTCGGCGTACCGGTTGGATTCGAGCAGCAACTCGTTCACGCGCTTCTGCGCGGCGGCGTCGCCCGGAAATCCGCGATAGATGGCGATGGCTTCGGCGGGCTGATGGTTCCGCTCGTAGAGATCCGCCAGCTCCAGCAGGCAGCTCCGCAGGCTGGCGTCCAAATCCGAGGCTTGCCGGAAGTGCGGCGCGGCGTCCGCCAGTTTGTCCTCGCGCGCCAGCGTACGCGCCAGGCCCAGATGAGCCGCCCCGGACTGGGGATTGATTTCCAGCGCCCGGCGAAAACTCTCTTCGGCCCGATCGAGCGCGCCCGTTTGAAGCTGCGCCTGCGCCAGGAAGAAGCGCGGCTGGAATTCCGCCGGCTTTTGCGCCGCCGCGTCTTCCAGCAAGGGCGACGCGTCGGCCGGCTCCTTGTCGCGGACCAGCAGAATCGCGGCGTTCAGCTCGGCTTCATACAGGCCGGGCCGCAACTCCAGCGTCTTGCGGTATTCGGCCACGCCCTCCGCGTCGCGCCGCAAATAGCCGTACGCCAGCGCGAGATTGAAATGGGAAAAATAATTCTGGGGATCGGCCGCGATGGCTTGCGTCAGCGCTTGAACGGCTTCCTGGTACTTCCCCTCGTCCAGAGCCTTCAGCCCCTGCGACGCCGGATCGGCCGCCTGAAAAACCAGCAACGCGGCGGCAATTGCCCACATACCTAGATTTTACCGTGCGGCCAGGAGTGGGGGGCCGGGGGTAGTGAGCTAAATCTGGGTTGAAGATCTGCCGATTAGAAAGGCATGGGCGCGTTATCATTGGCTCTGATGCCGGTGGTGAAGATCCAGACTCCCAGGACAACGCATACCCTGCGACAGGGGGATGCCCGCCGACTCGATTGGATTCCCTCCGAAACCGTCCACCTAGTTGTTACCTCGCCGCCCTACTGGACGCTGAAAGAATATCCGGATCATGCGGCGCAGCTCGGTTCGGTCAAAGATTACGAGTGCTTCCACGATGAACTACAGAAGGTCTGGGAGCATTGCCACCGCGTGCTCGTTCCTGGTGGCCGCATTGCCTGCGTGGTTGGTGACGTTTGCATTGCGCGTCGCAAGAACAAGGGGCGGCACATGGTCTTGCCGCTACACGCCGACATCGCCGTGCGCGCCCGCAGGGTCGGCCTCGATTATCTGACGCCGATCCTCTGGAACAAAATCGCCAATGCGAACTACGAGGTGGAGAACGGGTCGTCGTTCCTGGGAAAGCCCTACGAACCAAACGCCATTCTCAAGAACGATATGGAATACATCCTGATGCTGCGCAAATCAGGGGGTTACCGTAAACCCACCGAGCAGCAACGGGCAGAGTCACGGCTCACCAAAGAAGAATACGCCAAGTGGTTTCGCTCCTTTTGGGCTGACGTGACCGGAGAATCTACCCGCCACCATCCGGCGCCGTTTCCCGTAGAAGTCGCCTACCGGCTCATCCGGATGTTCTCATTCGTCGGAGACACCGTGCTCGATCCATTCATGGGAACAGCGTCCACGCTTATAGCAGCTTGCCGTTGTGACCGGAACAGCGTCGGCGTGGAGATCGAACCGGCCTACTACCGACAGGCAAAGGCCCGCGTGGAGGCCGAGGTCGCTACGCTTCTCGATTCGCGCCACACTATCGCCGTACACTGAAGCGCTCAACATAAAGGCGGGCAATCCGGGCGATAAAGGTCTTGTACTGAATTTGGTTCTCTTCTGGCAGACCATCCTCTAATCGCGCGGGATTCGTTCCGTCGTAATTCAGTACGATTACGCCCAGCGCTTCGGGCTGGTCGTTCGGTTCGTCGGTTGATTCACGCAGCGGAATCTGGGCGAAAATCCTTATGGTGTCTGCCACCACCTTGTCCATTTTAAATTTTGGCCGCACTAGGCCCTTGGCGAAGCCGTCAGGGTTTTCGTACAGCGGCGAGGTGTTCACAACGATGATCGCTCCTGCGATGCACTCCTTCCGGTGGTTGTGCATGTGGTTGCAGTAGGCGATGATGTCGCCGTACCTGTTCTTGCGGGCCTTCCCGTGGGCCGTCATGATCGTCTTGTGTTCGACGGCAATACAGACGAGCTTCGCCGCGCTTTCTCTGAGCACCAGATCTATTGAGCGTTCAGCTACCTTGGTCCTCACGCCAGGGTTCTGAACCGCCACGAGCGTCTCGGATTGAATGGCGGCATGGATCTCAGGGCAGACCGCCTGAAGGTCCGCCACGACAAAGTCTGAGAGCGCGTTGGAATTGGCCTGTGACCGCGGGTTGAAGCCCAAATGGGCGTTAATCCATGCAATGTAGGCTTCAGGGGAGCGCAAGCCGTGAATTTTATCATACGGATAGGCTGGATAGGCTCAACGCTCTGCCGACGATTCGGTAGTACCCTCATCCTGCGTTGACGATCTGGTGATCGCATCCCGCTGGAGGCCGGCTTTCCCATTCCATCCCAGAATGGCGCAGGAATAGGGTAGTGCGCTAAATAGATTTAGCGCACTACCAGGGATAGCGGCGCTTTGATTCAGGATGTATATGTCCTATAATCATGCCGGGAGGCTGTGCGGCGCGCGGCCTGCGCGCCGCCGAGGAAACTGCCCGGCGGGAAGGAGGATGGCATGTCCGCAAGAGTGCTCGTGATCGACGACGATCAGGATTTCAGGGAGTCCGTCAGGTCCTTGCTCGAAAGCCGCGGCTACGAGGTTGCCGAGGCCGATTCCGGGCACGAAGGGTTGCGCCAGGCGAGGGAGCGCAAGCCCGACGCGATCCTCCTCGACGTGATGATGGAGACTTCCGTGGAAGGGTATTCCGTGACCCATGCGCTCAAGTTCCTGGACGAGTATGCGGAGAGCCGCGACGTGCCGCTCTTCATGGTGTCTTCGATCCAGGAGAGCCCCGATGAACGTTTTCCGATGTCGGCGGAAGTCGAGATGATCCGGCCCGACAGGTATCTCGCCAAGCCTCTCGACATTCCCCGATTCCTCGATCTCCTGGAGAAGGCCGCGCCGCCAAACCCGGCGCCGGCTCCAGCCTCGCAGGCCGCGGGAGGATGACGCCATGACCGACCCCCACGGGCCGGAAAGCGTCGTGGTGATCGACGACGATTACGCGATTCGGCTTTCCTGCTCCAAGATCCTCTCCAAGATGGGTCTCCAGGTGGAGACCTTCGACGACGGAGCGCGCGGCCTCGAAGGCGTGGCGCGGCTCAAGCCGGGCCTGGTGGTCGTGGACCTCAAAATGCCGGGGATCAGCGGTCTGGATGTCGTCTCGCGGGTGCACGCCATCAACGCGCAGGTCATTATCGTGGTCATCACGGGCTACGCCACCATCGACACCGCCGTGGAGGCCATGAAATCCGGCGCCTACGACTTCCTGCCTAAGCCGTTTTCGGCGGAAGAGCTGCGGCTGATCGTCAATCGGGGTCTGGACCGGCGCCGGCTGGCGCTGGAGTCTCAGCGGGCCGAGATCGAGCACGAGCTGCTCAAGCGGCGCTTCATCACTTTCGTGTCGCACCAACTGCGGACTCCGCTGGTGGCGATCCACCAGACCCTGGACGTGCTCCAGCAGCTCGAAAAGACCGAGGACTCGCCGGCCCGCAGGCAGGAGTGGATCGAGCGCTGCCTGAAGCGCACCGAGGAGCTGCAGAAACTGATCGTGGACTGGCTGACAGTGGCAAGGGTCGAGGGAGGCGCGCTCTTCAAGGAAAGGACCGACGTGGATCTCAAGCCGGTGGTCTCCGCCGTCCTGGAGAACTACCAGGGGCTGGCGGCGGCCGAGGGCGTCTCGCTCGAAGCCCGCCTGCCGGAGGAGGAGATCCGGGTGCGCGGGGACCGGGACTGCTTGAGCATCCTGTTCGACAACCTGGTCACGAACGCCATCAAGTACAACAAGCGCGGCGGCAGCGTGGTGGTCTCCGGCAGCTTGACGGACGGCGAGGTGGCGATCGCGGTGGCCGACACGGGTCTGGGCATCCCGGAAAAGTACCGCCCGTATCTTTTCGACGAGTTTTTCCGCATCAAGGAAGGCGGCAAGAGAACCGAAGGATCGGGCCTGGGGCTGCACATCTCCAAGAGAATTGTCGCGGAAATGGGGGGCAGTATCGAAGTGGAAAGCCAAGCCGGCGCCGGCTCTACTTTCCGCGTGCGCCTGCCGGTCTGGCGGCCGCCAGCGGAAGGCGCGGAAAAAGGGGGTACGCAATGACGACCGCGGTAGAAAAGCGGATCTTGATCGTGGATGACGACCGGGACTACGCCGATGTGATCGCTTCCTTCCTCGAAGCCAACGGGTTCGCCGTCTTTCAAGCTCACGATGGCGAAGAAGGAGTCCGGCTGGCGAAAGCCCAGCAGCCCGACCTGATCCTCATGGACATCATGATGAACGAGAGGAACGAGGGATTCGACGCGATCCGCGAGATCCGCCGCGATCCGCAGTTGAAACGCGTCCCGATATTCGTCATCAGCGCTTTTTGCACGCATCTTCCCGACATCGGAATGCCGGAGGGCGGCTGGCTGGCGCACGACGTGTTCCTCTCGAAGCCGGTGGACACGGTGCACCTGCTGGACAAAGTCCGCCGCTGGGTGGGAATGGCGGCGTAGCGCCGCCGGTCTCCGCCGCCGGTGGTTTTTGGGAAATCAGTACGCGGTGCGCGCTTTACCGCTCGCCCCACTTCAGCTTGGCCCGCAGCACGTCGAAGAATTTCATGCGCGGCGGGCGGACCAGCCGAAGGGAGTAATTCGAGCTGCGGCACACCACCTCATCGTCTTTGCGGATGGGTACGCCAACCTGGCCGTCGATGGTGAGGTACACGCTATCGTCCGGACTGCGCGACACCACGCGGATCACGCTGGTTTCCGGCACCAGGACGGGACGGTTCGTGAGCATGTGCGGGCAAATGGGCGTCAGGCAGATGGCCGGCACGCTGGGGAAAATGATGGGACCGCCGGCGGAAAGCGAATACGCGGTGGATCCCGTCGGCGTGGAGACGATGAGGCCGTCGGCTTTGTAGGCGCACACGAACTGCCCGTCCACGTGCGCGTCGAGATCGATCATGCGGGCCAGAGCGGATTTGGCGAGCACGGCGTCGTTGAGCGCTTCGAAGGCGGCCGCCGCCTGGCCGCCGCGCGCGACCTCGACATTCAGCAGCTTGCGGTTGGCGATGCGATGCTCCCCGCGAAAGGCGCGCTCCAGTTCCGGGTACAACTCGTCGACCGTGATGGCCGTCAGGAAGCCGAGGCCGCCCAGGTTCACGGCGAAGAGCGGAATCTCGCGCTTGCCGATGGCCCGCGCGGCGGAAAGCAGGGTGCCGTCGCCGCCCAGCACCACCACCAGATCGCAGCCTTCGGGGACCTCCTCGCGGGGGAGTCCGGCGGCGCGGCAATAGAAGGCCGTCTCCCGATCCATCCGCACGCGCAAGCCGCGGGCGCTCAGCCATGCGACCAGCTTCGGCGCGATGGCGCCGGCCGGCTCCGCGCCGGGCTTCGATATAATCCCGACCGCGCTAATGATGGACATGGAGCAAAAACTCCTTGTTGCCTTCGGCGCCGAGAATAGGGCTCTCCATCATGGCGGTCTGGAACCCGCATGCGCGCGCGGCCCGCGCCACGCGCTCACAAGCGGCCCCGTGAACCAGCGGGTCGCGCACAATCCCGCCCTTGCCCACCTGGCCCTTGCCGGCTTCGAACTGCGGCTTGACCAGTATAACCATTTGCCCGCCGGGGTGGAGCAGCGGCGCGGCGGCGGGCAGAATCAGGGTGACGGAAATGAAGCTGACGTCGCAGGAGATGAAGTCCACCAGCTCGCCGATATCGGCGAAGCGAAGGCCCCGCGCGTTGAGACGTTCGTGCACGACGACGCGCAGGTCGGTGCGCAGGCGCCAGTTCAGTTGTCCGGCCCCGACGTCCACGGCGTGGACCCGCGCCGCGCCCGCCTGTAACAGCGCGTCGGTGAATCCCCCCGTGGAGGCGCCGATATCGAGACAGGTCTTACCCTCGACGGAAATGGCGAAACCGCGCAGCGCGGCGGCCAGCTTGAAGCCGCCGCGGCCGACGTAAGGCGGGGGCGCCAGCGCTTCGAGCGCGACGTCATCGGGCACGAGGCGGCCCGGCTTGGAGGCTTTCTGCCCGTCGACCAGGATCTCCCCGGCCATAATCAGGGCCTGGGCTTTCTCGCGGGATTCGACAAGGCCGCGCTCCACCAACAACCGGTCCAGCCGCGTCTTCATGACTTGCGATGGACAATCAGGTCGGCCAGCTCATGCAGGCGCGCGGCCCGGCCGCCGAACGGTTCCAGCTCCCGGTGGGCGCGCTCGCATTCCTCCGCCGCCATGCGCCGGGAGGTTTCCAGGCCGTACACGGCGGGGAAGGTAATCTTGTGCTGGGCCGCGTCTTTTCCGGCCGTCTTGCCGAGCGCTTCGGAGGATTCCTCCACGTCAAGAACGTCGTCCACAATCTGAAACGCCAGCCCGATGCGCTCGCCGTAGCGCGAAAGCGCCGCGTACTCGTCCCCGGAGGCCCCCGCGTAGATGGCGCCCAGACGCAGGCTGGCGCGCAGCAGGGCGCCGGTTTTGGCGCGGTGAATCGTCTCCAGAAGGCGCGCGTCGGGCGGCTTGCCCTCGCCTTCCAGATCGGCCACCTGCCCGCCGATCATGCCGCCGGCGGAGCCGGATGCGGTAGCCAGCTCGGCAATAAGGCGCGTTTTCCGATCGTCGCCCGCCGGGAGTTCGGCGAGAACCTGGAAGGCCAGGGTGAGCAGCGCGTCGCCCGCGAGGATGGCCATGGCTTCGCCGAACACTTTGTGGTTGGTGAGCTTGCCGCGGCGGTAGTCGTCATTGTCCAGGGCCGGCAAGTCGTCGTGGATCAGCGAGTAGGTGTGGATCAGCTCCAGGGCGCAAGCGGCCGTCACGGCACCGCCCGCGTCGCCCGCAACCGTGCGCGCGGCCTCGATGCACAGAATGGGCCGGATGCGCTTGCCGCCCGCGAACAGGCTGTAGCGCATGGCGCGATGGATGGTTTCCGGTGGAACGGTTTCGGGGGGGACGAGGCGGTCGAGTTCCGAATCCACCAAGCGTTGTTGCTGCGTGAGGTATTCGCGCAGGTTCATTTCTCGGGCTTATCCGGGCGGAACGGCTCGGCGGCGAGCTTGCCATCCTTGCGGATCAGCGTCTCGATGCGCGTCTCCGCGTCCTCCAGCCGCTTGCGGCAGACGTCGCTGAGGCTCACGCCCCTTTCAAACAGTTCGAGCGAGCGTTCCAACGGGAGGTCCCCGGCCTCGAGCTCCCGGACGACTTTCTCCAACTCGTCTAGGCAGGATTCGAACGATTCAACCGGCTTCCCGCCGGCTTCCGGTTCCGCCATGGCAACATTCTAGCAGGGGGCCGCCAGCAGGACTTCAACGCCGTGCGATTTCAAGAGGGCTTGGTACTCCGGCGAGAGTGCGGAATCCGAGATCACGACGTCGGCTACGTCCAGCGGGGCCAGGTGAATTACGGAGCCGCGGCCGAATTTGGTGTGGTCGGCGACGATGATGACTTTGCGCGCGGCGTCGATCATTTTGCGCTCGTGGCCGACGACTAGCGTGTTGTTGTTGCTGAAGCCGGCCTCCGTGACGCCGCCAATGCCCATGATCAGCGCGTCGGCGGAGACGCCGCTCAGCATTTGCTCGCACACCGGGCCCACCAGGACGCGCAGGCGAGGGTAGAGGTAGCCTCCCGTCAGCGTCACCTCGATCTGGCGCGCTTCGCCCAGCAGATCCGCTATCGGAAGCGAGTTGGTGATCACGTGCAGGGAACGGCTCGTGAGGCGCTGGGCGGCGAAGGCCACGCTGGAGCCGCCGTCCAGAATCACCGTTTGCCCATCCTCGATCAAGCCGGCCGCCACGGCGCCGATGCGCTTCTTCTCATCGGCCATGCGCGCGCTGCGCCATTCGAAATCCAGCTCGCGGCCACGGGCCTCCAGCGCCAAGGCGCCGCCGTAGACGCGCTTGAGGAGGCCCTCCCGTTCGAGCGCGATCAAGTCGCGGCGCACGGACGATTCCGACGCGCCCAGGTCGTGGCAGAGAGTTTCCAGGTCGACGAATTCCCGCGACTCCAGCAGCTCGCGAACGCGCAGCCGTCTTCCCGCCGCTTTCATGCTTTCGACTTGGCGTTCAGGGATGCCATGACCGCGTCCGTTACCGCCTGCACGAGGGTTTCGATGTCTTCGCCAGCCGGCGCCAGAGGAGCCGCCGAACAATAACTCGGCGTTACCGCGATGACCCCCGGCTCCGGCATGTCGCACAGCCGGCACTCCTTCATTTCGAGCCGCTCGTCGGGCAGGCCCAGTTTCTGTTTGATGGCCATCAGGTCGGCCGCTTTCTCGGAGCCGATGCTGGTAATGGGCGCCTCGATCTGCTTGGCCAGCATGAGCGTCCAGCAGTAGGTGTCGATCACCTCCGCGTACCATTCCGCGTGCGTCACCGAATCCGCCCAGCACACGATGCCGTGGTTGGCCAGGAGTATGGTGTTATGCGTCTTGGCGAACGGAATGACGGTCTCGGCGAATCTCTGCGTTCCGGGAGTCTCGTAGGGCGATACCGCCACCTTGCCCACGAACACCTCGTATTCGGGGATGATGCACGTGGGAGGAACCTTGCCGGTAATGGCGTACGCCGTGGCGTGCGGCGGATGACAGTGCACCACGGCCTTGGCCTCGGGAACCGATTTATAGATCTCCAGGTGCAGCAGGATCTCGCTGGTGCGGGGCTTGCCGCCGGCGAGCTGCTTGCCGGCCAGGTCCACCAGGCACAGATCGCCGGGCTTGAGGTCCGCCTTGCTGTGAAGCGTGGGGGTGCAGATCACCGTATCCGCGTTCAGCCTGACGGAAATGTTGCCGCCGTTCCCATCCACGTACTGGCGCATCCAAAGCTTGCGGCCCACCTCGACAATATCGGCTTTGATGACTTCGGCTTCCGGGGAATGGAGGAGGCGCTCCCACTGGCTGGCGCCGTTCCCGGCCGCGCCGGCCGGCTCGGTTTTCACTGTGAGGGCCTTCGCCGCGATGGCCTCCCGCGCCGATGGCGTGAAGATGGCGCCCTCCCGGACCAGCACTTCAGTTGCGCCGGCGCGCGCGGCGGACTCCACATCCTCCATGGTGACCACTCGAAACTGTGTGAGGTCGAAGCTCGTCATGGGGTAATCTTCATGTTTACACGATCCGCAGCGCGCCGCCGCCGATGGCAAGCTGGCGTTCGCGTGTGAACGTCAGCGGCGTGGTCACGCCCTCGCCCGTGGGCGTGGCGATGCTGAAGCTCAGGTAGCCCGGAGCGCCGCTGCCCAGCGCCGCCACCGAGGGGCCGTTGTGCACGAATAGGGTGGTGTCCAGCGCGCGCGCCATTTTGGTGACGTTATCCAGGTTGCGGGAGTGGATGATGGCGGTGTGGCGAAAGCCCTGTTCCGCCTTCACCGCGGCGGCGATGGCGGCGTCCACGTCGCGCACGCGCACGATGGGCAGGAACGGCATCATCTGCTCCTCCTGAACGAAGGCGTGGTCCTCGGCGGTCTCGCCGAACAGCAACGGCGCGCCGGGGGGCGCCTCGACGCCGGCGGCGGCGGCGAGAACCGCAACGTCCTTCCCGAACAGGTCCTTTTTCAGATGCGGGTGGCTGCCACCCTGGGCGTCGTTCTCGAAGTGGAACGCGGCGTCCGCCAGCCGCTCGATGGCGGCGGCGTCGATTTCGAACGCGTGCGCCCGCGCCAGGGCGGCCCGGAACTCGTCGAAGACCCGCTCCACGACGAAGACCTCCTTCTCGCCGATGCACAGTAGGTTGTTGTCGAAGGAAGCGCCCAGTACGATGGATTCGGCCGCGTGATCGAGATCCGCCGTTTCATCCACCACTACCGGCGGATTGCCGGGCCCTGCGGCAATCACGCGCTTGCCGGATTTGGCCGCCGCCTTGACCACCGCCGGGCCGCCCGTGACGCACAGCAGCGCGATGCCGGGATGGCGGAAGATCTCCTCCACGGACCGCAGGCTCGGCTCGGCCACCGTAGTGATGACGTTGGCGACGCCCGTCTCCCGCTCGATTTCCCGGTTGAACGCCCGCAGCGCCAGACCGGCCACCTTCGCCGCGGCCGGATGCGGGCTGAAGACGGCCGTGTTGCCGGCGGCGATGACGTTGATGGCGTTGCTGGCCATGGTAGGCACGGAATGGGTGACAGGCAAGACCATCCCGATGACGCCCCACGGCGCGCGCTCGACGATGCACAGGCCGGTGGAGTCGCTGCGAACCTGGCTGCTTTCGATGGCCTCCACGCCTAGCACGTTCTTGACGATTCTCAGCTTCTCGATTTTGTGATCGAGGCGGCCCAGGTCGGTCTCGTCCAGCTCGAGGCGCGCCCACTCGGGGGCGTTCTGGATGCACATGCGGCGGATGATGGCTACGATGCGGCCGCGATCTTCCAGGCTCATGGCAGCCACCCGGCGCTGCGCGCCGGCTGCCGCGCGCACGGCTTCATCGACAGTGGGAAACACGCCATCGCCCGCGGCGGAGGCAGACCAGGAGGTCCGCCCCACTCCGGGCGCGGCCTGTAACTGGGTTTCCAGGCGCTCCACCACCTCCCGGGCGATTTCCGCGATGAGCTGGCGATCCAGGGTCACGGCTTCTCCACAGTGGCTCCCTCGACCTCCACGCTGTCCACGATCCCCACGATGACGGCGTCGGCGGGCGCTCCCTTGGTGGCCGGCGTGAGGCGCGCGGCGCTGCCCTGCGTGTAGAGTACGAGTTCGCCCAGGCCCGCGCCCACGCTATCCACGGCCACAATCGAATTGCCGGCGGGAACCAGGGCGCGGTCCTTATTGACGTACGGCTGGATGAACAACAGCTTGGCCCCCTCGAGCTCAGGGCTCTTCTGCGTCGCCACCACGTTGCCAATGACCTTGGCGAGCAACATGGGCGTTATTTAGGCAGGACGGCCACCAGATCGTCGTGCGGCCGCGCAATCACGTGCACCGAAACCAGCTCGCCGGCGGGCCGGGCCGCCGCCGCGCCGGCTTCCACGGCGGCCTTCACCGAGGCCACGTCGCCGCTGACGAACGAAGTGACCAGGCCGCTGCCGACCTTCCTCCATCCGCGGAATTCCACCTTGGCCGCTTTCAGCATGGCGTCGGTGGCGTATACGAGCGGGGCCAAGCCCCGCGTTTCAATCATTCCAATGGCTGTGAGTTCCATATCGTCTCCTCGCAAAATGGGTACAGGCACGAAGTTTCGCAAAACCGGCGAAATTCGAGCCAGTCCCCATTTTGCTAACGCAGCATGCCTTCGATCATTCCTTCGTGCGGCCGCGGGATGATGTGCGACGAGACCAACTCGCCGACCCGGCGAGCCGCCGCCGCCCCGGCATCCACCGCCGCGCGCACGCTGCCCACGTCCCCGCGCACCACCGAAGTCACATAGCCGCCGCCGATTTCGATGGACCGCGTCAACTGCACGCTGGCGGCCTTGCACATGGCGTCGCTGGCTTCGATCAACCCCACCAGGCCCTTGGTCTCGATGAGACCGAGAGCCGCGCCGTTATCGACGGCGGCGTTGCTCTTCGCGGGCGGCGTCGAGTAGAACGGCCCCAGCTCGTCGTGCGGGCGGGGGATGACCAGCACGGTGGAAAGCTCGCCGACGCGCCGCGCGGCCGACGCGCCCGCATCGGTGGCGGCCTTCACGGCGGCCACGTCGCCCTCGACGAACGCCGTCACCAGTCCGCTGCCTACCTTCTCCCAGCCGGCGAACGTGACGTTCGCCGCCTTCAACATGGCGTCGGACGCCTCAAACAGCGCGACCAACCCTTTCGTTTCGATCATTCCTAACGCTTGCTTCATTCCCGCTCTCTCCTATTTTTGATTAGCTCGATGTCCTTGGCCACGTGCAGGCCGCAGGCGTTCGCTTCGTCGGTGTCCATGTGGACGTTCAGCCTGGAATCCTTGTCCACCCGCACGCGTACGTGCTGGAACGTGATGGCGGCCGCACCTCCCACCCGCAACTTCATCTCGTCGCCGTGCTTCACGCCGTAATAGGCGGCTTCGGACGGATTCATGTGGACGTGCATGGCCGCGCGAATCACGCCTTCTTTCATCTCGATGACGCCCTTGGGTCCCATCACGTATGCGCCCGGCGTGCCGTCCAGATCCCCCGAAAGACGAATGGGGACGTTCTCCAGCCCCAGGGAAATGGCGTCGGTGAAAGCCAGCTCGATTTGCGACCGCTTCCGTGGGGGGCCCAGAATCCGCAAGTTCGAGATCACGCGGCTGCGGGGACCGATCAGCGTGACGGTTTCCTGCGCCGCATAGTGGCCGCTCAGATAGAGCGGCCGCAGAGTCCTCAGCTCATACCCTTTTCCGAACAACGCGTCCAGATCCTCGCGGCTGATGTGCATATGCCGCGCGGAAGCCTCCACGCGCAACTCCGGAGCCGCCCCCGCCGCGCCCAGCCGCTGGGTGACGATCTTGCGGACAATGGCCTCCACCGCGGCCCGGCTGATCTCAGGCGCTGCCATGGCTCTCCTGGTGGGGCAGGCCTCCAGGCCTGCCTTGGTTTTTCTGAACGACTTTGCTCGACTTTGACAGACTTTCCATCACCGCAGCTGCCGCCCGCGCCACGATCCTCTCCTCATCCGCCGGCACAACATAGACGGCGACCCGCGATTCGGCGGTCGAAATCCGCGCTTCGCCCCGCGCGGCCGCGTTGGCCGCCGGGTCAAGCTGGATTCCGAACGCCTCCAGCCCGCCGCAGACGGAGGCGCGAATGTCCGCTTCATTTTCACCGATGCCGCCCGAAAACGTGAGGACGTCGATTCCGCCGAGTTCGACCATGAACGCACCAATATAGCGCCTCACGGCCCGCACGAAGACTTCCACGGCCAAACGGGCGCGGTGGTCGCCGGCCGCGGCCGCGGCTTTCAGGTCGCGCATATCGCCCGAACCGCCGCTCAGCCCGGCCAAGCCCGACCGCGAGGCGAGGATACCGGCCATCTGATCCACACTCAGGCCGAGCCGCTTCATGACGTACAACGCCGCGAACGCATCCACGTCGCCGGAGCGATTATTGTGCGGGATGCCGGACTGCGCCGACATTCCGAAGCTGGTATCGACGGCCACGCCCGCGCGTATAGCGGCCAAGCTGGAGCTTCCGCCGAGGTGGCAGGAGATGTGCCTCAAATCCTTGCGGCCCAGCAGTTCCGCGGCCCGTTCGCTGGCCGCGCGATGGCTGGCGCCGTGGAATCCGTAGCGCCGCACGCCGAGCTCCGTTTTCCACTCGTAAGGCACCGGATAGGTGACCGTACTTTCTGGGAGATCTTCGCAGAACGCGGTTTCGAACAGCGCCACCAAAGGTAGCCCCGGCGCCTGTTTCCGGAACGCCCGCATGGCCGCGATATACGGCGGATTATGCGCCGGCGCCAGGAACGTGAACTCCTCCATGGCCCGGAGCGCCGCGTCATCCACCAGCCGCGCGCCGGTGAGCGGTCCGGCATGCACCGCCTTGAAGCCCACCGCGTCCAAAGCCGCAAGATCCTCGAGCGGCTTCCCCGGACCGGCGATCTCGCCGAGGCAGCGGATGATGGCGGCTCCGTAATCGGGGCAATCGCCGCCCGGCTGGCCGATGCGGTCCACCACGCCGCGCCCGAGAACCGCGCCGGTTTCCATGGCATACAGCCGGTACTTGAACGACGTGCTGCCGATATTGGCGACCAGGATCTTCATAGGTGATCGATGGAACTGCAATTATAGCTGTAACTTGGCTCCATATTCAATCAAAATCATTCAATATTTTCCATTGGGAACCGCCGGGGTTGGCCGAAGTCGGGGAGCGCCGGCAGGTTTGGGACCGAGCTTCGAACGCCCTGAAGCGGGACTGGATCTCGCTAACCGTGGCTTCGTTCAGTTTTGCCATTCTTTTGTTTTCAATAACTTGTTGGGTTCGTTTGGTAACTGATACATCAGTTTGGAGGGTTCCAGGCCGGGCGTACTTTCCTGGTTGATCGCCTGTGGCTGATAGCTCGGCTCTCGGCTTTCGAGGGCGAAGGCGACTATCACCTCGAAAAGCGCCGCCGCGAACGCTTGCAGGGCTTCTTATCAGGCATCTCGCGAACATCTGCTGGCGACCAGGATTGTCATCCCGGTGCGCGATGCCACGGCAAGGTTCACGCTGAACGATCTGGGGCCCGGAGTGCGGCTCACCCCCGGCATGCTGTGCGTGTTCGAGTTCGGTCAGCCAGTGGAACTGCTCCAGAAGCTGTACGCGCTGGCCCAGGCCATCGCGCATGAGTTCGATGAGTTCGAAGACATGGCAAGAGAGGGCGAGCCTATGGCAACATCGTAGCCAACAAACTCGGAGAGATGGAACTGCGGGAGTTCCTCAACCTGAGCGAGACCCTCCTGCCCTTCGCCACCGGCGGCAACCTGGACCTCATCGGAGAGATCTTCGGCGTAACGCGCATCGGCGCCGCCACATCCTCGGTCTCCGCCACCGACCAGAACTTCCGCTTCTACGTCCGTACCGGGACCTTTGGAGACATCAACAACGGCCAGGATATCGTCATCCCCGATGGGGTCTCGATCTTCACCGCCAACCTCACCGGCCCGGTATACCTGGCCTACCCAATCACCCTGCGGGCCGGCGATTCCTCCACCTACTTCACGGTCCGCGCCGCCGCGCCAGGCAGCGCTGGCAACGCCACCGCCAGCGTCTTCACCAGCCACAACTTCACCAACTACGCCAACGCCGCCTACGGCTCCCTCCTGGTCACCAACGACTACGGCGTCGTAGGCGGCCGCGACGCCGAAACCGACGACGACTATCGCTACCGCATCAACCTGAAACTCCAGTCCCAGTCCGGCGTCAATGAAGCGGCACTGCGCTTCGCCCTCCTCCAGGTCCCCGGCATCCCGGACGTGGTCTTCGACCGCCACGCCGGGACATTCGACTGCTACGTCTACAGCATCTCCCCGCAGGTGGCCGCCAGCCTCCTGAGCATGGTCCAGCAAACCATCAACGACAATGTGGCCTTCCCGCTCACCGGCAACGCCGTGGCGCCCGATCTGGTGGGCATCAGCCTCACCACCACCCTGCACATGACCGCCGGGCTGTCGGCGACCGACCAGCAGAGCGCCGCCGCCAACGCGACCGCCGCGGCGGAAGACTACATCAACAATCTGCCCGTGGGCCAGCCCCTGGTGATCAACACCATCTCCGACAAGATCCTGAGCGCCGACAGCCGCATCCTCGACGTGGGCGATCCCAACAAGCTGCTGGCGGAAATCTACGTCTGGAAGAGCCGCCCGGACGGCAGCCGGTACAGCCGGTTCCTGCTCACCGAGTTCATGTGTATTGGCGTTTGATGTGAACTATAGTTCACATCTTGCGAGCGTCCACGTAGAAAAACACCACACTCGAAATAGGGGCACCTCAGTACGCAACCGTATCTCGGGAGTGCTGGGGGCGATGAACGGGACCCTGCAGCGACCCGCCAAGCAGGCGCGCGAACGTAACCCGGAGAAAGTGCAGTTCTGGATGGACGAACGGTGGCCAGCAGTAAAAAAACGCTCGGCGCCAGAAGGCATGGATCTTCTTCCAGGACGAAAGCGGCGTCTCCCAGCGTCCCTCCATTCGCAGAACCTGGGCTCCGAAAGGGGAAACGCCAGTCCTGATTCATGCTTTCAACTGGTCGAAGATGTCGATCTGCGTGGCGATTGGCTACCGCTGGGACGGTCGCCGTAGCCGCCTGTTCTTCCAGACCCGCGAAGGCAGCTACAGCACCGAAAGCCTGATAGCTTTCCTCGACGATCTCAAACGGCATCTGCGTCGTCAGAAAGCCATCTTGGTGTGGGACGGACTCCCCGCCCACAAGAGCCGCGCCATGCAGGAGTACCTACTGGGCCAGCGCGGTTGGCTCACCGTGGAAAAACTGCCTGGCTATGCGCCCGACCTGAATCCCATCGAGACCATGTGGGGGAACATCAAAGGGAAGGAACTGGCCAACCGCTGCGCCCAGGACCTTGTAGAACTGGACACGGCGGTCTGTGGCGGCATGAGCCGCGTCAAACGGTCGCGCACTCTGCCGTTTTCCTTTCTCAAGCACGCCGGCCTTTCTTTTTGACTTCTCTGTCACTGTATTATGCGAGATTCAGTAAGGTTCCAGGCTCACTCTCCATTTGCCGTCAGCATCCGTCGCAAACGCAGATTCAGACACTACCGCAGCACGTAGCCGGGCAAGACTCAGCTCTGGTGCGTGGACCTCTCGGAAGGTCCCTTCATGGCGTCTTTGAAGCCACGAATGCCTTCCGCGAGACCCTTGCCAAGTTCAGGCAGTTTCTTCGGGCCGAACAATATGATTGCGATCGCGAGGATCACAAGCAGGTGTCTGGGTTGCAGCAGATCTTCAAGCATGGCGTTTTTCCTACTTTTAAAGCGTAGCACGCTTCTCAGATCGCACGCGGCTAATCTTTCGATTAGGCGCAGGCCCCGCCGTGATCCCATAGATGCGGCTGGCCAAGGCGGTCTGTGGGCTTACGGACCGAATCTTTCGGGTAATCCCTTGGATTGACCCGCGCTTTGACCTGGAAAGTGAGCGATAATTGGGTTCTCCAAGATTCATGCTGCCTTTAGAGCGGCTGTGGCACGATCAGAACCGAACTCCGGTCCTGACGATTAGCGGCACAATCATTCTGGCGATCGCCGCGCTGGATTGGTGGACGAAGCCTTACGTATCGCTAGGTTTTCTCTACCTGTTTCCCATCATGTTTGCGGCGGCGTTCCTGCCCCGGTGGCTTGTCGCAGCGCTCGGCGTCGTCTGCGCAGCGCTCGCCGAGGTATTTAGTTCGCTGGCGCCCTCCTTTGTTCGTCTGATCTTCGAAACTCTGGCGCTTGCCGGATGCGGGCTGTTCGTCGGAGAATTGGTCCGAAACCGGCGCCTGAACCTGGAATCCCAAGCAAGGCTGAAGGCGTTGGTCGAGACGAGTCCAGCGGCGATTGTGACTGTCGATGAGCGCGGTTTCATCGAACTGGCCAACCGCGCGGCTGTTGAGCTGTTGGTTCCGCGAGGAGGAGCTTTGATTGGCAATCCCATCGCGGCGTTCCTGCCGGAACTGCACCATGCCCTAGGGGGGGGAGAGGCGCCGCAGTTCCGCGCATCGATGCAGTGCTGGGGTCACCGAGGCAATGGTGAATCCTTTACCGCTGACGTTTGGTTCTCCACATACCAGGAGGGACCGACTTCCAAGCTGGCTGCAATCATTGCGGATGTGAGTGAAGAGGCGGCGGCGGGCCCTGGGGGGGCCGTGGCTGGCGCTTCACCGGAAAATCGGGAACGATTCGTACTGAATAACCGGGAGACAGCGGTTCTGCGCTTGTTGGTACAGGGTCTGGCCAACAAGGAAATAGCGGCCAGAATGGATGTTTCTGAAAGCACGGTCAAAAACACGATTCAGCAACTCTTCGCAAAAACGGGCGTCCGAACTCGCGGCCAGCTCGTCCGGGTCGCCCTCGAACAGTACCGAAATGTACTATGATCCATGCGGCGGACGGGGCCAATCGAACGATTAGCCGTCCGGCCGGCTGGTCGTGAATCGATTGCCCGGCGATCCGGGGATGGAGTCAGCCGGAATTTGAAGGGGATCGAGCGGCTGTCGTATTTCGCATTCGCCTTATCAGCCCCGATTGGCATCGGCGTCAGCCCGGAACGGGGGCCATCATCCCGGGATGATCCCGCCCGGCTTGGCGCGAGTGCACACGTTTGGCTGAACGATTCAGCGCTTGGCTAAGGCTAGCCGAACGGTTTATCGAAAGGCCGGCAGTCTTGAACGGAAGATCACTGGCATACCTTAGCTGGACGCGATAGAACCAACGTAAGGGTTCTTAGGCGACCGACACTCCGCTCTTTTACCGTTCCTTCCATCTCTATGATGAAGACATCACCAACAACCGTCCGGGACAATGCCGCGCAGCCCCGGCCGCGGCGCGTGTGCGCGGTGATTCTGCTTGCGGGAATGCTGCCGTCGGCAATGTCCGCCCAGACCGCCTTCACCTGGCAGCAAATCAAGGACAAGTTCGAGGGCGCGAATCCGAACCTGAAAGCGGCTCAACTCGCTATCGATGAGTCCCGCTCCGCCGAGACCACGGCTTACCTTCGCCCTAACCCATCCTTCACGGGAACGCTCGATCAGCTCAATCCGCTGACGACCATTTCTTCGCCGGTCTCGGGAAACTCCGTTTACAGACCCTTTGCCAACACGCTGCCCTTCGGGTCGGTCAGCTATCTGCACGAGCGCGAGCAGAAACGGGAGTTGCGCCTCGAAAGCGCACAAAAGTCCACCGAGATCGCCGCCTCCGGCTATTCGGACCAGGAGCGCGGGCTGATGTTCAACTTGCGAAATGCCTTTGTGCAAACGCTGCAGGCAAAAGCCGTGCGGCAGAATGCCAGGGAGAACCTGGACTACTGGGACCACGAGCTCACGGTCAACCGCAATCGTTTCCAGGCGGGCGACTTGGCCCAGGTGGACCTCGATCGCCTGGAACTGCAGCGTGTTCAGTTCGAGTCCGACCTGGAAACGGCCACGGTGAATCTCCGCACGGCCAAGATCCAGCTTCTGACCCTGTTGAACGATCGGACGCCCATCGAACAGTTTGACGTCGCGGGACCGTATGACTTCATCGACAGCCTGATGCCGTTGGAGGAATTTCAGAATATCGCTCTCGAAGCGCGGCCGGACTTGAAGTCCGCCGTACAGTCGGTGGAGCTGGCGAAAACCAATCATCGGCTGGCCATCGCCAACGGTTCGTCCGATCCCACGTTCAGCATGGATTTTGCCCGCAATCCGCCCATTCCGGCATATTTCGGCGTGAGCGTGTCGATTCCACTACGGATCTTCGACCGGAATCAGGGTGAGAAGGCGAGGACTGAGATCGATATCGGCCGTAACGAACGTTTGCGGGACGCCACCGAAGCGCTGGTATTCGGCGACGTAGATTCGGCCTACGTCACGTTGGTCAGCGCCTTGAATCTGTTGCGGCCATACAGGGACAAGTACCTGAAGCTTGCCGAGGATAGCCGCAACAGAATCGCCTTCTCCTACCAGAACGGCGGCGCCTCGTTGCTGGATTACCTGGATGCGGAGAAGGCGTATCGCGATACGCGCCTGGCGTACCTGAATCTGATTGGTTCTTATCTGACCGCGGCGGCCCAACTGAATATGGCGGTGGGCCGGGAGGTAATTCAATGAATCGTCCCGTTTTTCTCGAAGCGAGCCTGTGTTTGTGTCTGGTCCTTTCCACTGTCGCTTGCGGAGGGCGAGTCACCGCCGCCGGAGGGCGGGACGGCGATACCGAGCCGCATCCGGCGACGGTCGAGGCGGACATGGATGCCAACAACTTCACAGTGGACCACCCGGAGCAGTTTCCCCTGGCGACGGCCGGCGAATACATCGCCGCGCCGGAACTGAACGTGACCGGGGTGGTCAGTCCCGACGTGTCGCGGCAAGTTCCCGTACCGTCGCTCGCCTCGGGCCGGGTTGTGGAAATCGATGCGCGGCTGGGAGACGAGGTGCAGAAGGGACAGCTTCTGTTCAAAGTCAGGAGCACCGACATTTCAGGCGCGTTCTCGGACTATCAGAAGGCCGTCAGGAACGAGCAATTGGCCCAGATCCAACTGAATCGCGCCAAACTCCTATTCGACAACGGCGCCATTCCCAAAAGCGCCCTCGAAGTCGCGCAGACCACCGAAGACAACGCCAAGGTCGATCTGGCGACTACTACCGAACACCTCCGGTTGCTGGGTTCCGATCCAGATCATCCGACCGGAATCGTCGAGGTTTACGCGCCGGTTTCGGGGGTGATTACCGACCAGCAAATCACCAACTCGTCGGGCGTGCAGGCCCTGACGGCGCCGAATCCCTTCACCATCTCCGACGTGTCGCACGTCTGGATCGTGTGCGATGTTTACGAGAACGATTTGGCCCAGGTGCATCTGGGCGAGTACGCGGATATCCATCTGAATGCCTATCCGAACCGGATTCTGAGAGGCCGGATCGGCAACATCGCTCAAATCATGGACCCCAACCTCCGGACAGCCAAAGTACGCCTTGAGGTGGAGAATCCCGGGCTCATGCGCTTCGGGATGTTCGTCACCGCGGTTTTCCACGGCGAGACGAAAGAACAACACGCAACCGTGCCGGCTACGGCGATTCTGCACCTGCACGACCGCGACTGGGTCTATACGCCGGTCGAAGAGGGAAGATTCCGGCGCGTCGAAGTGGCCGGCGGAAACATGCTCCCCGGGGGATTGCAGGAAGTTGTTTCGGGCATCAAAGCGGGCGCGAAAGTGGTTGCCAATGCCCTCGTCCTGCAAAACACCGTGGAGCAATAGATGATTCGCAGGCTCGTCGATTTCGCCCTTAAGAACCGTTTTCTGGTCTTGGCGATCGCGTTGCTCCTCTTCGCCTGGGGAGTCATCTCGTTTCACCAGCTTCCCGTCGAAGCCTATCCGGACGTGGCCGACAACTACGTCGAGATCATCACGCAATGGCCGGGCATCTCGGCGGAGCAGGTGGAACAGCAGGTCACCATACCGCTCGAAGCCGTGATGAACGGCGTCCCCGGAGTGGCCCACCTGCGCTCGTTCTCGATCTTTGGGCTCTCCGACCTGAAGCTGATTTTCGATGACAGTACGGACAACGGCTGGAACCGCGAGAGAGTTCTCGAGCGTCTTTCGCAGGTCGCCTTGCCGCCGGGCGTGACACCACAGATGGGAACGGATTGGAGTCCGGTCGGCCAAATCTACTTTTTCACGCTCCATAGCTCCAATCCCCAATACGACGTGATGGAGTTGAAGTCCATCGAAGACTGGGTGGTCGAGAAGAACTTAAAGTCCGTTCCGGATATCGTCGACGTCGCTACTTTCGGCGGTCCGACGCGCGAGTACCAGGTGCGCGTCGATCCCAATAAGCTGATCGCCTACGGGTTGAGCCTCGCCCAGGTGGAGCAACAGCTCGCCAATAACAACGTCAATGCCGGGGGCAGTTTCCTCGAAGCCGGCCTGCAACAGATCAACGTTCGGGAAGTAGGGATTGTCGGGAACGTACACGATATCGAAAACACGGTCCTGCTGGCGAAGAACGGCGCGCCGCTTCGCGTGAAGGACATCGCGGTCGTCTCACAGGGCCCCAAGATCCGTCTCGGTCAGTTTGCCCGCGCGATTCGCCGCGAGGACGGCAAGATCGTCGACAACGACGACGTGGTTTCGGCGTGGGTTCCCATGCGCAAAGGCGCGGATGCGGAAGCCGCTCTCCGGGGACTCCACGCCAAGGTGGAGGAGCTGAACGACCGCATCCTGCCGCCGGGAGTGAAAATCGTTCCCTTCATCGACCGCAGTGAGCTTGTGCATCATACGACGAAAACCGTGCTCCACAACCTCACCGAGGGCATCATTCTCGTTGTGATCGTTCTCCTGCTGTTTCTCGGGAACGCCCGGGGCGCGATCATCGTCGCCCTGACCATCCCGTTTTCGCTGCTCTTCGCCGCCACATGTCTAAAGCTAAAGGGCATTCCCGCAAACCTGCTGTCTTTGGGCGCATTGGACTTCGGGATGGTGGTGGATGGAACCGTGGTGATGGTGGAGAATATCGTGCGTCACCTGAGCCGCAACGGGGACGACCATCGGTCGCCGAAAGAGAGGATTTTCGAAGCGGCGCACGAGGTGCAGCGGCCGGTGTTTTTCGCCATCGGCATCATTATCACCGCTTACCTGCCCATCTTCACGCTGCAGCGCGTCGAAGGCCGGTTGTTCAAGCCCATGGCCTGGACCGTGGCATTCGCGTTGCTGGGGGCTCTGCTGTTCTCGATCCTGGTGGCGCCGGTGCTCTCCAGCTTCTTTTTCGCCAAGGGGACGCGCGAATGGCGCAATCCGGTCTTGACATGGTTGACTGCCGGATATCGCACCACCCTTAGATGGGCCATCCGCTTGCGCTGGCTCACTGTCGCGGGGGGCGTCGCAAGCCTTCTCCTTGCCATCTATCTCACGGTCGGCGGCGCAATAGGCTCGGAGTTTCTGCCTCACCTGGACGAAGGCTCCTTATGGGTGCGTGGCACTCTCGCGCCGAGCACCGGGCCGAGCGAAGGCATCCGGATTGCGAATCAAGCGCGCATTCTGTTGTGCTCCTTTCCCGAGGCCACCGACTGCACCAGTCAAGTGGGCCGTCCCGACGATGGAACGGACACGACCGGCTTTTTCAACACGGAGTACTACGTTGGCCTGAAGCCCAAGGAGCAGTGGCGGCCGGGGTTTCACAAGGACAAGGACGAAGTCATCGCGGCCATGAACCGCGAACTGTCGAAGATCCCCGGCGTGATCTGGAGCTTCTCCCAACCTATTGCGGACAACATGGAAGAGGCCGTCAGCGGAGTAAAGGGACAGCTTGCCACCAAGATTTATGGAGACGACCTCGGGGTTCTCGAGCAAAAGGCCGATCAGATCGTCGACATCATGCGCCGGGTGAAGGGGATTCAGGACCTCGGCGTCCTTCGCGTACTGGGCCAGCCGAATTTAAACGTCACAGTGGATCGCCGGCAGGCCGCACGCTACCAGATCAACGTAGCGGATGTACAGGATGCCATCCAAACCGCGGTAGGTGGAAACGCCCTCACTCAAGTCTTGCAGGGCGAGGCTCGCTACGACTTGGTCATGCGCTATCTGCCGCAGTACCGCGACACAAAGGAGGCGATTGCGGATATTCGCCTGCTGTCGCCCACTGGCGAGCGAGTTTCGCTTGCGCAGCTCTGCACAATCGAAGAGCGGGACGGCGCTTCCGAAATCTACCGCGAAGGAAACCGGCGGTATATCGCGGTCAAATACAGCGTGCGCGACCGCGATCTGGGCAGCGCCGTGGAGGAGGCTATTCGGAAGGTAAGCGCGGGGGTTCAACTGCCACGGGGCTATCACATTTCCTGGGAGGGCGAATACGAGAGCGAGCAACGCGCCCGGGCGCGCCTGTTCATCATCGTGCCGCTGACGATTCTGCTGATCTTCATCATTCTGTACACAATGTTCCGCTCCTTCAAATGGGCGCTGTTGATTCTGGTCAATGTGATGGTCGCATCCATCGGCGGCTTGCTCGCGCTTTTGGCCACCCACACCAACTTCAGCGTCTCTTCGGGGGTCGGCTTACTGGCGCTATTTGGGGTCTCGGTCCAAACCGGGGTAATCATGCTCGAGTACATTAACCAGCGGCGTGTCCGAGGCTTTTCAATAGAAGAATCCGCCGTAGAGGGGGCGGTTTTGCGGCTGCGGCCCATCATGATGACGATGCTGGTGGCCACTCTGGGGCTGCTGCCTGCCGCGTTGTCCCATGAAATCGGCTCCGACTCGCAACGGCCCTTCGCCATCGTGATCGTCGGAGGTCTGATATCCGCTTTAGCAATCAGCATTTTCCTGCTCCCGACGCTCTATGTATGGCTGGCCCGCGATGGCGATGCGCTCCCGGAGGTTGAAACGGAGGCCGTCTAGCCCTAGGGATTCGTCTTTCGCCGGCATTGGGGCAAAGCACGCCGGGAAGCGCTGCTCGGGCGCGGAGGGGGGCGGAAGCGGTCGTGGTACTCCGCGGTTAGCTCTTAGGTTACGCGGGCGTAACGCGCGGCTACGTAGTCGTTCAGGATGCCAATAAACTCGGGCACGATGTGGTCGCCTTTGAGCGTGGTGAGGAAACGGCCATCCACGTAGACCGGCGCCTTGGGTTCCTCGAACGTGCCGGGCAGCGAAATCCCGATGTTGGAATGCTTGGATTCCCCCGGCCCGTTTACCACGCAGCCCATCACGGCCACGGTCATGGCTTCCACGCCGGGGTAGGTCGATTTCCACTTGGGCATCTGCTCGCGCAGATAGGTCTGAATCCGATCCGCCATGTCCTGGAAGAAACTGCTGGTGGTGCGGCCGCAGCCGGGGCAGGCGGTCACCTGCGGCGTGAAACTGCGAATGCCCAGCGATTGCAGGATCTGCTGGGAGACGGTCACTTCCTCCGTGCGGTCGCCTCCGGGCAGGGGCGTCAGCGAGGTCCGAATGGTGTCGCCGATACCCTCCTGCAAGAGCGGGGCGAGCGCGGCGGTAGTCGCCACGATCCCCTTCGCTCCGAGGCCCGCCTCGGTGAGCCCGAGATGCAGGGGGTAATCGCAGGCCGCGGCCAACATGCGGTAGACGTCGATCAGGTCTTGCACGCCGCTCACCTTGGCGCTCAGGACGATGCGGTCGCGGCCCAGGCCGTAGCGTTCCGCCGCGCGCGCCGATTCCACGGCGCTGGCCACCATGGCGTCAATCATCACCCCGCGCGAATCCTTGGGTTCGGCGAGCTTGGAGTTCTCGTCCATCATGCGCGTGAGCAGGACGGCGTCGAGCGATCCCCAGTTCACGCCGATGCGCACGGGCTTGCCGTTGGCGACGGCGACCTCGATCATGGTGCGGAAATTGTCGTCCGTGCCGCGGCCGATGTCCGAGTTGCCGGGGTTGATGCGATACTTGGCCAGGGCGCGGGCGCACTCGGGGTACTTCTTCAGAAGGATGTGGCCGTTGTAGTGGAAGTCGCCGATGATGGGGACGCGCGCGCCGAACTTGTCGAGCGTATCCACGATGCGGGGAACGGCGGCGGCGGCCTGCTCCGTATTCACCGTCACGCGCACCAGTTCCGAGCCGGCGCGGGCCAGCGCCATGACCTGATTCACCGTGGAGGGCGCGTCCTCCGTATCGGTATTGGTCATGGACTGCACGACGATCGGACGATCGCCGCCGACCTTTACCCCTCCCACGTCCACCACAACCGCCCTGCGGCGGGGTTGCACTGCCATATGTCTCGATTCTATCAACGCTGAGCCGCCCGAACTACAATGGGACAGAGGAGGGCCCATGATTACCAGGCGAGATGTAGGGAGAATCGCCTTGGCCACTTTGCCGGTGGCCAAACTCATGGAGGCGGCCAAGCCGAACTCGAACTTCGGCGGGGTCCAGATCGGCGCAATCACGTATTCGTTCCGCGCGCTGCCGGGTAGCGCGGAGCAGATTCTCGGTTATTGCGTGGAGTGCGGAATCAGCGGGGTCGAGATGATGAACCAGCCTGCCGAGGCCTACGCCGGATCGCCCGCCGGCGGAGGGGCTGGGGCGCCGGGCCAAGGGCGGGGCGAGGGCGGCCAGGTCGATGCTCCGAGCCCAACCGGCCAGAGGCGCAGCGATGCCGCCGGTCGCGCCCGTGGCGGCGGGGGACGCTCTCCGGCGCAACAGGCGGCCGACGAGTTGACGAAATGGCGCCGCTCGGTTTCCATGGACAAGTACAAAGCGCTACGGAAGATGTACAACGACGCGGGCGTGAGCATCTACGCGTTCAAGCTCGGTCTCACCCTGGACATGCCGGACGACGAGTACGATTACGTTTTCACCGCGACCAAAGCGCTGGGCGGCGACCAGGTCACCATGGAACTCCCCACCGATCCCAAGGTGACGCAGCGGGTCGGGGAATTCGCCGCCAAGCACAAGCTGATGGTGGGCTACCACGCCCATACCCAGGCTACGGACACGCTCTGGGACTCCGCCATGTCCCAGTCGAAATACAACGGGATCAATCTCGACATCGGCCACTACGTCGCCGGGACCGGCCGGAGTCCGATTCCGCTCATCCTGAAGCATCACGACCGGATCACCAGCTTGCACTTGAAGGACCGGAAGACGCCGGCCCACGGGGGCCAGAACATGCCCTGGGGCCAGGGCGATACGCCCATCAAAGAAGTCCTTCAGCTCATGAAGAAGGAGAAGTACAAGTTCCCGGGCAGTATCGAGTACGAGTACAACACGCCCGCGGGTTCGACGACGATCGCCGAAATCGAGAAGTGCCTGGCATACGCCAAAGCGGCGCTCGCGTAGCGCCCTCCCGGCGTTCGCTTCCGTTGGCCGTGGGGAACCTGCCCCGCGGAATCGGAGCCGCCGGCCCCCATGCTAAACTCGAATAGTTATCCCCCGCATGGATTTCCTCAAAGGGCTAAACGCGCAACAGCGGGAAGCCGTGACCCATGCCGATGGGCCGCTTCTGATACTCGCCGGCGCGGGCAGCGGGAAAACGCGCGTCATCACGCACCGCATCGCCTACATTGTCAGCACGCGGCGCGCGCCCGCCTCGGCCGTGCTGGCGGTCACGTTTACCAACAAGGCCGCCAACGAAATGCGGGAGCGCGCGATCGCGATGTTGGGTGACGCCGGTTTGGAGCGGCCGCCTCGCGTTTCCACGTTTCATTCGTTCTGCGTGCGCCTGCTGCGGCAGGACGGCGATCCCCTGGCGCGCATCCGGACCGGCTTCACGCGGCGCTTCACCATCTACGACGAGGACGACCAGCTCGCTATCGTGAAGGCCGCCTACCGGGAATTGGGCCTGGACGAGAAGGAGTTCATGCAGCGCCGCGCGGCCCTTTCGTGCATCAGCCATTCCAAGAACCTGAAACTCGCGCCCGAGGACCTCTACAAGAAAGCTGTCAGCTCCGAAACCGAGCAACTGGCCGCGGTGTTCGAGCGCTACGAGAAGGCGTTGCGCAACGCCAACGCGCTGGATTTCGACGATCTGCTTCTGGAAGCCGTCCGCCTGCTGGCTCACGACGCCGCCACCCGCGAAGCCTGGAACCGCCGCCTGAGTTACGTGATGGTGGACGAGTACCAGGACACCAATCGCAGCCAGTACGAGCTGATGCGCCTGCTTTCGGAAGGGCGCCGCAACGTCTGCGTGGTGGGCGACGAGGACCAGTCGATCTATAGCTGGCGAGGCGCGGACATCCGCAACATTCTGGATTTCGAGCGGGACTACCCGCACGCCCGGACGATCCGGCTGGAGCAGAACTACCGTTCCACCAAGAACATTCTGGCGGCGGCCGGCGCCGTGGTGGAGAACAACAAGGAGCGCAAGGGCAAGAAGCTGTGGACCGAAGCCGACGCCGGCCCGCTGCTGGGCGTCTACGCCGCGTTCGACGACCGCGACGAGGCGCGCTTCGTGGCCGCCCAGGTGGAGGAACATCTCGCGTCGCGCCCGGACGACCGCGTGGCCGTCCTGTACCGCACGAATTCCCAGTCGCGGCAAATCGAGGAAGCGCTGCGCAATTTAGGGCGGAAGTACAACGTCGTCGGCGGGTTCAGCTTTTATCAGCGCGCCGAAATCAAGGATGTGGCGGCCTACTTGAAACTGGCGGTTTCGAACACGGACTCGGCCAGCCTGCTGCGCGTCATCAATACGCCCGCGCGCGGCATCGGCCGCACCACCTTGGAGCTGATCGAGCGCCAGGCGCGCGAGAACGGCCTGAACCTGTGGGACGCCGTCGAGCGCATCGCCGACGACCAGCAGCTCTCCACCCGCTCCCAGACATCGCTGGCCGCATTCCGAAGCCTGATTCAGGAGATCTCGCTGGTGGCGTCCTCTTCGCCCCTGCCGGAGTTGATCCGCTTCATCCTGGACCGCACCGGCTACCGCAAGATGCTGGAGCGGGAGCGGACGCCCGATTCGGAGTCGCGCCTGGAGAACCTGGAAGAGCTGATTAACGCCGCGGCGGATGCGGCCTCCCGCGGCCAGAGCCTCTCCGATTTCCTGGATCTGGCGGCGCTGGACTCCGACGCGGACCACGTCGATGAGCGCTCCCCCGTCAACCTGATGACGCTGCACAACGCCAAGGGCCTGGAGTTTCCCCTGGTGTGCATCACCGGCATGGAGCTGGGACTGTTCCCGCACAGCCGGTCGATGGGATCCGAGGCGGAGATGGAAGAGGAGCGCCGCCTGTGCTACGTGGGCATGACGCGCGCCCGCAAGCGGCTGATCCTGACGTGGGCCAGATACCGGCGGCGTTTCGGCGGCGGCGAGCAGGAGCCCTCGACTCCTTCCCGCTTCCTGAGCGAAGTCCCGGCGGCCCTGATGACCGATCTGGGAGCAGCAGACGAAGCTGGAGAAGTCAACCTGCTGGCCGAACGTCACGACGTCTGGGCAGCGGCCAAGCGCAACACGTTCACGGGAAAGACCTTCAATTCGGTCGAGAATATCTCCCAGTTCTTCCACGAGCGGAACATCCCGTTTCCTTCGCGGCCCGTGGACCCGGGGCCCGCCGGCTCCGCGCCCCGCCCGCCGGCTCCGGCCGCGGCCGCGCCGCTGCGCAGGGTCGCGCGCCCGGGGACGACCGTCGAGCATCCCAAGTACGGAACCGGAACGGTGGTGCGGCGCGAAGGCGACGGAGAAGATGCTAAGATCACTGTAAACTTCCCTCGCTACGGTCTCAAAAAGCTGGTGGAAAAATACGCGGGGCTCAAACGAAACTGATGAACACCAAGAACGCTACCGATAAAGTCGAACGCAAGAAGAAGAAGCGCGCCGCCCGCAAAGCCGCGCCTCCCAAGGCGAAACGCGCCGCCGGGGTGGCCCGCGGATCCACGAAGAAAAGGATTCGCCACCAGGCGAAGGGCCAGCGGAAACGGTAGTCAAGAGCCAGCCGCTTTCCGCCAGCCGCCAAAGCATGGGATCGAGGCGGCAAGCGGCCGGCGGGTAGCGGTGAGCGGACAGCGCCTTACGTGAGCCTTTTCCGTACCAAGAGCATCGACGCGCTGATCGCCGCGTCCGAGGATCCGGAACGGAAACTCCGCCGCACGCTCGGGCCGTGGAGCCTCACGGCGTTGGGGATCGGGGCCGTGATCGGCTCCGGCATCTTCATCCTCACGGGCACGGCGGCCGCCGGCGAGACGTTGAGCTTCCGATCGGTTCTGCACGCTCCCGTCCTCGATCTCATTTTGCACGGGCGGAACGCGCTCTCGACGATCGGCCGGCCAGGCGCAGGCCCGGGCATCTCCTTGTCGTTCCTGCTGACAGCGTTTGCGTGCAGCTTCGCGGCGCTGTGCTACGCCGAGCTGGCGTCCATGATCCCCATCGCGGGCAGCGCGTACACCTACGCGTACGCCACGCTGGGCGAGCTCATCGCCTGGATCATCGGATGGGACCTGATTCTGGAGTACGCCGTCTCCAACATGGCGGTGGCCGTGGGGTTTTCCGGATATCTGAACGACGTCCTCGAAAACATGTTCGGCTGGCATCTGCCGGCGCGGTTCGCGGGGCCGCCGATTGTGGGCGGGGCGTTCACGGGCGCGTGGTTCAACCTATCGGCGCTCGCGATCCTGCTGATCCTCACCTATATTCTAGTGATCGGCGTGCGAGAGAGCGCCGGAACCAACAATGCGATGGTGGTCATCAAGATCGCCGCCATTCTGATTTTCGTGATCGGCGCGGCGCGGGCGGTCAATACCACTAACTGGCATCCGTTCCTCCCCAACGGATTTTCCGGCGTGCTGACGGGCGCGGCCATCGTTTTCTTCACGTACATCGGTTTCGATTCGGTCTCGACCGCGGCCGAGGAATGCAAGAACCCGCAGCGCGACCTGCCGTTCGGCATCATCATGACGCTGGTGGTGTGCGCGCTGCTCTACATCGCCGTGGCGCTGGTGCTTACGGGCATCGCGCCGTGGAGGACGCTGACCGGCGAAGCGCCCGTGGCCGACGCGTTGAAGCGGCTGGGGTACAACGGCGTGCGGCAGTGGGTGAGCCTGGGGGCCATTGTCGGCATGGTCTCGTCGCTGCTGGTATTTCAATACGGGCAGGCGCGGATCTGGTTCGCCATGTCGCGCGACGGCTTGCTGCCGAAGGCCTTTTCCAAGGTGCATCCCATACATAAGACCCCGCACGTCAGCACCTGGATCGCGGGCCTGGCGGTGGGGATTCCGGCGGGGATTTGGGATATCGGGACATTCGCGGACCTGGCGAATATCGGCACGCTGTTCGCGTTCATCATTGTTTCGGTGGGAGTGATCGTGCTGCGAAAGAAGCAACCCGGCCGCCCGCGGGGCTTCCGCGTCCCGGGATCGCCGTGGCTGCCGATGATCTCCATCGGTTTCTGCCTGCTGCTGATGATGGCGTTGCCGCTGGAGACATGGGCGCGATTTTTCGTGTGGTTGCTGGTGGGATTCGCCATCTACTTCCCGTTTGGCCGCAAGCACAGCGCGCTGGCGGAGAAGGAACCGGCTTAGGCTCAATGCAGTTCAACTAAGGGGCGCGTTCCAGGACTTCCAAGAACGCTCCAGGGCAATTTCCGAGTGGGCGACGATCCACCCGAAGCTGGCGCTTGGCACTTCGGTGGTTCGGGCGTGATACGACCCGTGGATCCGGGCTCTCCATGAGATCTCATTTTCCACTTGTCGGGATGTACCGCTCGCGCGAGGACGAAAACTCGTCCGCCACCTTTGGCCCGAACCTGCAACTGGACATACACTTGCAAGTATGCACAGAAGAACTCTTACGGGGCTGGGGCTAGCAGCCTATTTTTCGCTGAACTGCTTTGCGCAGGGTCCCGCGGCAGTTGCGTGCACCAAAGACCTGGAAGACATCCCGGGCTTCCTGCTGGAAAACGACACGGGCGCGCGGGACCGTCTGGCGCAGTTCGGGCAGAAGTATTTCGACGATGCCCTGGCCGAGGCAAGGAGCGCGGCGTTGCAGATTCGCGGCAACGGCAGTTGCGCGCCAGTAATCAATAAATACCTGCGGGCGTGGCGGCGGGGGCATTTGTGGGTGGAGGATATTGCGGCGGCTCCCGCGACATCCGCGCCGCAGCAATCAGCGGAGGACATGTCGGTGCAGCATCTCAAGAACGCACCGACAATCGAGATTCTTTCCGCAAAGACGCTTCTCTTGACGCTAAAGAGTTTTGAGCCCTACAACCGTGACCCCCTGATTGCCCTGATCAAGGTGCATCGCGAGGACCTGGAAGGGCATCCGAACTGGATCATCGACGTGCGCGCCAACGTCGGGGGAAACGACAGCAGTTACCAGTCGCTGCTGCCCTGGCTGCTGCCGGACGAGTTCACCGGCGCGGGCGAAGAGATACTGGCGACACAGGCCAATATCGAGGCCTGGACACGCGTCTGCGCACTTGATGCTCCCGGCGACTCGGAATGTCAGAAGTCTTTGAGCGGTTTTATCGCACGGATGCGCAAAGCCGCACCGGGGACGTACGTCGCGATGGAAGACGGCGGCGCGATGTCTTATGTCCGCGTGGAGCGGCTGGAGACGCATCGGCCCTCGCGCGTGGCGATTCTCATCGATGGAGGATGCGGGAGCTCCTGTGAGCAGTTTGCGCTGGAGGCGCGGCAGAGCTTCAACGTGAAGCTCGTCGGACAGCACACGTTCGGATCACTAGATTACTCGAATGTGCGGCCGCACGATTTGCCATCGGGGCAGCGGCGACTCTGGTACGCGACGACGCGGTCCACGAGGATTCCCGGTTTGATGGTGGATGTGGCGGGCGTTCCGCCGGATATTTACCTGCCCCTCGAAGCGGGAGAGGACGCGAAATCTGAAGAGGTGCGGCGCGTGCAGAGCTGGCTGGAAGGAGGCTCGCTCGCGCCGCGCAAGATCAGGTGACGAGGACTACGTTTTCCGAAGGCTTCCTTCGAATTAACAGCGTCCTTCTCGAGCCTCAGGCCGGGGGGCAATCCTGCCTGTAGCGGACGAGCCGCACGTTGAGACTGCGCCAATGTGCAGAAAAACAGCGTAGTGGGCGAAAGACGGGAATATCGTATTCCGACTTCGGACCGGGGCCGACGCCTTGCCGCCAGCCCCCATGGGGAAGAGTCCACTTTTCGACCGGTTGAAGCGGAGTTGCATACGCCACGGAGATTGTTCCGGGTAATCCGGCCAAACTTCAGAAGCCAACCACCGGGGCAATCAGCCCGGAGCAAATCTCCTTCTGCGGTGTCTACACTCAGATATGCGCATCTTTTTTACGCTTATTGTGCCGGTGTTCCTTAGCGCCGCGTTCGGCGAAACCAATCTGCCTGCACCCTCTGGCACGTTCCCCGTCGGGCGGCAGATGCTCCTCTGGAACGATCCGACGCGGCCGGAAGACGTCGGACCCACAGCCGGCAAGCCTCGGGAAGTCGCCGTTTACATCTTCTATCCGGCCGTGGCCACTGGTGACCACGTTGAATACTACCCCGGCTTGGCCGGACTCGAAAACGCCGCCGAAACACGAATTCTTCGGCTGCAATTCGGTGGTGCGTGGAATGCGGTGACCTCCGGAGCGATCCGAACCAACGCCTACGCCGCGCCGCCAATGCCGCCCGGACGCGCGAGGTTTCCTGTGCTCGTCTTCTCGCCAGGCGGGCAGGCTCCCGTTCTCGCCTACCAGCTCCAGCTCGAAGAACTTGCCAGTCACGGCTACGTCGTCTTGGGTCTGGAACATGGAACCGACGCTGCTCTAATTATCCGGCCGGACCGCACGATGCTTCCGTACGTCAGCCGCCGCCCGCCCGATCCCCTTCCCACCGTCGGCTATCTAGATGCTGTCAGGGACGAGGCCATCCGGAGGACCGCCGACGTTGTGTTCAGCGTGAACCAGGTATCTCTCCTGGCGAAACAAGCGGGTTCGGTTTTCCACAATCGTTTGGATCTATCGCGGATTGGGGTCTTCGGCCATTCCGCAGGGGGCCAAGCCGCCGTCCGCACCTGCCAGATCGACGCGCGCGTTCGCGCCTGCCTGAACCAAGACGGCGAGATGTTTGGCATTGCCCTCGGCGCCACGGAGCCCATCCCAACTGTGCTGCCAGGAAAACCAACGCTCGCTCCAGTGGCGGATATCTACGTTGCCGAACCGCTCGCTACCGACGCCCAACTGGCCGCAGCCAAAGTGACCAGGAAGCAATTCGAAGACTGGCGCGCAGCCAAGAACAGCGCCCTTCGCACCTTCCTTCAACAGAATATGCGCGAAGGCTACCTGATCACCGTCACGGTGCCCGGCTACGTTCACGCCACCTTCATGGACATTCGCCTGCTGACCGCTAACCCAGATCCTCAGGCCGCTCTGAACCACCGATCCGGAACCGACCTCACGCGCGCCTTCTTCGACGCCCAACTGCGCTGGGGTGAGCAAAAAAACTGGTCCAGATTTGTTAGGGCGCCTGGAGAAGGAATAACGGTTGAGAAACTCGGCATTGGGCCATAGCTTCCGATAGGTATCGCTAATTGGCAAAAAAACGGGTTTCCATTCCTTTGAGTCTGGCGAACGGGAAGGCGGACCCTCTGCGCTCCACGCGAGCGCGTAGTCGCCATCTCGCGGATGTGCCCACTCCGACCGGTTTACGCGCCACTCGGAAACTGCTCAAGTTCCGCTCGGCGTGGGCGTAAAGGCTACCAGAGGGTCGCGACGGCGTAAGAGCGCACCATTTCGTCGTTGCTGACCAGAACCCAGCCTTCGCTCGCCGCCTGCGCCAGCAGCATCCGATCGAACGGGTCCTTGTGGATCATCGGGAGCCGGTCAACCTGGTACACGTGGGCCGCCCTGATGGGAAGCGTCTCGGCCTCAAGAGTCGCGAGCGCGGCGGCCAGCCAGCGTGGCGCATCCTCCAGGGCAAACAATCCCTTCCGCGCCTTGACGACCACCTCCCAAAGAGAAGCGACGCTGACGAAGACCGGGCGCTTGCGATCTTCAATCAGCTTGCGCGCAGCCTTGCTCAGCCTCTCCGGCGCGGTGACCGCCCAGAGGAACGGCGCAGTGTCCAGGAGGTACGTCACCATTGCTTGCCTGCCAGGAACCGGTCCGCTTGTTCGTCTGTCATCGGCCGGTCCCACCCCTCGGGCAGCGTGAGGGTGCCAGCCAGCGCTCCGAGAATCCGTCGTCCGGATTGCGGGCGGCTCCGGACCAGATCGGCGACCGGCTTGCCGTTCCGCAAGATGGTCACCTTTTCGCCCCGCTCGACCAGGGCAAGCAGGCGGGACAGGTTGGATTTCGCGTCGTGGACGTTGAACTCCGGCATGTCCCTATCTTAGCTATGATGATTAGCTAATAGCAAGCCGTGGCTTGGTACGCGCTTGGCTCTCCTGCCGGCCTTCGGCCGGAGGCAGACCAGGAGGTCCGCCCCACTGGGGCGCGTGCTAACGTGAACATTCGGGCATGAAGATTCTGTTTGTCGGCGATATTTACGCGTCTTCGGGGCGGCGCATTCTGGCGGACCATTTGCGCGATATCGTGGAGTCCAACCAGATCGATTTCGCCATCGCCAACGCGGAAAATGCCGCCGGAGGGTTCGGCGTCACGCCCACCGTGGCGGAGGAATTGTTCGCGCTGGGCGTGGATGTGCTCACTACGGGCAACCATGTGTGGGACAAGCGCGAGATTTACGCGTACCTGGACCGCCAGCCGCGGCTGCTGCGGCCCGCCAACTATCCCGACGCTCCGGGAAGCGGCCTGGCGGTCGTGCGCGCGCGCAACGGCGTCGAATGCGCGGTATTGAATCTCCAGGGGCGCGTGTACATGCCCAATACCGATTGCCCGTTTCGCACGGCCGACCGGCTTCTGGCAGGACTCGATCCGGCTATCAAGGTGAGATTCCTGGATTTCCACGCGGAGGTCACCAGCGAGAAGATCGCCATGGGGTGGTATCTGGATGGGCGCGTTTCGGCGGTGATCGGCACGCACACGCACGTGGCGACGGCCGATACGCGCATCCTGCCGGGGGGGACGGCGTATCAGACCGATTGCGGCATGACCGGCCCTTACGATTCCGTGATCGGCGTCGAGACCGGCATCATCCTTCGCCGCTTCCTGACCGCGCTGCCGGTGCGCATGGAATCCTCCAAGAAGCGCCCCGAGCTGCACGCCGTGATCGTCGACGTGGACGAAGCCAGCGGGCGGGCCCGCGCCATCCGGCGCCACGCCATCGAAGGAGATTGAATTCATGGACGCCACCAGCCAGCTCCCGGATATCACGGCGTTCTATATCCAGGAGATCGGCGCGGTCTTGTTCGGGCTGGCGTTTCTATTCTTGTGGCGGCAGTCGCGGGTGGTGTACTTCGGGTTGTGGGCGGTGGCGTGGGGAGTGCGGGCTATTGCTACCGTCTTCGCCTTCGAGTTGCTCAACGGAGTTCATGCGGAGTGGCTGGCGCTTTATGCGGTTTTCGAATTCGCCTTTGTCATCCTGCTGGTTTCGGCCGCGCGCGCGGGTTTCGCGTCGGCCTTCAAGGACTGGCGCGCGACGATACGATCCATCGCGGCCCTGCCTGTTTTCGTGGCCCTGGTGTGGGCGTACGGCCGGCGCGCGCCCATGGAAGCCTACCAGATCTGCCATGCGGCGGCGCTGTGCTTCGTCTACGTATACAACTTCGTCGCGCTGCGGCGGAACGCAGGCGTGGGCGCGCGGATCTTTCGTTTCTCCCTGCTGGTGCTGGCGGTCGCGTTTCTGCAGCATGGCGCGCTGGTGGTATACCTCTACCACACGGGCGGCGGGCCGGCCTGGTTCCAGTACCTGCGTCATGAGACCTACTACGACTTTGTTCTGCACTGCCTGCTGGCGTTCGCGGCCATGGCCATGTGGAGCGAGAGCCAGATCGACCGCCTCACCGAGCTGAGCGCGGAACTGGACCACGTGCGCCGCGAAAGTGCGCAGCGTCTCGATCTCGACCGCCTGACCGGCCTGCTCAACCAGACAGCGCTCGCCCGGCGCGTCGAGGAGGCGACGCCGTTCGCGGGCGTCGTGGCGGTCTGCGATATGGATGCCTTCAAGGACATCAACGATCGCTATGGGCACCTGGCGGGCGACGAGATCCTGCGGAGCATCGGCCACCTGTTGCAAGGCTCCATCCGTCTCGAGGACGAGGCTTTCCGTTGGGGCGGCGACGAATTCGTCATCCTCTTCCACAACCAGCTTCCTGAAGTGGCGCGCCGGCGCATGGCCGATATCGAGACGCGGCTGCGGGATTTCCGGCTGCGCGGTTTGGGCGCTCTGCCAATTTCCTTCAGTTGGGGAACGGCCGAAGCCGGCGGCCGCCCGTTGCGCGTGGCCCTGGACGAAGCCGACCGCGCCATGTACGCCCGCAAACGCGCCCGCGCGGCGGGCGAATCGGGAGTGCGGCCACCTCCGGCGTGAAGCCCGTTACGGCTGCACGTAGATGACGGAGCGATACTGCGTGTAGTCGTACGACGGGATGCTGTTCACGATGACCGCCAGACTGACCTGGGAGCTGCCGAGGCCCGGCAGGCTGCCCGGCGCGACGTTCTTGGGTATCAAGACGTCGATTTGCCACACCCCCACAAGCCCCGGGGCCAGCCCGGAATAGTAGATGTGATTGAGACTCGGCTCGAGGGTGCAGGTCACGTCGTCCACCGAGCAGGCGTTAAGGACCACCGTCGGCCGGAACGTCGTGGGCGTCACGCTGGTGGCCGGGGATCCGTCGGCCGGGGCGTTCGGCACAAAACCCTGCCCTGTGCCGTAGATCTCGATCCAGGAACCATCCTTCGCCGGGTGGCTTGGGCCGTTGACCGAGCCGTCGTCGTGATTGATGACCGCCGCCACCCTCACCGTTCCGGTCTGGGTGGAGGGATTCAGCAGGACGGCCGGGGATACCACGTACATGGGGACCGATCCGGCGCCGTAGACCTGGCCGGTGGTCACGTCCGTCACCTGCAAGTCCGCGTTGCCGCTGGTGCGGGCGGCCATCGGAACCTGGAAGTTGATCTGCGTGGGCGACACCATGAACAGCGGCACAGTCTGGCCGTCAAACTGAACCTGAATGTTCGCCAGCGCCGTAGGCAACGGGACTTGCGTTCCGAAAGTGGCCGTGTTGGCGCCGAAGGGGACCGTGGCGTTTAGAGGAAAGGCCGAGGCCAGGACCCCTGGCGCGAGCGCCCGAGCCAGGCCGTTGCCCAGGTTGGCGGTCGTCACTCCGGGGTAATACAGGGCCACGCGACTCGTCCCGTCGGCCGTCACCAGGGCGCCGAACTGGTCTTGCGCCACGGCCAGCGTATAGCTGGGACCCGCGATACTGCCGATAGTCGTGGGATTGGTCACCAGTGAGACGTACGTGGGATAACGCAGGTACCTGCCGTTGCTGGCGTCGGCCACCCAAAGCTCTCCCGTGACCGGGTTGACGAAGATCCCCTGCGGCAGGTTGAAACCGCCCAGCGAGAAGGCCGCCGTGGCGCCCGACGCCGGGAACTGCGGGTTATCGATGGAGTCGAAGATCACCACGCGGTTGTTGGAGCTATCCGCCACATAGAGCCGGCCGGAGCTATCGGTGGCGATATGGTGCGGCGAAGACAGCGAAGTCAGGCCCGTACCGCTCGCGGTGGAATGAAAATCGGGCTGCCCGATGACTTCCACGGCCGTTTGGCCGCTCGTGAATGCCCCACCCACCGGCTGGAAGACCAGCACCCGTTGCTGCGCCTGGTCGGAGACCGCCAGCCAACCGCTGGCGGTCATGGCCAAGCCATATGGCGCCGCCAGGGTTCCCGATGTGGCGTCAGTGACCTTAGCGTTGGTGAAAGACGACTGGCCCAGCACGAGGTTGGCGACGGGCTGCCCGGTCTGTGCGAACGGGGCTGGAAATCGCAGCACCCGCCCATTTCCCCGGTCGGCGACCCACAAATTGCCCTGGGAATCCACCACCAGGCCGATCGGGCTGCACAGGCTCGAGGCCGTCGGCTGGTTGGGATTGTTGGTCGGATAGTTGCATAACGCGGTCTGGCCGTTGGGCTGCCCGATCACAAGGTCCGCGGCCACTCCGGCCGACGCCTTCCGCATGTCTTTAAACCCCAGGACACGGTTGTTGGCCGGGTCGGCCACGTAGAGGTGCGGAGTCGAGCCGGCGCTGTCTATCGCCAAGCCCGCGTCAAAGTGGACCGTGCCGCTGCTATCCTGGCTGACAAACTGGAATTCCCGGCCCTCGATGAGATTGATGGAGCCAGTGTCCATGCGGTCCTGCCCGAGGACGCGGGTAGCGGCGCCGGGCGTGGTCCCCGACAGCGGCATTACCAGGACCCGGTTGTTGGTCGCATCGGCCACGTACAATTCGCCTCCAGCGACGGCCGCGGCCATCGGACGGTTAAACACACCCGCCGTGGGCGGCTGGATGAACGTCGATCCAGCCAGCGTGTGATTGGCGCCGATAGTGGTGAAGTCGTAATTCTGGCCGGCCACCGCCGAGGCTTGCGGCGAAATCTGGGTGGCCACGCTGGGCCAGTTTTCGAATGCCGGAAAAATGAGGATGCGGTTGTAGCGTGAATCCACCACTCCAATGCCTTGGTTGTTGTCGAAGAAGAAGACGCCCCGGGGGTCGTCCATTACGATGGCGCCGGTCTGGGTCAGGCTCTGGGTGGCCGCACTAACGCCCATAATGCGCGACGCCGGCATGCCGCTGGTGAATGGCGGGACGTACACCATGACGCGGCTCAGGCTGGACGGCTGGCTGGGGTCCGCGTCGGTGACGTACAGGCGGCCTAGCGAATCGAAGCCGATGCCCGATGGCGTCGCGAACTGCGTTGCCACCTGGTTGGATCCCGTGGCAGTCGCCGACAGGGCCGTGGCCTGCGAGACGAAATCCACCTGCCCGAGCACCAGGATCGCGGTCAGCCCGGCCGCTCCGCTCGCGGCGACGTCCGCCGCGGCGAACTCCAGCACGCGCCGGTTGCCAGGGTCCGTCATCCACAAGTTCCCACTGCTGTCGAACACGAGGTTGGCCGTGGCGGAGTTGGAGAGCGAGATTCCCTGCGCGCCGACCTGCCCGGTGTAGTTGACGCTGGCCGTGCTGAAGCTCGGCTGCCCGATCGCCAAATCCGGAAAGTGGTTCGTGTGGGAAAACGGCTGGGGATAACGCAGCACCCGGTTGTTTCCCATGTCGGCCACGTACAGGTCGCCCTTCCAGACCGCCAGGCCGGTGGGGTTGTTCAATCCCGATTGCAGCGGCGTGCCCGCGCCCGGCGCGTGGGGCGTGGTGGTGGGACCTTCGGGCCAAGTCGTGTAGAAATCGTTCTGGCCAATGACGATATCCGCGTGCGCGCCGTTGGTAAAGCCCGTGGCGTTCTTCCACCCCAGCACGCGATTGTTGCCCGTATCGCTGACGTAGATTGCGGGCGGGGACAAGGTCGTGTCCACCGCGATTCCCTCGGGCGAATACAGTTCACGGCCCTCCACCAAGTTGGGGTTGTATGAGTACAGGGTATTCTGCTCCAGCTGGGGCGTCTTGGGATGCCCCACGGTGCGCGACGGAAGCGAGTTCAAACCGATCTGCCCAAAGCCGGATGGGGCCCCGATCAAGACCGCCCCGAGAACGACAAGCAACTGAGATTTCATCGTTTTTCCAACAGGCGGCGCCGAAAAGCGCTCTCCACGAAGGATACCAGAGAGCGCGCCGGGAAGAGCATTTTGGGGTTCTTGAAGCGGGGCGCCGGCCGCAGACCAGGGGGTCTGCCCAGGGGGCTGCCCCACTTTTGGGGTCGCCGGCGCGGGCCTACCGCCCAGTGGACAGCCGTTCCGCCAGAATCCAGGGTAGCCCGGCATCGCCGATGCGGCGCTGCGCCTCGGACACGTCATAGGAGACGCGCCGGTAGACCACCGTGTGCGCTTCCGAATCGTAAATGGCGAAGGCCGCGCGGGGGTCGTCGTCGCGAGGCTGGCCCACGGAACCGGGATTCACCAGATAGGCGCACGCGGAATCGATCTCCATCGTGCGGCGGCCAGTGGGGCCCGGCGCGCCGGGAATGGCCGCCGGACGCCCGCGGGTCCACCGATAGCCGCCCTGAATGTGGGTGTGGCCGAAGAAAACCAGACTGCCTTCCAGGCTGGCGAAGTTACCAGCGGCTTCCTCGGGGTCGCTCACGTACTCGTCTTCGTCGAAGAGCGAACCGTGCGCCAACTGGAACCCGTCCAGCGCCAATGGCCCCCTGGGCAGGGCGCGCACAAACGCGGCGTTTTCAACCGTTAGCGCCGCCTGCGTCCAAAGGGCGGCGGCGCGCGCCACGGGATTGAACCACGATAGGTCCTCCTGGCCGGTGCAGGCGCGATCATGGTTGCCGCGCACGATCTCGGAGCAATGGGCGCGGATCCAATCCACGACGGCGTTAGGGTCGGCGCCGTAGCCCACCAGGTCGCCGCAGCACAACATCCGGCCGTACTGGCCCTCCGCCGCGCGCGCCACAGCTTCCAGGGCTTGCCGGTTACCGTGAATATCGCTCAGGATGAGGTATCGCAAGGGTATCGCCGCTAAACCTTTCTTAGCCAGCCGCTCGCGACTACCGCAAGCGCCGCGATGGCGGCGGTCTCCGCGCGGAGCACCAGGGGACCGAGCGAAACTGGCTGCCAGCCTGCGGCCGCGGCGCCGGTACGTTCCGCGTCCGTCCAGCCGCCCTCCGGTCCGGTGAGCAGGGCGACGCGGTCCGAGGCAGCCCTGCGAGGAGGCAGCGCCTGGAGCAGCGGCGGCGCGGCGGCTTCCTCGAGGAAGTAGCGGGAATCGGCCTCTATTCCCCGCGCGCCCTCGAAGCGCACCGCCGGAAGAATCTCCGGGGCCGTCACCCGCCGCGCCTGTTGGCTGCTTTCGCGCGCGATCCGTTCCCATCGCTCCCGCCGCTTCCGCGACGCCTCGAACAGCCCTTTCTCGCTGCGCGCCGCCTCCACGGGCAGGAGGCATTCCACGCCCAGTTCCGTCGCCTTTTCGACCATCCACTCGAAGCGGTCGAACTTGATCAGCGCGGCGCACAGGGTGATGCGCGCGGGCAAGACAGGCGAATCCACAGGCTCGATCGCGCGGAAGACCACCCGATCGCCGCGCGCTTCCACAATCTCGGCGAGATAGGCGGCGCGGTTATCGGAAATCTCATAGCGCTGCCCCGCTTGCGCCCGGAGCGCACGAGTCAGATGGCGCGCCTCGTCGCCGCGCAGTTCCGCCATCCCGCCGCGGATGGCGGCTACGAAAAATCGCCGCCGGGCCAAGAGAATATTGTAGCCGGGCGGAGGCGCGCAGAATCGGCACGGCAGGCCATACCGGCATCACGGATGCGGAATCGCCGCGGCGATGCCCGGCGCGGGAAGCGCGATCGTAAACCGGGTCCCCTTTCCCACAGCGCTGACGACGCCGATCGTGCCATGGTGGGCCTTGACGATCCAGGCCACGAAGCTCAGCCCGAGGCCCAAGCCCTGCTCGGGGGCGGGCGCGGCGCCGGGAGTATGAATGCGGTAGAAGCGCCCGTAGATATGCGGAAGATGCTCCGCGGCAATGCCCTGGCCGGTATCCTCCACCACGATTTCGATGTGTTCCGGCGCGCCTTCGGCGGCTGCCTCGTCCGGCGCATGGCGCACCGAGACCTTCACCAGGCCCCCTTCCGGCGTGAACTTGACGGCGTTGGACAGCAGGTTGACGATCATGCGCTCAATCTGCACGCGGTCCACTTCCGCCGGGCACGCCTCGGACAACTCTGCCTCCAGCCGGACGCCGGCCGCCTCCGCTGGGATCTGGTACTGTTCCACCAAGTCCCGCACCACCTCGCACAAGTCCAAACGCGATTTCTGCAAGACCAGTTGTCCCGATTCGGCTTGGGAAAGCAGCAGCAGCGCGCGCACCATCTGCGACAGCCGGTCGATATCCTGGAGCGCGTTGATCATGGCCTCGCGGTATTGATCGGTGGTCTGCGCGGTGAACATCGCTACCTCGAGCTGCCCGCGAATGGCCGTGATGGGCGTGCGCAGCTCGTGCGAGACGTCGGCGGTGAACTGCTTCATCTGCTCGAAAGACGTTTCCAGGCGTTCGATCATGCGGTTGAAGGTGAGGATCAGGTAATCCAGCTCGTCCCCGGCGTTGCGGGCGGGGATGCGCAACTTCAGGTTCGAGCCGGAAATGCGCTGCGCGGCCTGCGCCACGGCGCGTACCGGCGAGAGCGCGCGCCCGATGATCACCCATCCCAGGATGGACCCCAGGAGCAGGGACCCGGGAATCACGCCCGCGTAGATCCACGTGAACTGGCGAAGAATATTGTTGTATTGCGCGAGCGACGACCCGATGGAAACGTAGTACGGCAGCGTGCGGCCGCCCAGCATGTGGCCTTGGTCGTAGACGATGCCCGCGCGGACCAGGAACTGCTCCCCTTGCGCGTTGCGCCGCACGCTCCAGAACGCCTTGGGTTCCGCGTTCGGCTTGGACGCCGTGAGCGCCTGTTTCACGTTGGCCCGGACCTCCGCGGGGCGCTCGATGCCGAGTTCGGCGTATGTCGGCGAGACGGCGGGCGACTGCGTATTGTAGTCGGTAATGATGGCGCCGTTCTGATCCATGACGACGTAAATCCGCCGGATGTTCGAGACGATGCGGCTTTCCTCGTTGTCCAGCGGGTCGTAATACCAGATGGCCTCGTTCCGCTGGTTCTCCGAGTTCTCCTCGATGCGCAGGTAGCCCTTCATGGCGGCCCATTCCTGATCGAGGACGGCGTGCGCCCGATCGTCCAAAGCGCCGGCCAAGCGCTCGTGGAACAGGGTGGTGACTCCGATCAGGAGCACGGCGAAGAACAGCGCGTACCCGGCCGTCAGGCGAAAGCGCAACCCGCGTTCCAGGCGGCGGAAATCGCGGACCAGGTGGCGGAAGTCGCGGGCTCGGAACACGTCAAACCTGGCGGTCGGCGGCCGGCTCGGCGGGGCGTTCGGCCAGCTTGTCGGGCGCTTCGATCATGTAGCCGATGCCGCGCACGGTCTGAATCAGCTTCTGCTGGAAACGATCGTCGATCTTGCTGCGCAGGTGGCGGATATAGACGTCCACGATGTTGGTCAGGCCGTCGTAATCCATGTCCCAGACGTGTTCGACGATCATGGTGCGGCTGAGCGGGCGCCCCTTGTTCCGCATCATGTACTCGAGGATGCCGAATTCCTTGGGGGCCAAGTCGATAGTCTCGCCGGCGCGGATCACCTTGCGGCGGATGCAATCCACCGCCAGGTCGGCCACCTGGAGCTTCTCGGGGGTGGGCTGGCCGCGGCGCAGCAGGGCCCGCACGCGCGCCAGCAATTCAACAAAGGCGAACGGCTTGACCAGGTAGTCGTCGGCGCCCTGTTCCAGGCCTTTGACCCGGTCCTCCAGCGTTCCGCGGGCGCTCAGAATCAGCACCGGCGGGCTGGGCTTGCGATTGCGGATCCTTTCGAGGAGCTTCAGGCCGTCCATATCGGGCAGCATCAGGTCCAAAACCACCAGGTCGTAGTCGGCGGAGTGGACATTGTCCAGCGCGGAGGCGCCGTCGTGCGCCGCGTCCACGGCATAGCCCGCCCCTTGCAGGCCACGGCACAGGAAGTCGGCGATACGCTTCTCGTCCTCGACCACCAGGATTCGCATCTGTTCCCAGCTTACCCCAACCGCCGCGGCTGGCGGACCGCGCGCGCCCGGCGGCTAGGACTGTGTCCATGATCCGTAATGCAAGAACGAGTATCACCGCGCTTCGCGCCTCTCGGCGGTTCATAACGTAAGCCTGCCGCTACCGAGGATTACGGGCTGCGTCTCAGGGTTTCAGCGCGCCCCGGGAACCGTCGGCAAAGCCCGATATAATGGTCTTGGCCGGAGAGCTGTGACACTTGATTCCAGACCCCCACGGATGTGGGGCGCTGCCCCGCGGCTTCGCGCGCGAGTTGGCGCGTGGGCGCTCGGGGGCGTCTTGTTGTGGCCCCTTGCCGCCGCGGCTCAAAGCGGTCCGCAGAGCGTACCCCAGCAGATTGCCCAGCCCCCGCGGCAGTCCGACAGGCAGGAGCTGGACCGCATGCTGGACGAGATTCGCGCCGCCATCCACGCCGGAGACTGGCGCGAGGCTTGGCTGCTGACGTTCAAACTGAACGGGGCGATCACCACCATCCGGACCCAGTCGGGCGGTTTTTCTCCAGGCTTGGAGCTCGCCCACCTGGAGATGGTAGCCGGCAAGGACGCGATCACGCGGGCTCCTCAGTTGCCCCGCCTGGCGCGCGCAGCGTACGCCGCGCACGATTTTTCAAAAGCGGCGAGTTACGCCAGGGAAGCCCTGGAAGCGGCCCAGCACGGAGAATTCCCGTGGACCGGCGACGCCATTCACGAGGGCAACATCGTGTTAGGCCGGCTGGCCTATCAGAACGGGGACGTTCCGGGCGCGATCGGATACCTGCTGGCGGCTGGAAAGACGCCGGGCAGCGCGACGCTCGCCTCCTTGGGCCCGAACATGGGGCTGGCCAGGGATTTGCTGCTCGGGGGCCAATCGGCGGCGGTGATTCAGTATCTGGAGGAATGCAAGGCCTTCTGGATCACCGGCGCCCAGAAGCTCGCCGAGTGGCTCGCGCTGACCCACGCCGGATTGTCGCCGGAGTTCGGCGCGAACGTGGATTACTAGCGCCGCGGCTCCGCTGGCGCCTCCACCCCGACGGCGAGCCCAGCCGCCGCGCGTTATAATTATTTCGGACCTTTAAAACTTAATATGCCGCGGCGTCTGGCCCGCAAACTCATGCTTTCGATCACGGTGATCGTGGTCATTGTGGCGGCGGTTTCCGGGCTGGTCAATATCCGAACCGTCGAGGGCCGGCTCCTGAACGCCATGACCATAGGAGCGGACCAGCTCTCCAAGGCGATCACCAGCGCCACCTGGCACGCCATGCTCGACGACCACCGGGAAGCCGCCTATGAGGTGATGCAGACCATCGCGCAAAAGCAGGGCATCGATCGCATCCGCATGTTCAACCGCCTCGGGGAGGCGCGCTTCTCGACCAACCCCGAAGACCGGAACAAGACGCTCGACCGCAACGCGCCCACTTGCGCCAGTTGCCACGCGCCGGGCGCTCCGCTCCAGCAAGCGGCCCTTTTCTCGCGCGTCCGCGTTTTCCGTGCGCCGGACGGCCGCCGCCATCTGGAAATGGTGACCCCGATATACAACGAGAAATCGTGCAGCGCGGCGGAGTGCCACGCGCACCCGGCCAGTACCAAGGTGCTGGGCGTGCTCGACCTGACATTGAGCCTGGAGGGCGTGGATCGCGAGGTGTCGGCCATGCAGGTCCGGGTGCTGCTGGTAACGGCGGTGGAGATCACGCTCATCAGCCTGTTCATCATTTTCTTCACCCGCCATTTCCTGACGCGGCCTATCGCCCGGCTGGTGGAGGGCTTTAAGGCCGTGAGCCAGATGGAACTCGACAAGCCGCTGGGGATTGAGGAAGGCAGCGACGAGCTGCACGAGTTGGCAAGCTCGTTCAACGTGATGCGCGACCGCTTGCGCGACGCGCTGGCGGAAATCAACCAGTTCACGCAAAAGCTGGAGAGCAAGGTGGAAGAGCGCACGCGGCAGCTCCAGGCGGCGCAGAAGAAACTGGTGCAGAGCGACCGTCTGGCCTCTCTCGGCCAGCTTTCGGCCAGCGTGGCGCACGAGATCAACAACCCCGTCTCCGGCGTGCTCAACCTGTCCATGCTGATGCAGCGCATGTTGAAGGAAGACGGCGTCCCGCCCGGCCGCGTCGAGGAATTTCGGAAGTATCTTTCGCAGGTGACGGGCGAGACGGCCCGCGTGGGACGCATTGTCTCCGACCTGCTGGCGTTCTCCCGGCGCGGCAAGCCGTTGCGCGCTCCCGCCGATCTGAACAAGATCGTGCGCACGACGCTGTCGTTGGCTCAGCACAAAATGAAGCTGAATAACGTGACCGTGGAGACAAACTTCGGCGAGGACCTGCCGCTGGTCCCGTGCGACTCCTCCCAGATCCAGCAAGTGGCGCTCAACCTGGCGTTGAACGCGGCCGAAGCCACGCAAGCCAGGACCGAGCGGCGCGTCGCCATCTCCACGGCGAAGGGCGACGGAGAGATCCTGTTGAGCGTGGCGGACAACGGCGAAGGCATCCCGCCGGAGAATCTCAACAAGATCTTCGATCCGTTTTTTACGACGAAATCCGACGGCAAGGGCGTGGGACTGGGACTGGCCGTGTCCTATGGAATCGTCCACGCCCACGGAGGCGAGATCGAGGTCAAGAGCGTGGTAGGCGAAGGGACCACCTTTACGGTATCGCTGCCGTTGGGGCAGCCCGCCCAAGCCGGCGGCCATCCCCCTCTGGAAATGGCCCGGAATGGATGAAGTACTTCTACTTGGGCTCCATGGCGGACGTGGACTGGGAAGCGCTGGCGGCCATACGCGACTGCGTGGGCGGCGAGTTCGGCGTGCCGGTGCGAGACCTGGCGTTGCCCGGTCCGGAATTCGCCTACGACGCGGGGCGGGGGCAGTGGAGCTCGACCGCGATACTCGAGATGCTGATACGGCGCTGCCCGGACGATGCCGTCAAGATCCTGGCCGTGACCGAGCGGGACCTGTTCATCCCGGTGCTGACGTTCGTCTACGGGCACGCGCAACTGGGGGGGCGGGCGGCGGTGGTTTCTCTGGCCCGCCTGCGGCAGGAGTTCTATGGGCTGGCGCCCAACCGCGAAGTTTTCGTCGAGCGCGCCGCCAAGGAGGCGCTGCATGAAGCCGGCCACGCGTTTGGGCTGGCGCACTGCACGGAGGCGGATTGCGCCATGTCCCTGGCGACCAACATCCGCCAGATCGATAGGAAACGCGCGGCGCTCTGCGCGGCGTGCACGGCCCGCTTGAGCGCCGGCCGAGGGAGTAAGAGATGAAGAACCGCTGGCGGATTCTGGTGGTGGACGATGAAGAGGTGATGTGCGAGTCGCTCGCGGCCTGGCTGCGCGAGGACGGATACGCGGTGGACACCGCCGCGTCGGGGCGCGAAGCCGTCGAGAAATCGCACCTGGCGGATTACGCCATCTCCTTCGTGGACCTGAAGATGCCGGGCGGCATGGACGGCATCGAAACCATGATGCAGATTCGCCGCTTGCGTCCGGACGCCTCCATCATCATCATCACCGCCTACGCCACCGTCGATACCGCCATCGCCGCCATGAAGGAGGGCGCGCAGGAGTACATCGTCAAACCCTGCAACCCCGAGGAGATTTCGCTCCTGGTGAGCCGCATCATCAAGGTCAAGAACTTGCAGCGCGAGAACGCCATTCTGCGGAAGAAGCTGACGCGCCGGTACTCGATTCACGACGTCATCAGCAAGAACTCGCGCATGCGTCAGATTCTGGAACTGGCCGCGGAGGTGGCCAGCCTCCGCAGCACGGTGCTGATTCAGGGAGAGAGCGGCACCGGCAAGGAATTGATCGCGCGCGCGGTTCACAACTCGGGGGACCGTGCCCAGAAACCCTTCGTGGCGGTCTCTTGCGCCGCGCTGGCCGAGACCCTGCTGGAATCCGAGTTGTTCGGCCACGAAAAGGGATCGTTCACGGGGGCCATGGAGCGGAAGCGCGGGAAGTTTGAAATGGCCGATGGCGGCACGATCTTCCTGGATGAAATCGGCGACATCTCGCCCAAGGTGCAGGTGGACCTGTTGCGGGTGTTGCAGGAGCGTTGTTTTTACCGCGTGGGCGGGTCGGAAGAAGTACGCGTCGACGTGCGGGTGATCGCGGCCACCAACGTCCATTTGAAGCAGGCGGTGGCCGATGGCAAGTTCCGCGACGACCTTTTCTACCGCTTGAACGTGATCGAGATCGACATCCCGCCGCTGCGCGAGCGCCGCGAAGATATTCCGCTCCTGGCGCGGCACTTCGTGGACCGGCTGTCGCGCGAGTTAGGCAAGGAAATCGGCGAGGTTTCCGACGGCGCGTTGAAGGTCCTGATGGACTACAACTGGCCGGGCAACGTGCGGGAGCTGGAAAACGCCATCGAGCGCGCCATGGTCACCTGCCGCGGCCGCGACCTCACCGCAGAGGATTTCGCCTTTCTGGCGCTGAACGGCGCCCTCAGCAAGACGTGGTCGCTCCCCGCCGGCGTGACGCTGCAGGATATGGAGAAGCGCATGATCGCCGCCACGATCGAGCGTACCGGCGGAAACATCAAGGAATCGGCGTCGCTGCTGGGAATCGACCGGTCGACTCTGTACGAGAAGATCAAGCGTTACGACATCCCGAGGTAGCCGGACTGCCGCCAAACCCGCAGGGACTTCAGGCTAACCAAAGACAATCTTTACGGCGGCAAACGGGATTCGCACAATAAATAGTGGGCGTTCGCGCAGGCGATCACTTTCAGCAACGGTCCCACTTCGCAACCATGACCTCATTCTGTTTTCGCAGAGAGTTTCCAGAGCCGTCCCTGGCGACGTTCGTCGCGCTGCAGGCCCTGGACGCGCTCACCACCATACTTGGATTGCGCGTGGGCGCCAAGGAGGCCAGCGTATTCGTGGGCCGCCTGATCCAGCTCAGTCCCGTGGCGGGGCTGGTGTTATCGAAGGTCTTCGCTCTGATCCTGGCGACGGCGGCGTTCGGGTTCAGACGGCCGCGCATCATCGTGTTCCTGAATCTCTGGTTCGCAGCCGTCGTGACCTGGAACCTAGCCATGATCCTTTTGGTGCAGTTGTTCATGGGGGCGTAGCCAAGACAGCGATCACGTTCTGCCTTGCGGCAGGGCCGACTGATCGCCAGTCGCTGAAGGCTGGCTCCTCCGTTTTCCACGGGCGCCTTCCGGGAACCCGCGCGATTTGGCGCACCGGGGATCCCGTATCAGCAAGGCGCTTCGGACCGTGTGGCGAGGACCGTTACCCAGAAAGGACCGTCGGCGCATTGGAAGGAGAGCCGCTCGCGGATCTCGGCCCCGCAGACCCGCAGGTAGTAATCGCTTCCATCGACCACGGAGGGCATGGAGAGCCGGATTCCCGGCGTCAGCACGCACTTCAGATTGCCGCCGATCATGTTGGCCAGCTCTCCGAGTACGTCGCGTACAACGTCGTCCACCGTGGATGGCGGATCCATGGACAGGAAGCGGCCGGCAAACCGGCAAGCCTGCCCCCGGTCGCACTCCACCAGCACGGCGCCGTTCCAATCGCCGGCCAAATGGACCGCCGCGGTGAGACGCTCCCCGCTGGGGAACCATGGCGCTGCGCTCGCGCCCGCCTCCACGCCCAGCATAGTCCCAACCACGGACTCCACGATCTGCGCCAGTTCGCTCGGCGCTATCTCCACGCTCCATCCGGGCCGCACGTGCCCTTGATGGTGTGAATGGTGCGAAAGACGCTGGCCAGCAGCGCCGCGTCCTTCGAGCGCTTCTCCAGCTCGACTAGCTCTTGATCCAGGCGCGAGAGGTTCTCATGACTCTCGACCAAAAACTCACGAATCACATCCTGATCTTGATTTTGCATGCCCTTGTTCTCCACGGAGCCGAATCCGGTTTGTTGCTCCCGCTGTTCACAGTGGATCAATCGGTGGAAACACGCCGGCGCTGTATACCCTTCGCGCCGTGGGCATCCGCCCTCGGGGTACGCTTGGCCGATTCGCGACTGGGGGATCGACGGCAAGACCAACCTGGTGAAGTGGGTCGAGTGGAATCACCGGGGGGCGAAAGGGCGCTTGCCTTCAGATCCGTCCGCTACTTCTTCTCTTGGAAGCCCACGATTTTCGATTCCGCCTGGAACTTCTTGTAATCGCTGTAGTCGATCTGAAGGTCGATGCGCATGCCCTTGACCAAAAGGAGACGCGCGCCGGCGGTGACGGTGACACGCCTTGGAAGCCAGACCTCGCCGTTCACGCGCGTTTGCTCGAGGACAATTCGGCTGCCCTTGGAGAGGCGCACGAAGAAAAGCCCCCGTGAGACGGTATCCAGGGTCTCGAGTTCCATTTTGGCCAAGCCGTAGTCGCTCTTGGAGATCCAGAAACGGCAGTCGATTTTGGGAAGCAGGGCGCGCGCCGCCGCCGTTCGGGCGCGGTAGCCGGGGTGCGGGACGCCCGCAATCGCCCACACATCGACGCCGTTGAGCCGCTCGTCGCCCGCCAGATGGAAGTCGAATGCCATCGGCAGTTCCCGGACGTCCTGGCGCTGCTTCTGCCGCCTGGCTTCCCACTCGCCGATGCGGAGCTTGCGCTGCTCCCCGGTCTCGTTACGCCGTTCCTCGTTGCTCTTGCGCAGCTTCTCGTCTTCTTTGCGCTGCTCGTCCGGGGACAGCGGCTTATCGTCGCGGGCCGCCAGCCGGCGGTAGGGGGAGCCCTCGAGCAGCGTGACGTCCCAGGTCGCGATCTTCCGCTCCTTCACCTGGCCGGCGCTGTCCAGCTTCCGCTGGTCGTCCCGCTCCAGAAACGTATAGTTGCGGGAAATCCGTTCGTTTTGGGCATCGGCCTCAATTGCATGGCGCAAGATTTCTCCCGGGTCCTGCGCCGCGAGGAGGGGCGGCAGGCACGCCGCAATCAGGCCAAGCCGCATCACTTGAAGATAACAGTCCGCGCGTCCGCTGTTAGAATAGACGCGTGCCCGAGAAGGTTCCTGAGGACGCATACGCGCGAGCGTATGTCCGGCGGCGCTTCGAAGTCTCCGAGCGCCAGCTCCGCAACTGGGAGCGGCAGGAATTGATCCCGGTGGCCGAGAACTATTCCTTTTCCGACTTGATCGCCATCCAGACGCTCGTCAAGCTGCGCGAGAACCGCATCCAGACGCCCCAGATCGGTCGCGCGTTGAAATCGCTCCGCAAGAAGCTGAGTTGGATTGAACAACCGCTCTCGGAGCTGCGCATCGTTTCCGACGGCCGTAAGATCGCCGTTTACGTGGCGGGCCAGAAAATGGAGGCGGTTAGCGGGCAGATCCTTTTCGATTTCGAGGCCGCCGAGCTCGCTGGCGTGAAGGCGTTTCCCGGCGGCAAGAGCGCTCGGAACCTGATTCGCGAAGGAGAGGCCTGGTTTCAGACGGGTCTCGATCTGGAGGAGACCGGCGCTCCGGTTGAGCAGGCCATCGAAGCCTACCGGAAAGCGATTGAGTTGAACCCCGGAGCGGCCGGTGCGTTGGTCAACCTCGGCACGATTTACTACCGGCTCCGGAAATTCGGAGAGGCCGAAAAGTATTACGTGCAGGCGGTGGCCGCGGACCCGGGCTATCCCCTGGCGGAGTTCAACCTGGGCAACCTCTACGACGAGCAGAACCGCGTCGGGGAAGCCCTGCATCATTACCGTAAGGCGCTGGAGCTGAGCCCCGGCTACGCCGACGCCCATTTCAACATGGCGTTGATCCGCGAACGGGTCGGCGACCCGCTCCAGGCGGTGCACCACTGGAAAGCGTACCTGAAGCTGGATCGCGCCGGCAAATGGGCGGAAATCGCCCGCCGCCAACTGGAGCGGCTGCGCCAAGCCACCGTGATTCGGACAAGCTGAGCGGGAGAGCTACGCCAGCGTAGCCTTGTTGGCCGCCCGCGCGGGAGGCGGCCAAAGTGGGGCGGACCTCCTGGTCTGCCTGTTTGGTGGCCGCCGTCGCTGAAGGTCTTGACGAGATCCGGAATGGCCGCACGATCTCGCTCCAGGAACACCGGCGGACTCGCTGTGAGCTTGTAGCGCCGCCGATCTTGTCGGCGGTGTCCGGCTCTCTCACCGCGCCGCCAAGGACCTCGACCGGTTCAGCCGCGCACGACGATTCTCCCCCGCCGGCCTCCTCGTGCCAGCGACCGATCATACAGCCCGTAAGGGCGCAAGAAAGTAGCCCATGCGCGTGAGCCATGGGACCGGAAGGAAGAGAATGCCAGCCCCGGAACGGGGCGTAAGAAAGCGTGCCCGGATAGCCCTGGACAGGTCATCCATTTGGCGCCTTGGCAGCGAGCTGGACTTTCTCCGCAAATCTGAGGAGGGTCTCGTTCGCCGGATCATCCACAGTCAGCAAGAGCTTTCCACAGTCCCGCAGCGCCAAAGCGAGCCCCAGTGTTCTGCTCGCCGGGGCCGCGTGAGCGATGAAGACGCGATCGGCGAGAGCTCCTACGAAGCGGTTTCGAGTTTCGGCAAGGGCGGCGGTGATTCGCTTGTGCTTTGGTTCGAACGGTGACAGGATCAGCAGACGACCGGCGGCAAACGCGGGCTGAAGTTCGGGCTTGAGGCGCATGCGGACAATGCTCCGGGCCGGAGCCCAGATCACCGGCTGCCGGCCGCGGAGCAGGATGCCAAGGCACTCCCACTCCATCGGAGAGTGGAACCCGCCGATCAGCGTGCGGCCTTCGTCTCGCATCGCCGTGATGGCGTCGAACGTCCTTAGGATCACCCCGCCCGGACACTGGGAGGAACAGAAGAAACCGGTCTTGTGGTTATCCAGAATGCGCAGTGGGCCGGCCGCCCACAGCCTCGCAGGCACGATGCGCCCCATTCCGCGAAGCGATGGCGGATAACGTGCGTCATCCGGGCTGATCGTCGTGATCTGGAGGTCGAGTACCACGGCGTGTCATCACTCCTCATCTGCGTCCGCGCCCAAGCGGTACTTAATGTCGTAGTTGATGATGAAGTCGAGCTCTTCGTCGGTGAACCCGTAGTAAGCAGCCATGATTCGGTCGATCGGGTCGATCCAGGGCTTCGCCTTGGACACGTCCACGGAGTCGATGAGCAACCCGCTCTTTCGGACTGCAGATGTATTCTCCCGAAAGCTTTCTTCGAGGGAGACCGATGCCCGCCTGAGATCATCGGCCCGCCGCCGATCAAGCCCGCCGATTCCAAAAGGGAACAGCTTTACATCCGAAGGGTTGACATGACGCCCGTCGGTAGTGAAACAGAAGTACGTGTAAAACGTTGAGCTATTGAGAATCGCGTGCGCAACCCTTTGGTGACCCGCATTTGGCAGCGAGATGCTCAAAAGCTCCCCGCGGGGACGCGCCGGTCCACCACGTTCAGGACGGGCCATTGGAGGATGAATGTGGAACTGACAGAAGTAGCCGGGTACCCGAACCCAATGAACTACAGATTCGGACTGTCTGACTAGCGCTTCTGCCAACGGACGATGCAAGCCAAGCTTGTGGAATATCGAAGCTCCGAGTGTCGAACCGATCTTGGGTATGCTTCCGTGAGCCAGTGAAAGCAACTCACCCACGGATGCATATGCCAGCTTCGGGAAGAGATCAATTCTCTCCCCGTTTTTCCCATCCCAGCGATGGTATTTCGTGCTGAAGATCTCGATCTTCCCCGAATCGTTCGAAGCGAGAACTATGGTCAATCGGTTCTGAGCGCCGCTGAATAGTTGACCTGGTCTGTTGGCGAAATGGGCGGTCCAGAGCTTCAATTCCTTGCTTTGCAGTGCCTGGCGAAGAGGGGCAAAAGCTTCCGCCGCGGCGATGGATACCGGAACGATCAAGCCGAGGCGCCCGCCGGAAGATCGAAGAGTCAGAGCCCGCTCCACAACCCATGAGTAGATGTCCGGACAGCCCATCGTCATCCAGGACCCGCGGGGGACCGGCTGGTCGAGCTTTGATTTCTCCAAATACGCGGATTGCCCACCACGATGTCGAAGCCACCGCTCTGCATGATCCTGTGGAAATCGCTGAACCAATGGAAGGGCTTGTGACTCGCCTTCCAGTTCTTACCGTCGGCCTTCTTCACGCCATATTCGGCGGCGAGAAAATCGTTGAGATCGTCCTCCAGCTCACCGAACCGCTGGCGCAGTGTCAGCTTGTCCTGAACCGTCACAGTTCCGTTCAGACTGGTCTGTTGCTGGCGGAACATCTCAATGGCGCTGCCAAACCGCTTCGCCTTGTCTTCGATGGCCCGTAGTTGTTCTTCGAGGTACAGGTTCGCTTGCCCTGACCGAATGTCTGATATGCGGGTGTATCCGATCAAAGTATTGCCGGCACGGATGTTGAAATCGATGTCGGGGAGCGGCTCGATGCGATCCGGCGAGTCAACCTGGGCTACCAACTTCAGGAAGAGCCGGAGCTTGCAGATCTCGACCGCTTCTTCCATTATGTCGACGCCGTAAAGGTTGTTGACGATGATCGACTTCAGGATGAAATAGTCCTGCTTCGGATGCTGTTTGGACTCCTCCAGGATTTGTCGAAAGTCCTCGAACTTTCTGGGGTGGTGCGCAGGGCCAGCGTCGAGTTCGTCTACGAACATCTGCATCCGCTGGAGGCAAGCCTCGTACAGAGGCCTCAGGATATTGAGCGCGGCGAAGAGAAACGCCCCCGAGCCGCAAGTTGGATCGAGGACCGACACTTTCGAGATTGCCTTGTACATCGCCCGAAGCAGATCAGGGCTTTCACAGAACTGGATGACGTCCTGCGCAAACTGCCGAACGTCGAGGTTCAATGTGATGAGGTCGTTTACCTCCGACACCTCTCCTTTGGCGAGCTTGCCCCGAACCTCTTCATACCGCCGCCGCCGCTCGACTACCTCGCGCCAGATCTCGGTCGGTAAGGCGTACTCGGGCGGAGCCGGTTTGTTCCAGCCGGATCGCTTCTTAACCGTGGAAAGCCCCGCCGCGATGTCCGCTGGCAATTCCAAGCCGGTGCCGTGCCGGACCGGGGCGTAGATATACCGGTCGGGATCATCCTGCAACAACCGCCAGACCCCCGCGGCCGCCTCGGAAGCGACGGCGCGGTCCTTTCGCGCGGTATCCAGGACGAAAGGAATGATGGTGTTCTGGGAAATGTACCCGGTGATGTCTTCCTTGGTGTAGTACGCCCCCATCTGCTTCTGGTTGATGTACTTCTCGAAGATGTAGCCGAGGACGTCGGGATTGATCTCACGGTCGTTGCGGTTCTCGCGTTCGTCCAGGTGCCAGGTGTATTCCCTAAAGAAGCCGAAGAGGCGCTCGAAAGCGGTGTCGGCAATCTGAATCTTCTTCCCGTGCAGCTCTTCAATCTGGTGCCGCTGGAATAGCCCGCCGTTCAGGTATGGTATCGCGCCCAGCAGTTTGTTCACCGCCGCGGAGCGCTCCTCCTTCTTGCGGGCAAACCCCTCGAAGAAGAGGGGGCAGAGGAAATCGCGATAGTAGCCGTCCTTTTTCCGGTCGCGGCTTTCCTTCAGCTTGTTACGGAGATAGTCCTGGTCGCCGTTCAGAAAGCTCTTCGCCTGGATGAAGTAGAGGAACATCAGGCGATTGATCATCACGGAGGCGTACCAAGCGCCCATCTGTTCGTCTGGAATGCCGTCGACAAACTTCAGGAAGCGGTCATGCTCCTCCTTGAATCGCTCATAGAACTTCTTGGTGACCTTCTCAACGTCGAACCCGGCCTGAACCCGGCCTAAAAGGTCCACCATGCCGACAAGTTCTTCCTCTTCGATTGCGACGGCAAGATGCTCCAGCTTCTGGAGGATCAACTCGCCGGATTGCCCGGTGGAGTACGTGTACGCGCGAATGGCGTGCGGCTTGCCGGATTCGCGCCGCATCCATTGCCAGATCTGGCGTCCTGCGGCGCGGTCGGCGAAAACAATCAGGTGCTCGAAGTGGTCCTTGGCGACCAGTTTGTCAAGCTTCACCCGGACGGAGTATTCGGGGATGCAATCGCAGATCAGGACGGCGACGCCACGCTTTTCCGACACCGCCTGGAACTGGTAGGCGCGACCGTCAACGACTTTCTCCAGGAGGCCCGAATGCTTATCCCAACCAAGCTGCTCCAGAAACAGACGCCGGAAGTCGAATGACTTCAGGTACGCCCGCGCGCGCTCACGGTCAATCGCCACCCGGCTTCCCTCCGATCAGGCCCAGCGAGCAGATGATCTGGGTTGCCGCCTCCTCGTCGCCATCCTCCTGGATGACGCTCAGGCGTCCTTCCTCGCGGAGAGTCATCGCAATTCGGACGATGGTTTCGTCGTCCGCACCAGATTTCATCTGCCGGTTCAGGGTTTCGGCGGCCGATTCCCGCAACGGGTACCTGTAAACGTCCTCCATAGTGCGCTGCAGTTGCTGCGAATCGAACAGCGTGCCCTTGACGTCCGCGGCGTAGCGCTTGAGGCGCTCGTATGTCCGGAACCGCGCCCCGGATGGACGCCCGAGCCCGCCTCCGATGGTCTTCTCCTCTTCCGCCAGTTCTTTCACGGCCCCCTCGACCAGGTCGTGATGGTTCGCCATCTTCGGAACGGCAGGAGTATCCGGTGCGCACTCGGCGGCTTTCAGAATGCGGTACTGGGAGTCCGTAACGCGGGCCCCCGCGGGGTCCACCCAAGCCAGGGCGTCTGCGCCGGCCGGAGTCCTAAGGTAGACAAGCACGCCCTGGCTCCCCTCCTGAGCCGGGACCAGTTGGCGGGAGGAGTAGACGACGTTGGGCATGTCCGGAATCGTCTTTTTGAGGGACGGGTCGGCGTCGGTTGCGTTTTTCCATATCTGGTAGGCGTAGGACCCGAGGTCGATTTCCGAATCCTCTTCACCATCCAGAAGTCCGGCCTTCTCGTGGTAAAGGTCCGTAACCGCTTTGTTATTCCTCTGCTCGTCGAAAAAGGCCTCGTCGGTCCCCACTACCTCGGCGTTCTGGCGAAGGCGGTTCAGCACCTTCTTCCGCAGATTAATGATCCGTTCGACGCCCTCCGCCGGGAGGAAGCTGTAGCAGAGAATCTTGTCGGACTGCTGCCCGATGCGGTCCACACGACCGGCACGCTGGATCAGCCGAATGATGGCCCACGGCAGATCGTAGTTGACCACAACGAAGCAGTCTTGGAGGTTCTGACCTTCGCTGAGAACGTCCGTGGTGACCAGCACTCTGAGTTCGGACGCCTTCTGGACCAGCGCCTGTTTCTTGTTGCTCACAGGGCTGAAGCGCCAAGCCAATTCCGTCACGTCCGGAGTGTTGCCGGTGGCCGCCGCGAGGTTCTGCACGCCTGCCGCTTTGAGTTGGCCTTCGAGGAATTCCACGGTGTCCGCGAATTGGCTGAAAACGAGAACCTTGTCGGATTTGTGCTTTTCCGCCACAAGCCTCGTGAGGGCCTTAAGCTTCGCGTCCCGATTCGGGTCCCACGAGTGACACTTGTCGAAGACCTTAAGCAATGCGCGAGAGTCCTGCAAGAGCCTCTCGCTCAACTCGCCCCCGAAAAACGCCGGCCGTATCCAGTCGAAACGGGAACGATACGAGCCGACGTAAAGTTTGTAGATCTCCGCAGCCCGGTTTCGGAACTCCTGTTCGGTGCGCAAGTGGCCGTTGGCGGCGTTCCCAGCGATCAAGTTGTCTTCATCAGCGTCGGTGGCGCGCGTATCGAGGAGGTCGGAATCCTGCGTGCCGATAGGCAGCTCGATCTTATTCTCCAGGGCGTGAACGAAGATGAAGTTGCGGAGGATGTGGCGTTCCACGGACAGAAGAAAGGCGTGGCCGCTGCTCTCAAGGCGCTTAAACAGATTCGTTCGGCAATACCCCATCAGCCGTTTTCCAGCCTTGGAGAGATTATCCAGGACTTCCCGCTCACCGGCGGTGGGAACAGCTTTGGGTTTCTCCAACAGGTGATTGCCAAGGCCGTAACGCGGAAGGTCCAAACCGTTAATGAGGCCCACTACGTCCGGCGCGTAGAGCCTGGCGTACTGGTCGCCGGGGTCGGAGTCGTTGATTTTGAAGGTCGTTTTCTTGGGAATCCGGTCCGGGAAGTATGAGCGCGTGCCATCCGAGAAGACAAGATACTTACGTCCGTTCGCGGGGTCGGTCTCGGCGTAGTTCTCCTTGATGAAACCGCGAGTCCTGCGGACCATGTATAGGCGCATCAGCTCCCGCCAATCGTCCGGACGGTCGCTATACTCGAATGCGGCTAGGGTCCGGACGCCACACTGGTGCTGCCGGATGAACTCGAGTTCCCCCTTCTGCTGCAGAAGCTGCTGAGGCCCGACGCCGAGGTCCTGGTCGGCGGGGACGAACAACCGAAGCTGACTGGCGAGATCGAGGTAGTCCTTGTTGTACGGAGTGGCCGAGAGCAGGATGCACTTGCTGTCGTTTTTCTGAATGTAGTCGGCGATGACCTTGTACGTCTTGCCCTCTCGATTGCGCAGATTGTGGCTCTCATCGAGGATGATGAGCCGATAGCGCCGGAGGTCCGGAAGCTCTCGGGTGACCATGGAGTATGAGAGCACCTTAGAGGAAGGCAGGCGGTACTCGTGGCAGTAGTCCTCCCACATCTCCTTGATATTGAGGGGGCAGATGATGAGGGTTTCGAGTAGCAAGTCGTCGGACAGGATGCGGGCCAAGGCAGTCGCCATGAGCGTCTTGCCCAGCCCGACAACATCTCCAAGCAGCACGCCGCCGCGCTTGTGGACGTGGTGAGCGGCGATCTTGACCGCGGCGACCTGGAACTCGAAAAGCTTGTTGCCAAAATCCTTAGGGATGGTGTGCTGGATGATGCCCTCACGCGCCTCCTGGGAGAGGTGGTAGGCCATTTTCACGTAAATGTGGTGCGGCGGAATCGGCTCGGGGCGCGCCCAGCTTTGGTCGATGATGTCGGCGATCTCCCCGGAGATGTCGATACACCAGCGGTCAGCCCATCGGTCCTCAAACCACTGCGCCAATTTGGCGCAAGCGTCGTGGTCGGTGACGTCGACGTTCAGCTCGCCCTGCCTTGCCAGCCCGGCGAACGTGAGGTTGCTGCTGCCGAGGAAGCCGATGGACGGACTCACTGGATCGTGCCGGAAGAGGAGATACAGCTTGGCGTGCAACGAATGGCGAAGATGCAGCTTCACTACGACCTTGCCAGCCTTGACCTGCGCGGCCAGCCTGCGCAGGCCCACCTCGTCGGCATCGGTCGGGGCGCCCAGAGTCAATTGGTCGCGGAAATGGGCGGCCAACGACTTCTTCAGGCGCACGGCGGTCTGGTTGTCCAATTCGCCGTCCTGCTTAATGATGCGGTAAGCCTCGGCAAGCTCCTGCTGCGGGAGGGCCTGCATGCCGACGAGCAGCCGGCAACACTCGCCATCCCCTCCGGACCACTGCTCGATGTGCTCGTCAAGCTGCCGCCATCCGCGCAGATTGAAGTACCCAACACAGAAATCCGCCCGATGGGAAACGGACAGGGTGGTCTTGAGGGTCGGCAGGAGTTGCTGATCGATGTTATCGAAGATCCGCGGCATGGTAGGCGCGATCCACGCGCCGATCCCCGGAAATCTAAAGAAGTACGATTGTAGCTGAAACACAATGCAGGTGGGGTGTTTTCAACGCGTCTACGAGAGCGCCCCCTACCGGAGCAGATCCCGCTGGCATTGCCGGCCTCAGCGGACGATAATGAGGAAACGTGAAGACGCCTTTGCGAGTTTATGCCGATACCTCCGTATTGGGGGGGTGCTTCGATCGGGAGTTCAATGACGAAAGCCGCGCTTTTTTCGAGCAGGTATCTTCGGGTAAACTTGTTCTGCTGATCTCGGACCTGACTGTTCGGGAACTGCAGAATGCGCCGCGCGAAGTGCGCGAGTTCTACTTGACGCTGGCGGATTACGAGAGTGTTTCGGCAACGGATGAATGCTACGGCCTGCGGGACGCCTACCTGAGGGCGGACGTACTGGGGCGCGCTTCCGCGGATGACGCCCTCCATGTCGCAATTGCGACCGTTTACCGGGCCGACATCGTCGTCAGTTGGAATTTCAAGCACATCGTGCAACGCCGGCGCATTCGCGGTTTTGAGGCCGTCAACGCTCTGATGGATTACCGCTCGCCTGAGATCTTTTCGCCAAGAGAGATTATAGAAGCATGAAGAAAGAATTCGATTGTGTTGAGATGAAGCGGCAGATCCAGGCCGAACACCGCCGCGAAGCCGAGGAACTCGGCGAGCAAGAGGCCGCGCGCCGGCAGTGGGAGCGGGTATTGGCCGATCCGCTTCTCGGCAAGATCGCCAGGGAACGCTGGCCGGCATTGAGCCACGTAGACCAGAACGCATAGAATACGAAAAGATCATGGGCTCCGCGGGGAAACGTCCCCGCTCGCGCCAGAACCAACCGACCGCCGAGGCCAAGTCTGCCACCGCATCTGAAACTAGGCGGGTACCATTCATCGCTGCATCGATTCGCCGAAAGCGGGTGGTTGCTCCTCTTTGCGCCGCCTCGGACCCTTCTCGCCCGTTTCCCCTCAACCACTTGGCCGCCATCCCGCGCGTTCCACCACCCGTCTGACCGTCGCCTTTGTTGCAGCGGCCAAATTCGGTCACAGCACTTATCTCATTGAAACGGCTACACTTCATCACGGCCTTCTTGCGCCGCCGCGCTATCCTGGAGCCGGGGTCCTATTCCTGTGTCGTCGCTCAAGAGAATTATCGCCTCGCGGGCCAACGGCGCCCGCTCCCGTGGTCCGGTCACTCCGGAAGGGAAACGCCACTCGTCGCAGAATGCCCTGCGTCACGGTCTGCTTACCCGCCGCGTGGTCCTCGACGACGAATCCCGTGAGGACTTCGAGGCCCTCTTGGCCCAACGCCTTCACGGGTTCCGCCCCGTCGATGACTTCGAATTCGCCGCCGTCCAGGAGATGGTGGCTGCCTACTGGCGTCTCTGCCGCGCTCGGGCCAGCGAGACCCGCCTCATTGACAACTGCATGGCGCAATATCCCGAGGGCCATCTCTACGGCCGTATGGCCGCTGCCGTCGGTGCCCTTGCGGCTTCCGGGTCCCTCGGCCTCGTTCACCGTTACGAGGCTCGCCTGCAGCGTATCTACGAACGCGCCCTTCGCAACCTGCTGCTCCTCCGGGCCGCGGAAAGCCGAAACGCGCGTGATCGGAATTCCGGCCTCTCGGCGCCCGCAAACCTGTCTTCGCAAAACACGCCGCTGCGAAACGAACCCACCAAGCTACTGAAAACACAAGCAAAGGCAAACCGGCGAGAGCCGTTTCCGGAAGAACCTAACTCCGGCCCCTCGGCGCCTCCAAGCGCGCTTCCGCAAGACACGCTCTTGCGAAACGAACCCAAACATGCATTGAGGCCGCCGCACGTCCGTTATCCTGGAACTCTGGAGGCGCCGCTGTGAACCGTCTTTCTCTCGCAATCCGCTGTTTTTTTCAAATTCTGGCGCACGGCAAGATCTCCGATGCCGCGGCGGCCGATCTTCGGCTGGTCAGGCGCGCGCCCGTCGCCGCCTCTTCTCAGGCTGCCGCACCCGTCGCGAGCGCAGCGGACGGAGCTTTGCAGATTCTCGGTATTCTGCAGCGCGATTCCCGCCTGGTCGATTTCCTGATGGAGGATATCTCCTCGTATTCCGATAGCCAAACCGGCGCGGCCGTGCGTGAATTGCACGGCCAGTGCCGCGATTCTCTGGCGCGTCACGTGACGCTGGCGCCGGTGATCGACGGCGTGGAAGGCACGTACGCCCAGGCGCCGGCGGGCGAGCCGGATCTGGTGAAGTTCGTCGGAAACGTGCCGGCCAAGCGGCCCGCGGGCGGCGTCCTCCGCCACAAGGGATGGCGCGCCGCCAAGGTGGATCTGCCCGCGCTTCCCGCCGGGCGGGACGCCGGCGTCGTCGCTCCGGCCGAAATCGAAATCGAGTAGGGAGCCGCTAGCGATTTATGAAGATCGGCATCGACCTCGGCACCACCAATTCCGCCCTGGCCTACATTGACGAGCGCGAGGCCGAAGACCGCGATTTTCCGCCGGTCCGCATCTTCGAGACGCCGCAATTGGTCGCGCCGGGCAAGGTGGAGGCCCGGCGTACGCTGCCCTCCTTCCTGTTTCTCGAAGAGGGGCAGCCGGTGGGGGTCTACGCGCGGGAGCAAGGGGCGCTCGTGCCCACGCGCCTGGTGCATTCGGCCAAGTCCTGGCTCTCGAACCCCGATGTGGACCGCACGGCGAAGATCCTGCCCTGGGATTCGCAGGAAACCGGACGCGCGCTCTCGCCGGTCGAAGTCTCGGCCCGCTTTCTCGCCAAGTTCCGCGAGGAGTGGGACTGGGCCCATGGGGCGCCGCAGGGCGCTCCGCTCGCCGAACAGGATATCGTGCTCACCGTTCCCGCCTCGTTCGACGAAGAGGCGCGCGAGCTGACGGTGATGGCCGCGCGCCAGGCCGGCCTCGAAAAACTCACGTTGCTCGAGGAGCCTGCCGCGGCGTTCTACTCGTGGATTTCCAACAATCTGGCGCAGTCGCGCAAGAAGCTTTTCGACGGCCAGACCGTGCTGGTCTGCGACGTCGGCGGCGGCACCAGCGACTTCAGCCTGATCCGCGTTTCGCGCCAGGGCGACCTGGTCGACTTCACGCGCACCGCCGTGGGAAGGCACCTGCTGTTGGGCGGAGACAACCTGGATCTCACGCTGGCGTGGCTGGTGGAAAGCAAGCTGGGCGCGCAGCTATCCATCCGCCAGCGCAGCGGGCTGCGCCGCCAGTGTTCCGCCGCCAAGGAAAGGCTGCTGAACGAATCGGACCTCGCCGGAGTCGAGATCACCGTGCTCGGCTCCGGCTCGGCATTGATCGGCCGCTCGCTGAAGAGCGAGATCCGGCGCGAAGAGGCTCTGGAATTGGCGCTCGAAGGATTCCTGCCTTTCACCGCGCGCGGCGATGCGCCCCAGGAGGAAAAGCACAGCCTGTTTCGCGAACTCGGGCTGCCCTACGTCTCCGACGCGGCTATCACGCGCCACCTGAACGCCTTCTTGGAGCCAACCGGCCAGGCGCCGGACGCCATCCTGTTCAACGGCGGCTTTTTCATCCCGCGGGTTCTGCGCGAACGCGTAGCCGACGTGGCCGGGAGCTGGTACGGACGCCGTCCCGAGATTCTGGAGAACACGGAGCTGGATCTGGCTGTGGCGCGGGGCGCCGCTTACTATTCCTACGTTCGCTCGACGGGCAGCGGCATTCTGGTGCGCGGCGGGCTGCCCCGCACGTATTACATAGGCCTGGGCGAGCCGCGCGAAGGCAAGTTCCCGGTGGTCTGCCTGGTCCCGCGCGGCGCCGAGGAAGGCGCCACGGTGGAAATCGATAACGAGGCCCTGAAGCTCGTAGCGAATCGTCCCGTGTCCTTCCGGTTGTACAGTTCTCTGACCCGCGCCGGGGACCAGCTCGGCGACGTGCTGGAGTTCGCGGCCGGCGATCCCGGCCTGCACCGGCACGCGCCGCTCGACGCCGTGATCCGCTTCGGCGCCAGGGCCGAAGAGCGGCTGATTCCGGTGAAGCTGGGGGCGCGGCTTACGGAGATCGGCACGCTCGAAACGTGGTGCGAATCGAAGATCGGCGAGAACCGCTGGCGTCTCCAGTTCGAGCTGCGCAAGAAGGCGGCCGAGCAGCCCGCGGAGCGCAAAGCCGCCGCGGTGGTGAGCGAGGAAGCGTTACGGAACTCACTGGAGCTGATCCGGGCGGTGTTTTCGCCCGGCGCGAAATCGCCGGCCGCGCCCGAAGAGATTCCCGCGAGACTCGAGCAGACCATGGGGCTGGGAAGGAATTCGTGGCCGCTCTCCGCGATCCGCCAGATGGCCGACGCGTTTCTCGCCGCGGCCGGCGGCCGCAAGAAGAGTCCGGCTTACGAAAGCCGCTGGCTCAATCTGTGCGGTTACTGCCTGCGCCCCGGCTTCGGGTATCCCGGCGACGATTTCCGCGTCGAGCAGGCCCGCCGCGTTTATGCTTCCGGCCTGACCTACGGCAACCAGGCGCAATGCGAGATCGACTGGTGGATCTTCTGGGGACGCATCGCGGGCGGGCAGAACCGCAACCAGCAGGCCGACATCTACCAGCGGCTCTCCGGCTTCCTGCTGCCGCGCGGCGACAAGAAGCCGCGGCGGATGAACTCCGCCCTGCTGCGCGAAATGTGGCGCGCCGCGGCCAGCCTCGAACTGCTGCCCGTTGGCGCGAAGACGGAGCTCGGCGAAGCGCTCATCCGGCGCGTGAAGACCGGCGATTTCAAGGAGAGCGAGCTGTGGTGCCTCTCGCGCCTGGGCGCGCGCCAGCTTTTCTACGGCCCCATGAACCTGGTGGTCCCTCCGGCAACCATCGTGCGGTGGGTGGAAGCCCTGCTGAATATAACCGCCGCCGGCAATGCGTTAGCCGCGATGGCCCGCCGCACCGAGGACCCCATGCGCGATCTTCCCGCGGCCACCAACGAGGCCGTCAAACGCAAGCTTGAATCGATGCCCCATGCCGCCGCGTTGCTCGCCGTGCTCGAAGGCGAGGAAGAAGACGGCCGCGCGCTGGGCCGCATCTTCGGCGAGGAACTGCCCTCGGGCTTGGTGCTGGCGGACAGCCCGGCGAGGTAACCTTCCTTTGAAGGCCGCGCCGCAGTGATCGTAATTGACTATTGTGAGGCTGGGCCTCTTGTTGTGGGGCAGGTTGGCAACCTGCGGCCGACTGGCAGTCGGCCTCGCGAGGCCGGTTACCAACCGCCCGCAGGATGCCATCCTGCCCCACAATAGCCCAGGAGCCTATACTTAGGGTGTGGAAGCGCACCGCTTGCAGGAAACTGCCCGCGAGCTGCATCGCCGAATCCTTCAGAACGAATTCCACCGGTCTGATGCAACGTAGGTCGGCGAATTTGGTAGGCTACCATTCTCATGTCTGACACGGGATTTGATCTCTTTGCCATCGCCCGGCAGGAAATGATCGACGAGGGCTTCGATCCCGATTTCCCGCCGGGGGTCGATGCGCAACTGGCCGCCATCCAGGCCCGCCCGGCGTCTGCTCCTGAGGGCGAGGTGCGCGATCTGCGCTCGCTCGCGTGGTCCTCCATCGATAACGATTCTTCGCGCGATTTGGACCAGATCGAGGCCGCCGAACGCGTGAACGGCGGCATTCGCGTTCTCGTGGGGATCGCGGATGTCGATTCCGACGTCTCCATCGGTTCTCCTATCGATCGCCACGCGGCCGCGCAAACCACCACCGTCTACACCGGCATACGGACCTTTTCGATGCTGCCGGAGCGGCTGTCGACCGATCTGACCTCGCTCAACGAGGCCGCCGACAAGCTGGCGGTGGTGGTGGAGATGGTCGTCGCCGGCGATGGCTTGGTTTCATCCAGCGGCATTTATCGCGCGCTGGTGCGCAACCGGGCGCAGTTGACGTACAACGGCGTCGGAGGGTGGCTCGAAGGGACGTCCGCCGCGCCGCCGAAGGTCGCCGCTTCCCCCGATTTGGAGACGCAGCTCAAACTGCAGGACGAGGCGGCGCGGATCCTCCTCGACGAGCGTCACCGGTTGGGCGCGTTGAACATCGACCGCGTCGAGGCGGAAGCCGTCATCTCCGGCGGCCAGGTGCTGGGCATCGATACCCGCAGGAAGAATCGGGCCACGGAACTGATTGAGAACTTCATGGTCGCCGCCAATGGCGTGATGGAGCGAACACTGGTAAACGCCGGCGCGCCCTCGATTCGGCGCATCGTGAGGACTCCCGAGCGTTGGCCGCGCATCGTCGAGCTGGCCGCGCGCTGTGGCGAAACGCTGCCGGAGCAACCCGATTCGGGGGCGCTCAATGCCTTCCTGCAAAAGAGAAAAGCCGCCGACGCGGCGCACTATACGGACCTCTCGCTGGCCGTGATCAAGCTGATGGGGCCCGGCGAGTACGTCTTTGCACGGCCGGGCGAAGCGGGCCTGGGGCACTTCGCGCTGGCGGCCCACGATTACACCCATTCCACCGCGCCGAACCGGCGCTTTGCCGATACAGTCACGCAGCGGCTCATCAAATCGGTTCTAGCCAAACGGCCCGCGCCATACACGGACGGGCAACTGGACTCCATTGCGCGGAACTGCACCCTCAAGGAGAGTGCGGCGCGCAAGGTGGAACGGGCGATGAGCAAACGCATTGCGGCCGTGGCGCTCCGGCCTCGGATCGGGGAGACCTTCGCCGCCGTAGTGACGGGCGTCACGCCGAAAGGCGTCTTCGTGCGCGTGCTGGACCCTCCCGCGGAGGGACTTCTTGTTCGTGGCCAGCAGGGCGTCGATGTAGGCGATCGATTCCGGGTGAAACTGGTGAGCACCGACCCGCGCCGCGGGTACGTCGATTTTGCCAGATAGGCGGGACTACACGGTTTCGCCAGGCGGCTCGCGGCCGTTTTGCTCTGCCGGGTTCTACAATGGGGCTTCACGCCACATGGTTTCCGATCCACAGAACGACAGCCCCGGCCTCTTCGCACGGTGGTCGCGCGTATCGCTGCGCGCCAAGGGAGTGGCGGCGCTATCGGTGCCGATGGCCGCGCTGTTCGCGGCGCTGTTTTCCATCTATTGGGTGGAAAACCAGAATCGCGAGGCCGACCTGGTCGCCGTGCGGGCATACGATACGCGGGCGGATCTCCTACAACTCCAGGTCTTCTTGCTGGACGCCGATGTCGCGATGAGCCGCTACCTGGCGAGCCCCGAAGGCCGGTTTCTGACCGCCTTCGTCACGGCCCGGACGAACGTGGAGCAGTCGCTGGCGCGCCTTGCCTCGCAAGTTGGGGATGATCCGGCCAGCGCAGCGATGCTGGTGCGAATCCGGACCGCGGCGGAGGACTGCATTCGGACCCTGGGCCAGTTTCGGGACGCCGGCGCGGCCGACCGCGCCCCCCTGTTGGAGAAAGCCGGCGGCTTTCGCCGCGAAGCGCAGGCGCGTCTGGAGACCATGGACCAGGCGCAGGACCTGCGCCTGTTCCGTGCGAGCTACAACCGCGAGGTGGCGCGGCGGCAGCTATTTCGCGTGGTGGTGGTGTGCGGAATCATCGGTCCCCTGGGCGCGTTGTTCGTTCATCTCATCATGGCTGGCAGGTTGGTACGGCGCATCCGGGCGGTGGGGGAAAACGCCCGCCGCCTGGCCCTCGCGCTTCCGCTGGAGCCTTTCCCGCGAGGCACCGACGAGATCGCCGAACTCGCCCGCCAGCTCGAATACGCCGCCGGCCTGTTACAGGCGCGCGAGCGGGATCTGCGCGCCAGCGAACGCCGCTACCGCGAGCTGTTCGACCAAGCTCCGGTGGCTTACGAGGAAACGGACACAGAGGGCGTGGTCCACCGGTTCAACCAAGCCGTGTGCGCCCTGCTGAAGCGCTCTCCGGACCAGGTTCTGGGCTGCATGGCGTGGGACTTCGTCGATCCCGAGAGTCAGAGCGGCTTTCGCGAGGCCATGATGGAGCGGATCGCCTCGGACTCCGAGACCGGGCCTTTCGAATGCGAATACGTTCTCGATGACGGCTCCCGCATCACGGTGGAAATCCGCGAGAACCTGATCCGCGACGAGCGGGGCGCCGTGACGGGCGCCTGCCGCTCGCTCATGGACGTCACCGAGCGCAACCTGGCCGCCATCGCCGCCAGTAAGGTGGCGCAGTACGCCATGGAACTGCGCAACAAGAACGAACAGTTGGCCAGCGCGCTCGAGGCGGCCCGCGCCGCGACCGAGGCCAAAGGTCGCTTTCTGGCGGGCGTGTCCCATGAGTTGCGCACGCCGCTCAACGCCATCATCGGTTTTTCCGAGATGCTGCACGACGGCCGGCTCGGCGCCGCCTCCGAGGAGCAGCGCGAGTGTCTCGGCGACATCCTCAGAAGCGCGCGGCACTTGCTGGCCTTGATCAACGACACGCTGGACCTTGCCAAAGTGGAGGCCGGCAAGATGCGGTTCCGCCCCGAGCCATGCAGCCTCCAGGCGCTGGTGCGCGAGGTGTGCGACGTGATTCACCCGCTGGCGGACAAGAAGAGCATCCGGGTGGCCTCCGAGGTCCCCGGCGATCTCACCGCCGTGATCGATCCTTCGCGATTCAAGCAGGTGCTCTACAATTACCTGTCGAACGCGGTGAAATTCACGCCCAACAAAGGACAGGTGATGGTTAGGGTGGCTCGCGAAGGCGATTCCATGTTCCGGCTGGAAGTGGAGGACACGGGGATAGGGATCGCGCCCGAGGATATCCCGCAATTGTTCCAGGAGTTTCAACAGCTTCGGAGCAGCCGTGGAGGAGAACAGGGAACCGGACTTGGGCTGGCGCTGACCCGCCGCGTGGTAGAAGCTCAGGGCGGCCAGGTAGGCGTCCGTAGCGTTCCGGGCCGGGGCAGCGTGTTTGCGGCGGTATTGCCGCTCGCCCTCGCAGGGTAGCGCCGCCGGCGCCGCCGGCGCATGGGGGCGCTACAATACGAGTGCGATGGCCGGCGAGACAATCCTGATCGTGGACGATACTCCGATCAACCTCAAACTGACTCGCATTCTGCTGGCCAGCGAGGGGTATCAGACGCGGACCGCGGCTTCCGCGGAAGAGGCGCTCGAGGCGTTGAACGGCTTTCATCCGCGTCTGGTCCTGGTGGACATCCAGTTGCCAGGCATGAGCGGCCTGGATTTGGCGCGCCGGCTCAAGGCGGATGAGCGCACAGCGGATATCGCGGTGGTGGCGTTGACGGCGCTCGCCAACCCCGACGACGAGCGCCAAGCCCTCGAGGCGGGTTGCGACGGCTACATCACCAAGCCGATCGATACGCGCGCGCTAGGATCCCGCATCCGCGAGATCATGGACCGCGCGGGCAGCCCCTCTCCCGGCAGCGCCGCGCCGCCCGCCACGCCGAAGCGCGGTCTTCCCCCCGCGGAGATGGATGCGCTGCGCCGCCGTTTTCTAGCGGAAGGCCTGAGCCGCGCCAACTCGTTGCTGGCGGACCTGGAGGGACCCTTTCGCGCGGAGGAGGCTGCCCGGGCCGTGCATCAATGGGCGGGGACAGGCGGCCTGCTGGGTTTCACGACAATTTCACGGATGGCGCGCGAGTTGGAGAATCTCCTGGCCGAGCGGCCAGTGGACAACGCCCAGCTTCGCGAGTCCTTCGCCACGCTGGTCGGCGAGTTCACTAGCCCTTCCGAGTAGTTCGGCCCGCCTCAGCCGCCCGCCGCTTCAGCCCGCGCCTTTTCGAGCAGATCTTCGACGCTCAACCGCGCCGCCCATTCTCGGACGTATCCAAGATCGAACTCTGATGTGGATGACGTTGAAGGCCCGCCGCGCGGCGATCGCCTCACGCATTTGGTCCGGGTCGGCGTACCATTCGGGGCCGAGCTCGCGCGCGAATCGCTCCGCTTTGGATGCCGCGATGGCCGCGACAATGTCGACAGCGTACGTCGCACGGACGATGCCTCGAACGGAAGAGGCCATCGAGCCGCCGATGACGTAAGGTATGCCTAGGCGTTCGAGCGCCGCGGCGAGCGATCTAAGCGTGCCGGCTAGGCCTAGCAGAGCCAGTATTTGTTCCTTCAGCGTCGCCATCGCGTGATGCTCAATTGCCTAACCTAACTTTCGCACCTCCCGCCTGATTTCGGCGGCGAACTGACCACCGCGCGCGGTAATCCATTGAGGCCGCGAGACCGCGATTTCCGAAGCGCATGTAGTGCAGACCTACCCTCTTCCCAAAGCTCGCGGTTTCTGGCATTCTGCCAACGAGCATGTTTCTACGCAGCCACCGTCGTCGCAAGGATGGCAAGGAGCACCGCTACTTTAGCGTCGAGGAGAGCCGGCGTCTGCAATCGGGCAAAGTCGTTCAGCGCCGGGTGCTGTACCTGGGAGAGATCAACGACACGCAGCAAGCCGCCTGGCGCAAGACGTTGGAGGTGTTCGACGAGCGCGAGCAACGCTTCCGGACGTTGAGCCTGTTTCCGGAAGACCGTGAGATCCCCGCCGATGCGGTGGCGGCTGTGCAGGTGAAGTGGAACGAGATGGAGTTACGGAGGCCGCGCGCGTTCGGCAACTGTTGGCTGGGATGCGAGCTGTGGCGGCAACTGGAATTGGACGGGTTTTGGCAACGGCGGCTGCCGCGGCTGACCCGCGAAATGCCGCCATACCCCAGTTCCACGGCTTGGCTGGCGGCCACCAGGCGGCGGGCATATTCGTCCAGATGCGGCCACATGCCAGCAAAGTACTGGGCGAGTTGGGCATCGGTGTCCATGCCCAACGTGATAACACATCAGGGCGGTAAATGTAAATGTTATTTATTTACGACTCCTAAACATGTTCGTCGGCGACATCCAGCGTGCTGCCGTCCAGGCTTACCAGACGCCACTGGCGGTACCAGGCACCCTTGGTGCTCTGAACCGCAATGGGTTGGACCAGTTGATCGTGCAGTTGCTGGAGCGGCTCCCAACTCAGCCGCGTTCGAGCTTGGGAGATTCCCGACTTGCCAGCCACCTTCAGATTCACCGACGGATCGCGCAACCACTGGATTCCTTCCAGCAGGCACCGCAAAACCTCGCGGTAGGAAGATCTCATGTA
>JBEKHV010000015.1:0-149666 GCA_050012095.1 Bryobacteraceae bacterium | reverse complement strand
GTGAGCCTGACGGTGGAGTTGATCACGCCGGTGGCCATGGACAAGGGGCTGCGGTTTGCGATCCGGGAAGGCGGCCGCACGGTGGGCGCTGGAACGGTGGCCGAGGTTGTTGCATAGGGGCCCGGCAGGCCCGGCCCTCGGCCGTGGCTCCCAGCCGGATTTGAGGAGTGGATCGAATGCCGCGTGAGATTATTACTTTCCAGTGCACCGAGTGCAAGAACCGGAACTATACGTCCACGAAGAACAAAAAGACCACGACGGAGCGCTTGGAGTTGAAGAAGTTCTGTCCCCATTGCCGGAAGCGGCAACCGCACAAGGAAATCAAGTAAAATGGATTCATGCGGTAGCGCCGCCGGTCTTGCCGGCGGTGGCTACGGCTGTAACCACGGAAAGCGCCGCCGGCGAGACCGGCAGCGTCCCTTAGGAGGGACGTTCGACCCAGGGGCGTAGGTTTAACGGCAGACCAGCGGTCTCCAAAACCGCGAGTGGGGGTTCGAATCCCTCCGCCCCTGCCAGCTGCCCCGCGCACAGTTGGGAGTGAGCAGCAAGGAAGGTTTATGGCCGAGGAAGGCAAGAATTGGTTTCAGCGCGTGAAAGAGTACGTCGGTGAGTTGACGCTCGAAATGCATCGCGTGACTTGGCCGAATCGGAAACAGGTGGAAGGCACCACGGCAGTCGTGATCTTCTCCGTGTTCGCATTCGCCGCGTATTTCGCGGTTGTGGACGCCGTCCTGAAGAGCGGGACCGACCGGCTGTTCAAGTTCTTTGCGAGATAGGCAGCATGATGGAACCGGATCAGATCGTTCCGATCGACGAGCAGGCTGGGGCCCCAACCGCTCCGGAAGCCCCCGAGCGGGCCGAAGAGCGCGCCGCCGAAGAAATTGCGCCCACGCCCGGCGCGGAAACCGCCCCTCCCCCCGAGGCCGCGGCCGCGGCGCTTCCCCCCGCCTACGACGAATCGTCCCCCAGGAAATGGTTCATCATCCACACCTACTCGGGGTTCGAGAATAAGGTGGCGGAATCGCTGCGTACGCGCTCCGAGGCCTTTGGATTCGCCGATAAGATCGGCCAGATCCTGATCCCCACCGAGCCCGTGGTCGAAATGCGCGGCGGCAAGAAAGTCACCAGCAAGCGCTTGGTTTACCCGGGCTACGTGCTGGTCGAGATGGAGATGAGCGACGCGCTGTGGCACGAAGTGAAGAACACGCCGCGCGTCACCGGCTTCGTGGGCGGCGGGAACTCGCCGGTGCCCCTGAGCGCCGACGAGGTCAACCAGATCCTGTATCGCCAGGCGTCTTCGGCGGAGCGTCCCCGTCCCAAGATGACCTTCGAGAAAAACGATTCCGTGCGCATCGTCGACGGGCCGTTCGCCAGCTTCTCGGGCAAGGTCGATGAAGTGAACCCCGAACGCGGCACGCTGCGGGTGATGGTGACGATCTTCGGCCGCGCCACCCCGGTGGAACTGGAGTTTCTGCAGGTCGAAAAGGTGTAAGGATTCTCAAGCATGGCAAAAAAAATTACCGCTCAGGTGAAGTTGCAGATCCCGGCTGGAAAGGCCACGCCGGCGCCCCCCGTGGGTACGGCGCTCGGTCCGCAAGGCGTCAATATCATGGATTTCTGCAAGGCGTTCAACGCCAAGACGTCCGCCAAGGACCAGGAAGGTCTGATCATCCCCGTGGTGATCTCCATTTTCTCGGACCGTTCCTTCACCTTCATCACCAAGACGCCGCCGGTGCCGGTGCTGATCAAGCGCGCCGTCAACCTGGCGAAGGGATCGGCCGAGCCGCACAAGAACAAAGTGGGCAAGATCACGCGCGCGCAGATCGAAGAGATCGCCAAGATCAAGATGCCGGATCTGAACTGCTTCGACGTCGAAGCGGCCATGCGTTCCGTGGAGGGCACCGCCCGCAGCATGGGCGTGGACGTGGTTTAGGCTGTCCCTGCATTGACTCCGATTTCGCGGTTTGAAAGAATGGAGTCTCCATCCAAACGTGCGGATGTGGCGGAATTGGCAGACGCGCATGGTTCAGGTCCATGTACCCGCAAGGGTGTGGAGGTTCAAGTCCTCTCATCCGCACCAAATCTCCTCCGAGTTCCTCTGCGGCGCGCGATTTATCGCGCCGCTGCACTTTCAGCCGTCGCGCCGATCCGGTGACCTGAAGCCCGCCACCGCAGTCTGAAGCGTCGGACCCCGTTTTTTCATTCACAGCACTTTTCAAATTCCCATCTCCCATCCTTTCAATCACTTCCGCTCCCCGTCTCCCCGATTCGCTTGCGCTCGCCTGTTACCCTGGAGCCGCAATGGCAACTCCCGCTCAAATCCACGCCAATCGCCTCAACGCGATGAAATCCTCCGGCCCCCGCACAGACGCGGGGAAAGCCGCTTCCCGCTTCAACGCCCTGAAACACGGCATTGATGCTCGCTCCTTGGTCATACCGGGCGAAGACCCCGCCCAACTCGAAGCCCTCGCGCTCGAGTACCAACGCCGGTTCCAGCCCGCCGACCCCATGGAAGCCTATCTGGTTGACACCCTGGTCGGCGCCGATTGGGACCGCCGTCGCTACGCCCGCATCGAGGCCCAGCTCATTCGCGTTCTGGTCGCCGCGCAGGAGTCTCCCTCCGATACGCCCCTCGGCGACGTGTTCCACAACGACTCCGTCAAAGGCAACGCGCTCCAGAAGATCTTCCGCCGCCAGGCCGCCGCGGAGCGCAGCTACTTCCGCGCTCTCGCCGAGCTGCGCCGTGCGCAGATGGCGCGCCAAGCCGAAGAGGAACTGGAGGCGGAAGCCGATGCGCCCGCCATCGGCCTCGCCGCTAGCGCCATCGATCCCAGCGACGCCCCAGATTCTTTCAAATCAACGCCAATTGGGTTTGTTTCGCCAAATCTCTCGCTGGCTGTCGATGCGCCTGCCGCTCGCCCCGCGTCTCGAGACGATCATGCGCCTCGTCTGTAATCCAGACCTCGCAGCGCTCCCCATTCTCCCCATTCGCGTCGCGCACGGAAGGGGGCCAGCCATGCTAGACTGATGATTGCCAGCCGGTCGTTGTCCGCTAAGGTTGGATGCGGCGCATGGTCCGGCTCTCATCCGGCATATCGGGCCGTGGCGCAGCCTGGCTAGCGCGCTTGCTTGGGGTGCAAGAGGTCCCGAGTTCAAATCTCGGCGGCCCGACCAGCCTTTTCAGTCCGTTAGAAGCGCTTCGGCTTCTACGGCGGAAAACGCTGTAGTCGATTTTGTAGATGGGCATGTCCTTCCGGTTCGCCTTTGAGAGTATTCACCTTGGGAGCCAGCGATTCTGAGGGTCACGCTCTGCAGACTCCGCCGCCGTCCGATTCCTAAAGAATCTCCGCTGGCTTCCGCGGCGGATCAAGTCGCGGGCGTTCAGATCGGAGTTTCCAACCAATGAATCCATGGACTTCCAGCTTTTCCCCCCGCTGCGTGCGGATTCTGTCGGCAACTCTGGGAGGTCAGCACAGCCTCTAGTTTCACTCCAGTTGCAGGAATACGATCTCCTGCCGGAAAAGACACAGAATTCCGATCTGAAACACGCCGTCAATTTGGATTACAATGGCGACAGTCTTGGGCACATCTACAATACCGGGTCGCCACGGAAAACGCAGGGTATGCTTGGTAATGGCCGACGGACCGCTTGCACTCGCGGCCGATGTCACCTCTAATTCTCTGCTTCCGGTTGGGCGGGCTGGAAATTGGGAGTACAATATCATAGGCGGCACGTCCACGCCGACCGCCCCCGCCCGCTGAAAGAACAAGCTGTTCTTTGGCGACAACTTGCAGGTCCCTCGCGACCAAGTTGATGACGAAAGCGTGGATGTGGTCTATCGCGATCATGCCCATGAATCTCTTCTTCAGCTTCCTCGGCGGCGTCACCCTTGCCGTTGCTGCCTTCTACCTCGCAGCCTGGAGCCTTCGAAAAAGAGTGGACCACGCAATTGCTTCCCGACTCGACCCTAGCCTTCGACTGCTGGAACAGTTTAGCCAGAAAGCCCCGGATCTCAGCGAGCGGATCCATGGCTTGAACGTCCAAGCGCAGACGGCACGGGAAACGCTACAAGCACTTGCGGCGTTCGACGGGCCCGTACGACAAGTCGCAGCACTCACGAGCCATCTCATCAAGCTGGAACCACAGGTGCGCTCCTTTGAGAGCGCACTGACGACTATCCTGCAACCCAGCCTCGAGCAACTCAAAGCAGTGAGAGAGACCCTGCCGGGTTGTCAGACTGCCCTTACCAGACTTAGCAAACACGCGGAAGAGTTGCGGTCAAATTTAGATATTGGTGCCAAGCTCACCAAGATGGTAAGCGACCTCGCGATTATCGCGGACCAATGCACATTAGCACTCGCGCACCTCCAATCACTCGTCATTGTCGTGGAGGATATCCGGAAGAACGGTATAGAGGTGCTCCTTCCCAGCACAGATAAGGATAAACTCACCAGCAAGATCATCTTTGTACTCCCCAAACCTGACAAGAGCAATTTCAAGAAGATCGTTGATTTTGTCAAGTATGCCGCTGGAGTCGAGTAGGGGCCATGAGCGATGGATATGACTATGATCGCGGACGAGTTAACAAGGGCTACCACTACATCCGTTACGCACTCTTTGGGTTCTTCCTGATCTTCTTCGCAAAGATGGTGGAATGGTCCGGAACGGGCATCCTCCCGCCGCGTGGGATTGCGGCTCTCGCCACGGCCGTAACGTCGCTCATCATTGCCATGGATTTTCGCAACTATAAACTCTGGCGCGACAACGAGCAGGTTGAAACGGGACCAGGCCCGGGACCTCGGGTAATCACGTATCCCCTATACATTTTCTACTTAGCATGCCTCGTTGCGCTGGTGTTCTTCTATCAGCCCGCACAGCGAATTGCTCAGCACGCGCCACCCGTCCCTGCACAACAGAAGGACTTTAAAGGCGCGGGCGAAGAACAGGCTCGCGTGCAGCAAGAGACTACAGGCCTCACAACAACCAGACAGACCTTGGCGGTGAAAATCCAGCAGGACCAGATGGAGCTGCAGACGCTGGCGGCACGGTTGCAACAAACAACGGAGCAGGTCCACCAAGCGGAACAAAAACTGAAGGATCTCGCGAAACGAGGCGAAGAAGCGGAGCAGGCAGCCGCTGCTCTGACAACGACGCTCGAAGCGGAACAGCAGCACCTTAGTGAGCGGCGAAGCAGAATGCAAGCCCAGCAGCAGGAGATTTCCGGGCTGGAACAGTCACTCGCCCGCCAGCGGGCCGCTGCCGATGTCGAAGTGGCGCAACTGGCGGGACGCACACAGGCCCTAGCCTGGCAGGGCTGGATAATTACGCAGAACATTAGCTTAGCAATCCTCTTAGTTATAGTGTTCGTTGTCGTAGTTGCCGCCGTGTCGATTAAGGTATTCTCCTACTACTACCGCTGAACGCGGTCCCGCCAGCAGAGAGGCTCGACGCCGACGCATCGCGCGGGCAGGTTGGTTAACCACTGTGCCTCCACTGTGGTCTGGTCTGGCTTGTGTTGGCGATAACGGATGACACGAACCCGGTCCCAACGTAGCGTCTCCCAAAGGGCGAAATCATCAAATCATCCGCATCCCAGACCCCCACGCGGTCCTTGCCGTCGCAGTAGACGCGCGTGGGAGGGGTGGAGGCGAAGCGCCTTTCCACGGGAATTGGGAAAGCTCCGGGAGGTTGCCCTTAAGGCGCACGATCACCGGAATGCCGCCCGGTCGGCGGCGTGCAGAAAGGGAGACGTGGCGTACTCGCCATCCACCAGGTAGTCGGCGAAGCGCGGGCCTAACTGGAAGATGGCGCGGGCGAGCAGGCGCTGGCCGGCGGCGTACTCGCTGTCGCCGGAAGCGTGTACGGGGGGAATTGCGAAGGGGTGCCGCGTGTTCACAGATCAACGATTTCGGCGTCTGGGCGTGGTGCGGCGCTGGCCGAAAGACGACGGGGGCTATGTCGCTGACTTGGGATTCGCCTGAAGGCGAGGTTTCTTGAACGCTACGCGAATATGTCGAGGACCTTTTGAATTCTTGAATCGCGACCGGGACCGGGCATATGAGCGGTTCAGGAAGGCCGACATCACGATGTACGAGTAGCGGGAGCGCCAACTCGGGTGCCTCGGCGGGCGCGATGTGCCAGAGATCCCAAGGAGTCTCGCGGAATCGGCTGTTGCTCGCCGGAGGCTGGACTCCGAAATTGTAGATGTTTTTGTAGCTGCGGAAGCCCCTGGGTTCAACAAGTATCTACAGACCTCAACAAGGCTTCCGCAAGCCATTGACCCTTAAACAATTGAAAACGGACATCTTGTCCTATCTCGGCAGGGCGGTTTGGGGTGCAAGAGGTCCCGAGTTCAATCTCGGCGGCCCGACCAGCCTTCTCAAGGGCTGACAGCCATTTCCCGCGAAGCCTCAATCCCGCTGGAGTCGATCGTGTGGATTGCGCCCGCCGCTGGGAACTTTGCGCAATCCCACTGTGAGAATGCAAGGTCTTTTCTGGAGTACGCTGCAACCCATGCGTGGCGCAGCCCGGGCTTCCCACCCGCGCAGCCTCGAACACAGGGAGTCCGCGGAAGCGTCCCCGTAGGGCGCTTGACAGAAAAGGGCGAGAATTGCTAGTATTTTAGGCATGGCTAAATTTAGTCCGGCCAGCGTTGCCGCGGCGATCCAACTCTCGCTCGTATGCGTGTTCACCGCTCTCGTGTCGCCCATTCCGGCGATGGCGCAGGGCGAGACGACCAGCGCCATCGTCGGGTCGGTCACCGATCCGACGGGGGGGGCGATCCCCGGCGCGACCGTGACCGTCACGAGCGCTGACAATGGCCTGAGCCGATCCGTGAGAACAGACGGCTCCGGCCGGTTTAGCTTTCCGCAACTCAAGCCCGGCATGTACTCGGTGAAAGCCGAAGCAGACCGTTTTGGAGTTCAGCGGAATGACGCCGTGTCCGCAGAACTGGGGCAAAAGCAAACGGTCGATTTCAAGCTCAACCTCGCATTGGTAAGCGAAAGCGTTGTGGTCCGGGCGCAGCCGCCGCTGATCAACCTGGAGAACCCCAATACCGCGACGATGCTGACAACCCAAGCCATTGAAGATCTGCCGAATCCGGGCGGCGACATGACGTACCCGCTGCAATTCGCCGCCGGCGCTCTCATCAACACGGCCGGGAGCGGGAACGACTTCGTGGGCGGGACGAACGGTTATGGCAACGTGCAGTTCAATGGCTTGCCGTCGCTTTCGAATGGCTATATTGTCGATGGCCTGGAGACCAACGATCCGCTGACTAACCTGAATAGCGGCCTTTCGACCAATCTGGTCCTGGGATTGAATTCGATCGCGGAGGTCACCGTCAACACGGTTTCCTACGCGGTCGATCAGGGACGGTATGGCGCTTCCCAGGTCAACTACGTCACAAAATCCGGGACCAATCGATTTCACGGAAACCTGTACGAGTTGTGGAACGGCTCAAAGTTCAATGCCGCCGATTTTTTTACGAACGCCACGGCTGGGAACCACGAGCCGCGCTCCACGGTGAATCACTTCGGGGGGAGTCTGGAAGGCCCGATCGTCCACGACAAGCTGTTTTTCTTCTTCGATTCCGAATGGGTTCGGATTGCGCTCCCCATCGTCAGCGCCACGGCAGTGCCCACGCCGGCCTTTCAGAACTATGTCTTGCAACAATTGCCGCGCGGCGGCGTGGACTCTATAACCGGATCGGTTTATCAGCCCGCGCCCGGACTCGCGCCGTTCTACAAGCAGCTCTTTTCCCTGTACGGCAATACCGCGGGGACTCCGCTGCCGATTCTCGGCTGCCCGTTCAACAGCGACGGAGCCGCCGCCGGCGGGAGCCCGCCCAACGGAAACGGCTGCGCAAATCGCCAGAGCATTTCTCATTCGAGCGACGATAGCGAGCAGGTGCAAACGGCGCGCGTGGACTACAATATCAGCCCGAAGGACATTGCCTGGTTCCGGTTTCAGGCCGATACCGGACTTCAGGCCGCCTATACCGATCCGATCAATCCGCTGTTCAACGCCATCTCTCCGCAGCCCCTTTACTCATTCGCATCGGGCTACACGCATATATTCTCCGGGCGTCTGGTGAACTACTTCAACCCCGCGTTCTCGTGGTATGAAAGCCTGTTCGGGCCGGCCGATCTTCAAAAGACGCTGGCGGCCTTTCCCATCGTCCTCCAGGGCAGCGGCGCGAATGCGCCGTTCACCACGCTCGGAGGACTGGACAACACGTGGGTTCAGGGCCGGCGCGCCGCCCGCTTCTTCATTAACGACAACCTCGCCTGGACCGTTGGAGCGCACGAGCTGCGGTTCGGCGCGAACAGCCGGATCTTCCGCCTGAACGATTACGATTTCGGCGAAGGCGCGGTCCCGCTGGTGACCTACGCGACCCTGCCGCAGTTCATTCACGGCGTGGCATCGACGGCTTCGGCAACCTTCCCGCTGGCCAATTCGGAGCCATACAACTTCCTCAATTTGGACTTTTATGCGCAGGACACCTGGAAGGTGACGCGCACATTGACCTGGATCTTCGGCGTTCGCGATACGTACAATTCCAATCCCCTGAATCCGCATCATGCCGTGGCGCGCCTCGCCGGGTCGTTCGATTCCATTTCCCACGACGTGAATCAACCGCTGAGCGAGGCGATTCGGACGCAGCAGGCGACGATTTTCGCCGCTACGCCCGCCGCGATCCTGCAGCCGAGAACCGCCCTGGCGTGGGAAATCGGGCCGCACACGGCGCTGCGCAGCGGGTTTGGCCTGTTCAGCGACCTCTTGCCGGGCAGCGTGGTCGATCTCGTGGGCGTGAATCCGCCGTACTCCAAGACGTTTCAAGGAGGGCTGCTGGGCGCCGTCGGGGGAACGGCCATTGCGCCGGGGGCGCCGAACAGCGCCGTGGACGCGGTCAGTGCGGCAAATCAATCGTTCAATTCCGGTTTCGCCGAGGGCGAGCTTTCCTGCGCTTCGGCGCTCGCCAACCCGAATGCCTGCCTTCCGCCGATTGCCCTCACCGCAGTCCCGGATGGGAAGCTGCGCGCTCCATACTTCATGCAGTGGAGCTTTGCCGTGGAACAGCAAGTCGGCGACGCGCTCAATCTGCGGGTCCAGTACGTAGGCACGCGCGCGGTCAATCAGCCCTACGAAACGCAGGTGAACGGTTATCAAACCGCTTGCGAGGGCTGCTTTGCGCCGTTTCCTTACGCCAAGCCCATCGATCCCCGCTTCGGGCCTGTAACCCAATTGAACACCGGAGCGAACAGTCACTACAACGGCCTTCAGTTGACGGCCGACAAGCGGCTCGGTCGCGGAATCCAAGTCCAGACAAACTACACGTGGAGCCGTTGTATGGACACGGTCTCAAACGGCGGATTCCTCCCATTCGCCGCCGGAGCCGTTCTTTCCCCGCTGCCGGGCAAGCTGGGCCGCCAATACGGTCCCTGCGACTACGACGTGCGGCGCAACTTCACCGCCCAGTACGTTTATCAATTGCCGATCCATGTCCGGAATCGCATATTGGCCCGCGCGCTGAACGGATGGCAGGTATCCGGTGCCGTGTTTTGGCATAGCGGCTTGCCATTTTCGGTTTTGAGCGCGCCGTATTCCGCCCACGGAAACGGCATCGTACAGGGCAGCGGCCCGCAGTACGCCAGCGTGATTCCCGGCGTACCACTGTACGAACACAATCCAATCCCCGGCATCACTCAACCGGGAACGATCCAATGGCTCAACCCCGACGCGTTCGTCTCGGTAGTCGATCCCAGCACCGGCGCCTGCGCCGGCGGCGACAGTCCGAGGAATTGCCAGTTCGGCAATCTCGGCCGGAACGCGTTGCGAGGTCCCGATTTCTTCTGGAGCGACCTGTATCTAACCAAATGGTTTCAGTTGACGGAACGTGTGAAGCTGCGCATGGACGGTCAATTCTTCAACGTGTTCAATCATCCGAATTTCGGTCTGCCGGTGCTGGGCTACGCCGGAATTCCCGGCAAGCCTTCCACCCAGACCGGATTCGGAGCGCTCAGTTACCCGACTTCGCCGCCGACGGGATTGTTGGGCGTCGGGCTGGGCGGCGATAGCTCGCCTCGGATGATCGCGTTTCAGGCCAGAGTGGAATTTTGAGGGCATCCTTGGCAGACGGAGCCCGGATGATCCCGGACGCTGCGCCGTGGGCTGCGTCCGGGGCCCCTTGCCGGCGGAGGGAGCAGGCGAGCCGCCTGCTCTTCGCTATTCTTCCTTGACTACGTATGGGACGGTACGCAGGTTTTACTATAAAACGCCGGGCGCCCAGGGCGCCGCAGCCCCGGGCGCAATCGCTCTTTCGCGGTCAAGCGCGCCGGCTGGCTTCCTCGGCCCGCACCATGCTCCAGAGTATGTCGAAGGAGCGCTCCTGGTTCCATTGCGGTGTGGGCTCAAAATAACCGGTGTTGGGTTGCAGATGCTTCTTGCACACTTCATCGTTCAAGACGACGCCCAGGCCGGGCTTGTCCGGAACCTTGATAAATCCCTTGTTGATGACCGGTTTCTCGATGCCGTCCACCAAGTCGCCCCAGAAGGGGACATCCAGCGAGTGGTTTTCGCAGGCCAGGAAGTTCTCCGTAGCAGCCGCGCAGTGAACGCTGGCCATGGCGCCTACGGGGGTACCGGCATAGTGCATCGCCATCGGCACGCCCAACTCCATAGCCCGTTCCCCGATCTTGTGCGTCTCCAGGATTCCGCCGGCAGTGGAAATGTCCGGGTGGATCTTGCTGACAGCGTGCTTCTCGCACAAGTTGATGAAGGCTTCCTTCAGGTAAATGTCCTCGCCGGTCAGGATGGGCGTCGGGCTTTCGGCGGTGATATGCGCCAACATCTCGGTGTACTGCCAGGGAATCACATCCTCCATCCAGGAAAGGTTGAACTTCTCGTAAGCCTTCCCCAGCCGGATGATGGAGTTCACGCCCAGGTGTCCGAGGTGGTCCATGGAGAGCGGAATCTCCATGCCGACGGCCTCGCGCGCCGCCTGCACGTATTCGGAGAGCTTCTCGATGCCCTTCTCGGTGACCTCGCTGGCGACGAAGGGATGCGGCAGCGCTCTGCGCTCCCACGCGGTCAGCTCCGAGGGCCCGGTCAGCGTGCCGCCCATGCTTTGCACCAGATTGATGCCCACATCCATCTTCAACCAAGTGAGGCCCATCTCCTCTTTGCGGGCCTTCAGGCGTTGCGCGAAGACTTTCGGGTCCGGCGATTCGTCGGTGTCCGCGTAGATTCTGACGCGGTCGCGAAACTTGCCGCCCAACATCTGGTAGATGGGCACGTTATACACTTTACCCGAGATGTCCCAGAGGGCCTCTTCAACCGCCACTACGCCACCCGCCTGCCGCCCGGTAGAGCCGAACTGTTTGATCTTTTCGAAGAGGTAGATGATGTTGAGCGGGTTCTCATCCAACAGACGGCTCTTCAGAAACAGCGCGTACGTGGCGCTGGCCCCGTCGCGGACTTCGCCCAGTCCGTAGACGCCCTGGTTGGTGTCGAGGCGAATGATCGTGCAGGGGCTTGGCCCGGGCTTCACGATGGTGGCTACGCGGAGATCGGTGATCCTGAGCGCAGACGGGCTCGAGTTGGCATTGACATTCCGTTGCGCCGCCTGTTCGGCTGCGGCTTCCCGCGACAAAAGAGCGCCGCCCATTATCCCGGCTGAAGTCCTAAATAGATCTCGCCGTCCTATCTTGCCTTCGCGTTTGAACATTGCCGTTTTTCCCTCTCTCTGCTGGGTTGCCCCAACGAAGTTCCCATAACCGATCCGCCCAAATCGGTTTCCCTTATTATAGAAACTCCAGGGGCGCGCGGCGCGCCCCTGCCCGGGCGCCGCCTCTTGACGCGCAACGCGAGAGTGGCGTTATGCGTAGACAGTGGAGGCGGCGCGAACCGCCTCGATCATGGCCTCCTCGGCCGCGCCTTTCTCCATCAGGGAGCGAGCCGCCTGCTCTTCGCTATTCTTCCTTGACGATGTGGACCGTAATCTCCGCGTTAACTCCCCGGTGCAGCCGCACCTCGACCTTGAATTCGCCGATCTGCCGGATCGGTTCCTCCAAGTGAATCTTGGTGAAGTGGATAACTTCCGGGTTCCCCCATCCGACCAGAGTCGCCCAGATTAGGAATGCCCTGCCTGGAGATGGGGGCGGTGGGTTACACTAGCGACAATGGAGCCGGCTACAACCGGACAGCCGCTCAAAGGCGTTTAATTCCATGACTGTTCAGCCGTCCCCGAAGCGTTTTTCCCTGGTTCTGATCAAGCCATCGCACTACGACGACGACGGATACGTCATCCAATGGCTCCGCTCCGGGATGCCCTCCAATACTCTGGCGGTGATGAATGGCCTGGCTCTCGACTGCCAGGAGCGCCGCGTACTCGGCGATGACGTTATCATCGAGGTCTCCGCCTTGGACGAGACGAATACGCGCATCAGGCCGGAGCGCATCGCGCGGCGGATCGCCCGCAGCGGCGGGCGTGGCATGGTCGCCCTTGTGGGAGTGCAATCCAGCCAGTATCCACGCGCCATGGATCTCGCACGCCGCCTGCGCGCGGACGGCGTGCAGGTCTGCATCGGTGGTTTTCACGTCTCCGGTTGCCTTGCGATGTTGCCGGATTTGCCGCCTGAACTCAAGGAAGCAATGGATCTAGGCATCTCTCTTTTCGCGGGTGAGGCTGAGGGACGCTTCCAGACCGTCCTTCGCGACGCGTGGAACGGCGCGCTCAAGCCGCTGTACAACTACATGGATGATCTGCCGTCTCTGGAAGGAGCCGTAATTCCCATTCTTCCGTCGGAGCAGATCAAGCGGACCTTCGGCGCCATCACCAGCTTCGATGCTGGCCGTGGATGCCCGTTCCTGTGCTCTTTCTGCACCATCATCAACGTGCAGGGCCGGAAATCGCGGCGGCGGTCGGCCGACGATGTCGAGCGGATCGTCCGGCAAAATGTCGCCCAGGGGATCAAGCGCTTCTTCATCACGGACGACAACTTCTCGCGCAACGGGGATTGGGAACCGATCTTCGACCGCCTGATCGATCTTCGGCAGAAGGACAGGCTGGATATCAGGTTTGTGATCCAGGTGGATACCATGTGTCACCGGCTTCCTCACTTTATTGAGAAGGCCGCACGGGCCGGAGTGGTGCGTGTGTTCATCGGGGTCGAGAACATCAACCCCGATAACCTGGCTGGCGCCAAGAAGAAACAGAATAAGATTACGGAATACCGGAAAATGCTGCTGGAGTGGAAGCATGCCGGCGTTACCGTGATCGCGGGCTACATTCTCGGCTTTCCGAACGATACGCCGGAATCGATCAAGCGCGACATTGCCATAATCAAACGCGAACTGCCGATAGATCTTTTGCAGTTTTTTTGCCTGACGCCTCTGCCCGGCTCCGAGGATCACCAGCGCCTTTACCAGGCGGGTGTACAAATGGATCCGGATCTGAATAAGTACGATGTGGAGCATGCGACCATCGATCATCCGCTCATGTCGAAGGCGCAGTGGCAACAGGCGTATCACGATGCGTGGGCGGCCGTTTATTCGCGCGATCATTTCGAGACCGTGATGCGCCGCGCCGAGGCAACCGGCAGCGGCCCGGGCAAGTTGGTCACGCAGTTGATCTGGTCTTACTTCTCGGCCGTGCTCGAGAACGTCCATCCCTACCAGGGTGGCTATCTCAGACGCAAATTCCGCAAGGACCGGCGCCCGACCCTGCCGATCGAGAGTGCATTTGTTTTCTACCCCCGATATGTGATCGATCTGATCTACAAATATTTCAAGGTAGTGCAGGCGATCTCGCGGTACTGGCCGTTCGCGGCGAAACTGAGGCGCGATCCAGCGGCGCGCAATTACACCGACGTGGCGTTGACCCCGGTGGCGGACGAGGAGTTTGATGCGCTCGAGATATTCACCGCGAACGACGCGGCGAAATCGGCGGTTATGAAGATGCGGGGTCAGACTCCCGCGCGCGCGGCGGAGAAGATCACGCCGATGAAATGCGGGCAGTAATCCTTTGCCCTGGTAGTCCGGGTCCGGGAAGTCCTCGAACCTGTTCTGGGTGCATCACGGCGCATCTGGAAGTTGAGACCGAAGGTCGTGATGGAGCTACAATGATTTTGCCGGGCGAAACGGAAGCGGCCCTGCGGGGACGCAACCATGCTGAGGGATAGCCTGGCGGGCTCATCGAGACGATGAATGGCCCAAGCGGCTGTGACACGCAGGTTACCCTTCAGCCGACAGGCTGCGACCCCTGCGGACATGCTCCCGCACACCGCCACGGGGGACAGCAGCCGCTTGGGCGCCGAGAACCGCCGCCGCCGCGTGGACGGTGGAGGCGAAGGGGACCGCCGGCCTTCCGCTATTCCTCTTTGACGACGTGGACCGTAATCTCCGCGTTGACTTCCCGGTGCAGCCGCACTTCTACCTTGAATTCGCCGATCTGCCGGATCGGTTCCTCCAAGTGAATCTTGCGGCGATCAATCGTAAAATCCTGGGCCGCCAGCGCGTCGGCGATGTCCTTGCCCGTCACCGAGCCGAACAACTGGTCGTTTTCTCCGGCCTTCTGGGCGATCGTCACGCTCACGCCGTTCACGAGTTTGGCGAGATCGTCCGCCTCGTCCTTCAGCTTGGCCTCTTTGCGCACGTGCGACTGGCGCTCCTGCTCGACAATCTTGCGATTGGCGTCGGTGGCCGCCACGGCCAGCCGTTTGGGCAGAAGGAAATTGCGGGCGTATCCCGGCGCGACCTTGACCATCTGGCCGCGGCTGCCGAGCTTCTCGATGTCTTCTCTCAGAATCACTTCCATGCCGGTTTCCTCCCGCGTTTAATGCGCCGCCGCGAACGGCAGCAGCGCGATGTTGCGCGCTTTCTTGATGGCGTCGGTGAGCCGCCTCTGGTGCGGGGCGCAGACCCCGGAAATGCGGCGCGGGACGATCTTGCCCCGTTCCGCCACGAAGGCGTGCAGCATCTTCACGTCCTTGTAATTGATATCGTCGATCCGCTCGACGCAGAAGCGGCAGACTTTTTTCCGCCGGAAATACTGCTTCTTCTGCGTGGCGACGGCCTTATCGCCGCCCGTCGGCCGCTGCCCGGCGCTGCCTGGTCTTCCTCTGGATTCCATGGCTTATCCCTCCTTTGGTACGCCGGGCATAACCGGCGCTTCGCTCACAGGATGCCCGGGGGCCACGGGCGCTCCGGGCGCCGGGCCGGAAGAGACCGCCGACGCCGCCGGGACGCTCCGCTTGGATGCCCGCTTGTCGCGGCGCTTCTTCCGCTTCTCCAGGCGCTTCAAGGTCTCGTCGATGCGCACCGTCAGAAACTTCATGACCATGTCCGAGACGCGCAGACGGCGTTCGAACTCCTTCACCGTCCCCGGGTCCGCCGAGAACTGGATCAGCACATAGGAACCTTCCCGGTACTTATCCACCTTGTAGGCCAGCTTGCGCTTGCCCCATTTTTCGAGTTTGTCGACCGTGGCGCCCGCGGCGACGAGCTGCCCCTGTAGGGCTTCCAGCCGCTGGTCCGCCTCCTCGTCCGGCACGTCCGGTTTGATAATGAACAGCGCTTCGTAAATCCTCATGTTCCCTCTGGTTGTAAGCCTGGGGCGCGACGATTGTATTTCGTCATGGCCATTTCGACGCCTTCGGCGATTATGGAACCAACCGCGTCGGCCGCGTAGCCGACCAGTTCGTCCAATTCCTTCATTTGCGAGCGCCGAAACGGCGCCAGCACGAACTCCGCGCCATCCCGTACGGGACGGCCCGGATGAATTCCCATCCGCACCCGGGCGAACTCGCTCGTCCGCAAGCTGCCGATCACCGACTTCATGCCGTTGTGACCGGCCGCCGAGCCTTTCGGCTTGATCCGTAGCGCCGTCCACGCCAGGTCCAGTTCATCGTAAACCACCACCAACCGGTCCGGCCCGATCGCGTGCTTCTCCATCAGCGGGGCGAGCGACGTCCCGCTGAGATTCATAAATGTCTGCGGCTTGGCCAGCATCACCGCGCGCCCGTCGATTTCGCCCACTCCGGCCAGCGCCCTGGAATCTCTTCGAGTGACGCGGATGCCGTGCCGCTGGGCCAGGCGGTCGATCGTGAGGAACCCCAGGTTATGCGGCGTAAGCGCAAACTCTTCGCCAGGATTGCCCAGACCGGCCACCAGAAACATGGCTTGTTACTTCTTCTTCTTGCCCTTTTCCTCGGCGGGCGCCTCTTCTTCCTGCTTGCCCTTCTTGATGACCTCGGGCTCCGCTGGGGTGGCGCCGGCTTCCGGCGTGGCGGCCACGGCCGCTTCCGGCGCCGCGGCGACCTCTTCGGCGCGCATCGCGACCACGTGCGCGATCACGGCGTCGGCCGAACTGATCAGCTTCATGGAACCGGTAAGGCCCACCTCGCCCGCGCGCTTCGCCTGACCGATCATCAATTCCGTTACATCCACGGTGAAATGCTCGGGAATATCGTCCGGCAGGCATTCGATTTCGATAGCTCGCGTGATCACCTCGAGCAAGCCGCCCTGCAGTTTGATGCCCTTCGCTTCGCCCTCGGCGCTCACCGGGACGTGGACGCGCAGGCGCTTGCCGAGATCGATCCGCTTGAAATCCGCGTGCAGCAGCGAGCCGTGGATAGGATCCACCTGCTGATCCACCAACATGACGGGCGTCGTCTCCCCGCCCTCGATCGCCAGATCGAAAATCGTATTGTAGCCCGTGCGGCTGTGTACGATCTTGCGAATCTCGCGCGGGTTGACCGCGATGCTGACGGGTTCCTGGAAAGCTCCGTACACCACCGCCGGGATTCGTCCGGCGCGGCGCGTACGGTTCGCTTCGTTCTTGCCGCGCGAGGCGCGAACCTCGGCGGCAATGGTAATGTCTCTTTTCACTGCATTCTCCTTACGGGTTCGAAGTCCGTTCGCCCGCGGACGGGTTAACGTGGGTTCGAGAGCCCGTTGTAACTAAAACCGTTTATCGTTGACCGTTTACCGTTTACCGCGGACCGGCTGCGAACAGCGGTAAACGGTGAACGGTGAACGGTCAACGCTTCACACAAACAACACACTCACCGAAGTTTCATCGTGTATCGACCGGATCGCCTCCGACAGCAGCTTCGCGACCGACAGCGACTTGATTCGGCTGCACTTCTTCGCCGCCTTCGACAGCGGAATCGAATTCGTAAAAACCACTTCCTTCAAGCCCGAGGCCTCGATCCGGCTCACTGCCGGTCCGGACAGCACGGCGTGCGTGGCGCAGGCCGAGACGCTGGCCGCGCCCTTGGCCAGAATCGCGGCGGCCCCTTTCACCAGGGTCCCCGCCGTATCGATCAGATCGTCCACCAGCAGGCAGTGCCGCCCTTTCACTTCGCCCACTACATTCATTATCTCGGCGACGTTGGCCTCTTCCCGCCGTTTGTCGATGATGGCCAGCGGACAGTTCATTCTCTTAGCAAACGCCCGCGCGCGCTCCACGCCCCCGGCGTCCGGGGAGACCACCGTCAGGTTGTCGATATTCTGCGCCCGGAAGTGCTCGATCAGCACCGGCGTGGCGAACAGATGGTCCACCGGAACGCGGAAAAATCCCTGGATCTGGGCCGCGTGCAGGTCCAGCGTCAGCACGCGGTCGGCTCCCGCCGCTTCGATCAAATCCGCCACCAGGCGCGCCGAAACCGGCACGCGCGGCTTGTCCTTCCGGTCCTGGCGCGCGTACCCGTAATACGGCAACACCGCGGTGATCCGCTCCGCCGACGCGCGCTTCAGCGCGTCCATCATCAGCAGCAGCTCCATCAGGTTGCGGTCCACCGGCGTGCAGGTTGGTTGGATGATGAATACGTCCGCGCCGCGCACATTCTCCTTGATCTGGAGGTAGATCTCGCCATCGGAGAACTGCTTGACCATGGCTTTGCCAAGCGGGACGCCATGGGCCTCGCAGATCTCCTGCGCCAGCGCCGTATTGGCGTTTCCGGAGAAGATTTTCAAGCGGTCGTGACTCATCGGTTCTGGCTGCGGGGCGGCCATAGGTCTGGAAGCGCGTATTCCTTCAGCGTTCGCCGCCACATGGAGCGGTAGCGCGCGCGGGTTACCAGCGAAATCCTGAGCGCCCTTTCCACTCCACTCAACCCGGACGGCCGGGCCAGCCGCCGAAGCGCGCGCGAAGCCTGCTCCCCATCGGAGAATAACCCAAATAAGGCCGAACCGCTGCCCGTCATCATGGCAACGGAGGCGCCCGCACGGATCAACTCCCGTTTGAGGCTCGCCAGACGGCCGTGCCGCTCGAAAACCACTTCTTCAAAATCGTTGGCGGCGGGCCCCCCGGCGATCGGATCCCACGTATGCGACTGGAAACTAACTATTTTATTTTGTTGAGATTCACTTGTCAATCGAGGGCTCAACGCGGCATAGGCCTGGGCCGTCTCCACGCGCCGCTCCGAAATCACCAGCACTCCCGCCCGGGCGGGCGCATCCGGCAGCGGGAACAGCTCCGTGCCCCGCCCGATTCCCACGGCGGTCCCGCCCAGCAGAAAGAAGGGGACGTCGCTGCCCAGTTTCCCAGCCAGTTCAGCCATAGCGCCGAATCCCATCGGCCGGCCCGCCAGCGCCGGCAGCGCCAGCAGGACCGCCGCCGCGTCCGACGATCCGCCGCCCAGCCCCGCGCCCACGGGAATGCGCTTGACCAGCCGCATCTCCACGCGGCCCACAGCGCCGGTGACATCCATCGCCATCCGCGCCGCCCGGACCACCAGGTTATCGGGAATGCCGGCGTCGTCCCGCAACTCGATCTCCGTTGCACGGCCCGGCGTGAATGCGATCTCCAGGGTATCGGCCAGCGAAATCGTCTGGAAAATGGTGCGCAGCTCGTGATAGCCGTCGGCGCGCTTGCCCAGCACGCGCAGATCGAGGTTGATCTTAGCCAGCGCGCGCACGCGCGCCCGGCGCGTACTGCCCTTCGGCGCTCTCATTTGTCGTACTGGAGCATGGAGAACACGTCGTAACCCTGAAGCTTCCCCCGGCCATGGAGAAAGGTCAGTTCCACGACGAATCCCAGGCCCGCCACCACGCCGCCCGCGCTCTCCACCAAGCGCGCGGTGGCGGCGGCGGTGCCGCCCGTAGCGAGCAGATCGTCTACGATGAGCACGCGCCCGTCGGGCGCGACCGCGTCGCGGTGCATCTCCAGAGTGTCCGTGCCGTATTCCAGGTCGTAGGTGATGGATACGCGTTCGGCCGGAAGTTTCCTGGGCTTGCGTACCGGCACGAACCCCGCACCCAGCGCGTAGGCCAACGCCGGCGCAAAAATGAATCCCCGCGCTTCGATTCCCAGCACGGCGTCCACCCGCGCATCGCGGTAGCGCTCTTTCAGCCCGTCGATCACCGTGTGGAACCCGTGCGCGTCTTTCAGCAGCGTCGTGATGTCATAGAAAAGGATGCCGGGCTTGGGCCAGTCCGGCGCCTCGCGGATGAGTTTCTTGAGGTCTTCCATAGAGTAGGGGGAGGCACGGTAGGCGATATTGCGCCGCGCGGTCCACCACCCAGTGTAATCCCCGGCGGTGGGGTCGGGCCTTCCCGGCCTGTCATAAGCATGAGGACGGCGATGAAATCCCCGAGCCGTCGCACTTCGAACTGGTCGAAGTCGCCTGAGACGCGCTTTGGGTGGAGCACTGCCCACGGATCCAATGGTACTCGTTTAGCTCGGAATTCCATGCCGGAACCCCTGGGAGCAATTTAATCGATCGTAAAACCCTGCCTCAGCCGCGCCTCCGCCTCCTGCTCCTCCACCCCCCGCACGTCGGCCCAACGAGGCCCGCGATGCAGCCAGCCGGCCATCTCGGACAGCTTGTCTTCGGGACCGGCGGCGTAGACCTCCACGCGGCCGTCGTCCAGGTTACGGGCATAGCCCGTCAGGCCCAGCGCCGAGGCCGCGTGTTGCGCGAAGTAGCGGTAGCCGACGCCCTGCACCCGTCCGCGGACGAACCACCGCTTGGCCGTCTCCCGCTTGCGAGCCATTCCGCTGGAGAGGATACCACGGCCGCCAATCTGCCGCTCGGGCCGCGGTTACGGCGCCGGAGGCCGCCGCTTGTGCCAGTCCGTGCGCGCCTGGAACTCCTTGCCGATGGCCAGCAGCAGGTTCTCCGCAAACGGCGGCCCCACCACTTGCAGCGCGACGGGCAGATTTTCCGCGAACCCGCACGGCAGCACGAGGGCGGGCAGGCCCGCCAGGTTGCCCGCCTGGATCAGGGAGCCGAAACCAGGGTCGGCCGGCGAGGGCGCGGCCGCCGGCGCCGCTCCCGGCAAGGCGCTCAACGGCTGATCGATTCCCGTGGCCGATCCGGTTCGCCCCGGCGCCACCAGCGCGTCCACCCCCGTGAACAACTCCGCGAACGCCCGCTGCATCAGCCGCCGGATGCGCATGGCTTTCAGGTAGTCCTTAGCGGGCACGTCCAGGCTGGCTTTCAGTCCGGCGATCTGCGCCTGGTCGGCCAGATCTTCCACTTGCCCGCTGGCGATAAGCGGCTCAAAGATGGAGCCTTGCTCCGCGTAGAGAATCGTTGAGAGCGTCAGCCCGTAGGAAAATGCCGGCAGCCTGGTTTCCACCAGTTGAACGCCCGCTTGCTTCAACATACCCAGCGCCGCTTCGAAGGCCGGACGCGCGGACGCTTCGGCGCGCTCCGCAAAATCCACCGGCGCGTAGCCGATGCGCAGGTCCTTTGTCGGCCGGGCGTATTGAGGCGCGTAGCAGAACCTCTTGCCCGCCGATCCGGGGTCTTTGCCATCCCCTCCCGCGATGCCCTGCAGGATGAGACCGCAATCCTCGGCGCTGCGGGCGAACGGCCCCAGCTTGTCCAGCGTCCAGGAAAGCGCCATCGCGCCGTAACGGCTTACCAGCCCGTAAGTGGGCCGCAGCGCCGTGACTCCGCAGTATGACGCGGGCGTGATGATGGACCCCGAAGTCTCCGACCCGATGGCGAAAGGAACCAGCCCGGCCGCCACCGCCGCCGCCGGGCCGCTCGAAGATCCGCCGGCCCACCGCGCGAGGTTCCACGGGTTCAACCCCGGGCCGGTCAACGACGCCGACGCATAGCGGTATCCGCCGCCGCCCGCCAGTTCCACCATGGCGAGTTTGCCCGTAAGCACCGCTCCGGCGCCGGCCAACTTCTCGATGACGGTCGCTGTGAAATCGAACACCTGGGCCGCATACGGCTTCGCGCCCCACGTGGTGGGCAGGCCGGCGAAGCTCAGCAGGTCCTTGACGCCGTACGGAATGCCCTGCAGCGGCCCGCGCGCGCGCCCGCGCTTGAGATCCTTATCGACCGCCTTGGCCTGGCGGATCGCCTGCTTCGTAAGAGGCAGCGCCAGGGCGTTATAGCGCGGCCCGAGCTGCTCCAGGCGCGCGGCGAACGCGCTCGCCAGCTCTTCGGCGGAAATCTCCTTGGAGACGAGCCGCGCATGCAGCTCCGGAATGGTTGCAAAAAAAACGTCGTTGCCGATCGCGGCCATGGCGCTCTTCAGGCCTTGAACTGGAAAGCGGGTTCGGCGGATTGGCGGACTTCCTGCCTGGCCAGCGCCTCGCCGTCGGCCCGGATTCTGTCCCGCGCCGCGTTCAGTTCCGCGTCCGGCCCCGTGGGAACGGCGGTTTGCGGGCGCGCCAGAGCCGCCGCCGAGGCGGCCAGCGAAACGGCCAGCCTGCGTCGCGTGAGTTGCATGGAGAACCTCCCGCTCCAGGCGCGCCCGGAGCCTACGTGTAGTGGTGTTCCAGCGCCTCGGCCGCCGCTTTCAACATGGCGGCGCGGGGGGCCGATTCTCCGGTCCAGATCTCGAACTGCCGCACGGCCTGCTCGATGAACATATCGAGTCCTGGAATCCCCACCTTGCCCTGCGCTTTGGCCCTGCGAAGCAGTTCCGTCTCGGCTGGATTATACACCATGTCAAACACTACCTCGCCCGGAATCTCCCCCTCGAAAAAGCAGCCGTCCGCGTGCGGATACATGCCCAGCGGCGTGGCGTGGACCACAGCGTCGAAATGGCGCCCGCCGAGTTGCTCGCGAACCAGCGCCTCCGCGCCGCACACTTTGGCTAGCGCGCGCACGCGGTCGCCGTTGCGCCCCACGATGGCGATCTTGGCCCCCGCGTCGGCCAGCCCGAAGGCCGCCCCGCGCGCCGCGCCGCCGTTCCCCGCGATCAGAACCGAGGCGTTCCGCAGCCGGAGGCAGCGCGCCAGCGGACCGACAATGCCGGCCGCGTCGGTATTCGCTCCGCGCCACTTGCCGGACTTGCGCCACACCGTGTTGACGGCCCCGATGCGGCGCGCCAGCGGGTCGACGGCGTCCAGGTAGCGGATGATCTTCTGCTTGTGCGGAATCGTGACGCTGAAGCCGGCGATCGGAAGCGTGTTCGCCAGGATGAAGAAATCGCGCAGATGCGCGGGCGAAACCAGGAAGGGCAGGTATACGGCGTCCAGCCGGCGCGCCTGAAACGCCCGGTTGAGCACCGCGGGGGAAATGGAATGCCGCACGGGATCGGCGATCACCCCGTAGACCTTCGACGTTTTCCCCAGCTTCTCCACGTTGTACAGCCGCCGCAACTGGCGGGCGCAGACTTGGCCGGACGCCGTGCCCTCGGTGCGCGTGGGCGCGGCGTACGTGTAGAAGCCGCCATACACCGGCGAGAGCACGCGCGTCGGAAAACCGATCTCGCCCATGGCGAGCACCACCATGCGATGTTTGGTCAGCGCCTTGGCGGCCGCCAGCACGCGCATGTTGTCGGAGGGTTTGCGGGCCGTCGTCACCAGCTTGTAGGCATCCGCCGGCGCGCGCAGCATGCGGTTGACCACCGTATCCATGGGAGGCGTGGTTTCGAAATTGTGGTAGGAAACCACCACCAGCGCGCGCCCGCGGAACTGGATCAATCTCTCGGCCGCCGCTTCCGCGCTTTCGATTTCCAGATCCACGGCCTGCGCCCCGGCTTCCACCGCCCGATTAAGCAGCGCAAGCTGCTCCTCGATGCTGCCGTTAAACTTCCCGTGATTCTGATGGCGGCGGCAAGTGGCCAGCACGATGCAGTCCGGAAACTGCTCCAGAAAGCGCCGGATTACCCCCGGCCCCTGGGACGGCCGCTCCAGAAAATCCAAACGGAATTCGAGAAACGTCTCACCCGCTTCGGCTTCCCGCCGCGCGTGGTCCAGCAACGTCGCAACGTCCGATAGGCCCAGCGCGATGCACACTCGCGGGAACGATCTGGTTTGCGCCATGTACCTTTGGAAATCCAGCATACCACTGGAGGGAGCCCCGTGCCCGAGGCCCGGAAATCGGGGGCTGCGCAATATCGAAATGGGGGTTCTACGATAGCGGTAATGGCCCTGGAGGCTCCGGAGGACCTGGAGGACCTCCACCCCCGCCGAAGAAGTAGCGCCCCACTCGCACCCGTTCACTCCCGCGATCCACGCGAGCGCCCGTCTCATCCGGCCGTCAAGAGTTCGGCCGGGGCGGGCGCTTGCTGCTTCAGCGGCCGGCGCGATAAGGCGTACCAAAGGCTAGGGGGACGGCGTTGTCTCCGCTACTGGGACCAGCGTTCGCCCGCACCTGCCCGGCGGCTCAGTGCGCGGAGTACTGCGGCTGCGGCGGGTTGAGCGTGATCTCGATGGTTTTCTCTTCTTCCTTGATTTCCATGGTCTGGCCGTACGTCTGGTACCCCTTCGCGCTGACCATGATGCGAATATTGCCCTGCGGGATAGACGGGATCTTGGCCAAGCCCTCCTGGTTGGTGCGTAGATCGTAAGAGGTTCGCACGTTCTTGCCGATTTTGCCGATCCAGCGGCCCTTGACGAAGTTCACGACGACTTCGGCTTGTTCCACGGGGCGGCCGGCCTGGGTCGTGACCTGGATCGTGATCGTGGTCATGGGAGTATCGGCGGCGTGCGCGGCGAAGGCCCACAACAGCAACGCCGGCAGAAAGAAAACCCCCAGAGGCGTCTTTCGGTTGCGCACCATAGTCCGATTATAGATCGCGGAGGTGGTAGAATCGTAACGTAGTACCCGCCAAAACGCTGCCGATGTGGGGGCGTAACGGATTCGACGGGATTGAATCGTGGTGGGGAGGCGTGCCGGGTTCCGAGCTCCCGTAAAACGATCGGAAAAACAGAACTGCCAATACGCAGTTTGCATACGCCGCCTAAGTAATTAGGTGGCCGCTCCAGCCGTTGAGCCCGCGCGGCGGCCAGTGAGCGTCATGTTGCGGGATAGGCCAAAGGCTTCGGTCCGGAGCCGGCGGTCGAGATCCAATCGGGCTAGGCCGCCGCCGCTCTCGCCGGTTTTGAAGCGGCGGTCGAAAACCAATGAGCCGGATACGCACGTAGTCTCTTCATTGCGGGCTTTCTCGGACGGGGGTTCAACTCCCCCCGCCTCCACCATCATGAATTCGGCCGTTCACACCGAGCCAAGAGGCAGACGCCTCGACGGTTGGTCCCCAGATTGCCCTATCGAGTTGGCTTGCCAGCGCCGATTCAATAGCAAGTGCGCGTTGCTAAAATAGTCCAGCTACCTTTGCCCAACATGGGAACAGCGCCTTCCACGGCTGCGAAGCCGAAAGCGAAATACCAGCCTCTCGGCTCGATATGGAACGGAGAGGATGCGGAACTCCTGGAGGAGATGCTGGGATTCTACCCGCGACTGCCGCCGAAACGGATTCTGGATGCCACGGTGAACGGCGGCCGCTTTTGGCGGGACAGTACACGCCGTGTCATCGGGCTGGACATCGAGGTCCTGCACAAACCTGAGATCGTCGCCGACAATGTGCAGATGCCTTTCCGTGACGGGGTTTTCGATGTGGTGGTCTACGATCCGCCTCATATCCCGAACCAGGGCAAGGACAATGAGAAGGATTTCAACACCCGTTTCGGGCTTGTCTTGCGTTCTCAGAAAGAGAACGGGTACACGTTCTCGCACACCTATCCTCCATTCGTGAGGGAAGCCTACCGCGTGCTCAGGCCGGAGGGCATCCTGTTCTGCAAGATCGCCGATTACGTCCATCACCACCGCTACAATTGGGCGCACCTGGATTTCATCCAGGCGGCGAAAGAGGCGGGGTTCCGGGCGTGCGACTGTATCATCAAGATTCGCAAGGGGCCGATCATAGATCCCCGATGGAAGACCGCCCACCACACTCGGCGGCAGCACTGCTACTGGTTGGTGTTCCGAAAATCCCCAAAATGCGAATGACCGCCAAACCAATCAAGTCGCCTAGCCCTTCACGCCAAATTGCCTTCCACCAGTTGCTTGTCGCAGCGCGAAAGTGCTGGCTAACGGGTGCGCTAACGGAAGCCCTGAGCATCGCCGATCCCAAGGTCGTTAAGCAGCAGCTTTCGATCTACATGCCTCCGGACGTGCAGAAGGTCCTGGCGGCAACCGGCGTGCGGGATGAGCACGTTTTCCCTGTGCCAGTTGTCCTGGAAGCCAAGCCGACCCTGATCGGCTACTACCGCCTGTTGCTCGGCATTCCGCAGAAGAGCTTTTACGGGAGTAATACAGGGATGGGGCAGTTCAAGAGCATGGAAACGCGCGGGCTGCTGAAACAGGGCAGGCGCCCTGACCTGGAGGGTTTCTGCGCTGCAATGGCGGGAAGCCTCGCCGGTCTGGTCCGCCAAATGGCTCCCCAGCTCTCACCCCGTGATGTCATGGAACTGCCGCTCCTCACGCTCGGCTCTCAATTTCAAGGCGGCAACAACAACACGATTGGCAAACGCGCCACGCTTGACGTATTTCTTGCCGTCGCGGAACTCGTCAAGGCTCATACCATCACCAGGGAAGGACGCACAATCACCATTCGTAACGCCTCGGGTCGCAAGGTCGTGATCGCACTGGCAGCCGATCCCGACATTCGGATCCAAGAGGAGTTCAACGGCGAGTTGCGAAACAAGATTGCCATCGAGATCAAGGGCGGTACCGACATTAGCAATGCCCACAACCGGGCTGGGGAAGCCGAGAAGTCGCACCAAAAGGCGAAAAAGGAAGATTTCCGCGACTACTGGACGATTATTTCCAAGGCTGGCCTGAATGTGCAGAAGCTGAAATCGGAATCACCGACTACAAACGATTGGTTTGACGTGGCTCAGGTACTCGCGAGGGAAGGCCCGGACTGGGAAATGTTCAAGAGCCGATTTGCGGATGCAGCGGGTATCCCGCTGGCTCCTGACCAGTAAGGTTTGTCTGATCGATCGGCCTGCCGATTCGGCTCCGTCAAGTGGGCGTGGACCGAGTCCAAGGGACGGATACTGCCGTTCGACAGCGACGCGGCGCTGCTGTTCCCGTCCATTGCGGCCGCCTGCCGCGCGGCGGGCCGGCCGATCTCCCAACTGGACGCCCAGATCGCCGCGATTGCCCGCTCCCGGGGCGCGACGGTGGCCACCCGGAACGCCGGAGATTTTGAAGACTGTGGCGTCACGGTCGTGAATCCGTGGGCAGGCGCATAGAGGGCGCCATGAACCGGCCTGCGGGTCTGATTCGGTCCGGAGCCGGTGGTCGAGATCCAATCGGGCTAGGCCGCCGCCGCTCTCCCCCGCCTCCACCAAAGGCCAGGCAGGCGGGTCATGATCGTCTTGCGTCCCGGAAAAACGCCACCTCGATTCCCAAGTCGAGTGCTTTCCATCTTGCGTCGCTTGTCAGGGCGCATAGGCGCAAGCGGCGCGCCAGCGCCAGGCAGGCGCGGTCGGCGAAGGAGATTCCATGAGTCCAAGCCAGGGGGCACAGGTCGCGGCTCGCCCACGCCAGTTCCTCGTCGAAGGGTACGATTTCCAGTTCAAGGTCCCGCAGCAGGCGTTCCGTCAGCCGCGGTTCGCCGCCTTTGTGCACCAGCTTCGTCAGCGACTCCGCGAGGTTGACGGCGCAGATGATGGATCGGTCCAGCGCTGCGTTCACCCTCTCCCAGCCACGCTCGCGCCGCACGAGGGCGATGAGCGCCGAGCTATCGAGAACATACCGCGCGCCCTCAGTCCGCAAGTTCCCGCCGCGCCTCCCGGCGCCGCTCCGCGATTAACTCGTCGGACCATGCCTCGCTCTCGGGAGCAAGGCCACGGAAGTACTTTTGCGCGGCGCGCACGGCGGCCGATCTCGACTCCAGCAGGATGCCTCCACGACCAGCGGTGATGGTGACCGTCGCGCCGGGTCTCACATCCATCTTCGCGCGCAACTCCGCCGGGATCAGCACCCGGCCCGCGCTATCCACCTTGCCTCTATACCGAACGGCTGCCTTCCGGGCCATACTCCCATTTTGACGCATTCTGACAGAATATGCCAGTCTGACATTGGGTCTGCCTGCCGGGCCAGCTTCATCCGATCAGCCGGCCTGCCGACCGTGGTCGCTGGGCATGACGATCCAGGCGGCCAGGTAGCCGAGGAAGCCGACCCCGCCCGCGAACACGATCAATAGCCACAACACGCGGACCAGAGTGACGTCCATCTCGAGGTGCCGGGCGAACCCGGCGCAGACACCGGCGATTTTCTTGTTGCGCTTATCGAGCATCAGCGGTCTAGGAGCGGCCGCGGGCCTGGCCAGCGGGGTCGGGGCGCCGCCGCTCTCGCCGGTTTTGAAGCGGCGGTCGAAAACCAATGAGCCGGATACGCACGTAGTCTCTTCATTGCGGGCTTTCTCAGACGGGGGTTCAACTCCCCCCGCCTCCACCACTCTACTCCCCAATAGAATCAATAACTTATGCGCAGATAGCGGGGTTTAAGTGCAAAATCGTGCAAATGCAGGCCGACTATCGGACGTTCTGCCTGGCCAGCGAGGCCGCTTGCCTTACGGAGATCGCGAATATGAGGATCAAGAGCGGGGCTGCGATCTGCATCGCGTCCGCTACTGGGTGCCTCAGTCGAAAACCTGTTCCAAGCGCAATCGAACCCAGGACGGCGCACACATTGATGGCGCTCGAAACTCCGATCAGGTCGACAACCCATGCGGTGACCCGGTCGCACAAGGGTGTGCGCCGCACGGCGAATATCCCCATCAGAAGCGCCCAGGTCAGGAAGAAGACCATGCTGACCCACCAATACGCCCATCCGAGCGGAGTGCGCCAACTGGCCGGCGTCCCACCCAACTGCGGGAACATCGACGGGAACATATCAGCCGCGGACCAACCGGTCGCGAGCAGCATCACGCCGGATGCGACTCCTGAACCGATCCTGCGAATGTTGACCCCGAGTTTGCCAGCCGATTCCAGGTACAGCATCGTTAAGAGCAGCAGAGGAGGGATTGGCACAAGCGACAATCCTACCATCACGGTGTGAATATCCACCTCGCCACTAGATAGGAATCGATAGCAGACCCGAAGAACCTCGCCGGAGACGATCTGGTAATAGAGCAGGATCGTCCGAGGGTACGCAGTCAATACCCACCCTGCCAGGCCGAGCCGTATCGCTTTACGAAAAGATATGCGAACCTTCATGTCCTGAATACGCCCAGTGTCGCGAGTATACGGCCCCAAGTCAACCGTCAGGATCCGCAGTCTAGATCCCAGGGGCGTACGGCGCGCATTGTGCAAAACTGTGCAAATCTGGATCAAAGTGAAGGCTTAGGTAGAATACGTGGAATAATCGATTCAGCAACCTTTGTGTTTTCAACATGAGTTGCTGGTTCAACTCCCCCGCCTCCACCAAATCTCTGGGACGCGGCTGTTCGCTGAGTCGTCACCCCTGAGCTTCGCTCGATTAGACGGCCTGCCGGTTGGGCTCCATTGCTGCGCGCGGGTCGAGACCGTGGTCGCTGGGCGTGACAATCCAGGCGGCTAGGTAGCCGAGGAAGCCGATGCCGCCCGCGAATGCAATCACCAGCCACACGACGCGGACCAGAGTAACATCCATATCGAGATACCGGGCGAATCCGGAGCAGACGCCGGCGATCTTCTTGTTGCGCTTATCGAGCAGCAGCGGTCTCGGAACGGCCGTGGGCTTGGCCAGCAGGGTCGGCGCGCCACAGGCCGGACAGAATCGGGCATCCCTTTGAAGTTCGCCGCCACATTGTGTGCAGTACATTTGGTTTCTCCGATTAGGGGATACGGAGGGCGGCGCCGCGATGTTCCGTTGGCGCAGCTGGCGACGCGGTTCTGTGAAAGACACGTAGCGTTAGGCTGGCCTTGGCGCCGATATTTGGGCAGCGCTCGGTGGACCGGCCTGGCGTCTGGGTAATTCTCCTTTGTTTTCATCATGTTCCTTGCGGCGACCGATTTGCCCTGGATTCAGGCGACCCATGCTCAAGATTACCCTCCACGACGCCTCGGCGGAGCTTCGGCTGTGTTTGGAAGGTAAGCTCTCCGGGCCTTGGGCGCGGGAGTTGCGGCAGTGCTGGCGGACGGCGGCTTCCACCACGGGGGGACGCCGCACGGTGGTGGATTTGCGCGAGGTCGATTTCGTGGATGCCGAGGGGCAAGCCGTGCTGGCGGATATGCACGCGGCGGGTGTGCGCTTCCTGGCCGCCACGCCGGTGATTCAGGCCGCGCTGCGGGAAGCCGCCCGCGCGCCACGCTGTGTTACGGTTGAAGAACAGCCCTCCCGAACGAGCGATGGCCCTCTCCGAGGCGACACACCCGGACCCCACCCGCGCACGCTATGAAGCGCTGCTCGAAGTCGCCGAATCCATCGCCTCGCATCGCCAGCTTTCCACGCTCATCGCCGAGTTGAGCCGCCGCCTGAAGCGGCTGGTCTCGTTCGATTTCATCGCGCTCATGCTCCTAGACACGGAAGAGCGCGTGGTGCGGCTGCACATTCTGGAAACCGACCAGATGGTGCGGGAGCCGCATCCCGGGCCGCTGCCGTTTGACGAGACCCCGACGGTCCTGGCGCTCGAGACCCGGCGGCCGTACTACGCTCCCGACGTCCGCGAGGATGGCCGCTTTCCAAGAGTCCGCGATCTGCTGCTCCGCAACGGCGTCCGGTCTATCTGCATTCTCCCCCTGTTCACAGCGCAGCGCGATCTGGGCGGCCTGAGCTTCGGCTCCCTCCAGACGGGATCGTACTCCCCGGAGGACATCGAGTTCATGCAATTGGTGGCGCGGCAGGTGGCCGTGGCGGTGGATAACGCGCTGGCCTACGAGCGCATCGAGGAGCTGAACGCGCGCCTGGAGGAAGAGAAAGTCTATCTGGAAGACGAAATCCGCACCGGCAGCTTTGAGGAAATCGTCGGCCAAAGCCGCGCGCTCAAGGCCAATCTGAAGCAGGTGGAGACGGTCGCTCCCACCGATTCCACGGTACTGATCTCGGGCGAAACGGGGACGGGCAAAGAACTGCTGGCCCGCGCCATCCACGACCTCAGCTCGCGCCGTCAGGGCACGTTCGTCAAGCTGAACTGCGCCGCCATCCCCACGGGACTGCTGGAGAGCGAAATGTTCGGGCACGAAAAAGGGGCGTTCACCGGGGCCATCGCGCAGCGCATCGGGCGTTTCGAGCTGGCCCACCGGGGCACGATTTTCCTGGACGAAGTGGGCGAAATCCCGCTCGAGTTGCAGACCAAGCTGCTGCGCGTGCTGCAGGAACGGGAATTTGAGCGTCTGGGCAGCTCGCGGACCCTGCGCACGGACGCGCGCCTGGTGGCCGCCACGAACCGCGACCTGGCCGCCATGGTGGAAGAGCGGACGTTTCGCGCCGATCTGTATTACCGCCTGCATGTTTTCCCCATCGCCGCTCCCCCGCTGCGCCAGCGCCGCGAGGACATTCCGCTGCTGACGCGATACTTCGTGCAGCAGAACGCGCGCCGCATGAACAAGCGGATCGTCTCCATTCCCGCCGCCACCATGCTGGCGCTCACGCGCTACGATTGGCCCGGCAATATCCGCGAGCTGCAAAATTTCGTGGAGCGCGCCGTGATTCTGACCGGGGGCAGCAGCTTGCAGGCGCCCGTGGGCGAGTTGAAGCGCTCGGCGCTGGGCTTGGCGCGCGTGGCCACGCTGGCGGCGGCGGAGGCGGAAGCCATCCGGCGCGCGCTGCGGGAGGCCGGCGGCCGCGTGGGCGGCGAACACGGAGCCGCCGCCAAGCTGGGAATGAAGCGCACCACGCTCCAGGCGAAAATGCGGAAGCTGGGCATCGAAGCGTAGCGCCCGCGCGTTCCTGTGCGTTACCGCTCGCCGCCACGCTAAGGGTGGGCCAAACGATTGCGGTTTGGCCTATACTGAATGAGATTTGGAAGTCCGAAATAGAAACTTCGGCCTCTGAGGGAATGCGAGCTTGTCTGGCGCTCTACCCGGCGCTCATAGTTGAATCATATGCGACTCCGTGAATATGGCGCCTGCTTTCGCGCCGCGCTTGAGAAAAGCCGCCTGCGACAATGGCGACTTGTGGTTTCAATAGGGACATTTCAATTGAAGGTTTCTGCGGAGGATCGCCAGCCATGACCACGAAACAGGCAGCGCTACTGGCAGCGGCGGGGGCAGCAATCCAGATTGTCGCACCGCCGGTTTCGTTCTTTTCCACTCTCGTGACGCACGGGGCGTGGCGCGGCGTGGGCGTTCCGGATGTGCTGTTCATGCTTTTCCAATACGCGATCTGGTTCGGTCCCCTTCTGGCGTTTTTCATTTACGCTTACTTGGATGAGCCGCCCCTGGTGATTCCTGGGAGATTGCGGAGGCCGGGGTTGGTAGCGGCCATCGCCGGCGGGCTGTCGGCTTCCTATAGCGCCTTCAGCCTAAACCGGAACTTCGGCGGTTCCTGGCGTATGATGGGCGATTTGATTGGAATACTCGGTGCGATCGCTGTGCCGTTCTTCTTCTTCACTGCCTCAAGGACTGGTGCGGAGCCACAGGGTCTGAACCCAAGACTCAAGAAAGCAGCATTGTACGCGGGCATTGTTTCCATCGCCGGCGCGGTATTCATAGTCTTTGCGAGGATTTCGATGGAGATCAGCATCTGGAGGCAACAAACCCTGTTGGCGTCACGCGGCATAACCCCTGGCACGGGACTCATGCACAGAATCCTGGGAGCCGCTTTGCACTCGTTCTACAGCGCTTCGCTCGCGTGGTTATTTTTTCTGTTCTACAGGACAGTTTCTATAACTCAGTCCAACCGGCGTTCGCGCAGCGAGCTTTCTTAACGAGTTCATCCGGGATGGGCGAAGCGCTCCCGGAGTGATGGAATGCGTTCACTCGTTGTGAGGCCGACCAGCGTTGCGTCACCGCGTCGCTGTCGGTAAGCGCGCTATCTTGGTTTCCGCGACTACCACCACGGCGCGCGAGCGGTTCGTGACGTACCAGCGTCACTTACCGAGTTTAGTTGTGCGGAACAAGCCGTAGTGGCATATCGCGGCGGGGTCCAAGTGGCCAGCGCGGCGGGCGGGGCAACAGGTGGCGGCGAAGGTCGGCGTGCCTGCCGCGGAGTAGCGCCCGTCGTCGCGATCGCTTTTCCCCGCCCGGTAGAATAACCTAGTGGAGCAATTCGCCCTGGAGTTCGACCTGGCGCCGCAGCGCCGGATCTACACCGTCAGCGAGTTGAACGCCGCCATCCGCGCGGCGCTCGACCAGGAGTTCTGCGACGTCTGGGTTTCGGGCGAAATCTCCGGCCTCAAGCTGGCCGCCAGCGGGCACTACTATTTCACCCTCAAGGAGCGCGACGCCCAGGTTCGCGCGGTGGCCTTCCGCTCCACCCACCGCACGTGGAAGTTCAAGCCGGCCGACGGACTGGCCGTGCTGGCGCGCGGCCGCATCGATGTCTTCGAGGTACGCGGCGAATACCAGCTCCTGGTGGAGACGCTCGAGCCGCAGGGCGTGGGCGCTCTCCAACTCGCCTTCGAGCAACTCAAGAAGAAGCTGGCCGCCGAAGGCCTTTTCGCCGCCGCGCGCAAACGGCCCTTGCCGCGCTTCCCGCGGCGCATCGGCATCGTGACTTCGCCCCGCGGCGCAGCCGTGGCGGACCTCATGCAGATCCTCTCCCGCCGTTTCGCCGGCCTGCACATCCGTCTGTTTCCCGCGCGGGTGCAAGGCGAGGGGTCGGTGGAAGACGTGTGCCGCGGCCTGGAGTATTTCAGCCGCGAAGAGTGGGCCGACCTGGTCATCGTGGGCCGCGGCGGCGGGTCGCTCGAGGACCTGTGGACGTTTAATGAGGAGTCCGTAGCGCGGGCCATCGCCGCCTGCACCGTCCCGGTGATCTCCGCCGTCGGACACGAAACCGACGTCACCATCGCCGATTTCGTCGCCGATCTTCGCGCACCCACGCCTTCGGCCGCCGCCGAGCTGGCCGTTCCCCTGCGGCAGGACGTCGAGGACCGCATCGCGGCCGCGCGCGCCCACTGCGAGCAGGCGCTGCGCTACCGCCTGGCCCTGCTCGACCGCCGCCTGCGCCAGCAAGGCGTCGACCGCGCCGCCGGCGTGCTGCACCGGCGCGTCGGCCGCGCCCAACAACTCATCGACGACCGCGCCTACCGCCTGCGCGAGAGCGTCCGCGCCTCCATCGCCGCTCGCGCCCGCGTCCGGCGCGCCCTCGAGGAACGTCTCGAACGCTTCGACGCGCGCCCCCGCCTGGCCAACGGCCGGCGACGAATGGAGGCCGCGTCCGCAGCAGCCGCGTCGGCCATCCGCACCCGCCTCGCCCGCCGCCGAAGCGACTTCGAGCGACTGGCTGCTAACCTCGGCCCGCTCAGCCCGTTGTGCATCCTCGACCGCGGCTACGCCATCGTTTCCAACCAGACTGGAATTCTGAAAGACCCCGCCGAAGCCCCCCCTGCTTCGCGCATCCACATCCGTCTCGCCAAAGGAAACCTGGATGCCATCGTCAAGCCTTAAGGCCGCAAGAATGGACTGCGCGCGGCTCTCCCCGCACCCACTCGATATTTTCCATGTTCGCGGCATCGTCACTCAGTCTTTCGCGGCCGGCGCAGTCTCGGTTTCGATGATTGCCGTACCACCCCAGCCAGTGACCCGACAAACGCCCCGACGTCAAGGGCCTCGGTCCCAGGGGCCAGCGCCCGGGTGGAAGGCGCGGTGGCGGACGCGCGGTGAACCACGGTCAATCGAACAGGCGCTTCGTCGCCCGCGGCGCGGCGCAAGGACTCCAGCGGCCGTGCCATGGCGGGTTGGACCGTTCGAGAAGCTTTACACTCCACCATCCAAAGTTCGCCAGCGCCGCCCGGGAAAAGGAAATCGACTTCCAGCCCCTGCTGATCGCGGAAGTGGTAGAGTTCTTTCCGCCGGCCCCGATTGACCTGGCTCTTCAGAATCTCCGCGCCCACGTATCCTTCGAACAAGGCTCCGAGAAACGGGCTCCGCTCGAGTTCCACCTGGGTCGTGATCCCCAAGAGGTAGCAGGCCAAACCCGAGTCTCCCAGGTACACCTTGGGCGACTTGATGAGCCGCTTTCCTAAGTTCTTGAAGTAAGGCGGAACCAGGATAATCTGTCCCGTGATCTCCAGGATGTGCAACCAGTCGCCGACCGTCGGAACCGAGACGCCGAGCGGAGCCGCCAGGTCGGTCTTATTGAGAATTTGGCCGTGGCGGCTGGCCAGAAGCGCGACGAAGCGGCGAAACGTCGCCAGGTCGCGCACATTCGTAACGCCGCGGACGTCGCGCTCCAGGTAGGTTTGGATGTAGGAACTGAACCACAACCCGCGGCCCTTGGGGTGCGCCAGCGCTTCCGGGTAGCCGCCGTGAAGGAGGCTGACGCGATCCGTCTCGGCCACGCTGAGCGGCAGCAACTGCAATATGGCGGCGCGCCCGGCCATCGACTCGCTCACGCCCCGCATCAGTTGCGCCTCTTGGGAGCCCGTGAACAGCCACTGGCCCGTTTCGCGCGGGTTCCGGTCGATTCGCGTTCGGATATAGGCCAGCAACTCCGGCGCGTTCTGGATCTCGTCGAACAGCGCGGGAAGCGGCAACTCGTCCAGCAACGTCCGGGGATCGGAACGCGCGCGGGCCCGCACGTCGGGGTCTTCCAGGAGCACGTAACTGGCGCGCGGGAAGAGCCGGCGCAGGAGGGTAGTCTTGCCTGTCCGGCGCGGCCCGGTCACGACCACCGCCGGGAAACCGCGAGCCGCCTCCAGAACGGTCCGCTGGATGGCGCGAGGCACGAAGCGCATGTGAGTATTCTAAACTACAACTTTATATTTATCAAATCCAGGATGCCGAAATCCCGGTTCCCGCTCTACCGGATCACCAGCTTGCCCACGCCATCGGCGTAGGCTTCCGCGATCCGGAATCCCTCCGCGATGCGCTCCAGCGGCAGGGTGTGCGTGATCAGCGGGTCGAACCACTCCGCGCGCTCCGCCAGCAGCGCCAGTGCGGCGGGCGTTTCGTCGTTCGAGCGCCGCACGTTCAGCAACGCCACTTCCTTGCGGCGCATGTCGGAGGTTTCGATCGCCACCCTCGCTCCCGAATGAATGCCGGTCAAAACCACGCGCCCGCCGCCGCGCACGCACCGCAGGGCCCAGTTCGTGGTCTCGCCGCGCGCCGCGCAGTCGATGGCGCAGTCCACGCCGCGGCCGCCCGTATCCGCGCGGATCTGCCGCGCCACGTCGATTTCGCCCGGATCGAGCGCCACCGCCGCGCCCATGCGCTTCGCCATTTCGCGCCGGTGCGCCACGGGTTCCACCACCCAGATTCGCCCCGCGCCCGCGGCGCGCAGACACGCCACCGTGAGCAGCCCGATCGGCCCCGCCCCGAACACCGCCGCCGTCTCGCCAATCTGAATCGCCGCGAGCTTCACCGAGTGCAGCGTCACCGCCAGCGGCTCGGCCAGCGTGGCCGTTTCCAGCGACATGTCCTTCGGGATGCCGAACAGGTTCTCCACCGGCAGGTTGACGTACTCGCGAAAGAACCCCGTATGCCCCGGAGTACTGAGAAACCGGATCTTCTCGCAAATGTTGTACCGTCCACTGCGGCAGAATTCGCAGTGGTAGCAGTAGAGCGCCGGTTCCAGCGCCGCGCGGTCGCCCGCCGCCCAACCCGTGACGCCCGCGCCCACGGTCTCCACCGTACCCGCAGGTTCGTGTCCCAGCACCATGGGGTACAAGCACGTCGTATCGCCCACCGACCCTTCCGAGTACGAGTGCAGATCCGACCCGCAGAGCCCCACCGCGTTCACGCGCACCCGTACTTCCCCCGGCTGCGGTCCTTCGATGTCGGCTTCCACGAGCCGGAACTGCCGCGGCGCGGTGAGTTCAGCGATCAGCATACCTATTATTATGACCGCATCAGCGCGTCGCCAGTGCGACTAACCGCAGAGCGATTTCCGCTCCGAAGCACGCCGCGCCCTTGAGTTCGTGCCCGGCGCGCTCCACTGGCAGCAGATCCACAGGCGCGGCGATCAAGGTCAGCGCTTCGCGCACTTCCTCCAACGACGCGAAAGGGTCGGCCGCGCCGTGGACAAACAACGCCGGCGTGCGCAGAGAGGGGAAAAACGCGGTGCGCTTCTGCTCGGGCTTGGCGGGAGGGTGCAGCGGATAGGAGAGGAGCAGCAGACCCGCGAACAGGTCCGGTTTTTCCGCGGCCAGCATGGCGGTCTGGCGGCCCCCATAGGAATGCCCGCCAGCGAAAACGCGACCGGGCGCGAGACGGCGCATGGCTTCCGCCGCCCGTTCAATGCCTTCGCGGTCGCGGGCGCTATCCGCGGGACCGGGCGGCCCGTGCGCGCGCCGCCGCCTGAATGACAGATCGTAGCGCATCGCCAACCAGCCGGCCGCGGCGAAAGCCTCAGCCACGTCAACCAGCAGCGGCGCGTTGCCGTTCGATCCCGCGCCGTGCGTCAGGATCAAAACATCGCCAGAAGGACGATGGGGCCGGTGCAGAGTCCCACCAACGCCATCGGATTCGAAAGGCTCCATTACTGGTGGCGCTGCCGGTCTTGCCGGCGGCGGCTCTAGATCTCCCCCCGCTATTCCTTCTTTTTCAAAAGGTGGTCGTTGTCCTTGATGAACTGGAGGATCGGGTTGGCCGCCGCCAGCAACCTCTCCCACTGCTCCTGGTACAGAGTGACGGGAAAACGGCCAAGCCCGTAGACCGAAAGCGCGCCTTTCTCGCTCACTCGATAGGACAATTGCCCGCGCCCAGGTTTCTTCAACGCGTCGTTCTCGGCGCGGAGCCGCTCGATTTCAGCTTTGAGTTCTTCTTCCGTCGGCATGGTTCGCAGCCTCGCTGTTATCACATGATACGCTGGTTTTCCCTGCTATGTCCGAGTTCGATGCCATTCTTTTCGATTTCGACGGCGTGCTGGCCGACACCGAGCCGCTACACTTCGCCTGTTGGGCGCAGGTTCTGGCGCCCGTCGGCGTCACGCTGGATTGGGAATTCTATCGCGACCGCTGCATCGGGGTGGACGATCGCGAGATTCTGCGCATGTTAGCCGCCCGTTGCGACCCGCCGCGGGATTGGGAAGTGCTGTGGGAGCGCTACGGCGCGAAAAAGGAGCTGTTTCGCGCCCGCGTAGCGGCATCGCCGCCCTTCGCGCCGGCGCTGGGCGGCTTCCTGGCGGAGCTGCGCGGCGCCTACAAGCTGGCCGTGGTAAGTTCCACGGGTCGTACGGAAATCGAATCCGCGCTCACGGCAGGCGGCCTGTTGGGACGGTTCGACGCGCTGGTCTGCGGCCGCGAGGCAGGAGGGACCAAGCCCGCGCCGGACCCGTATCTGCTCGCGGCGCGATTGCTCGCCTCCCACCGGCCGCTGGTGGTAGAGGATTCCGAGGTGGGCATCGTCAGCGCCCGCACGGCGGGTTTCGAAACGCTGGCCGTGGCGAGCGCCGCCGCCATGCCCGAACAGGTGCGGCGCCGGCTCGCGGCCCTAATCCATCCCTAGAGATCGACCGAACTTACCGCCGACGCGGAGACGCCGAGTTTTCTTGGCTCCTCCACCTTCTCGGCCTCCTCTGCTGCCCGAACTCCGTTTACAGCATGAACCTACAACCCACCCCCAGGCCAACCCTTATTCTTCTCCGCGGATCCTCCGCGTCTCAGCGTCTCCGCGGTGAGGTCTGCGCTTGTTGTGGACGCCCACGGGCCCTTCCGTTGTACCCTGAGACTAGTGTCGCCCGCCAAACCGAAAGGGAAGCCCTCCGAACATCTCCGTAGCGTCCTGCCGCTCCTCAAGGAACTCGTTCGCCCGCGGCGCAAGCTGCTGGCCTTGGGCTTCCTGCTGATGATCGTGAACAAAATCGCCGGCCTGGTATTGCCCGCTTCCACCAAGTGGCTCGTGGACCGGGTCATCGGGCTCCACCAGGTGGCGCTGCTGAAGCCGCTGGTCCTGGGGGTGCTGGTGGCTACGTGCGTTCAGGGCGTCACCTCGTACGCGCTCACGCAACTGCTCTCCAAGGAGGGGCAGCGTCTTATCGCGCAACTGCGGCGCAAAGTTCAGGAGCACATCGGCCGCCTGCCGGTGGCGTACTACGACGCCAACAAGACCGGCATGCTGGTTTCGCGCATCATGACCGATGTCGAGGGCGTCCGCAACCTGCTCGGCACGGGACTGGTGGATTTCATAGGCGGGATTCTGCTGGCCGTGCTTTCGCTCGGCGTCCTGTTTTACACCAGCCCCCTGCTCACGGCGATGGCGCTGGTATTCATCGCGGTTTTCGCCCTCGGGCTGCGCAAGGCGTTCGGGGGCATCCGGCCGATCTTCCGCGAGCGCGGGAAGATCACCGCCGACGTCACCGGCCGCCTCACCGAGTCGCTGGCCGGCGTGCGCGTGGTGAAGGGCTATCACGCCGAGGCGCAGGAAGCCCACGTCTTCTCGGACGGAGTCGAACGGCTGCTCCAGAACGTCATGCGATCGCTGACCGCGATTTCGCTGATGACCCTCTCGTCCACTGTGCTCATGGGCATTGTCGGCGCCTCCGTGATGTACGTGGGCGCGTGGCAGATCATCCACCACAGCCTAACGCTGGGCGGCTTCATGATGTTCACCGCGTTCCTGGCGTTTCTGGTAGCGCCGGTATTCCAGATGGTGGGGATCGGCACGCAGATCACCGAGGCGCTGGCGGGCCTGGACCGCACCCAGGAAGTGCTGCGCGAGAAACCCGAAGATCGGGACCCGCGCCGCGTCCACGCCATCGGGGCCATCCAGGGCCGCGTTTCCTTCGACCGCGTCAGCTTCGCCTACGAACCGGGTAGGTTGGTGTTGCACGAGGTGAGCTTCGATTCGCAACCTGGAACCGTTACCGCGCTGGTGGGTCCCTCCGGCTCGGGAAAATCGACCATCATCAGCCTGGTCGCGGCCTTTCACGAGCCTACCGAAGGCGCGATCCGCGTGGACGGAACCGACCTGGCGACGGTGCGGCTGGATGCGTATCGCACGCAGCTCGGGGTCGTGCTGCAAGACACCTTTCTGTTCGACGGCACGATCGCCGAGAACGTGGGGTTCGCCCGGCCGGAGGCGTCTCCGGAACGGATCCTCGAGGCCTGCCGCATCGCGCGGGTGGACGAATTCGCCGAGCGCTTCGAGAAGAAGTACGACACGATTGTCGGCGAACGCGGCGTCAAGCTTTCCGGCGGACAACGGCAGCGGGTCTCCATCGCGCGCGCCATCCTGGCGGACCCGCGCATCCTGATTCTGGACGAGGCCACCTCCAGTCTCGATTCGGAATCGGAGGCCGCCATACAAGAAGGCCTGGCCTACCTCATGAAAGGGCGCACCACGTTCGTCATCGCGCACCGCCTCTCCACCATCCGGCGCGCCGACCAGATTCTGGTGGTGGAGGAAGGCCGGATCGTGGAACGGGGCACGCACGAATCGCTCTACGAAATGCACGGGCGCTACTACGACCTGTACACGCGGCAGCACGGCCTGGACGCCAACCTGTTTCTGGCGCCGGGCGAGGGCGGGGCGGAAGCGCTGGCGGCGGAAAAGTCGGAGATTCGCGGCGCGCCCGCCCCATCCGCGGCGTCCCTACTGCGCGGCGGCGTGCTGTAACTGACATCGCCGCGACCGAAACCTTGATCCCAGGTTCCCCTTGGGCTATTCTGAATCCCAGGAAAAGGAGGTTAGCGTGATACGTTCATTAGTTACTCTTGGCGTGGTGGCCGTGCTTGTCTGCGCGGCCGGCATGCCGCTGGCCGGACAAGGAACGGGGTATCTGAAGGCAAAGGTCGACCCGGGCAGAGCAGGCGTCTTCGTCGACGGCAAGTACTTGGGTCCTGTGGCCAATTTTGGCATGAGCAGAAAGTACCAGGTTGCGGCGGGCGAGCATGAAATCAGACTAGTCGACCCGCGATACGAGGAGTGGATCGGAAAGGTCACCGTCGCATCCGGCAAGACGGCGACGATCACCGAGTCGCTCAAGGCGCTGCCGCTCGCGAAGCCGCCCTTCGGCACGTTACGGGTCCAGTGCGCCGATAAATTCGCGGCCGTGTACATCAATGACCGCTTCTATGGCCACGCCGGCGAATTCAACAACCCTACCCAGGGCCTCCTCCTGAATCCCGGCAGTTACGAGGTGCGCGTCGAGCCTACGGCGGGAGGCAAACCGTCGTCCGAAAAGGTGACGATCGCCGCGGACCAGACCGCGATTGTCCGCGCGGCCATGTGACCTGAGCTTGGTTCCTGGCGTCCCGGCGGGCCGGAGCCCCGGCCCCGCCGAGCGCCAGCGTCAGGATGGCGGTGACGGCAAAGCCCGGGGCCTCACTCAGGTTCCGCGTCCCGTAGCGTACGTCTTGCCAAGGCGCCATGCGTGTGAGTACGAGCGGCGGCCCGGAAACGTTCCCGAATCCTACTCGTGCTTTTCCAACTCGAGCGTGATGGTCCCGACGGTGAACTGCAGCTTCACCTGAATCTGGACCGGCAACTTCCGGCGGTCGTCGCTGAGCCACACGTAGAGACGCGCGGACCGGCGGTAGAGGACGTTATTGAATAGGAAGACTTCATAGCGGATGGTTTTGTAAGTTCCGTCCGGGACTTTGACGTCCTCCCTCTCCTGCGCCTCCACCTTCGCCATGACGGACTTCTTGCCGTCGCTGACCGGAATTTGCGCGCTCTGGCCCGGCTCCAGGTTGAGCGTACGCAGGTAGTAGATTCCTCCGATTACGTCGTGAGTGCAGGGCGGAATGTCGGTCTCGAGGGAGGCGATGACGGTGTTCTTCACGCGGTCGCGCTCCAGGTAGCTGGCCTTGCGCGCGCCAGAATCGAACGTAATCCGAGCTTCGCGCTGGCGGCTGCCCTCGCGGGTGGTCGATTGCACAGCGCCGGTGCAGAGCGACCGGTCCATCTCCGCCAGGTAGTCGTCTTGCACGCGATACAGCGTGGAAACCAGGCCCACCGATTCCAGATGAAGCTTAGCTTGGTGCTCCGGGCGGCCCGGTTGCGTGGTCCACTCCAGGTTGGCCCTGCCCGCTGTGATGAGACGCCACTCAATGCGGTAGGACAAAGCCTCCGACGGGGGGAGGCTGCCGGCCTGCGGCGATGCCAGGGGCAAGCAGACAACCGCCAGGAGGGCCAGCTTGAAGCGCATACTAGGCCAGTGTCGCAGATGCGTAACGAAGGCCGCAACGAATGGCGCGCCGGACCGCGACATTCTTTCGTCCTGGGGCGTATCCCGATACAGGTCCCTGCGATAATCGAAACACACCCATGCCTTCATCGTCTTTTTTCCGCCGGCCGGCGGTTTTGCTGGCGCTGGCGCTCGGCGCCTTGGCCGCGGTCGTGAGCATTCTCGGGAAGCTGACAGGCGGCTCGGATTCCGGCAAGGCGACTCCGCTCGTGAGCCCGCGCGGCGCGGAAGCGTACCCCGCATTTTCGCCCGATGGCAAGCGGTTGGTCTATAGCGTGCGGCTCGCCAAGGGCGAGGGGTATCGCCTTTTCGTGCGGGACCTGCCCAACGGCGGACGCCGGCAGTTGACCAGCGCGGCCGGCAGCGACTCCGGTCCCGCGTGGTCGCCGGATGGCGCGAACGTCGCCTTTCTCCGTGTCGATGGCGAGCGTGCTCAGTGCATGGCGGTTCCCGCCGGGGGCGGCGGCGAGCGCGCAGTGGCCGATTGCGGCGCCGTGCCGGATAGGGAAGAGCCTCTGCCGGCAATCGCATGGACGCCGGACGGTAAGTCGCTGGCGATTTCGGCTGCCGCGACCGGGCGCGAGCCGCCCGCCATTGCGTTGGTTCCGGCGGAGGGCGGACCCGCAAAGCGCCTGACATCCCCTCCCGAAGGAACGCTGGGCGATTCCACGCCGGCGGTTTCACCGGATGGTAAGACCCTCGCCTTCGTGCGCTCCACGAGTGCGGAAGAGGCCGACGTCTACGTATGCGACCTGTCCGGCGGCCGCCTCGAGAGGCTGACCTACGACGGCCAGCCGATTCGCGGGCTGGCCTGGATGCCGGACGGCGGCCACCTGATCTATGCCGGCCGCCGCATGGGCGCCTGGCGGTTGTGGCGGTTGCCCGCTGGCGGCAGTCCCACCGCGGTGACGGTCGCGGGCGAACGCGCGCGGTATCCCGCTCTTGCTCCGGTGGGCGGTCGGCTGGCCTACACCCAGAGCCAATCCTACACCGCCATTTGGCGGGCGGCGCTGGACGCGCACGACGCGGGACAGCCCCTGATCCGTTCCGCGGGGCGGGAATACGCGCCGTCCTATTCGCCCGATGGACGGAGGATTGTGGACATCTCGGACCAGACGGGCGCGGACGAGATCTGGTTGAGCGATTCCGAGGGCGGGCGCCGCGTCCAGCTTACGCGATTCAAGGGAGCGGTTCGTCCGGTCTGGCCGCGTTGGTCGCCGGATGGCCAGTGGCTGCTGTACGAGGCGCGCGGGATGGGAACGGCGGAGGTGGATATCATGGTCATGTCTAGGCCCGCCCAGATCACGCCCCGCGGGCGCTGGATGATCTTCTCAGCCGCCGGCGGCAAGTCGCGGCGCCTGATTCCGAACGCCGCCAATCCCTCCTGGTCCCACGATGGAAAAACCATCTATTACACCGCGCACGGCCAGGTCTGGAAAGCGGAGGCCGGCGGCGGCGGGCAACAGGCGTTCACTACTCAGAACGGCGTGGCGCAGCCGGAGGAATCGCTGGACGGCAAGTACGTGTACTACCGGAGATGGCGGTCCATCTGGCGGATTCCCGTGGGAGGCGGCGCCGAGGAAGAGATCATCCAGCCCACGCGGGGCGTGATCTGGGCCGGTCCATACATGACGCGGAAGGGGATCTACTACTTTGAAGCGGGCCGGGGAGGCCGCCTGTCCGGGGCGGTGTCCTTTTACGACTTCGCCACGGGGAAAACCGCCGCCGCGTTCGAAGTGGATCGCGCGGACTTCTCAGCCGCAGCGGTCTCGCCGGACGGGAAGTACATGCTCTATCCGCGCGTGGATCAGAGCGACACCAACTTGATGCTGGTGGAAGGATTCCGGTAGGCGGCCCCGGACCTCATTGCTGGAGACTTCCCGATTGGGCGGCGGACCCCTCGGCATGGACGCCGGCATCCGTACTCTGGACTAAAGGCGTCACGGGATCGAGGAACGACCAAAACACGACCGCCGTGAGGTAGGCGGCGGCGGAGGCGTAGAAGGTCACATTCCAGCTCCCGGTCCAGCGAAGAATGAGACCGATGGCGGTCGGGGAGATCGCGCCGCCCAAATTGCCCCACATGTTCATGGCGCCGCCGACGGTTCCGGCCCACGGTCCGCCGATGTCTGTGGCGGAGTTCCAGGCGGGCGGCATCACCAGGTCGTTACAGAAGCTAGACATGCCGATGAAGAGCATGGCGGCGAGCGGGCTGTGCATCCACGTCGAGAAGAAGAGGAACGCGCCGGCGCCGATGAGACCCAGTCGGGCCGTGTCGCGGCGGGCCCGGCGCCGGTCTTTCGTCCAGTTCTCGAGACGCGTGGTGAGGAACACGCTGACAGGATTCCCCAGCCCGCCCAGGAACAGCGGCAGCACGCTCAACCACGCGGTGGCGACGATCTCCACGTGGCGCGCTTCCCGCAAGTAGGTAGGCAGCCAAGTGACGTTGAACCACCAGCCGTAGTTCATCGCGAAGAACTGCCAGCACAGCATCCAAACCTGGCGCGATCGGACGATCTTGCCCCAGGGAACGTCGCTGTGGCTCGCGGCCAGGGCCGCATTGTCGCGCAGAAGTTCGCGCTCGGCGTCGTTCATCTTGGGGTGTTGCCGCGGATCGTCGCGGAACCGGAACCAGAAGATCGCCGCCCAGACGAGCCCCACGCAGCCGAAGATCGCGAACCCATGGCGCCACCCCACCAGCTTGATGACAAGAGCCACCAGCGGCGGCGTGAACGCCCCGCCCCAGCGGGCCGCCAGCCACATGGCTCCCTGCGCGCGGACCTGTTCGCGCTCGGTCAGCCACACGGTGAAGGCCTTGGACAGGTTGGGGAAGCAGCCGGCCTCGCCCGCCCCAAACAGAAACCGCGTGGCGACCAGCGAAACCTGGCCCCAGGCCCAGCCTGTGGCGGCCGTGAAAAACGACCACCACAGGACGATGCGCGTGAGCACCTTGCGCGGGCCGATCCAATCGCCGAGAAAGCCGCCTGGAATCTCGAACAGCGCATAGCCGATATTGAACGCCGAGAAGGCCAGGCCCATCTGGACGGGCGTCAGTCCAAGGTCGCGCCGAATGGATGGGGCGGCGAAAGAGATGCACACGCGGTCGAGATAGGTGATGACGGCCAGGGAGACCGCGTAAGCGACCACCCCGTATCGTACGCGTGTGGGCTGCATCAGTCGGAACCTCGATTACGGCTGTCGTTGCGGGCGCACGCCGAAATGGTACGCCAGCGCACCCGCGCCCACGGTGGCGAACGCGGACAGAGAGGCCACCGGCGCCTGGACCACGCCATAGATCATCATAGCGGCGCCGACGACCACGTACGAGGCCGGAACCAGGGGATAAGCGAAATCGACTGCCCGCAAGCGCTGCCATCCCGGCCGCGTGCGCCGGAAGACGAACAGCGAGGCCACCGAAAGCGCGGTGAACAGCGTCAGGCTCATTCCGATGTACGTCAGCAATTCCCGGAACGAGGTGAGCGTCATGATCATGGCGCATAGTCCCTGGCTCAGGATCGCCACCACCGGGGTGTGCCAGCGGGGGTGCACGGTCGCGGCCGCGCGAAAGAACGCCTTGTTCTTGGCCATGGCGTAGTAGACCCGGGGCCCTATGGCCACCTCCGCGCTCACTGTGGACATGATGCACACCGCCATCAGCGCCGAGAAAACGCCGGCCACCCCTGGGCCGAAAAGGTTGGTGGCGGAAAGCTCGCCGACCGCGGTCATCCCCTTCATCTTTTCCAGCGGCGTGGCGTATATGAAGATCACGTTCATCGCCAGGTACAAAACCGCCACGATCCCCGCGCCGGCGGCCAGCGCCAGCGGGAGCGTACGCTCGGGCCTTCGCACTTCCTCCGCCACGTAGGTGGCGGCGTTCCATCCGCTGTAAGCGAACATGACCCACAGCAGACTGACGAAGAACTGCGCCGGCAAACTCACCGTGGAAGTGCGGACGGCAGGCTGCGAGAAATGGCCCCAGCTTCCGCTGCCCGCGGCGAAGCCGGCCAGCAAAAACCCGGCCAGCACCACCAGTTTCGTGGTCGTGAGCACGTTCTGTACCTTCGCCGTGCGGCCCAGGCCGAAGCAGTTCAGGATCGTGAACCCGGCGATCAGGCTGGAGGCCACGAACTGACCGTTACCGATGCGCAAGGACAACGCGCCGGAGCCGATGGTCATGGCGCTCGATAGCTTCAAGCTGGGAAAAAAGTGGCCGAGGTAATCCGAGAATAGCAGCGCCGAAACCGCGATGGGCGCGGAAAAACCCGAGAAGAACGAAACCCATCCCGTCATGAAGCCCCATTCCGGACCGTACGCGTGGGTCAGATACACGTACTCGCCGCCGGAACTCGGATAGTTGATGCCCAGCTCGGAATAGCTCAGGGCCCCCGCGAGGGCGAACAGCGCGCCCACTCCCCAGCAGGCGAGAATCACGCCGGCGCTCCCTAAATCGCCGGCCATATAACCGGTGGTGCCGAAGATGCCGGCCCCCACCATGTTCGAGATGACGAACGCCGTCGCGCTGAAGAAGCCGAGCTGACGAAGCAACGCGGCGCTAGTGGCAGGCTTCGGAAGAGTGGCCATGGAGCCTTACAGCCATTCTAGTGCCCTCCGCCGCTAGACGCACAAAAAAACTGGCCGATGGGCGGGACCCGGCCCCCGATTAGGTCTGTTGAGGGGTCTGGACGTGAGAGTCCAGCATCTTCTGCACTTCCGACTTCCCTACCGCCCCCACGCGCTGCTCCACGACTTGCCCGCCTTGGAACAGAAGCAGGGTGGGAATGCCGCGAATGTTGTACCGCATGGCGGTATCGCCGTTGGAGTCCACATCCAGCTTGCCGACTTTCACTCTGCCGGAGTATTCGTTCGCCACCAAGTCGATGGTGGGAGCCATCATCCGGCAAGGGCCGCACCACTCGGCCCAAAAGTCCACCAGCACCGGCACATCGGACCGGAGCACCTCCTGGTCGAAGCTTGCGTCGGTAAAGGTCTGTACGTTCTGGCCTGCCATGTGTTCTCCTACCTCATTAGAATCGCGGGCCGGGCGGAAGGATTCAGGCGCGCTCCAGCAGCCTCGCATAAAGCGCCGAATAGGCCCCCGCGGAAGCGTTCCAGGAGAAATCCTTCGCCATTGCGCGAAGCATCCTTTCCTTCCAGGAGCCTGCGTTTTCAAACGCCAGGAGGGCCTCTTGGACAGCCGCCACGAGCGCCTCGGCCGAATACTCCTTGAACTTGAACCCGGTGTCCTCCTCGATGGTATCATCCAGTCCGCCGGTGGCGCGAACCACGGGGATGGTTCCATATTTCAGGCTGTACATCTGATTCAGCCCGCACGGTTCGTACCGGCTGGGCATGAGAAAAATGTCCACCCCCGCTTCGATGCGGTGCGCCAGTCCGTTGTCGAATCCGATGCGCACCCCCACCCGCCCGGGAAACTCGGCCGCCATCCGGAGGAAGAACTCCTCGTACTCCGGATCGCCCGTCCCCAGCGCCGCCAAGTACGCGTCCCCGGCGAGGATGGCCCCGGCGGCCTCGGCCAGCAGGTCCGCGCCTTTTTGCCGCGTGAGTCGCGAGACGATACCGATCAACGGGCGCGCCGCCGCTTGCGGAGGCAGCCCCAGTTCGGCCAGAAGGCGCTCCTTGCAAACCCGTTTCCCCGCCAGATCGCGCGCCGAATAACGCTCCGGCAACAACGGGTCGGTCTCCGGGTTCCACTCGCCGTAGTCGGCCCCGTTCAAGATTCCCGTGAGCGCCCCGGCGCGCTCCCGCAACACGCCATCCAGCCCAAACCCGTACTCCGGGGTCTGGATCTCGCGCGCATACGTGGGGCTGACGGTATTCAGCGCGTCCGCCAGCGCGATTCCGCTCTTGATATAGCTCACGCTGCCGAAGAATTCCAGGCCGTCGGGACGGAACAAGGCGGGGTCCAGCGCCGCTTCCGCCAGCGCGCTCCGTGGAAACAGCCCCTGGTATCCCAGGTTGTGAATGGTGAACAGGGTCTTGACGCCGAGAAACGTGGGGTCGCCCGCGAATGTACTTCGCAGGTAGGCCGGCACAAGCCCGGCCTGCCAGTCGTGGCAGTGGAATATCTCGGTCCGGAAAAGCCGGCGCGCCACCTCCAGCGCCCCGCGGCAGAACGTCGCGAATCGAACGGCATTGTCCGGGTAGTCCACGCCGGATTCGCCGTACAAGCCCTTGCGGTCGTATAGAGGCGGGCAATCCAGCAAGTAGAATGGGAAATCGCCGGGGGCCTGGTAAACAGAGCAATCGTAACGCGCCGCTCCGAAATGGATGGGCAGGAAATCGAAAACACGCCGCAACCCCTGGAGGTCGATGCCTCCGTAGCGCGGAATCAGAACGGCGACTTCATCGCCGTACGCCCGCAAAGCCGCGGGAAGAGAGCCGACGACGTCGGCCAGCCCCCCCGTCTTGGCGAACGGCGCGGCCTCCGGCGTAACCATCAGGACGCGGGCCACAAGGGAATTGTAACGTGGAGCAACTCTTCAAGCTACGGAGCGCCCTTTGGCCCCGGTTCCCTTGCCGACGTTCGAAACCATGAGTCAGCCCGCCAGCGCCTTCTTCCCCGCCGCCAGCACTCGCAAAATCGTCTCCGTGTCGAACACGCTGCCGCCCCATGTCCCGCCGCTCACGTCCTGCAACGCGGCCCACAGGCGCGTGTCGTCCGGGAGAACCGGATCGGCGGCCAGATCCGGCCGCGGCGGCCGCGCGGCTAAAATGCGAGCGCCTTCCTCCGGTCCCACGTTCACACCGTTCTCGCCGACGAAATCGACCGAACCCTCCAGCTTCACGCGGTCGATGACGATCTCGACCAGGTCGCCATCTCGCAGTTTGCCGATCGGCCCGCCGGCCAGCGCCTCGGGCGAAACGTGTCCGATGCACGCGCCGGTCGAGATGCCGCTGAAACGCGCGTCCGTCAGGAGGGCCACGTGCTTGCCGAACGAGAGATATTTCAGCGCGGCCGTGAGCTGATAGACTTCCTCCATTCCGGCGCCCATGGGGCCACGGCAGGCGAGCGCCAATATGTCGCCCGGCCGGATGCGGTCGCTCTTGATGTAAGCGATGGCGGCGCGCTCCGTGACGAACACCCGCGCCGGCCCCGTTTTGCGATAGACGCCGTCCGCGTCGACCACCGTCGGGTCGATGCCCGTGCTCTTGATGACCGACCCCTCCGGCGCCAGGTTTCCGTGCGGAAAGCAAACCGTGGAAGTGATCCCGCGGCGCGCGGCGGCCTCCGGAGTGAAGATGACGTCGTCCGGATCCACGCCGTCGCGCTCGCGAAGGAGCACCCGCAGCCGTGCCCGCCGGTTGGAGCGTTCCCATTCGTCGAGTTGCTCGCCCAGCGTAACGCCGCTCGCCGTCAGGACGCGCGTCTCCAGCAAGCCGGCGCGGCGCAAATGCAGCATCACTTCCGGCACGCCGCCGGCCAAAAAGACTTGGATGGTTGGGTGATTCCGTGGTCCGTTCGGTAAGACGTCCACCAGCCGCGGCGTCCCGCGGTTGATGCGCGCCCAGTCTTCCGCCGTCGGCCGGCGGAGGCCGGCTGCATGCGCGATGGCGGGCAGATGCAGAACCAGGTTGGTGGACCCGCCGAAGGCCGCGTGCGTCACCAAGGCGTTCCGCACCGCGGCGTCGGTGAGAATCTCGCGCATTCCCACTCCGCGCACCTCCAGCGCCATCAAGGCACGGGCCGAGCGCCGCGCCAGATCCAGCCAGATGGCGTGGCCGGAGGGCGACAGCGCCGCGTGCCCCAGCGCCATTCCTAAAGCCTCTCCCACCACCTGCGAGGTAGCGGCCGTGCCCAGAAACTGGCAGCCGCCACCCGGCGACGCGCAGGCGCGACAGCCCAGATCGGCCGCTTGCTCCAGCGTCAGCTCGCCGTGGACGAAGCGCGCGCCGATGCTCTGAATGGCTGCCGCGTCCTCGCCATTCGCCGGAGCCAGGGTCACGCCGCCCGGGACCAGCACGGAGGGAAGATCGCCGCAGTTCGCCAGCGCCATCATCATGGCCGGCAAGCCCTTGTCGCAGGTGGCGACGCCCAGCACGCCGCGCCGCGTGGGAAGCGAGCGGATCAGGCGGCGAAACACCGTGGCGGCGTCGTTGCGATACGGAAGGCTGTCGAACATGCCGGGCGTGCCCTGCGTGCGGCCGTCGCATGGATCCGTGCAGCACCCGGCGAAGGGAACGGCGCCGGCCGCCTTCAATTCCCGCGCGGCGGCTTCCACCAGCAGCCCCACCTCGAAGTGCCCGGTGTGGTAGCCCAGCGCCACCGGCGAACCGTCGGGGGCGCGGATGCCTCCGTGAGTCGAGAGGATCAGGAACTCCTTCCCTCCCAACTCCGACGCCTTCCAACCCATCCCGGCGTTTTGCGTCCATCCAAAGAGATCGCCAGAGGGCAGATCGCGAAGCATGCTCTCCGTCAACGGCAGCGGTCCCCGAGGCCCCGCCGCGTGCGTGGCGATCTCCAGAATGCTGGTATCTTCCGAATCGAAGCAATTGTGGCTCATGGCTAACCTGCTCATTTCACAATAGCCCCAAAAATCGGCCGGCGCCGGGGAAACAGTTGTCCGCCAGAGTTTCAGTACGACAGCATCGGTAAGAATTAAGAGCTTCCCATCGCCACCGCTCTCCGCAACCCCGGACGTAAAGGCAGCGAGTACCCGATCAAGCAAAACTGATCGAGCGCGAAAAGCACCACCGATTCCACTCCCTTTGCCAGGGCCAGCCGCCGCTCTTTGCGCCACGGCGTCGTATAATCGCCGATCCCTACCAGATGGCTGCTTTGCGCGGGCGGAAACCCGAGTTGCATCGGCAACTGAATCGAGTTGCGCACTTGGTTCAAATCGCGGTTGCCGGTGTAGAGGAAGTTTTCGGTCTTCAGACACGTAAGATTGGCGGGCGTCCAGTAATCGGTCGGATAATTCACGATCTTGTTCAGCGGCGTGTCGTTGGTATCCATAGGGTATAGCGCCTCGAACCGCGCGTCGGCGTGCGCCGCGCGCACGTAGCCGATGATCGCCTGGGTGAACTCGCCGATGAGTTTAGGCAGGAACGCGCATTCCGCCTGGAACCCGTCGGGCAGCGCGTTCTGGCTGGGAATCACGGCCATCGGCCGCCCATATTCCGCTTGAAACGCGCTGGCCGTGTACGCGTCGTAGAACGGCATGCCCGATGGCGCCGCGTTGTACCACCACTGGACCTCGCCGAACTGCAAATACGGAGTAATCCCCGCCGCGCTCATCAGATCGGCCATTTCGAGGTAGACCTGCTGCCAGAACGCGGTGCTCGCCGGTGAGAAATTCGTTTGCACCGCCGGCGTGTTCAGCAGCGCGGGGCTGCCGTCTGGATATTGTTGCGCGATGCCGGTCTGCGGAGTCGGATCTCCGTGCTGCAGTTCCATGGAAAAAGCCGCCGCGACGTCGATCCCGTATCCCTTCAGGGCGCGGAAGTAACTGCTGTGCCAGTCGCGCGCCGCCCGGTTCAAGCGGGGGACGGAGCTCAGGTCCGTGCGCCACCCATCGGCCCACGGCATCGAGGCTATGTCGCCGTCCGCGCCTCCCGATAGCGGCCCGCTGGGTTGCGCCGTGAAGTCCTGGCTTTCGCCCGTATCCGCGGTCACCGCCATCCCGTTTCCGGCGGTCCCCATCGTCCTGGACCAGATGGTCAGCGTCGCGCCTTGCGCGCGCCCCCAGACCGCCGTTGCGCCGGCGTTCAATTCGAGCTCAAACGCCTTCGCGATGCTGGCTGCCGTATCCGCCACCAGATTCAAGTGCTGAAACGCCGCCGTGTCTACCTGCAGATTCGTGTACGCTCCGAAATCCGGCGTTCCCGTGAAGGTCACCGTCGCCGAAGCGTACTGGTGTCCCGGCCGCGTCAGCTCGTAGAACCACATCGCGCCCGCATAGTGGTTGGCTCGCCCGTGGAAACCCAGCGATTCCAAAAGCCACGCCGTGCGCTCCGGCGCCAGTGCGATGGAATGGTCTGTGTCCCAGTCCGTGGCCAGGGTCGTCAGGAGAGTCTCTGCGAATGCCGGCGGCGCCGCGGACGGGATAGCGATTTCGAAAAAGTCGAAATAGAACACTCCGTTGCCCGCGTGCGTCGCCGTGACGGTATGCGCGCCGGCTCCCGCATCGGCCACCTTGATCCGGACCAGCGTGTCTTCCACCCCGTTCATCGCGAGGCTTTCCTGGCGCGTCGTTCCATCGAAGGCGATCGAGATCTGCGCGCCCGCCGCCGAGTCGCTGAGGAACTTGCGCGTGCCCAGGTACGCCGTGTGGTTGCCGACCGCCGTGTAGGTATACGAAACCGATGCGCCCAGGGTATCTGTCGGCCGGATGGAGCCCCCGGAGTAGTTGCCATTCGCCCGGTCTTGCCACGTTCCGGCCCAGGTCAGCGATGGCGAGTCGTCTTCCACCCGCCAGCTTCCCGGCCCGGCGACCATGTACGCGGCGCCCGTCCCCGTGACTGCCCAGTTCGCGACCGTTACCTGGAATTCGGTCCGCAAGAAATCGGCGCTCTGTTGCGCGGGCGCCCATGTCCAGCGCATCCTCCGCACCGATCCGGTTGGCACGGCAGCCATTGCCGTGAAGTCCGGTCCCACGTAGCCCTGGAGGCTGCTGAAATCCAGGTCGACGCGCCACGTCGTTGGCGACGTCCCGCCGCTTAATATTCGCCATGAAGGCTGCCACGTTTCGGTCCCGGAGCCGCCGACGTTGGCGTACGCTCCGACGCGGTTTCCGTTCGCTCCCGCCGCGCTCGCGTATTGCAACGTAATCTGCGTTCCGTCCACCGCCGCGGCCATGCCGGTATCCGGCGTGTTCGCGTTGATCGCGTCCGCCAGCCCCTGCGCCACTCCCGCCAGCGTGTCGTTGTAGTACATCATGTGGGTGGCGTGCCGCAGCCATGGCGAAACTCCGTCTCCCGCCTCCCAGACAAGCTCCACATAGTCGGAGGCCGTGACCGTTCCCCCGAGTTCAAATGTGGCCTGCGCCGCGGCGAAGTCGCCTTCTATCGGCGTGGCGTGGTCCTTGAGGGGGACCTTATACTCCCGCTCGACGGCGTCCGCGCCGGTCGCCCAAACGCGCAGAAATGGCCAGTCCACGGTGGGCCACAGCTTGCAGTCCATCGCCATGCAGTTTGTGCGTTCTTCCTCGTAGGAGAGTTGGATGCCGCTCAGGTCGCCGTCCGGCAGTGGGCGCAGCGCCGGGTGCTCGAACACGTTATCGCGGTTCCATTCGACCACCGCCCAATCGAATTGCTGGCGAAACGCCCCCGATACGGTGAACCCCGTCGCGCTCGTGTCGCTGAGCGCCGCCGCCGCGCTCGGGCGCTGGAAGTAGCACTGCAGGTCCCGGTCCGGCCGAAGCTTGGTAGGTTGTTCCGGCATCACAGTCGAATCAGCACAGTCAGGTCCGCGCCCGGACTGGTTTGTCCCACGGGACCCACCGCAAGGGTGATCGTCGATCCCAACGCGAGCGGTGGAAGCTGGTAGCCGAGAGCGCTGTCCGACACCGGGCGGCCTGCTTCAAAGGTTAGGGTGCAGTATGGATTACCGTTGACGTTGAGAGTGACTTTCACCTGCGCGTCAGCCACCGTTCCCAGCACCGCATATACGTCGCGCACGGCGTGCCCGGCCTCCACCACCAGGGCCAGAGCCGCCGATTGATCCACCGCCAGGAAACCCTCCACCTGGATGGTGTACTGCCCGCCCGAAAGCGTCCGCAGGCCGCTTTCCACGACGTGCGTCAGGCAGGCGCTGCTCGTCGGGCTGTTCCCCCTGCCGTTCGTCGCGAACAACTCCGCGCTCGCCACTCGGGCGTTCGGCAGGACAACCGGGTAGCTCCAGGTTCCGCTGTAGGAACTGCCGAAGAAATCGGGTGGAAACGGCGCGATCGCCGCCAGGCACGCAAGGTGGTAGATCGGCGTCTGCGCCAGGTGCGTCGCCGCGACACTGCCGTGCATCCCTCGCGTTACGGTGTAGCTCGTTCCGTTATGCAGCGACGCTTCCACCCGCAGAACCTCGCCCTCGATCTGAATGAAGGTCCCCGGCTGCCCCGGGCCCGCCTGGGAAAGGGTGATCGTCGTGTCGGCCACGCCAACGGCGGCCGCCAGCGCGATCGTCGGCGCGCCCTGCAACTCGTCCCAGTAGTATATCCTCAGCGTCGCCGACGATATCGACCGCGTATTCATCAAGTCTCCGAATGAAACGCCGCTCAGTTCGACCGTCCCGCCCTGCCGGCCCGCTCCCAGTGCGAAGAACGGTTGGGGCGGAACGGCGGCGTCAACCGCGCCGGAGCCGCCGATTTTCCACCGGGTCACGATCGAGAGTTCCGGGGCGCACTCCACGTCGTTGGCGTTGGCTGCTCGCCCGGTGATCTGCGCCGTTTCCCCTGGCCGGTTGGGAACCGTGAACTGCGCCGTGGCGCTCCTGGTTTGCGCGCCGAATTGCCAGCCGCTGTCCGCCACCGCGAAGGAACTGGTCCCATCCGGCGTCGCCGCCCATGCCGGCGACACGGTGACATCGGTGGCGGTGTTCGAACTGATCGCGCGCTCCTGCCCCGCGCCGCGGCCACGCGTAATCCGCGCGATCATCCCGAGGTAGGCGTTTTCCACCATCTGGAGCGATCCGTTCCCCACCGTGTTGGCGGAATACGACGTCGCCGCGCTCTCCGGCAGTCGCTCCATTCGCCAGTAGAAGTTGGCATGATCGAAATTAGGATCGGGAGGGCCGATAGACTGGTTCGCCAGGCCGGCGTCGGTGAACTGGCTGGCCGGCGCCTGGTCCGATGCGATGCGGAACAGTTGCGCCGGCGTGGCGCCCCGGTACACGTGGAAGGCGGCCGTGCCCGGCGCGAAGCTCAGTCCCGAAAGAGTGACTTTGCTTCCATCGCTTCCGATCACCGCTCTCACCAGAAACGACGGCGCGCCCTCGTTTCCGGCCGAATCCCTTCCCGTGGCCGCGTAGTACAGAACCTGATTCCCCGTGAGCGTTCCACCCGCCTCCACCGTGGGGATCAAGTTCACCAGCGGGCTGCCCGGCCCGGCCACCGCTCCGCTCGACGACGGAACCCAGCTTACCGTGACGTTCGTGTCGGCGTCGCCGCTTCCGCTGCCCGTGGCTTCCTGGACGCCGAACTGGGTTGCCCCGTTGGCGTCCACCACCGCGCCCACAAGCGGTAACGGAACGCCTATGCCGGCCTCGCCCTGCCACCCGCCTCCCGTAGCCGAGTCTGGCTGGCCGTTGCTATCGGCGTACCATGCGTCGTCATGGATCTGCGCCGCGATCGTCGTCAGCCGGTGATTCACTCCCGGCGCGATCTTCAAGACCCGAAACGGCTGGCGCGAGAATCCCTCCTTGAGGTACGTCACCGTGATCAGGTCTCCCGGTCGCACGCCGAGAGCTTTCACGCTGGTCTCGAACTCGATGTAGGTGTTGCCGCGAATCGATTTGTCCAGGTTCAGCATGAGGATCCGCCCCGCCTGGTCGTAATGCGGAATTCCGATGGCGGCCACCGTCGCCGCCACCTCCTGCCCGCACAGCGCCACGTCGTCCGGATCGACAATCGAGTAACTGTCCTGTTGGTATCCGTTCAGCGAGTCCTGAAACTCCACGCTGAAGCGATTCGGCGTGTCCGCTACGCTCCGCGAGTACAGGCGTACGCTCGGCTCTCCGTTGGCTTTCCGCAGAATGCCGCCGAAGCCGTCGCTGCCGTCTCCAAATTCGTAATTCGGCCAGCCGCCATTGAGCGGCTGCGCGCTGTTCGACCAGGCCGGCTTGGCGGGTTGCTCGGCGGCGATCGTGTTCTCCACGCGGAGTTGCATCAATCCGGCGCTGCTGTACGTGAGCAGCAGTCGCCCGGCGCTGCGGACCCCGCGCGCCAGATCTCCCGCGCTCTTCCGGTTCTTGAGCGGGAAATTACACTGAAACCGCGCCAATTGAATCGGATTGCCGTAGATGTCCAGCGCGGCAATCGCCTCATCGCAGTACGCCGCCGCCGCCGCGAAACTGGGAATGTCGATCTCGGCCGTGGTCCACCCGGTTCGCTGGAGGATATCCAGCAGGACCCAGGCCGGGTTATTGCTGAATTGCTCGCCTGTGAGCGTTCCGTCGTTGCCGTAGATGGGGACTTTCAGCCCTTGCGCCAGCACTTTGATGCTGGGCAGCGTCGTCCCGTCGTTCAACCGGTTCGGAACCACCACCGAGAGATACGCCATGCTCCCATAAGGGTCCCCCGCCGGCTGCCCGCTGGCGTCCGTGAAATCGAGGTCGAAGGCGCCGTCGCGCGTCCCCAGCGACACGATGTTGTACCAGCCGGTCCCAGTCATGTTCTGGCCGGAGACGCCCTGGGGAATTTCCACGTTGTTGACCAGGACCGTAATCACGCCCGTCATCTCGCCGATCCCCAGCAGGACCTGCATCCGCGTGAGGTTGCCGTCGTTGCGCGTGAACACCACCGGCGGCGCGAACCACGCCGTGCCGTACACCATCGGAACGAAATCGTTGTACCGCGCCGTGTTATCGGTCACCGCCGACGTGTGCCAGTTCTTGTCGCCGGACGTGCGCACCAGAATCGCCGGAGGAACGTACGCAAACCCGCCGAAACGCAGAAACATGCCGCGCGCTTCGCAATCCTCGCGCGTAAACCCGCACTCCGTGAATGGAGCGTTCCCGTTCAATGTTCCGGTTCCACCCGCGGCGCCCGCCGAGTACCCGCACCGGTAGAACTGCGAATACTTGCCGCTGCTCCCGCCAGCCACCGCTTCCAGGCGCTGATCGGCGGTGGCCGGAAAATCCCACGGGCACCGCCGCTGGATGCGCACCTCGGGAAGCAGCGTCCTCTGCAAATTCATCCGGTTGCCCGCCGTAATCTGGAACGTGGCTTCCCGGATTTCGTCCGGCGGGTTGCAGATCCCCTGAAACAGCACGGCGATATCGCTGGCCGGAGCCTGGCCACGCAGATCGTAGAACAGAAAACTCACCGTCAGCCGTGCGCCCTTCCATCCTGTGGCGCGCTCCACTTCCGAGAAATGGGAATCGGCGTTCGCCAGCAGAATCGAAATCCGCGGCATCCCGTCCACGCCTTGGTCCGACGCCGACTGCATCTCGAATACGTTGTGGCTGAGGACGCGCGCTTCGTATGTCACGCCTCCCACCACCACCCCATGCGTGCTCCATCTCTCCCTCTGCCCGTTGGTGAGCGCGCAGTCGAACAGCAGAAGCGGCGTGTCCGTGACCGCCTCTTCCTTCAGCTCATAGATCGTTGACATGGATGATGTTTACCGTACAGGAGTGACTGTTGACGTCGTTGGAAGTGACCTTCAGTTCGTCGTCCAGGAGCCGCGCGTTCTCGTAGACTCCGCTCGCCGTGCTGCTCTTGTACGTCGATGCTCCCGCCTGCGCTTCCGCCTGGATTCCGAAAACATCCACCACGGCGCCGGCCGGCATCTCCAAGCCGAAGCCGATCGATGCCGCGCTGGCGTTTCCGCTCGCCGTGAATACGATCCGGCTCCATTGGGTCGTGATAGTCCGGTCTGCCCGGTTTGCCCCTACGAACATCGTCACCGTCCCGGCCGTGGCGGCCCGGGCGTACGCGCTCAGGCAGTAGACGTATGCGCCCGGCGCGGCCAACGTCTGCGAAATCGTTTGCGCCGCCGCTCCCTGATTCGTCAGCCGCCACGCCAGCGCGCCGCCCGCGGGATCGGCAATGCCGCCCGTGACGGATAGCGCCGGCCCCCGCGCCCACGCGCTATTGCCCAACTGGCCGCTCCACGCCAGCAGGTTCGCCGTCGGATCGACGAACGTGAACCCGTTCAACGATCCTTCCGCCGACGCGAAGAACTGCTCCAGGGCCGCGATTTCGCCGTCTGTCAGCCCTGCGTACGCCAACTGCCACGCGGTCGTCTCCCCCGCCGGGTCCGCCAGTTTGATGGAACTCCCGTCCGAGGCGGTGTTGACCACGGTTCGCATGCGCCGTTGTTTCCGAATGGGAAACTGGCTCAACGCCCCCGTTCCGAGTTGCGGATAGACCAGCATCTTATCCCCGGTTCTCCACCACCGTCAGCGACGTGGCCCCGTTCATCTCCGCCCGCGCCATCGTCTCCAGTACGTCCGTGTCCAGGCTGCAGTTCGGATACGTCTGTCCGTCCCACGGGTCGACGAACGAGAAACTCCCGAACGCGCCCTGGTTATCGGCGAAGAACTCCTCGAGCGCCGCCATCTCGGCCTCGTCCAGTTGACTGAGATGGATCTCCCACCGGTGCAGCGGGCCGGCGCTGTCCCGATAACGCTGCTCCGTCCCGTCCACGAACCGGAGCGCTTCATTCTGGTATCGGGCGCTTCTCGTCGCCGGGTACTGCGCCGCCGCGTTGGTTTTCAACTTTGGAAAGCTGGCCATGGTCTATAGATCGTTTACTACGTCGTTGATCGAATTCAGGTTCAGCATCGCGTTTCGAACCGCCGCCGCGATGTCTCCGCTGCGGTCCAGAAACGACCGCGCGTCCATCGCCTGCACGTTCACCGAAATTTGCGCCGACGCGGCTGCGCCGCCCGAAGACCCGTTTGCGTCCGCGCTCGTTTGCGCCGGCGAAGAGCCGCCGTATGCGCGCGGCATCCCCATCTGGTCGTAGTCCGCGCCTTCCACCCCCGATGGCGTCCAGGCAGTCTCGATATCGAGCGGTGTCGGCATGGCGTACTTGACCAGCGCCGGCGGAGCGCTCGAGTCGCCGCCCCCAAAAAGCCCGATCAGGCCGCCGACCAGCGACCCCAGTCCCAAACCGCCCTCCAGGACCGATTCCACCGTCGCGCCGGCCGAAAAGCCGCTGCCTCCGCTGGCCGCCGTGTCGGTCGCGGCTGGGTGAACCGTGCCGCTCGCCGCCGCGACCGCATTGTGTAGGGCCTCTACCAGCCCCTCTGTAAGCATCTGGACCGTCTGGTTGTCTCCGGCGTCTTGCCTCTGAATTGCGTCGAAATCATCGAGAAGCGTCTCTTGATTGTTGTTGGCCATCGGTCCTCTCCGCCATGAGCGCGCTCTCCAGTATGGTGAACGCCTCCACCTGGCGTGCGCTCAACTCCGTAAACTCCGTTCCTCCCAAACGCCGCCGTGCGAAAAATTCATCCACCAGCGCCATGCTCTCCGCCGTGATATGGGACTTCGGGCAGTATGTGAGCGAGATGCCCTTTCGCGCCCATACCAGCGGCGCGTTCGGCTCTTCTCGGCCCGCCAGCCATCCGCATCGCCGCTTTCGTTCCAGGCCGGATCGCCGGCACGCGTCGCACTTCCAACCGGCCTGGTTGGAGAATTGAAAGTGGAAGGCGACAATCAGTTTTTTCGGTCCGCCTCGCTGAGTCCTGTCTCCGCCCGCACCGCCGCCAGCGCTTCCCGGAACAGGTTTTCGGGGCCCGCCTCCACCAGCCGTTCCGGCGTGGCTTCCGATCCGTCTAACTCGAGCCCCGACACGGCGCGCAGCCCCCACGTCAAGTACAGCCGGTCGATTTCCGCCCGGAGCAGAGCCGCATCCATCTTCTCCCCCGCGCTTTCGCCGGCCTCCAGGAATTCCATCCGCCGCGCCAAATCCCGCACTCTGCGCATGAGTTCCATCCGCCGCGCAAACGACATCTTCGCCACCGTGAACTGAACCCCCGGCGCGACCGCCGATTCCACCACCCTATGGCTTTCGTAACTCATCCTTCCCCCTCAAGTGGGATGTGGCCTGTCCATCCCTTCCCCGCACACCCAACCCTCAAGGCGCCTGCCCCTCGAACCTCGGCTTGCTCGGCTGTCCGAACTCCGCCAGCGGCAGGGGCCTGCAACCCACAGCCGGACCAACCCTCGTTTCTTCTCCGCGCATTCTCCGCGTCTCCGCGCCTCCGCGGTGAAATCGTTGGCGTCCCCTATGTTCCCTTTCCTCCGCCTACCCGAACGCCACCGCAATCTCGTCGTCCACCGTCCCCTGCGCTCGCGACGACCGGAATTGCCACTGGAGCCGGTTCTCGCCGTCGTTGAACTCCGGCACTTCCGGAATCACGCTTTGTAGATACACCGCCATCACCTGCCCTTCCACCTCGCCCAGTTGGAACATGACGCTGATCGGCGATTGCTGCCGCGCGGCTTGATACAGTCCGTTGGTGGCTTGGTCGTCCAGGCTGTAGAGATCGAAAGTCGCTGTCACCGTGCGTTGTCCCGGCGAGATCGCTTGCGGCAGGTTGCTTCCGAATTCTCTGGATCGCATGTCCAAGCCGTTCTTGAGCGTCACCGAAGCCGCCGTGAGCGTCAGAAACTGCGTGGGCGATGTCCCCAGCCACGCCTGGCCCATGTTTCCCGGCACGATCGAGTAATCGAACGCATCGAGCGCCGGCTCAGCCGGGAAACTCTGTAACCCCGCCGCTTCGCCCGAAAAGCTGCTGCTGTCCATCACGTCCTGCGCCAGGCCGCGGAAGCGGAACTCGTGGTAGTCCCCGTTCACCTGGATGTCCATCTCGTCGACGGCCGCTCCGCACAGCAGCCTCTGCACCGCCGTCGCCGGCGTCCAGTAGTCGAAAATGCTCACGCTCGGCAAGACCGTCGCCGGCGCATAGGTGATCGTGGCGGCTACCGGCGCGCCCGTCGCCGGCAGGACGGTAAACGGCGCGTTTAACTGCACTGTGCTCGTGTCCACGATGGCGGCCACGAACCGGACCTCTCCCCCGCATGAAACCGCCTGTCCCGCCGCTAGGCCGTGAGCCGCCTGGAATCCCAGCCTCCCATTCGCGTCGCTGGATGCCGCCGTCCCGCCCCCGAACCCTAGAGGAGTCCCGCCCAGCGCCGCCTGGAACAACGGCCCGTATCCCGGTTGGCCGGCCGGCTTCTGCCAGCTTGTCATGTACGTCTGAAGATCGAACGTGGTGCGCTTTCGTCCGCCGGGCGGCAGCCCGGCGAAAGTCCGGCTCCCTGTCTTGTCCTTTCGTGGCGCGGACTCCCGTTGCTGCGTCACCGCCAGCTTGACCGCCGGTATCCGGCTCGCTGCCGTAGCGGTCGCCGCGAGCCCGTACGCAGACTCCAGCGCCGCGTAGAACCGATTTGCGTTTGAGGAAACATAGGTAGCCATGTCAGTTCCTGCTCACTCCGATCTCGAATGTTATCTTCGCCGTCTGGATGAAATTCTTACCGCCCTGTTTCGCCCCGCCGAATGCTACTTGGTAGCCGCCGGCATAAAACATGCCGTCTCCCCAGTCGCCCCGCGCGCCGTCCAACGCTTGCGTGGCGGCGTCCGCGTAGACTTCCAGTTGGTCCTGTAGGCCGTCCAGCCGGTCCTGCGAGTGCCGGATTTCAACCGCCATCTGAACGCTCCCCGAAAAGCTTCGGAACTTCTCGACAAGGCTGTTGACCACTTTCTCGCAATACACGTTTACCGCCGGGTATTGCGCGCCGCCGCGCTCGGCCAGGTCGGCCGCGACGTTCTGAGCCCGTACCTGCGCCGCATCGAGCGGCGTGGCGCGCGGCTGGTTGGCCGGCTGCGTGAGCGCCGCCAGCCCGGCGTTCACTCCCTTCGGTCCCACGATGAGCGCGATTGTTTTGGCGGCGCTCGCTCCGCCGATCTGCTGTGTCACATCAGCCCCTCTGTAGCGTCCGCGGCGCCGCGAAGAGGTAATTCGGCGCCTGTCCCAAGCCGGGCGCTCGCCCCGTCGTCGCCACCGGGTTCGATTGCGTCCAGCTTTGCCCGGCCGGGATAGGCGACGCGCTTTGCAGCGTCATGGAATCCGGCCCCTGGCCCACGTAAACGTTCCAGCTCTTCGCGTTTGCCGGAGCGTTTTGCGGGAGCGCCAGCAACGTGTTGCCCGCTGTCGAGGCCACGGCCGGCGAGGCGCACGCGCCTTCCTCGCCGGCCGCGTTCACCCACGCCATCGTCACGTAATAGATCCCCGTGGGTAGGTTGCCGGCTGTCGTTTGCACCACCGGTGTGGCCGCCCGCGCAACCGGGTCCGACGCGATCCCGATCCCCAGCTCGATCAACTTCTCGCGCGCCCACGCCGCCATGTCGTGAAACGCGTCGCGCTTGCCGCTATACCGTTCGCTCAACTGGTTGTAGTATGCCTCGCCGTAGACCAGCTCCAGCGTTCGGAACGCGTGCCACAGCCTCAACGGAGGCGTAACCACCACGTGGCTCACATCCGGGGCGCTGGCGAGCCAGAACGGCTGGCCCTCCCAGCCGCCCCGATTCAGCAGCCCGGCAAGATCCACCCCAAGCTCGTCCTGCGCCGACGCCAGCTTGCGCCCGACGTCGATTCCTTCCGTATTGGCGACGTCCAGAAGCTGCGAGTCCTGCCCCGCCAAGTCTTCCATCGTGGACGCCGGACCGTCCGTGAACAGAGCCATATGCGCCTAGTCCTTGGACGCTTTGCCCGCGCCCTTGAGCTTGCTGAGTTCCGCCGGAGTCAGCACCGCAAACTGCACCTTGGCCGCCGCCGCGTCCTGCTCCACTTTGCGCTGCGCCTCCACCAGAGCATCGCGGAACGCCTTGGCTTCATCGGCCGATGCCAGCTTGGCCTGCCCTTGCGCGATCATCCTCGCTGCCAGCCAGCGCGGAGTCTCCGTCAGGGCGCCTGCCTTGCCGCCGTCGGGGGTGTCCAAACTCACCACGATGGGAAACGGCTCCTTGATCGCGCCTTCCACATCCCGCAGTCTCTTGTAGTACGCCGTCAAATCCATAAAGTCCTCCAGTGCAAACGTTCCACATTTCTTAGTACGTGAGACAGGCCATCGTTCTTCTTGGCCTGTCGAGGCAGAGACCGATTACTGCGCCCGCGACGCGCCAGCCCTTCCGTACTCCGCTTCCTCTGCTGCGCAAACTTCGCCAGCAGCACAGCCTCGGAACCCACAGCCAGACCAATTCTCCTTCTTCTCTGCGTGTTCTCCGCGTCTCAGCGTCGGGGCGCCCTTTGAGCCCGGTGAAATCTTGGTTTGGGCTGCGGCTATGCTTTTCCGTGGGGCAGACGATCGCCTCTTGCCGTCTGCCCCATCTCACGGGCCCTACGTGTTCACCTGCACACCCGACGTATTCCGCAGGATCCCGCATCCGTACAGCACGTCCACCGTGAACTGCTGCGCCAGCGTGTTCGGCTGGTAGCTCATGATGACCCGCATGCCGAAGTTGCCCAGTTCCGCGTATTCCGCGATGGCGCCGGTGCCCGGAAGGGGTTGCGGCAGACGCCGGATCACCAGGCCCACGGCGCTCTTCGTGAACGCCAGGTTGTGGGTTGTCACCGGCGTGCCGCTCGTCTTCTGCACGAACTGCGACCGGAATACGAAGAAGTCCTTGATCTTCCCCACCGTTCCATCGATCAGCGTCTTCAGCCCCGCGTCGCCCGCGCGCTGGAACTCGCTGAACCGCGGGATCTGTCGCCACGCCGAATAGGTGCTCGCGTCCACTACCATGAACTTCTGCTCCGACGCCGGAACCTTCGACAGAAACAGCGCCGTCTCCGCCGCGTCGATTGTGGCTTCCGTGATCGCCGTGCCCGCCGTGCCTACCGGCGTATTGGCCGTGAAGCCCGCGTACAACGACAACAGGTCGGTTTCGATTCTCTGCGCCACCGCCGCCACGGACGGTTCCATGTAGATCTTCAGCAGATCCGGCACCGCCAGCACCTTGGTCACGTCCGGAATCTGAAAGGTCGCTTCCACGTGCGTGTTCAGCACGATCTGCGCGTTCCCTAGACTCGGATTCTGCGTTTGCACCGTCCCGCCTTCCAGGATGTTGTTCGCCACCATCACGGGCGGAATCGGCACGTTCACCGTATCGCCGGCCTGCGCAAGCACCGGCTCGTAATCGCGATTCACCAGGTTCCCCATGATCAGGTTCCCCACCAGCACCGGCAATGCGTCCGCCGCCACCAGCTTGACAATCGCGTTTGCGACGTTTGTTGAAGTAATAGCTGCCATTGATTCTCCTTCTGTCTTCTAATTGCCGGCCGTGAGTGGCCGGTTGCCTCTTGGGCGGTGCGGGCCATTTGCCCGCCAACCCAAAACTCGTCGGGACCCCTGGGTCCCTTAGCGCGTATCCGTGGAGTGGGCCGGGGCGCCCTCTGGGCCCCCTGCCATGCCGCCATTCTTGGCGGCATCGGGAGGATCTCAACCTATACGGCGCGCGTCTCGTCAATTCACCGGAGGCTCTGCGACGCCACGCGCACGATCTCCTCCCGTATGCGCTGCATCTCCTCGGCGTTCATGCCCGGCCGGATGCGGTCCATGTCCACCGTCTCCCGCCCCGCCGGCGCCTTCAGCATCCCCGTGATTCCGCTCCCGCCCGCAATCCGGGCCGGCAAAAACTCCGGGTTTTCCGCGACGAACGCCGCCAGGTACTCCTTCATGGGCGTCTCGCCGCTTTCGTTCCGAACGATCAGCCGTCCGTCTTCCGCCCGCACGATATCTTCCTTCACGGCCTTGAACGCCAAGTCGATCTTTGCGACTCCCAGCCGTTGCAGTTCGGCGCGAACCGACGAACTCCGCTCCGCTTCCGCCGCGAGCAGCCGGCTGCGCTGGTTCTCCTCCGCCAGTTCGTTCAGCCGCCGTTCCAGTTGTTCCCTGCGCCGGCGCTCCTCCTGAAGTTCCGCCTGGTGCGCCGGCTCGCTCTTGGCCTGCTCCTGACCGGCGTACTCTTCGATTGCCTGTCTTACGATCGCTTGAATATCGATGCCTTCCATAACCTTCCTCGTCTGAATGTGGTTTGTTCGCTACGACCTGTCGATCTCGTCCGCCACTTGGTTCTTGATCTCCTGCCGTGCGTCGCAAAGATACTTGAACGCCAGCTTCTTGAAGATTTGTTTTTTCAGCGTCTCCGAGCCGACCCCCAGGTCCAGCAGTTTCCTGGCGTCGTCCAACTCGTTGCTGAAGTCCTCGATATCGAACTCGTCAAGCCCTGAAACGTCGATCGAGACGCCGTCCTGCCGCGCCGCCGCGATCGACCACAACACCTGCTTCATGGTGTCCTTCACGGCGTCGCCGTATGCGCGCAGCACCTCCTGCGTGGCCATGAAGTCCATTTGTTTGCTCAGCCCCGATTGCTTCAGCGCTCCGGCGCTCGTGGCGTCCGCCTGCCACGTGAGGTAGCAAACCCGGTAAATCTCTTCCTTCAGCCGCTCCAGGTTGTCCGCCGCGATCTGGTAGACCTTCCCCTCCGGTTCCGTCCACCCGAAACGGTCCGCCGAGCCGAGCTGGATGTAGTAGGATTCGCCCACAATCTGGTTCCATGGCCGTTCCGAGTACACCACCGGGGTTGCGAACAGCCCCATCGTCAGCGCCCAGGCCAGCGCGTTGGATTTATTGAAGTGCTCCAGTTGCAGCAGCGCCGCCTTGTTCATCAGCCACAGCCCCTCGCTCACTTTCATCTGGAACAGCGGAACTCGGTGCAACGCCGCCAAGCCGTGCCGCCCTTCGTCGAGCAGTTCGATCGCATCCGCTTCGCCGCTCTTGCGGTAGATCTGATAGTTTTCGCGATCGTAGTGGATCCACCGCGTTTCTTTTGCCCATCCCGAATTCGCGGCCTGCGACTCCCGCACGCAAGACGTCCGGATAACCGCCCATTCCAGTCCGCCGGCCGGATCGTAGCTCCAGTTGATGACCTCTTCCGCGGTGTAGTCCGTCAGGAACGCGCGCGATCTCCCCGCGGCGTCCTCTTCCGCCCGCGTCAGGGGCGCCGGCCCCTCGGCGCCGGCCCGCGGGAAATCCACCACCAGATAGCTGCTGCCGTATACCAGCGTCTGCGTGAACCGCTGCCGGAAAAACTCGGGCAGGTTCGTCCCCTTCAAGTCGCAGTCGTCCGCCAGCGCGGTGTAGAAGTTCTTCGCTCCTTCATCGTTGCCGTCGAACTGCACCATCGGTTCGCGGTGCATCAGCGTCGCCGCGTACCAGTCGATGATCGAGCCGACGTAGTTCTCGTAGAACACCCGGTTCAACCGCTCCTGGTAGACATCGCCCGGCTCCTTGTGCCGCCGGACGAGGTACTCCCAGGCGTTCACCCGCAGCCGCTCCCCCCCCGCGTAGAGGTCTTTGTACTGCCTCCACATCGCCCTGCGCGCGACGTACTCCGGATGTTCCCGGTTGATGTCCCGCGCCTCGATCCGCATCACACCACCTCCATTTCTTCTCATGCAGCCCGTGGGACAGGCCACCGTCTTCCGTGGCGTGTCAGCCCTTCCTCCACGCAACCATCCCGCGAGGTGCCAGCCCCACCGTCCTCGGCACCCTCTGCTGCCCGAACTGCCCTAGAAGCGCCAGCCGGCGACTTACCGCCGAACCAACCCTCCTCTTCTCCGTTTCTTCTTCGCGTCTCCGCGGTGAGATTTTGGTCGCGGCTTTGCTACTCTCCAGCCCTCAGAGCAACCGCTCCCGCCTCTCCCCGATCGGCGCCGCCGGCCGGCACTCCTGCCACACCAGGTACCCCAGCGCGTCCGAAAGGTGCGTCCTCATCCTGTCCCGGTCTTTATCGATCTGCCACGTATCCGCCTTGAACGACACCTGCTCCAAGTCAAGAATCAACTCCTTGCATTTGGCATCCACCAACAGTCCGATCTCGCCCGCGGCTGATCGCAGTTTCGCATTCATCAGGTTGATTCGCTCTCTCACCGCCGGGTTCGATCGCGCCGTGCGGTACTCCACCCCGACGTTCGAATGGACCGCGAAGTATTCCCGGATCATCTGGTAATCCGATGTTCCCGTCGTCTGCTGCTGATGCCCCGACGCGTCTCCGCAAATCGCCACCCCCGCGCCGTGCTGCCCGTACCGCTTGAGGAATTCCTCGCATGCCTGGTGCGTGGTTCCGTGCCGGATCACGATTTCGTCCAGCGCGAACACCTTGCCCCCCGCCACCTGCGCGATCACCGACGACATCGGGTCCACGTTGAAATCCAGGGCCCACAGCAGCGGCAGGCAGGGGTCCACCCGCAGGTCGGCGATGTGCGCGCTCCGGTCGAACGCGGTGTACACCGTCGTTCCGTCCTGGCTGAGATACTCGCCCAGGGCTTCCTGTTGAAAGAACCGCTCGTCGTAGCTTGTCCGCAACCGGTCGTAATAGTCCGGAATCTTGGCCGTCAGAAACCGGTTTTCGAACGGTTTGGCGCGGACCGCCTCGTACCCCTCCTGTTTGTTCCCTATGAACCTGCGGTATACCCAGTCGTACCCTTTCGGCGTCCACACTGCGAAGCCGCACAGCCGTCGCGCCTTCGGGTCGCGCAGGCGCCCTTCCAGCCGCAGCCACGCCGATTCCTGCGTGTACGTCAGCTCGTCCACGCCGAACCATGCCAGGTTCGTGCCTCGCAATCGCTCGAATTCCTCCAGCGGCCGGAACAGAATCTTCGATCCCGTGTCCGTGATCGCCAGCGTGTTTTCGGCCTTGTTGTGCTCGTAAGGAATTCGATTCCCGTCCAGGATCTCGAGCAGCGCCGCCGCTGTCGCGTCTCTCAGCATGGGGTACGTCGGCGCCCCCAGCAGCCCCGTTCTTCCCGCGTTGATGTAGCTCATCCGGACCGCTTCCTGGCACAGCGCCTGGCTCTTGCCGCTCCCGATGGGCCCCGAAAACCCCTTGAACCGCGCCGCCGACAGGTGGAACTTTCGTTGCGAGGGCAAGGGGACATACGCTATGTCTCGGGGGATTCGGCGGATGTCGTCTCTGGCTCGACCCATCTCACCGTGATCTCCTTCGGCGCCTCCTCCCCAAGCTCCTGCTCCATCTGCAGCAGCTTCAGATAATCTCCGATCGTGGGCTTCAGTTCCTTGTCCCTCACCTTCGCCTCGATCGCCCCGATCGCTTCCGCCAGCAGATCGGAAATCCGTATCTTCCGCTTGACTTCCTTCCACCGCTCGCACTCCTCGCAAGTTTTGGGAGCATCCGTTGCTTGTTGTTTCTTGCTCATTCGCGCCCTCCAAAACAAAAGCGGCTTCGCATGCCGCGAAGCCGCGCAACCCTCATCCCGATTTGAGAGTAACACCTCCCCTTCTCAGATCTTCCGAGCGGGGACCCCTAAGCTACTGAAAACAATGTGATCGTATGAGAGCGCTGCAGCAACTCCGGGGCTGATCGGAGACAATCGGCCTCCGTGCAAGCGGCACACGAAGGAGGTACTGCAGCGTGAAACAGTATATCGGATGCGATGCCCACGCGCGCTATTCGGTGTTCGTGAGCGTGGATGAAACGGGACGGATCGGCCCGGCAGTTCGAGTGGATCATGTGGGGCTGGACTTGCGGGGTTTTCTGTCAGGTCTGGAAGAGGGGACGCCGATCGCCGTGGAAGCGAGCGGTGGGTGGTATGGGCTCATGGATGAGCTGGAAGCCGCCGGACTGGACGCCCGGCTGGTGAATCCCTGGGAGGCCCAGCGACGGATGGGGGGACGCAACAAGACGGACCAGCTGGATGCGCGGGGTCTGGCCATCTTGCTGCGCAACGGGACGTTGCCGGAGGTTTGGATTCCGCCCGCGGAATTACGAGATCTGCGGGGGTTGATGCGGGGACGGCTGGCCCTGCGTTCCCACACGACGGTGTTGAAGAATCGGATGCATGCGGCGCTGAAACGCTAGGGGACCTTGGGCGGGGAGGTAGTCAGCGACCTGTTTGCGAAAAAACAGCGCGTGCATCTAGCCATCGCGATCGGCCGACTGCCGGAGGAAACTCGCCGCACGAGCCGGCACGAAGGGGAACTGCTGGATGAAGTAGAGAGGCACATCGGCGAGTTGGAGGTGAGGATTCGCGAGCGCATCGGGCGTATCGGTTGGGTGCGGTTATTGAAGTCCTTGCCGGGGGTGGGGGAGATTCTGGGCGCCACGATCCATCTGGAGATCGGGGACGTGAACCGATTTCCCACGGCGGCGCACTTGGCCAGTTACGCGGGGTTGGCGCCTACCGTGCACGCCAGCGGCGGCAAATCGTACGCCGGCCCCACGTCCCAACAGGCCAATCACTATTTGCGATGGGCCTTTGTGGAGGCGTCGGATTGCATTCTGATGCACCGGCATCGGTATACGGGTCACCACGCTTTACAACTCTATGATCGGGTGAAGGCGAAAAAGTGCCATGGTAAGGCGGCCGTGGCCGTCGCCCGGCACTGGGCGGAAGCGAGTTGGTGGATCCTCCGGAAACGGGAAAAGTATCGGCAGCCGCATGCGGCCGTTGGGTCTTCGTCCAAGAACGGATAAGCGCGGGAGTGAGTCTGGCCCTTTGAGGCCGTGCGTGTGATTGCGACACCCGGGGCGAAGACGCTCATGCTCGCTGTCAGAGCGGATAGATGACGGGTGGACGAGGCCGATGGTAAGAGCACATGGGACGAACCGGAAAGAGAGGAAGAAACAGGCCAGGATTGGCGCAAAACGAATGAAAGCGGATGGGCGGGAGCTTCGCTCCCGCTCCAATCCCGGCTGCCGGATCGGCGCTCGGGTCGCTCTCCAGCGTGGCCCTATCCTCCGTCCGGGTACTGGTAGTGTATCGAAAAAGCGAGATTTCAGCCAAGGGGCAGCCCAAAAACAGTGCTTGACAGGGACAGCGCTCTCATAGATGACTCCGGTTGGCCGTCAGGCAGTTTCGAGCCAGTCGAAAGAGCGGGTGACGGCTTTTTTCCAATATTTATACATCGCATCGCGTTGGGCGGGGTCCATGGCCGGAGTCCAGGTCCGCTCAATCGACCAGTGCGATTTCAGGTCTTCCAAATCCTTGAAGAAGCCTACCGCCAGTCCGGCGGCGCAGGCGGCTCCCAGCGCGGTGGTTTCCTTTACCCCCGGGCGCACCACGCGGCGGTTCAAAATGTCGGCCTGGAACTGCATCAACAGGTCGTTTTCGACCATGCCGCCATCGGCGCGCAGGATGCCGACGGCGATGCCCGCGTCCTTCTCCATGGCGTCCACCACTTCGCGCGTCTGAAACGCGGCCGCTTCCAGGACGGCGCGCGCGATGTGGCCTTTATTGGTGAAGCGCGTCAGGCCGGCGATTACGCCGCGGGCGTTCGCCTTCCAATGCGGCGCGTACAACCCCGAAAACGCCGGGACGAAATAGACGCCGCCATTGTCCGGAACGGTCCGCGCCAGCGATTCGATATCCGAACTCTTCGCGATGAGGCCAAGGTTGTCGCGGATCCATTGCACCAGTGCGCCGGCGATGGCGACGCTGCCCTCGAGCGCATAGACCGGGGCCTCGTTCCCCAACCGGTATGCAACCGTGGTCAACAGGCCGTGCTTCGAGCGCACCGGCCGCGCGCCGGTGTTCATCAGAAGAAAACAGCCAGTGCCGTAGGTGTTCTTCGCTTCACCAGCATGGAAGCAGGTCTGTCCCACGAGCGCCGCCTGTTGATCACCGAGGATTCCGGCGATGGGCACGCCTTGGAGCGAGTCCAGTTCCGCCGCGCCGTAGACTTCGCTGCTTGACAGGATACGGGGCAGCATTGGCGCCGGGATCCCGAAAGCCTCCAGAAGCGTGGGGTCCCAAGCGAGCGTCTCAAGGTCCATCAACTGCGTGCGGCTGGCGTTGGTGCAGTCGGTGGTGTGGATGCCGCCCGTCAGGTTCCAGAGCAGGTAGGCATCGATAGTGCCGAAGCACAGCTCGCCGGCTTCGGCGCGGCGCCGCGCCCCTTCCACGCAATCCAGAATCCCGCGAACCTTCAGCGCGCTGAAGTAGGTGGACACCGGAAGCCCGGTTTTCGCCCGGAAACGGTCGGGTCCGCCGTGCCGTATGAGTTCCGGGATGTACGGGTCGACGCGCGTATCCTGCCAGACCACGGCGTTGTACACGGGCCGGCCGGTAGCGCGGTCCCAGACCACGGCGGTTTCGCGCTGGTTGGTAATGCCGACCGCGGCGAAGTCGGAAGGGCGCAGACCACGCAACTCGATGGCCTCCGCGACTACCTCCTGCGTCCGCCGCCAAATCTCGTGGGGATCGTGTTCCACCCACCCGGGCCGCGGACAGATCTGCTCATGCTCCTTCTGCGCGAGGGATACGATTCGCCCGGCGCGGTCGAACACGATGAAGCGCGTACTGGTGGTTCCCTGATCGATAGCCCCGATGTAGTCGCGCACGCCGATCTCCTTTTCCGATTTGTCCGGCGGACTTCCGATTATGATACGGGAATCGACGGATGGCGCGGTTCAGGGTGACCGGCTTGGCCGCTTTTGCCAGTTTTGCCCACCTGTTATGCTCGTTTGGCCACCCGTTTGCCCTTGCAAGCGGGGCGTTTCCGATGCAGTTGACGTGGAGGGGACTTCACGGGACTTGTCGAGGGCGGTGGGCCGACCCGGGATATCGCGACCTGTTACAATCAGCCACTGAAATAAAGACAAGTGATTTCCGTGTCGGTCATTACCCGAGAAGAGGAGTTTGCGATGCGCGCTACGACTTCGTTCTTGTTGTTTTTTTTCTTCGCGACTGGGGTTTTCGCCCAGTCCAGCGGGGAGGTTCGGACATCCCGCGGCCAGACGGCGCCGGGAAGCAGGGGACGGCTGGCATCTTCCAACCGTGGCGGACGCGTTATCGTTTTGCTCGATGGTACCTGGCAAGTGGCGGATTCCGTGTCGGCGACCGACGTGCCTTCCTCGTTCGATCACACCGCGCCGGTTCCGGGTCTGGCGGACTTGGCGGTCCCCGCATTCCCCGACGTAGACAAGTTCGACAGTCGTGAAACGCTGCGCCGCAACATGCGAACCAACCCCCAGGTCTCCATTCAGAACGTGGCCGTCGGCATTCCTCGGCAGAACCGGAACTACTTCTGGTATCGCACAACGTTCCGCGCCCCGGTGAAGAAGGCCTTCGCCCTTCTCAAAGTGAACAAGGCCCAGTTCGGTATGGCGGTCTGGCTCAACGGCAAGAAGATCGGCGAGCACTTGGGGTGTTTCGACCCTGGATACTTCGACCTCACGGCGGCCATGCACTGGGACGGCGACAACGATGTGATCGTGCGGATCGGCGCGCATCCGGCTGTCCTGCCCGAGACAGTCCCGGCCGGGACCGACTCGGAGAAGGTAAAATGGACGCCCGGCATCTACGACAGCGTCGCCGTGTTCCTCTGCGACAATCCGGTGATCGAGAGCATCCAGGTCGCGCCGCGGATCGCCGGCTCCGAAATCCTTATCGAAACGCGCATCAAGAACTACGGACCGGCGGCCTCGTTCCAACTGACTCACCGGGTCACGACTTGGAAAGGAGCGCGCGAGGTCGCTCGCTCCGGCCTCGTAAAGCTCTCGCTGAAGGCCGGCGAAGAGATCGTCCGCAGAGACGTCATCAAAATCCCGGGAGCGACGTTATGGACTCCGGAGAACCCGTTCCTCTATGTCGTGGAGACCAGCACCGGCGGCGATTCCGTCTCCACGCGGTTCGGCATGCGGGAGTTCCGCTTCGACACCGCCACCCAGCGGGCGTACCTGAACGGCAAGGTGTACTTCCTGCGCGGCTCGAACATTACGTTGCACCGTTTCTTTGAGGACAAAGAGTGCGGCCGCCTGCCGTGGGACGATAAATGGGTGCGCGGGCTCCTGATCGACGTCCCCAAGAAGATGCACTGGAACAGCTTTCGGTTCTGCATCGGCCCGGTTCCCGATAAATGGCTGGATATCGCCGACGAAGCAGGCCTGCTGATCCAATACGAATTCGCCATCTGGGGCTACCACCAGAGCTGGGATGCTAACGAGCTGATCGCCGAGTTTAAGGGGTGGATGCAGGACAACTGGAATCACCCCAGCGTAGCCTTCTGGGATACTTGCAACGAAACTACCGAAGCGACGCTCGGCGACAAAGTCATTCCCGCGGTGAGAAACTTGGATCTTTCGAATCGCCAGTGGGAGAACGGTTACAACCTGCCCAACGGTCCGGACGATCCGGTGGAGATCCATCCTTACCTGGGGAACTACAAGATGACCGACCTGGAGACGATGAACGGGTTCGACCGCACCGCCGGCAGGCACACCTCGGCGCACGCGCGCATCCTCAACGAGTACGGCAACCTTGAGCTGAACCGGGATGGCTCGCCGACGGGGCAGTCCCGCACCGTCTTCGAGAAAATCGTGGGCCCGAATGCGACGCCGGAACAGCGTTTCGACATCGCCGCCTACCTGATGGCCGGCGAGACAGAGTTTTGGCGCGCCCACCGCGCCTGGGCTGCAATCATGCACTTCGTTTACCTGACAGTCAGCTATCCCGGCGGCGTTACTTCGGACAACTTTCTGGACGTCAAGAATCTGAAGCTGGAACCGCACTTTGAAGACTACATGGGCGAGGCGTTCAAGCCCCTGGGAGTGTATATCAACTTCTGGCAGCCAACGCTTCCCGCGGATTCCACCCGCCGTTTCCTGGTGATGACGATCAACGACGATGCGGCGCCGGTGGAGGGCAAGCTCGCGCTCTCCTTGGAGTCTTCCGGCGGACAGGAGGTCGCCCGGCAGGAAGTTCCGTTTTCCATCGGTGCGTCGGGACAATCGAGTTATAACGTGGAGCTGAAAATCCCGAAGGTGACGGGCGACTGCTTGTTGAAGGCCACTGCCACCCCTTCAGGCGGCCGGCTGGCAACTTCGACCATGAGCCGCCGCAGAGTAAGCATCCAATAAGCGCCCGGCGCGCCTCCGGCCCGCAGCGAGGTTCGGAGCCTAAGGGCAGGAGTGTGGAGTGGTCCGATGCCTGGACCGAGGAAGATCTCGCAGATGCGTGGCGCACGTCCGTGTCCGGCTTTGAGGCTTTGACGCGCGGGAGCGTGCGGTGCATAGGGCAAACCGGGTACAGGCACGAAGTTTCGCAAAGGCGGCGAAATTCGAGCCAGTCCCCGCTTTGCAGCTTGCGCCGATGCCCGACGAGATCGTTTCCCGGAAACCGATACCCTACCGGACTTTCGCTCCGTCGAACACCAGGGCGGTGAAGCGGAACAAATCGGCGTCCGACGGCGCCTTGCCCGGACCGCCTGGATCCACCACCGGCGGTTGCGGCCCGAGCACCCTCGGCTGACCGCCGCCTTGCCGACTACCGCCTCGCTGCGCGCCTGGCTGAGCGCCGCCTGGCTGCGCGTATGCGACTCCTACGGCAAGCAGGCATATCGCCAACACACGTTCTCTTTTAGGGAAAGCCGCTGCCGGCAATCCCTCTACGCGTGGCGAAAGATCAGCACGGCTATATCGCCAGGCATGATCCACTGACCCGGACCCGACAAGCTGGGATCTTGCCACTCCGCCACCTCAAGCTGGTAGCCGGCCGGTATCACTTCGACTTGCTGCGCGGCGTCCGTGTCGTTCCACAGCGTCACCGCCATACGGTTGGCCGCCACGAAAGCGTGCGCGGAAACCCGGCTGTTGTCGCACCGGAAGCCTTCCGTATCCACAAAGCGTCCCTCCAAGAGAAGGTCGGCATGGGTGTTGTATAGGCTAATCAGCCGGGCGGCGTAACGCGCATTATCCGAGTTTTGCCCACCCCTGCCGCCGCCCTCGAAGCGCAGTCCCAGAGAGAACGCATGGCCGAGCTGCTTCCGTAGATTGCTCGACTCCGGGCCTTGCGTGCGGTTGGTGACGATCGGTTCGGGAAACGTGTAGCGGAACATCTCCCCGAAGGATTCCGGATCCGGGTAGAAACCGATGCCCTCGGAATGAATGAGATCGGCCCAACCGGCGTAGCAATCGACAACCAACTCGTTCGACAAAATAGCGTCGGGGTCATGCGACTTGACCGCCTCGCGCAGTAGCTGGAAGTTCTTCACCTTCCACGGGCCCACCGCCAGGGACGGCCTGGTGTGCTGGTGCTCTTCGGAGAAGCAGATGTACGGAGGAGCGCCTCCGAGTTGGTCATAGAAGACGCCTTGAGCGCCGAACCCAAGAACCATCTGGGCCTGCGACACGAGTTGATCGCCCCAGCCGGGCGCCGCCGGACAGGCCACGGCAAACCACTTGTTGCGAAATGTCCCCATGAAAGCGCCGCTTCCGGATCCGCCATAGGTCTCGCGGTACTCGGCGCCCCAGATGTCTTTGGCGCTGGTCCGGTAGCCCTTGGTCTTATAGAACTCGGAACCCGGATCAATCAACTGCCCCTGGGTGTAAAGGAAACTTCTACCACCGGCTTGCTTTATTTCCGCAAGCGCCTTTTTGAGGGCGGCCTCCCCTCCCATCGCCTCATCAGGGGTGTATTCGGGGTAATAGTCGTCGAAACCTTGCTTATTCCAGCCATCGATTTTGAACAGGTTCAAGCCCATCGCCTGGGCGTTTTTCTGCATGCCGGGCAAAGCGTCATAGGTGGTGCGAACCTGCCCGCTCTGGCCCTTCAAGGTGCTTCCGGCCCATCCCGGCGTGCGCCGGACCCACGCCGGAGGATCGGGCTTCCGCATCCATGTTCCCGCCCACGCGCGGTAGGTCTTCGCCGCCTCGTGCCAGTCGCCCCGGTAGAGCCGCACCACAACCGGCTCCGAGTCCCAGGTCTCCCCGCCCTGGACGAACGGGAACTTCACGATGGAGGCCGTCATGGCTCTCTCGGCTTCGGCCGCCCCGGCCCGCGCCGACTGCGGCCCCCCGCCCCGCCGCCCACCGGCGCCGGAGGCGGCCACGTCCAGGACCGTGCTCATCAGCTTCTGGTCGTGGCTGCCGAAATACAGCCCTTCTTCGCCGTTGTTGAACGTGAACCATTGCATGCACGCCGGATAGGGGTAAGCGACGCGGTAATCGGGCGCCCCGGTGTCGCTGTACGACCAGGTCGGATTCGACCCAAAGCCTGTGGGCTGCGCTGGACCGGTGGCAGCCGCCAGTTTCAGGGAGGGAGCTTCCACCCGGCGTCCGCCCCGGCTGGGCCAGTAGAGCACGTCCGACGCCGGACCCATGCCCATGTCGCCGATCCCGTAGATCCAGGGCAGCCAGATCTCGCTTACCTGGAGTTTTTTGTCGCTTTCCCGATTCTCGATCCGGGCGGTCCAAGTGAGCTGGTCCCCTTGCAAAGCGATGCGCACGAGCAAGCCGATCTGCAATTCCCGCGTCTTGCCGCTCTGCGGCAGAGCTCCCGTTAGGGTCGCATAGGAGAGCTCCAAACTGGCGCCGTTCCGTCTGACCTGGGCCTTCTGGCCATCGGTCGGGATTCCCAGTTCCAGAGCGCCATCGAGCGGGGTGTTCAAACGATAAAACATCCGCCACGGCGCGTGCCGCGCCGCAGCCGCCAGATAACTCTTCCCGGTCTGACGGTTGGTCAACTCCACCAGCCGGCCTTCGCTATCCAGCACCACGGCAACCCGGTCGTTGGACAGCTCGAAGCGTCCGCCCGCAGCGCCTTCTTGCGGCGCCGCGGCCGACGCGATAGGTTCAGCCACGGCTTGGTCCGCCGCGGCCAGCCCCAGGGTTGCCTGGGTCAAGAACGATCGTCGGTTCTGCATATGACTTCACACCTCCGTGAAGGAATTGGCTTGGCCCTTTCGGGCCCGCTCCGATCTTATCCTGGATTTCCGCATACCTCGGTCTACGAATTCGGCGCCGCCGCAGAGGATTACGCCGGGGTTTCCATTTTAGCTTCCGGTTGCCGCTTAGCGTATCACAGCGAAAAACCTTTCCGCCGCAACTCAGCGATCACCGCAACCTCGATCACCTGGCGGCCCCGCCGGTTTCGGCGGATGCTCGCCGGATTCTTATCCACTACTTTTGCGATTCTGAGCTGCTTTGAGCATCGAATTGATGCAGGCGATCAGATAGGCCACACCGATGTTCGGCCGGTACGTTCCCGGAGCGCCTCTGCCCGCCCCACCGCCTCCCCCGCCGGGTTCCGCGCCCGGCATAACCCCCAGCGCCGGAATATGATCGGGGATCACGATGCCGTCGAAATCGACGTCCACCAGCGCCTGCATCACCTTGTTCATATCGTAGTAGCCGTCGTCTATCAAGGTCTCGGTAAAATGCGGCAAAGGCGCGCTCACGTTGCGGAAGTGGATCTTGAAGAGTTTCTTCATGCCGCCGAAGTACCGAATCACCTCCGGTGGCTCCGCGCCCGTCATTTTGCCGCCCTCCAGCCAGGATCCACAGCACAGGCACACGCCTATGTTGGGACTATTGGCGATCTCAATCGCCCGCTTGTAGCCTTCGAAGTTTCCGAAGATGCAGCGCGGGACGCCAGCGAGCACGGGTTGCGGCGGGTCGTCCGGGTGAATGCCGATTCGCACGCCTGCCTCCTCGGCGACCGGCGCCACCTTCTTGATGAAGTAGGCGTAGTTGTCCCAGATTTCCTCCTTCGTGAACACGCGGCCGTGGGAAAGCGGCTCCGTATACGTCTTCCCGTCCCAGGTTCCCCGCAGATTGGGGCTGGACAAATCGCAGTCGGCGCCAGTATACCCGCGGGGCAACGCCGCCCGGCCGCTGCGCCAGATGCCGTTACCCATATGGGCGTAGGTGGAGTAAGGGATGCCGGCTTTGCCTAGGTAGCGAATGTAGTTCAGGTATTCTTCGATCTTCTGGTCGCGTCCGGGAAGATTCAGCGTGACCTCCGGCATGTTATGCAGACTACCGCTCGGCCCAACTCCACTCCCGATGTTGTAGACTTTGAATCCGCCGTCTTCCCATTGCTGCCTCATCTTCGTGAAGCCCTCGGCGGTGGCGGTTTGCGGCGTCGCCCCGAGACTCACCCACGTCACCCCAAGCTGCTTGAGGAAGAGCATGTTCTCCGCGCTCGGCTGGCCCGCAGAGTGCCCGACCTTGATGCCCGGCGGAATCGGACGCAGCGTGGCGTATCCTTTGCCGGCGGAAGCCAGCAACGCCGCCCCTCCGAGGGCCATCTTGGAGAATTCTCTTCTGCTGGCGGTTAACGCGTCGTTCTTCTCGATCGGCATGCAGTTTCCTCCCCGCGCGAATGTCTCTCATCCTCCGCTGCGCGGCCAATGGGCAGCGCCGCCGGTTTCCGAATGTCCCCGGGAAAGCCGTTGTGGGCAATCCCTCTACGAGCGGCGGAAGACCAACAGCGCTACATCGCCTGGCCTGATCCACTGATCCGGGCCCGACAAGTTTCGATCTTGCCACTCCGCCGCCTCGAGCTGATAGCCGGCCGCCACCACTCGGGCTCGCTGCGCAGCCTTGGTTGAATTCCACAGCGTCACCGCCATGCGGTTCCCCGCCACGAAAGCATGGGAGGAAACTTGGCCGTTGTCGCACAGGAAGCCTTCACTATCCACAAAGCGCCCCTCCATAAGAAGGTCGGCATACTTCTTGTAAAGGTCAATCATCCTGCCCAAGTAAGGCGCCATGGCCGGATCTTGCGCATCCCTCACGCTGCCCTCGAAACGCATGCCCAGAGCGAACGCATGGCCGAATTGCTTCCGGCGATCGCGCGCCTCCGGGCCATCCGCACGGTTGGTGAAGATCGGTTCGGGGAACGTGTACCGATACATCTCCCCAAAAGACTCCGGGTCGGTGAAGAAACCGACCCCCTCGGACCAAGTGATATCGACCCACCCGGCATAGCAGTCCGTGACCAGCTCTTCCGACAAAAGGGCGTCGCGATCGTACGCTTTGATCACCTCATTGATACGCTGCAGGTTCTTCACCTTCCACGAGCCAACCGCCAGGGACGGCCTGGTGTGATTGTGTTCGGTGGAGAAGCAGATGTAAGGAGGAGCGCCTCCCAGTTGGTCGTAAAAGACGCCCTGCGCGCCGAAGTCCATAACCATCTTGGTCTGCGACACGAGCTGGTCGCTCCACCCGGGCGCCGCGGGACAGGCCACGCCGAACCACTTGTTGCGAAACGTCCCCATGAAGGCTCCGCTTCCGCTTCCGCCATAGGTCTCGCGATATTCGGCGCCCCAGATATCCTTGGCCGTGATGCGGTAGCCCTTGGTTCGGTACCACTCCGCGGCCGGATCGATCAACTGTCCCTGGGTGTAAAGCAAACTTTTGCCGCCGGCCTGCTTTATTTCCGCGAGCGCCTTCTTGAGGCCGGCTTCCCCTCCCATGGCCTCGTCAGCGGAGTATTCGGGATAATAGTCGTCGAAACCTTGCTTCATCCAACCAAAGATTCTGAACAGGTCCAGGCCGATCGTCTGGGCTGTTTTCAGCATGCCGGGCAACTCGGCATAGGTGGCGCGAATCTGCCCGCTCTGGCCTTTCATGGTCGTTGTAATCCATCCCGGGGTGCGCCGGAGCCACTCCGGAGGATTGGTTTTTTGCATCCATGTATCAGCCCAGGCGCGGTACGTCCGCGCCGCCACGTGCCAGTCCCCGCGGTAGAGCCGCATCACAACCGGCTGCGAGTCCCAGGTCTCCCCGCCTGGGGCGAACGGAAACTTCACGATGGAGGCGGACATGGTTTTCTCGGCGTCGGCAGGCAAGCCCTGTGGCCGCGGCGCATACCCCCCGCGCGCACCGGCGCCGGCGGCCACGTTCAGGACCGTGGTCATCAGCGTGTTGTCGTGGCTGCCCAAATACAGCCCTTCTTCGCCGTTGTTGAACGTGAACCATTGCATACACGCCGGATAGGGGTAGGCGAGGCGGTAATCCGGCGCCCCAGTGTCGCTGTACGACCAGGTCGGGTTCGCCCCGAAGCCCAGGGACTCGGGCGGGGAGCCAATGGCGGCCATCAACTTGGCATAGGGAGCTTCTACCCGGCGCCCGCCCCGGCTGGGCCAGTAGAGCACGTCCGACGCGGGGCCCATCCCCATGTCGCCAATCCCGTAAATCCAGGGCAGCCAGAGCTCGCTCACCTGGAGCCCTTTGTCGCTTTCCCGATTGTCAATCCTGGCGGTCCAAGTGAGTTGGTCGCCGTCCAAAGCGATCCGCACGAGCAAGCCGATCTGCAATTCCCGCGTCTTGCCGGTCTGCGGCAGAGCTCCTGTCAGGGTTGCATAGGAGAGCTCCAAACTATTGCCGACCCGTTTGACTTGGGCCTTTTGGCCGTCAGTCGGGATCTCCAATTCCAGAGCGCCATCGAGCGGGGTGTTCCAGCGATAATACATCCGCCACGGCGCGCGCCGCGTAGCAGCCGCCAGATAACTCTTCCCTGTCTGACGGTTGGTTAGCTCCACCAGGCGCCCTTCGTTATCCAGCGCCACGGCAACACTCTGGTTGGACAGCTCGTAGCGCTCTCCCGCAGCGCTCTCTTGCGGCGCCGCGGCCCCTGTCTCCGCCGACCCGATAGGTCCGCCGGCGGCGGCTGGAGCCGAAGAGGCTCCCGCCGCGGCTAGTCCCAGGCTCGCCCTGGTCAAGAATGATCGTCGGTTCTGCATCTGACTTCACACCTCCTTGAAGAAGTTGAACTAGCGCTTTGGCCGGATGATGTTGTGCTTATGCGCGAAACCGCTCTCTGTTCGCGGCTTCCTCCGTATGATATTTTGTCTACTCCAAACTTGTTGAGCAACTCGGGGCCGACCAACGGGAGGCCGCGCACCCTTGACGGCGAGGACCGTTCGTAGAGTCTCTTCAGGTAGGGACTGTAGCATTGCGCCAGAACCGACCGAGTTTGCTGCCGCGTTTGGCGATCCGGCCGGAGCGCTCTGTTTCGTTTGGAACCGGGATTTCCCTTTTCGCGTCCTCACCACCATCGATTCTACGCCCAGCGGCCTCCGTTGAAGCCGTTTTCTTCATCTTGCTCCTCCCGAGCGCGTTCGATAGCCCGAGAGAGGGCCAGTTCCGCTCCTCCTCCGGGCGCCTAACAACCCGCGAGTGTCTCATTTTAAGCGATTTCTCAGACAAGTTGGCTCATGCCTTGTCCTGGCTGGGGAAATCGAAGTTCACCAGTTCATTGCGGAAGCCGCGGGTCCTCCATGCTCCAAACGCGATCCCGGCCGCCATCCACACGCCGCCGGCTATCTGCGCCGGGCGACTCAGATTTAGCCAAAGCAGCAGGCAGATGGCGAATCCCAGGACCGGGGGGATGAGATCCGCCATCTTCTTTTCCTTTCCACGGACGTAATACCGCACAAAGGCCGCGGCGTTCACGCCCATGAAGGCGATCAGCGCCCCAAAGTTCAGCATTTGCGCGCCGAGATTGTAGTCCAGCAGGAAGGCGCCCATGAGGCTGACTGCACCGACGAACAGCACATTATTGCGGGGGATCCGCCGCTTCGGTTCTATAGCTCCGAAGAACGATTTCGGCAGCGCATTGCTCCGTCCCATGCCGAACAGCAGACGCGCGGCGGCGAGCTGCGTGCCCATGCCGGAACCGAAATTGGCCAGCACCAGCGTTAGCCCGACGATCGCAAAAAGCGGCCCCCAGGTGCGGCCCGCCACGTAAACGAACGCTGTGGTCTCATCGGGGAACGGCTGGGACGCCGGCCACGCCAGTTGCGCGGCGTAGACTTCGAACGCGGATAGCGCGCCGATGACCACGCAGGTCAGCACGGTCGCCAGCAGGATATTGCGCCGCGGGTTTTCGACCTCTTCCGACAGGGTCGAAATGCCGTCGAACCCAATGTACGTCAGCACCGCAATAGACGTGCCGCCCAGCACGCCGCCAGCGGTGAACGTCGCGGGGTCGAAGAAAGGCCGCGTGAAGAAGCCCATCGCCCCGTGCGGGTGTCCGAAGATGAAGCGCGCGGCGCAGGCGAAGAATATCGCGATGACCGCGCCCATGCCCGCCGCCAGCCCGGCATTGATCTTCGCCGACGTGCGAATGCCGAGGACGTTCAGCCAGGAGAACAGCAGCACGACAAACACCGCCCAGCTCCAGTACGGGATAACGGGGGCGAACACGTGCGCTTGTTGACTGATCCAGACGACGCAGATGATGGGGTTGATCATGTAATCCATGACCATGCTCCAGCCGGTGACGTACCCCCAAGCGGGGTTGATCTCCCGCCCCACGTAGGTAAAGGCCGAACCGGCGCTGGGATAGGCGCGCGCCATTCGGCCATAGCTAATGGCGGTGAATAGCATCGCGACCATGGCGATGAGAATGGTCGTGACAACGTGCCCCCGGCCGCGGTTGCTGAGCACCCCGAAGACCGACATAGGGGCCGTGGGTTGAATCACCACTACGCCGTAGAGAATGAGGTCCCCAAGCCCCAGCGTGCGGCGGAGCCGGGCCGGTTCCGTACCGCGATGCGTTTCCCCGCCGGTTTTCATTTTGCAATTACCAAAGCGGCCCGTCCAGGAGAATCCTGTGCACAGTTCAACAGGTATGCTTCAGTTGATGGCGATCACCGATTGTCCCGGCTCCAGCGGAATCCGTTTGGAATTGACGACCGCCGACGAGAGAGGCGCCTTCAGCGGCGGAAGATGCAGCCGGATCGAACGCGGAGCCGGCGAACTACCGGCCGCCAGACGACAATCCACGACCAGCTCACTGCCATTTCGGGACAGCTCGAGATCCAGTCTGCCCAGGCGCGTGGGAGCTCTTTTAGCCGACAGCATCGCGCCGTCATTCAACCAATCGGGCTGAACGCCCCAACATAACTCGAGGACTCCATCGTTCTCGAATACCAGAGAGTTTCTGTGAAGGAAAACATACTCCGCCGCGGCCCAGCCGTGCGGCATGTCGCCGTCGCCGCGACGGTCGGAAACGCGAATCCCTTCAATCCAAGCATTGGTCGGCGAAGAGTGGGCTACTACGCCGTTAAACAGCCGGTAGAACATGTCCAACTCGTTCCGCAACAGGTGGCACATGGCCAGTTCCGCCGTAATATAGGTCCACAGATGGCCTTTGCCGTAGACGGAGACGTCCTCCTCCAGTTGGCCATCCAGAGCGGCCAGGGTGGCGCTCATCATCGGGTCCTGTGGATCGAGGAAACGGCAGGGATAGAGGGCGTTAGCCGAACCCCAGATGGACGGGGTGGGATCGGACGGCGTGGCGGGAATATACTTCCCTCCGCCGGTGCGTTCGAAAGCGGTTTTGACGGAAGTCATGAGGTAGGCGTACAGGCTGCTGTAAGCGGCGTGGAACACCTCCGCATCCGCCTGTTGATTGAGCGCCTCCGCGGCCAGGATCGCCTGACGAAGGCCCAGTACCGCCCAGAAGTTGTGATAGTAATTGAAGCCCGAAGCGATCGCTTCTCCTTCGCCCCGCGGGAGCAGTCCATAGTAGGCCGGCCTCTCTCCGTTTTCATTCGTGAACTGCGTCTGCTCACACGCGTACTTGATCCAGAGGCCGCCTCTCCGAATGCTGTCATAGGCGTTTGCCAGCCACTGCCGATCGCGGGTGAGCTCGAAGTGATGAACCAGGGCCCAGAGCGCCTCGCCGTTGGCGTCCCACTCGGTGATGGGAGACTGCCAGAACCCTCCAGGCTGCTGGCCCCACGTGGCTAAGACCCCCTTCAAGCCCTGTTGCCAGAAGAGGCGAAGAGATCTCTCCGTTTCGCCGGTATGACCCGCCAGGCCCAGCGCCGTCGCCATATACGAGCCATCCCGTGTCCAGAAATTGTTGTAGGCGGTCACACCGGGCTTAACCACGTAAAGATCCTGTCCATCGATTCCCGCTCCGGGATAGCGTGTGCGCAGCAGGAGAATGTTGAGCACAGACGTGCGGTAGAGATTATCGAGCCTAGAGACGCCCAGTCTCAGGTCCGCGCCCCGATCGAGAAACTCATTCCAGTGTGCGGTCGCCGCCGCTTCGGCCCGCGCGGCCGAAATGCCCGCAGCCCTGGCTCCTTCACCCGCGGGCAGGTCATAAGGCAGGAAGAAGCTCTTGCCGAGTACGGACGCCGGTTCATATTCGAGCTCTACATTCGCGGCGACGTCGGTGAGTGGCTCTTGACCGCAAGGAATATGCACCAAAGCCCGAGAATCCAGCGCGCCGGTCTTCAACCGCTCTCGATCTACAGGGCCGTCAAAGAGCCAGATTCCATTGATGAAACTCTCCCGGTACACATTCATCGAGGAAGCGTCGCATGCGGACGTGACCCGGATTTCCCCATTGTTGGGAAGAACGGCGAACTCCAGCAGCAGAGGATCCCCCTGCCCAAGCTCCCAAAGGTCCACGAGCTGGCTTTGTCCGTTCACGGACAGTTTCAGAATGGACTCTCCGCGCGAGGCGTTCCTGGCGCCCGTAAACAGGCCGAGATAGACGTAATAAGCGCTCGGAGAAGCGGCCGGGATGCGGTAGTCGATCGACCGATTCAGGGTCACTCGCCGGCCGTTGCTGAACGCCCTGGCAAGGCCCGGCCGTATGCTGCCATAGGCGTCCGCCAGCCACTGCTCGACTAGCGCGCCCGAGCGCGGCTCGCGGAGGCGAGCCGAATCGGGTGAAAACAGATTATATTTCGCACTTCCTATCGCGACGTGTTTTGCCTCGGGGATGAGAGCCAGAAGCTGGTCTCGACCAATGACCTGGTTCCCTTCGACTCTGACAGTTGTTACATAAGGGAACAACAGACGGAGATGAAGAGGAGAGGCGACATGACTTACGACGACGTATTCGCCTTTGATTCCAGCGTGATCGGCCGCGAAGGCGGTCCAATCGATCGAGGCGCGCCTTCCATCGGCTTTACTGCGAACGATCGGCAGGCCTTCCTTCAGCCACTGGGCCCATCTCTCGTCCTGAACGCGCGTCCCGGTATCGAACGGCTTCAAGGGTGAATCGAGATCGAGAAGGACATGTACATTGCGTCCTCTTAGCTGTCCGAACTCGTCCAGAATGCCGGCGGGATCGTCCCCTAAGCCTATGGCCGTGTAACAATTGAAGTTCAGGAGCGGCGAAGGGGCGCCGTCGTCCGCCGGCGACAAGGCTCCCGCGACCGGTTGCCCCGCCAATCGAGAGGCTGGCAGGATCGTCGCCGCCAGCAAGAATGTGCGCCTGTTGACCTCCATGGTCGTCTACCTTCACAGCTTGGATCAACCAGAATTTCCTTTTTAGCTTCCTGGCCAGTAGCAATGATACACCCAGCCGCTTCCATTGGACCCCGAACGACTCCGGCAGCCCCGGAACGGGCCACCCCAGGTCCGCCAGCGGGATCTGCGTGTTCTTCCCGCGCCGGGAGTCGGTCAGGTGTTTGGCGGAAGTTATCAGGAACTCTTCAAAACGGAAATGCGGGGTAATACCAAACCTCTACCGGGCTTTCGCTCCGTCGAACACCAGGGCGGTGAAGCGGAACAAGTCGGCGTCGGGCTGCTGCCAGGAGCCTCTCGGCAGGCCGGCTTTGTAGCAGACTTCCTCCAGGAACTCGGCGCGATCCCATTTTTCCTCCGTGGCCACCTGCGGGAGGAGCAGGCCTTGGTCGCGGCCTTTCCGAATCAGCAGTCCATGCGTACCGATGACGATCTCCTTGGCGTCCATCACGCGGCGCATGGGGGAGAGCACGGAAATCTCGTAGTCCAACTTGCCCAACTCCGCCGCGGCCACCGGGTGGAAGCGCGGATCCTGGAGGGCGGCGAACCGCGCCACGTCCCGGACCGTCAGGTAGAGGGGCTTGGTGGGAGCCGTGTAGCCGATGCAGCCCCGGAGATCGCCGCGCTCGGTCAGCGTGACGAAAGCGCCGCGCTCCTGGTTCAGCGCTTCGGAAGCGGGCGGCGGAGGTTCATAGGCTTTGCCGCGCTGCACCGCGGTTTCCACGGACTGGCGCGCGATGTTCAGGAGTTCTTGTTTTTCGCTCGCCTCCAGCGAGAACGGCGGCTCGTCGGCGGCGGCGCGGTTCTGCTTTTTCAGAAACGCGACGGCGCCATAGCCCACCACGCGGCTCTTGTCCCCTCCCGGCACGTCGCCGGAATTGGCGTATTTCAATACCTTGGCCTGGGAGGCGCCCAGGCGCTCGGAGGCGATCATGGCGGCGATGATCGGTCCGCCGCCGCACGCTTCCCAAATCCCTTGATCGAAATTGCGCGACATGCTCAGGTAGTCCCACTCCTCGATGCCCTTCAGCGTCTTGTGGTCCATCTTCACGGCTTCATCGTAGGTGTGGTAGTGCGAGAGGTCGGAGCTGGCGACGATCAGCGTGTTGGGCTGTCCCTGGAGCATCTTGGCGAGCGCCACGCCCACGGCCCGGCAGACTTCGTAATCCTGGCTGCCCATGACGATGGGCACAAGCTGGAACTGCCCTATTACACGCTGGAGAAATGGCAGGTGTACTTCCACGGAATGCTCCAGTTTGCCCGGGGAAGGCGTATGTCCCGCGCCCGAAAGGCGGATGAGCTTGTTCATGGAGGCCAGTTTGGCGGCGAAGGCGCGATCCACGGGAACCTGGCCCAGCGGCGTCGTGTACGCCGCGCCGTCGTAGACCGAGGCGAAGCCGAAGGCCTCGTAATGCGAGGGCGCGACGATCACCACCCGGTCGATCTTCCGGCCCTTGAGCGAAGCCCAGGAGTAAGCCGCCACCGAGCCGGCGTACTCCCAGCCCGCGTGAGGGACTACCAGAGCCACGGCGTCCAGCGGCGGTTGCGCGGCGGCTTGGGCCAGAAAACCGTCGATGGTCTTCTCGATGACCTTGGGGTCGGCGGGGTAAAACGTCCCCGCGACGGCCATCGGCCTGACCTTGGGCGTCTCGCCGGCGCCGTCGGCGCCGCACTGCGCCAGCAGCAGGCAGGCCAGCGCCGGGAACGGTATCGTCGAACGTGAAATCCTCATGCGTGAAGCGCTCCTTCCCACATTCCCGGGATGGCGGTTTGACAAAACCGGCACGTGCCGCGCTCGATGTGGAACGCGCGCACGGTGAAACCGGCTCGCTCCACGATCACGCGGCCGCATTTCGGGCAGCGCGTGCTCTCGGCCGGATGGCCCGGAACGTTGCCGATGTACACATAGTGAAGGCCCTCCGCGTCGGCGATCGCCTTGGCCCGTTCCAAGGCCGGCACAGGCGTATCGGGCAGGTTCTTCAGCAGGTAATCGGGGTGGAATCGCGTGAAGTGCACGGGAACGTCGGGGCCCAGCTCCGTCTTGATCCACCGCGCCAGGCCTTTGAACTCCTGCTCGGAATCGTTCAGCGTCGGAATCACCAGGTAGACGATCTCGCTCCAGACGTTGTGCTTGCGGATCGCGGCCAGCGTGTCCTGAACCGGTTTGAGCTCGCCGTTGACTACTTCTTTGTAGAACTTCTCCGAAAATCCCTTCAGATCGATTTTGATGGCGTCCACCCGCTTGCACATCTCGGCTAGCGGGTCCTGCTGGATGTAGCCGCCCGAAATCACCACGCTCTTGATTCCCGCGGCGCGTCCCGCCTCGGCAGCGTCCAGCACGTATTCGCAGAAGACCGTCGGTTCGCTATACGTGTAGGCGATCGAGAAGCAATGGTTCTGGCGGGCCGACTCCGCCAGCGCACGCGGCGGCAGGTATTCAGCCCGGACCTGCTCGGGCCGGGACTGCGAGATCTCCCAGTTCTGGCACATCTTGCAGTTCACGTTGCAGCCGGCGGTGGCCACCGAGAAGGCCATGGTTCCGGGGGCGAAATGAAACAGCGGCTTCTTCTCTATGGGGTCCACGTTCTCCGCGCAGATCCGCGAATGCACCAGAGTGTAATACTTCCCGCCGCGGTTCTCGCGCACGCCGCAGTAGCCGCGCTCCTGGTCGTCGATGGCGCATTCGCGCGGGCAGAGTTTGCACTTGATCTTGCGGTAGGGCAGCTTTTCGTAAAACTTGGCTTCGACGATGAATTGGGCGTCGCTCGGGGCGGCGGCGACGGCGGGGCGTCCTAGCGCGCAGCCGGCGAAGCAGGGAAGGGCGGCGGCTTTGAGGAATTGGCGGCGGGGGACCGCTCCCTGGCGTTCGCGGCTCGGAATCAGGTCGCGGGCCGGAATCAGGCCTTGTGCGTTACCAGACACGCTAGACCTCCACCTTGTCGATCAGGCCGGGGTCGTCCACGCCTAGCCGGTGCTGCGCGTCGGCGGCCCGGGCGATGTACAGGGGCTCCCGTTTGGCGGCCCGCAGGGTGGGCAGACCGCGCTCGGCGCGCTGCCGTTCGACGATCCGCCATCCGATGGCATCGAGCGCCACCGGGTCGCGTGCCACAATCAGGCCATTGAAAGGCCACGACCAGTGCGGCATGTAGGAGGGCCCGCCTTCATACTGCGGCGCGATGGCGTCGCAGATGGCGATCCGCACTTTCGTCCGGATGGGCGGCAGCATATTCACGTCGGCCACATAGGGGTCGCCGCCGTTGGTGTGGTACTTGTTCGGATTGTGGATGGCCCCGAACAGGTTCTTCAGCGCCATGGTCACGCCCACGATGCCGTGGTCCTTGAGCACCGGAAGATTGATGACCGCGTCGCAGATCCGCGTTAGCGTTTGGGAAAGCAAGCTCCCCACCGAACCGAAGATAGCCAGCTCGTTTTCGTACCCGGAGGCGTCGTTGCCGATAAACCGGACACGGTCCTTGCGCGCTCCCACGGGGAATCCGGCGTGCTCCAGGTCGGCGTTCAGCCGGTCCCACACGACGATGTTCCTGGCCGGAACGCCAGCCTGCTGAAGGCGCTCACAGACGGCATCCACCAGAACGGGGTTGGTGGAAGCGCCCCTTCCGGCCAGGCAATTCACCTTCAGCCCGACGGTCTCGCCCGGCCGCGCCAGCTTTTTCCATCCCTCAAGGGGGGAATCGCAGTCGCAGATGGACTGAATCGTACGGTCGAGGATTTTCAGCAGGCGGGCGGAATCCACTGATCCGCCCTGCGGGCGGAGCAGCGGGTCGCGCGCGACGACGACTCGGGATTTCTCGCCGGCCCCCGCACGCCCAGCCAGCGCGCCGCCCGCAACCATGCGGAAGAACGCCCGCCTGTGCGGACCGAAGCGGCCCATATCGGATGTCCCCATCCCTTTATAGCACCTGGACGCGGGGCCGATCTCCGGGCTTCCTTTCGGCCCATGCGCCCTTGCGGCGCGCGCCCGGACCCGCCTTACCCCAATCCCTTTGTTGAATCTTGACAGTATTTTTACGCATCACGATTGCATCGCGATCTCCGTGGGTATACAATCACCAGACACTGGGGTGGTCTAAGGGGGATCGCCACAGCGGGGGTGTGTGTATGCCAAAGAGGGCGGTATGAAGCGACGGGCGGGTTTCTTGGCGGCGATTCTGCTGGGAGTCGTGACGCCCGTGGCCGCCGCGCCGCAGGATTCCGATACAATCCGGAACCCGGAAGCCGCCGGCCAAGTGAGCGGCGCGCGGGACTCGCTAGCCGCGCAGGTGCGGGATCATCCCCGCGATATCGCGGCGTTGACCAACTACGCCGAGTTTCTGGAACGCTACGGCGATCCGGCTTGCCGGGAGGCGTATCGTAACTTGCTGGCAGCGCTCGGCGGCGCGGGCAACGCAGCCCGCGCGGCGGCGATTGCCCATCGCCTGGCCCGCCTGGACCTGATAGCCGGCGACCGGGAATCGGCCGCGAAGGACTTGAACGCGTATGCGCCCGCCGCCGGCCATCCGGTTTCCATCGGCGATGCCACGGCGGACGCCGCCGGGCCATGGCCGACGGTTCCGATCCCTGGACCGTTGCGCTCCTTCGCCCGCATGGCCGCACTGTCTCCCAACTCCGCGCCCGCGGACATTCTTCCCGCCCTGGCGCGCAACGTGGTGACCCTCGGTTATGAGGCGTCCGGCAAGCGCGAAGGCCTGGAGCCTACCGAATACCTGAAGCTCATTCGCCGGTACTTGTCGCAGGCTCGCGAGTTGCAGGCTTTGGCGGGAGCGGCGCAGGCGATCCGCGTCGAGCAATGCGATTCGCCCCAGGCGGCCGACCTCCTGCGCGTCGTCGGCTATACCATACGCGGGGGGTGCGGGTCGGAGGTAACGCTGGAAGCGGTGAACGCCACCCGCGCGTTCATCACCAGCGATTCGGGTTTCCCCCTCCACGAGCTTGAGGAGGCGCTCCGCACCAATCATCCCTTTACGTTCGATTTCCATCCGACTCTCGTTCCGGTGCTATTTGGCCCCGAGTATTGGAGCGTGGCCGGCAGCGACGCGCCCGATTTCATCGACGCCTTCATCTCCGACCCCGCCGTTTGCCGGTTTTATCTCGGTCTTGCCGATCTCGATCCCGAGACCGCCAAAGCCCTGCGGGATGCGATCCCGGTGGCGCGCCTGAAGGCCTTCGCGCACGTACTCGACTTTTATGGCGGCATGTTTGAAATCCGGGGCGGCAAGGCCGTCACGCCGGGTGGTCCCCGATCGGCGGCCGCCTGGGGCGAACTGGCGGGAGTATCGCCCGATCAGGGCGCGGCGTTCTTCGACAAGCTCATCTCCAAGGACGACGGCTGGCTGGCGAGCTATTTCGACTCGCTGTCGCGCATCCGCCCTCCGGCGTCCGACTACCTCACCGACCCGGCCCGCATGAAGCGGTTCTACGCGGCCATTCGCGGCCGCGTCACCAGCCCCGGCCCGGCGCGCCCCGTGTTTCGAGCCAACGGCGACATGATGCTCCTCACGACGAGGCTGCGGTTGGACCCCGGCGGCAAGCCGCACATTCCCGGCAGCCTGGCAGTGTGGAAGGGGCTGTTTAGCGCCAGCCCCAAGGGCCAGGTCGACGAGAAGCTGTCCCATCTCGCCGTAGGCTGGAAAGAACCGGACGATGTGATCGAGGGGCTATTCGCCCTAACCCGCAAAGATGTCGACAATCAGCCGCTCCGGGTTTTCCTGGCCATTAACGACGTGGACCGCGACCGCGCGGTTCCGCTCGATGCGGCCACCGTGGAGCGCATGGCGCGCGACTACAAGGTTTACGGGAGCCAGTACGCCATCTTCAACGAGTCCCGCGGCCTGAGCGCCAAGTCGATGAACGCGTTTCTCGACGCGGCCGAGGCGATCACCAAGAACAAGGACTCGCTCTTCCACAACGATGAGGCGGGCGTGTTCCAGTCGCTTATCAGTCTGTGGCAGATTCTGGTCCGGCAGGGGAACATTCCGGAGGCCCGCGCCGATGGCCTCTTCGCCGGGTTGGCCGGCGACTTCGTTTCGATTCGTAACAACCGCGACCTGTTCGACGCCGGCCGCCGGGGCCTGAATCTGCTGGTGGATGCGGCGCGGCCCGCGGGCGGCGGCGGCGCATCCCAAATGCAAGAACGCCTGCTGGATTTGCTAGCCGGCGGCTCTCAAGGAGGCGATCCAGACGTCAGCGATCAGGCGGCGCGGGGAATCGCGCGCGTCCTGGACGCCCAACGCATCTTGTCGCTGGACACCCTATTTCAGTTCGCGGATCAGGTGGAAGCCGTCTCGCCCGGTACGAAACTGGATTTGGCTTTGGCCGGCAAGCTCACCAGCCGCATCCGCGAAGTCGATCTCCCGCGCGCGTCGCTATCCGCTCCCGAAAAGAACGGATCGACCCAGACCTCCTGGCCGGACAAGCATGTCGATGCGGAACGGACCCTCAATCTGCGCGCGGCCGTGGAGCGGGCGGGGGGCGATCCCGAGAAGACCCACGACGTCCGCGGCCAGCTTGCGCCGCTGCTTCGGGATACGCTGCTGGCTTTCACTTACGCCTACTACGCCCCGCCTGGCGCGCAGGAACTGTACGCCAATCCGCTGTTCGTGCGCCGCCACGATTTTCTCGGATCGGAATCGGCCGCCGACCAGACGTGGCGCCCCGCGAAGGTCCTGGCGCTGGGCTGGCCTTCCAACGACGGCGGACGGTTAACCGGATCGCTGGTTGCTCTTCCGTACGCCCTGGCCGACGCCGAACAGAACTTCCTGGTGCCCAATCATACGCAGGCCCTGATCTGGACCGACCTCGCGCCGCAGATGATCGTGAGCGCCACGCTGCCGCGCTGGTGGACGGTTTCCACCACCGAAATCCACTGGGTCGGCCTGCACCTTCGCTATGCGCGAGAGTTGCTGGCGGAATCCGCGTTCGATCCGGCTACGCGCGACCAGGCGCTCGAAGCGTTATCCGCGTCGGCCACCCCCGCCCGCACAGACGAGGTGGGCCGGCTGCTGGCGTTGGGCCGGGTGAAGGAAGCGGTGGACCTCGTCGCTCCGGCGGAGTTGTTCGCCATGGCGCGCGCCCTGGCTTCCACCCGCACGGACGCGGATTCCTGCGTGCTCGCCGAACTGCAGGCCCTGGCGTCCCGCGCGCCGGCCGAGGCGAACTATACCGCCATCTCGCGCGCCTTCGGCACGCCCAAGCCGACGCTGACCAATTCGTATGAACCGGAGCTGCTGAACTTGCGCACTTTCCCCGCGCTGATGGGGTACTCCAGCCGCGTCCTGGCCGAAAGCTGGGAGTCTAACACGCTGTATTGGGCGGCCCTCGCGGACGAGCTCTACCTTCCGCCCTCTCAGCTCAACGTGCGCATTCCCGAATGGACTCAAAAGCTCGTGGAGAGCATTTTTGCGGCCAACCTGGACGATTGGCCCGCTTTGCTTCGCTCGCTACACCAAGTGGGCGAGGAGGAACGGGCAAGCAGCCGCCCCGCCGCCGCGGAGCGGAGAGCTTCCCTGGAAGGATTTGTAAGCCGGTAAACGACCATGAACATCACCAGGCGAGGTTTCATCGGAATGGCCGGCGCGGCGCCATTCCTCAAGGCCCAGGACGCCAGCCGCCCGCTGCCCACCTTCCGCGTCAAGGTCGACATGGTGGTGCTTGCCTTCACCGTGACCGACAGCAAGAACCGCTATGTGAACGGGCTGAAGCCCACCGACTTCCGCATTCTCGAAGACGGCATTGCCCAGAAAATCTCGACTTTCGCGGAAGGCGCCAAGCCTCCTCTGGCCGTCGCCTCGGACGGCGTTCTGCGGCCCTTGATCGAAAGCAGCGCGGATTTGCCCGGGATCGAGAACCCGGACGCGTTCGTCGGCGCCAACGTCTTCATTCTCTTCGACACCAGCAACTTCATGTACCGCGGCTTCGTGTACGCTCAGGACGCCGTCGCGGATTTCATACGAGGCCTGGACCGGAGCGACGCGGTGGCCGTGTACACCTTCAGCCGCAACCTCTCCCGCGCGGCCGCGCTGACCCGCAATCATAATGAGGCCATCAACGGCCTGCGCAGGGCCGTGGCGGGCGACGACACCGCGCTGTACAACGGGCTGCTGCTCACCCTGCGCGACGCCTCCCAAGTCCCCGGCCGCAAAATCGTGATCGCCTTCTCGAACGGGCCCGACAATGCCAGCGTGGTGGCTCCCACCGATGTCAGCGCCGTGGCGGAGGACGAAGGCATTCCCATTTACATGATCTCCACCAACGAGGTCAACAAGGATGAAATCTCCAGCAATTCCTTTCGCCGCATCGCCATGCGCACCGGCGGCAAAGCCTATTGGGCGCGCACGTGGCAGCGGCAGGTGGAGGCTTTCGAGAGCGTTCGCGAGGACCTGGGCAACGCCTACACCATCACCTACTACCCGGCCGCCAATCCGAACGAAGGCTTCCGCAAGATCGCGGTGGAAATCCTGAACGACCCCGGAAAGAAATACCGGGTGCACACGCGCCCCGGCTACCGTCCCGGCCGAAGCGCCTAATCGCCGTCCGTTGGTCCTACTTCACCCGTTGTAGCAGGTCAAGTATCTTGGCCTGCTCGTCCTTGGAGGGACTCGAGTCCAGCGCCTTCTTGAGTTCCGGCTGCGCATGCACCTTGTCGCCTTTTTGGGCGTACGCCATCCCGAGATGGTAGTGGTAGGTCGAGTTCGTGGGAGCCTTTGCCACCACCGGTATGAGGGTTTCCAGGGCCTTATCCGGCAGGTTCTTCTTCAGATAGATCCAGGCCAGCGTGTCGCCCACCTCCGGCAGATTGGGCAGCAACTGTCTGGCCTTGTTGGCATCGGTGAGCGCCTGGTCGAGATCTCCATTGTGCTCCGCGAGGTTGTAGGCCAGGTTGTTCAGCACGAAGCCGTTGTTCGGCTGCACTTTCAGGATGGCCTCGTACACCTGGCGCGCCTCGGACCAGCGGGAGGCCTGTTCCAGCGTCAGCCCCAGCGTGCTGAGCACCCGTGCGTCGTCCGTCATAAGCGGGCTCTGGCGCGCGGCCTGCAACGCGCTCACGGCCGCCGCGTAATCCCCTTTGCGCCGATACGTCTCGCCCAAGCGCAAGTAAATCTCGCCTTGTTCTTGCGACCCCTTCGTCGTGGCGGCCAGGACCTTCTGAAACTCGCCGATGCCCATATCCAGGCGGCCGACACGCACCGCTATGTTCCCCAGCGCGATGTGGAAATCCATGCGCGTCGGCGCTTTGGCCGATTCCGCCTGCAATGTTTGGATGGCCTGTTCGACCTTGTTCTGCGCCATGTCGGTCTCGACCACGCCCATCAGTCCGCGCGTGTTCGCGGGGTTCAATTGGTATGCGCGCCGGAAAGCGTCTTCGGCTTCCTTGAACTTGTTGTCGGCCAGGTTGACTATGCCGATCTGGTACATCACGTCGGTGGAGTTGGGGCTCACCTTCAGCAGATCGTCGAGGGTCTTTCGCGAGTCCCCAAATCTCTTCTGTCCCATCATGGCCGCCGCTTCCACGAGCTTGGCGTTGCCGTTGTTCGGGTCGTACTTCAGGATGTCCGTAGCCGTCTGGAGCGCCGAGTCGTAATCGCCTTTGGCCACCTGCAGCCGCGCCAGCTCAACGTGCGCCAGGGTGTAGTCGGGACGCAGTTCGATGGCCTTCAGGAACTGCTGCCGCGCCTGTTCGATGTCGCCGTGCTGAAAGTAGGCCCGGCCGAGGTTGTATCGCGAAACGGGATTATCGGGAGCCTGCGACACGACTCGCTGCAATTCCAACATGGCCTTCGTGACGTCGCCCTTGTCCAGCAGGAGCGCGGCCGCCACGCCGCGGGCGTCCGCGTCGCTGGGGTTGTCTTTCAGGATCTGGGCGTTGACGTCGGCCGCTTCGGCGCGCTTGTCCTGCCGCAGCAGCGCTTCGACGACGCGCTTCTGGTACGTCGTCTTGTTCTTGGAGTCCTTGCTCACGCCTTCCCGATACTCGCGGACCGCGGACTCGGCGTCGCCCGTGCGGAGATAGAAATCGCCCACGTCCAGGTACGCCCGGCTGTATTCGCCGGCCTTCGACTTGAGCTGCTGGAGCACCTTCTGCATGTCGTCCAAGCGCCGCTCCGCCAGGTATTGCTCCGCCAGCGAAAGGAGAAAGCCGTACTGCTTGGGGTTGTTCTTGTAGCCGGCCCACAGCGCCGCCTCGGCGTCGCTGCGCTTGTTCTGCACCCACAGCAGCCGGTACAACTCGCGATACGCTTCCAGGAAGGCCTTGTTCCTGTCGAGAATGGCGCGGTAGTACCGCTCGGACCCGGCGGCGTCGCCGGTGTCCGCCAGAACGCGCGCCAACATCATGCTGACGCCCTCGTCGGCAGGTTTGAGGGCGTCCGCTTTTTGGTATTCATCCAGAGCGGAGGCGAGGAGTTTCTTGGCGTCGTCGACATTCTTCACCTTGGCCGCCTCGATGGCCCGCACGTAGTCGAGATCCCCGGTCAACCGGAGGCCATCGAAGGACTTCGCATCGTGTTCCAGCAATTCCTTGCAGTACTTATCCGCTTCGTCCAGGATCTGCTTGTCGCGAGGCGCCACGGGGCTGAGATAAATATCCGCCATCTTGACCATGGAGTCCCAATATTCGGGCTGCCCTTTCAACAGCTCCACCGAGCGTCGCAGTTCTTTCAAGGCTCCGCCGTAGTTTGGCGGCACGCTCTTCAGGTACGTCAAAGCTAGTCTGTAATGCGCCTGCCCGTATCGCGGATCGGCTTTGAGGGCGTTTCGATATTGAATGACGGCTTCCTTATAGCGCGCCCTGTCGAAGTACTTGTTCCCGCTCTCCAGATACCGTCTCTTGGCGACATTCGGATCGCGGCTGCACGAGGCAAGCGCCAGGGCCCCAATCACGACAACCGGCATCAGACGAATCGAACGCATCAAACGCATATCGACCTCAACCATTGATCCTCTATCACTTTAAGACAGTCGCGCGAACTTCGCCATAGGCCTGACGCCCGATCGGCGAAGGCGCGCCCGCCATAGGCGTACTAGTATCGCAGGTTTTCGCCCCCGCGCGCTGCGCCCGTACGCATCCGGCGCGAAAGGGGATCGGCCCGCAAATTTGGTATACTATTCGATTATGCACTCCACGTAATCCTTCGCCTATCGGGAGCTCAGGCTTCCGTCGCATCCCCACGCCGCCTCCCAGCAGCAGGCCGCGCATCAAACTCGCAATACCAGGAGGGTTTTTACATGAGGAGGTTATTATCCCAGGGGTTGGTTCTTGCCGCGGGGGCTTTGTGCCTGCCCTCGCCGATGTCCCCCAGGCTTACGCGGAACCCGCCGGCCCAGGATCGCGCCGGCGATGCCAGGCTGGAGAGCCTGCGCAGGTTCTTCGCCGAGTCCGGCTGCCCGGCCCTGGCCTATGCGCCGGTGTTCCTGGAGGCGGCCGACGACTACGGCTTGGACTGGCGGCTGCTGCCCGGCATCTCCTACATCGAATCCACGGGCGGCAAGGCCGCGTGGCGCAACAACTTCTTCGGTTGGGACTCCGGGCGGGCGAAGTTCGCCTCGCCGGCGGCGGGCATCCATGCCGTGGCTTATTTCCTGAGCCACTCCGGGACGTACAGGAGCAAGGATTCGCACCAGAAACTCCGGGCGTACAACCCGGCGCCGGGATACGCCGGGAAGGTCGAATCCGTCATGCGCCGCATCGGCCCCCCCTCGCCGTCCGCTCTGGACGCGACCCGTTGACAACTTGGAAGAACTCGGCGTATATTTGCTAACATACTGGTCTCACAATGGTTTGCTGGTAGTTGGCGCACGGTTCCGCTAAACGGGGCGCTCAGGGGCGGTCGTTCGCTTGCGTTGCCGCACGCGAGTGTTGCGCGATGCTTCCTTGCCCCCTTTTGCCGGCTGCGCGCCAGCGATCGGCGGAGGCGTCATGGCCGAGGATAACAACGGGCAAGTGGACCAGCCGGTCCACGGGAGCTACGAGGATCTTCTCGAAGACTACAGTCACTTTGCCCCCCCGGCCGCCGATGAGGTGCTGCAAGGCACGGTCCTGGGCGTCACGGCCAAAGACGTCATCGTCGATTTTGGCTACAAGTCGGAGGGCATCGTTCCCATCGAGCAGTTCCAGACGCCGCGCGGCGATGTGACGGTCCAGCTTGGCGACGCCGTGGACGTCATGATCGAGCACGGCGAGCAGCCCGAAGGGTATGTCCTGCTGTCGCACACGCGCGCGGCCCGTTTGCGCGTGTGGGATAACCTGGAAAAGGCGTCCCGGGAACAGCTCGTTTTGTCCGGCCGCGTGCTGGGCCGGGTGAAGGGAGGGCTGGCTGTGGATGTGGGCATCAAGGCCTTCATGCCCGGTTCGCAAGCCGACTCGCGCCCGGTCCATAACCTCGACTCCTTGATCGGGCAGGATATTCCGGTCAAGATCATCAAGCTGAATCGGCGCCGGGGCAACGTCGTGGTTTCCCGCAAAATGGCGGTCGAGGAGGAAATCACCGTCCGCAAAAGCGCCACGCTGGAGCACCTGGCGGAAGGGGCCGTGGTCACCGGCGTGGTCAAGAACCTGACCGACTACGGCGCATTCGTCGACCTCGGCGGCATCGATGGCTTGCTGCATGTCACGGATCTGTCGTACGGCCGCGTCGTCCATCCGTCGGAGATGCTGCACGTGGGCGAGGAGATCAGCGTCGTCGTTCTCAAATTCGACCGCGCCAAGGAACGCGTTTCCCTGGGCCTCAAACAACTCCAGCCCGACCCCTGGGAGACCGTAGCCGAGCGCTTTCCTCTCAACGCCCGCGTGATCGGGCGGGTCGTCAACGTCACCGACTATGGCGCGTTCGTGGAACTGGAGCCGGGCGTCGAGGGGCTCATCCATATCAGCGAGATGACCTGGTCGCGGCGCATGAAGCATCCTTCCAAAGTGGTCAAGCCCGGCGACCAGGTAGAGACCGTGGTCCTGGAAATGCACCCCGGCGAGCGGCGCATCTCGCTGGGACTGAAGCAACTGGAGCCGAATCCGTGGTCCACGGTGGATAGCCGCTATAGCGTTGGATCCGTCGTAGAGGGGCGCGTCCGCAATATGACGGATTTCGGCGCGTTTGTCGAAATCGAGGAGGGCATCGACGGCTTGGTGCATGTTTCCGACCTGTCGTGGACGAAACGGATCAAGCACCCCTCCGAAATACTGAAGAAGGGCCAAATCGTGCAGGCGGTGATTCTCAGCATCGATGCTTCGTCCCACCGCCTTTCTCTGGGCGTCAAGCAGCTTCAACCGGACGCCTGGGAAAGTTTCTTCCAGCATCATCAGGTGGGCGATACGGTGCGCGCTTGTGTTTGCCGGCTGGCCAGCTTTGGCGCGTTCGTGGAACTGGCGGAGGGCGTCGAAGGCCTGTGCCACTTTTCGGAAGTTCCGGGCTACTCCGGCCGCAAGGGGACCCAGCCGCCGCCGCCCCTGGCGGCCGGCCAGGAGCTCGATTTCAAGATCATCAAGATGAGCGAAACGGAGAAGAAAATCGGTCTCAGCCTGCGCGCGGCGGCGGACGACGAGGAAAAAAGCCGCCTGGGCGACTATCGGCGGCAGGCCCACGCGGCCACCTCCACCATCGAGGAGGTCATGAGCCTGAAGGACCGCGCCCACGAGTAGCTTGCAATTTGACTGGAATCACGCGATACTGCGGTTTCGTAACCTACTGACATAGAGGAAAATACGATGACGAAGGCCGATTTGATCGAAGAAGTCTCCCGCGTGGTGGAAATGACCCGCAAGGAGTCGGAGGTCATCGTGGAGGCCATTTTCGATAGCATCGTCCGCTCTCTGCGCACGGGCGACAAGATCGAGATCCGCGGCTTCGGTAGTTTTCGCACCCGCCAGCGGCAGCCGCGGACCGGTCGCAACCCCAAAACGGGAGCGCGGGTCGAAGTGCCCGCCAAGAAGATCCCCTATTTCAAGCCCAGCAAGGAGTTGAAGGACGTGGTGAATAGTTCCGCCGCGCCCGCTCCGCTGGCGCCGCCCGCCGCGCCGGAAGCGACTCCGTAGCCGTCGCGGCCAGAGACTCCCATGGACTATCTGCGGACCCCGTGGCGGTATGCGTATGTCAGCAGCATGGGGGAGGCGGCCGAATGCGTCTTCTGCGCGGCCGCCCACGCTTCCTCGGACCGCGATTCGCTCGTCGTGCACCGCGCCGCGCGAAATTTCGTGATTCTCAACCGGTTCCCCTATACCAGCGGACACGTCATGGTGGTTCCGTACGAGCATGTCTCTTCGCTCGCCGATCTCGACGACGAAACGCTAAGGGAACTGATCCTTCTGGCGCGCGACGCCGAGATACGCTTGCGCGCGATATACCGCCCCGAGGGTTTGAATCTGGGAATCAACCTGGGAAGAAGCGCTGGGGCGGGGGTGGCCGGCCACGTGCACCTGCACGCTCTGCCGCGCTGGACCGGCGACACCAGTTTCATCACCTCCATCGGCGAGACGCGCGTTCTGCCGGAAGACTTGGAAGTCACCTGGGAGAAATTGCGCCGGGCGTTCGCGGAAAAGTAGAGGCCCTGGCGGTCACCGGCTGGTCTTGACGCGCGTCGTGCCCCACAGCTTTTCCGGCGGGACGAGGAACACCAACACGGAGAACAAGGCGGCGGCGTTCATCGCCAGGAAGCTCCTGGCGGGCGCAGTGATGTGTTTCAGCGGGAATCTCTTGGGAACCAGGAAGTCGGCGAGCGCGAGGCCGGCCAGTACGGCCTCGCCGGCCAGCAGGCAGGTGCGCAGCGGCGAGGGAGCGAGGCCCCCGGTTCCCGCCAAGACCATCAGCATGGCCCAGGGCAAGACCAGGCGCGCGAACTTGTGGGATAGAAAGTGGAAGCGCATCCGGCCGGGGCGCGTGAGCAGTTCCGGCATCCGGATGTACACCTGCCACATGCCGGCCAGCGTCCGCAGCTTGCGGCGGAACTCCCAACCTTCGGCCGTCGGGTAGTCGAACGCGAGGGCTTCCGGGTCGAAGACGACGCGATACCCGCGCAGGTAGACCCGCAAGGGAATCACGGCATCGTCGGCGAGGGTATCGGTGGGGATAGGTCCGGCCAGGCTGCGGCGCACGGCGTAGATGCAGCCCGTGGCCGCGAAGATGGAATCGATTCGGCTGTGATGGTTGCGGGCCCACAGTTCGTAACGCCAGTACAGTTCCATCACCTCCTGCTCGCCCGCCAAGCCGGTGTTGAAGTAACGGAGCTCGCCCGTAACGGCGCCGACGGATGCGTCGGCGAAATTCGCCACCAAGAGAGAGAGCGCGCGAGGGTCGAGCGGCTGGCGGACGTCGGTGAAGAACACAATTTCACCCGAGATATTCCGCAGACCGGCGTTCAGGGCGGCCGCCTTCCCGCCGTGCGGGATGCGCAGCAGCCGCACGCCGCGGCCTTGGAAAGACTCGGCGATCGCATCCGTGCCGTCCGTGGAACCATCCGAGACGACCAGGATGTCCAGGAGCTCGGCCGGGTACGCAAGCGCCAGCAGGGATTCCAGCTTGGCGTGAAGAAACTGCTCGCCGTTGTACACCGCCAGGATCGTGGACACTGTGGTGCGAAACTGCATGTCTTTCCGCACGGGGCGGGCGGTGCGGCGGCCGGAAAGGGCTAGCAGAATGGGGTAGACGACCAGGATGTAGCAAACCATCGCGGCGCCGGCCGCCAAAAACACCGCCGGTGCCATCAGAGGCCTCCGGCAGGCCGCTGGGGCGCATGACGTTTACCGGACGGCCGCGCTGGCAGCGCGCTCCGAAGCAGGATTTCCAAGTCCAGGGAAACGCTGTTTTGTTTTACGTAGTAGAGGTCGTACTCCAGGCGCAGCGCCTCATCCGCGAGGCTCGCGCGCCCGGCGAGGTTGGCCTGCGACCAACCCAAGAGGCCCGGCTTGATCGTAAACCGGTGGGAATAGACGGGAATCAACTGTCCCAGCCGGCGCGCGAATTCCACTCGCGCGGGCGGCGGTCCGAACAGCGCCATTTCGCCGCGCACCACGTTGATAAGCCGCGGAAGGTGGACCAGATGCAGCCTGACGAGAATCCCGCTCATCCCATGGGGCCGGCCGTCGGACCGGCGGACGCCGAACCTCAGGAGCCGGTACGGGATCATCTGGAAACCCATGCACTCATCGTGTTCCAGGACCGGGCCGCCGCCCGAGGCCAGCGCCACGCATCCGCCCACAACGAACAGCAACGGGGCCAGCGCCAGCAGCAGGCACAGGCCGACTACGTTGTTGTATACGGACTGGACAGCCATTCCGAGCCGGTCCGCGTTGGTGGAACGCGAGAACAGCAGGTCCATGGGGCGCAACCGGTCCCAACGGACGCGGGCCAGCATGGTCTCATGCAGAGCCGGCCCGTCGATGACGGCGGCGCCGGAGTATTGCAGGTCCAGAAGCAAGCGGGCAGGCGCCAGCCGGCTGGTGACGACGATCCGGCCGGGATGTTTCTCCGCCACAATTTCCGCCAGGCGGCTGACGGGGCCGAGGAAGGGCAGGCCGGCAGGCACGCGCGCCGGGTCGCTCTCCACGACGCCCACGGTCTGGCCGCGGAAAAACGGCGCCAGAGCCGCGGCCGTCGCATCGAACCCCAGAAACAGCACGCCGGGAAGCGCCCGCCTCGCCTTGGGGTATACCCACCGCCGCAAAGCGGCCATCACGACGATCGACAGGCCGGTTCCGGCCACGGTGGCCGCCAGCGGGGCCGGGCGGAACAAAAAAGCGTAAGCCAGCCCATACACCAGCAACATGGTCAAGCCGGCGGCGTAAAAGAACTGGTCGACCCACAGGCTGAGGCCGAACTCCCGGTGCTGAAAGGCGACGGCGGCAAGCCAGGAAGAAACGGCTGAGACCGGGACCACGATGGCCCAGTCGGTCAGGCCGGCGGCGGGAAAAAACCGCGGGATCGCGGCGAAGGCCAGGACGCAAGCCAGCAGGTCGCCTAAGGCGATCTGAAGCTGGACGCGCTGGCCGACGGTCGCGCTCATGCGGCCCCGGTGGCGGCGGGCTTGGCCTTCGCCGGAGGACTCGCCTTCGCCGGGCAGGTACGCCCGATGACCTCGGCAAGCCCGGGAAGGTCGCAGGCCGCTGTGTCCGCGCCTGTCTGGCCTTCCACCTCAATGGCGTCGGCGCCGGATAGGGGAATCTGAAGGGACCAGCCGCGCGGCGCGCCCGGTGAAAACACTTCCTCGCGAACGCCGCCGGCGCGCGACCAGCGAAGGGCGGCGAATCCCAGGCTCCGGCCTTCACGCGCCAGCGTGTTCCACCAGATCTCTTCCGTGGCGGCGTTCTCCAACCGCGAGGCCAGACGATCCAGCCGCGTCTCGCCATTCGGGGCCGGTTGCGCGGGGCTGAACAACAGACGCGCCGCGATGTTGAACTCGGAATAATGCAACTTACGAATTCCGAGCCACGCGGCCGCGCAGAACAAGACGATGATAACTCCCTGATAATGGCCCAGGATGCCGCTGGAGGCCAGCAGCGCAAACGCGGCGGCCAGAGCGCCCACCACGTATAGCACCCACACCGCCTGGCGAGGCGACAGTCCCCGATCGATCAGGCGGTGGTGGATGTGACCGCGGTCGGCCGCGAAAATCGGCTGGCGGCGGATCAGCCGCCGGAGGACGGAAAGGGAAACGTCCAGCAGCGGGATGGCGAGCGCCAGCAACGGGACGAGCATGCTGAGAACCGTGGATCCCTTCTGCGACCAGAACATGCCGTAACTGCCGAGCAGGAATCCGATGAGCAACGCCCCGGAATCACCCAGGAACACCGTGGCTGGGTTGAAGTTGTAGCACAGGAACCCCGCGAGCGCGGCGGCCAAAGGGAAGGTGGCGTAGGCCAGCGGCATATTGTGGTGCAGCATCGCCGCGGTGAACAACGTCAGGGAAGAAAGCATCCCCATGCCTGCGCAGAGCCCGTCCAGGCCGTCGATGAGGTTGAGGGCGTTGGCGGCGAGCACCAGCCAGAACACAGTCAGCAGGTAGTCGATCCACACAGGCAGCGCGTGGCTTGCCACATCGACCATCCGCAGCCCGCTCCAGAACGCCACCGATGCGGCGGCCACCAGGCCGGCCAGTTTGAGAACGGGCTTCAGGGAAAACAGGTCGTCGAGAAGGCCGACCACCAAGACGATGGCGGCTGCGGGAATCACCGCCCACGCGCGCAGAAGGGAAGAGGCCAAGGGATTATCCGGCCCGCCAAACGGGATCAGGGCCAGCCCGTACGCCACGGCAATCGCGATTCCGCCCACCCGCGGTACGGGATGGGCATGGATCTTGCGCTTGCCGGGCCGGTCTACGACATTGAAGGAGCGGGAAATGTCGCGGATGATCGGAGTCAGTACCAGCGCGATGAAGAAGGCTTTTCCGGCCATCCACAGCAGTCTACCCATAACCGTTCGCCAGGCTCCATCAATCGGCGGCGCCGCTCAGGCCCACTGGTCCCGATCGGAAACCAACGCCGCGCGGTCCAAGGAATGTTCCACCAGCACCACGCCGACTGACCCGTCACGCCGCTGCAAAGCGCCCCAATACAGCATGGATCCGGATTCGATTTCGAGCGGATCGCCGGGGACGCAATCCGAACCCGGAATCGTAACTTCCGCAAGCGGCCCGTTCCAGCCGAGAAGGAAAGCCTCCTGAAACTCGCCCCGAGGGAGAACACGCACTCTGACGCTGGGGCGCTCTCCTGGAGATGGAGCCGTCCCGGCGGCGGAAAGTACGGCGCCGGCGGGGGCGGCGGCTGCGCCGCTGCCCCTATCCGAATCGGGCATGTGAGTATCTTAGCCTATCTCAGCGGGAGTTGCGTACTTTCCGGGTCTCTGGTTGGGTTGGGGGAGCCGGCTGGGGCGCTACGCCCCGGCCAAGCTGGTCGAGGGCGCGCCCCAGCGCAATAACGCCAGGCGTGGCGGTCACCTCCGTGGCCGGGGGCGCGTTTTCGCTGGGATCACTTCGCGCGAGCGGTTCGCTATCCGGGGCCGCGTCCGGCTCCGGCACGGGGACGATGTAATACAGCACCGCCAGCGATACCAGGAACAGAAGGAGTATCATGTTCGCCTCGGACTTCTTATCGGCAGAATGGACGGTTTTCGCTATAGCCGGCGCGGCGAGCGGAAGCGCCCTGCGAGCGTACGCCATTATTAGTGGATACCGGCGAATTCCTACGCGCGCGCGATTTGGCGGCCAGGCGGCGTAGTCCGACGACATTACCGTGGCGGCGGCGAAACTAGTTGGGGGGCGAGTATAAAGTTATAAATTATAAAAAGATTGAAACAGATTGAAAATAAATAACTTATAAATCTGCTCCAAGGCGCGCCCGCAAGGGATATCGAGCTTCGTGCCCGCAACCTGCCAGGACCGCGACGCGGGTCCGTTCTCTACACGGCGCGGCGAACTTGGGGTCTTGGCCGGAACGACCGCACGCGGCGCATGCGTAGCGACGGGGGTTGGATTTCAACCACGGGCGCGGAACGCCTTTCCTCACGCGGGATTTCAGGAGAGAGGTCGCGGCGCGTGAGACGGATGTCCAGGGTTCGCTCGATGCGGCCGATCTCCGCACGTTCGGCCCGCGTCGCGAAGGTGGTAGCCGTACCGCGCGCGCCGGCGCGTCCCGTACGGCCGACCCGATGGATGAAATCCTCGGGGACCTGGGGAAGATCGTAGTTCACCACGTGAGAAATGCCCTCCACGTGAATCCCGCGGGCGGCCACGTCGGTAGCGACCAGGACGCGATAATATCCATCCTGGAAGCCGCGCAACGCCTGGTTGCGCTGGTTCTGGCTGCGGTCGCCGTGAATGGCGGCGGTCTTGACGCCGCCGTTCGCGAGCTTCCTGGACAGGCGGTCGGCGCCGTGTTTGGTGCGCGCGAACACCAGGAACGACCCCTGCTCCCGGCCCAGCATGGCTTCGAGCAGCCCGAGTTTCCGGTCCTGCTCGACCTCATAGAAATGCAGGTCCACCTGGGCGGAGGGTTTGGTGACGGAACCGCACTCGATGCGCACCGCGTTACGGACGTGCGCGTCAACCAAGTGCTTGACCGAACTTTCGATGGTGGCCGAGAAGAACATAGTCTGGCGGGTTGCGGGCATGGCCGCCATGATCCTCTTGATGGTGGGCAGAAAGCCCATATCGAGCATGCGATCGGCCTCGTCCAGAACGAGGATGCGGATGGCGCCGAGGTTGACCAGTTTCCTGCTCAGAAAATCATAGAGCCTGCCCGGGGTGGCGATGGCCACCTGGGCGCCCCGGCGAATGGCGTGCAGTTGCGCGCTCTCGCTGAGGCCGCCAACGACCACCACGGCGTGGATGCCGGACCCGGCGGCCATTTTGTCGAAGGTCTCGCCGATTTGGATGGCGAGCTCGCGCGTAGGGCTCAGGATCAGCGCACGGATGCCGGTTTCCGCCGGTCCCTGGGGGAACGACTGGATGATTGGCAAAACGAACGCGAGCGTCTTGCCGGTGCCCGTTTCGGCGGTGGCGACCACGTCGCGCCCGGCCAGCGCCGGTTCGATCGCGAGGGCCTGGACAGGGGTTAGTTGGGTAAAGTTATGCTTCGCGAGATTGCGCTTCAGCGAAGCGGACAAGGTGAGTTCAGAGAAAGTTTTCATTCAGACTTTAGTTTGGCGAAGAACAACCGGCGAGCCAACTACCGATGAAGGGAGAGGGGGTTGCGGATCGACTTCAGTAGTTTTCAGTATAGCGCAAGTGGGGGCAGCATGTGCGCCCGCGCAAAAAGGGTACAGGCACGAAGTTTCGCAAAGACGGCGAAATTCGAGCCAGTCCCCTTTTTGCTGTTACTCCAGGGCGGCGAAGACGCGCATCATTTCGCCATGCGCCAGGACCACGCCGGGATCGCGCTGCAGGGCTTCGTAATAGCGGCGCGCGAAGCCGTCGCCGGTTTCGGATGGAGATATCAGCGCGCGGGCCCGGCCGATCAGCCGCTCGGCGTCGGCGGAAGTCGCGGGATCCTTGAGGTCAAGGGTCTCGTCGATCAGGACGATGAACTGCGAAAGCTCGCGCAGCCAGGCGAACCAGGGGTCGCCGAGCACCAAGCCGAGGTATTGGCCGGGGCTGGTGATGCGCTGGACGTCGCGGTCGTAGACGGCGCGCCGGGATTCGAGCAGGGTCGAGTGCAGTCGTAGCAGGCCGTTTCGCAGGTCCTTCAAGCGCTCGCGCGCGTCACCGGGCATAGGCTCCATCGTAATTCAGTTGGCGCCCAGTGGGGCAGGCCGCCTGGCCTGCCTTCTTGACTGCTGGGCATTGAGGCGCAGACGCGGCCGGGAACATTCCCGGGATACCCACGTTCTTGTCGCGCGCCCCCATCAGACGCTGGCGAGGAACTGCGGTGGCTTCCTGGCGTGGACTGCCTGCTCGAAGGCGTAGGCCAGCTTCAGAAGCGATGGTTCGCTCCAGGCGGGGCCGAAGAAGGAAATGCCGACGGGGAGGCCGTGTACGTAGCCGGCGGGGGCTGTGACGTGCGGATAGCCGGCTACGGCGGCGGGCGTCGAGCAGCCGCCGGTGTCGTGATCGCCGTTGATCCAGTCGATCAGCCACGCCGGGCCGGCGGTGGGCGCCACGATCGCGTCGAGCTTGTGCTTCGCAACCACGGCGTCGATGCCCTCCGCCCGCGCCAGCTTCAGGTTCAGGGCGTGCGCTTTGCGATAGGCGGCGTCGGTGAGCGGGCCTTTCTTCTGGGAGTTAATGAAAATCTCCTGCTCGAAATGGGGCATCTCCTCGGCCCGATGGCTTTGGTTGAAGGCGATCAGCTTCTCCAGCGTCAGATCGCTGCCGCGCGCGCGCAGGTAGGCGTTGAGATCGTTCTTGAATTCGTATTGCAGAACCGTCAACTCGGCATCGCCGTACTTGCCGTGCGAGGGCAAGTCGGCGGGATCGACGATCACGGCCCCCTGGCGCTTCATTTCCGCCAGGCAGCTCTCCATGAGATGATCCACATCGGCGGTGATGCCGAAAAACTCGCGCGCCACGCCCAGGCGCGCTCCGTTGAGGCCGCGCGGATCGAGCGATTTCGTGTAGTCCGCCTGGGCATGCGGACCTTCAGCCAAGGCGCCCAGGAGGATGGCCGCGTCGCGCACGGTGCGCGCCATCGGGCCGGCCGTATCCTGGCTGTGAGCGATGGGGATGATGCCGTTGCCCGGGACCAGGCCGACGGTGGGCTTGATGCCCACGACGCCATTCATCGAGGCGGGACAGACCACCGAGCCATCGGTCTCGGTTCCCACCGACACGGCGCACAGGCTTGCGGCCACGGCGGCGCCCGACCCGGAACTCGATCCGCAAGGGTCGCGGTCGAGCGCGTAGGGATTGCGCGTCTGGCCGCCGCGCCCGCTCCAGCCGCTGGTGGAATGGGTGGAGCGGAAGTTCGCCCATTCGCTCAGGTTCGTTTTCCCCAGAAGTACGGCGCCAGAGGCGCGCAGCTTGGCGACGAGGGCGGCGTCGCGCGGCGCGGGCGCGTCCGCCAGGGCCAGCGAGCCGGCCGTGGTCTTCATGCGGTCGCCGGTGTCGATGTTGTCCTTGATGAGGATGGGCACGCCGTGGAGCGGGCCGCGCTTCGGACCTCGATCAAGCGCGTCGGCGATGCTCAAGGCGTCCGGGTTGACCTCGATGACCGACCGCAGCCGCGGATCGAGTTGCTGGATGCGGGCCAGGTACCACTCGGTGGCCGCGCGGGCGGAGAGGCGCTGCACGTCCGCGATGGAAGCTTCCTCCAGGGCAGGGGACTGCCCCGCGGCGGCTGGGGCGAAGACGGCGGCGGCGGTGGCCTGTTGCAGGAAAGCGCGGCGGTCCATGGAGTTCATTATGCGACGGCTGGAAAGCGTTAGCGCTGCTGGCGGGCAGCGGGCAGAACCCGCTGTTCCTCTGGGCGGATGGACGGAAGGCGGGACGATTGATGACGCAAGGGGAAGTGCGGATGCGAGGGAGTGGTGTAAGGCTGGACGGGCTGATTTGCGCGACGGCACACGCCAGGAAGACGCTTTGTGATATGGGCGCTGTAGGAGAGTTCTACAGGCTAGTACCATTTAAGGTCTTGTACTCCTTGTTTCGCATTGCGCCAGGATATAAAGGCGGTGACAATCATGTGTACGGGTTTCTGAAACGGAAATCCCTGCCCAAGCCGGTCCTGTATCGCGACTTGGCATGTGGCTGTGCGCATTTGAGGAGATCCAGATGAGACGTCTTGGGATTCTGTGTTTTGTGCTCGTGGCGGCTGCCTTCTCGCCCGCTTCGGCCGGGACTCTAACGGTTTCCGATTCGATGACCGTGTTCGACAGCCAAGGAAACCCTGTGCATCAGTTGATTCTGTACGAAAACGGGACGATAGGGTGCCTCGTCGACGGAGAATGCGCCCAAACCGGGCCGGGCAACATCGGGGAGGATCCGAACTCCGTCTACTACTTCACGAATGTGGCCATTGACACTGGCATGTGGGGTGACAATGAGCGCGTCTTGGAACCAGACTCAAGCAACGGTGACATGTTTGGCGTTGCGCTCCTGAGCCCGGAAAATTTGGTCCTTGGCTTCAGTTCGGACACCGAAACCATACCTGTTCCTTACCCCAACGGCCAATTCGGCGATTGCCACAGCCAATGGGAAGGCGACGGTTATTTCGATGCAACGGGGTTCCTGAGCCCTGATCTACGGAATTTAGGGTACACGGCGCAGTTCTACTCGGACACAGATGTTCCGGAACCCTCCACGCTTACGCTCTTTGGCGGCGCGCTGCTGGCTGCATTTGGGCTCCGCAAGCTCGTCAAGAGCGGCGCTTAGGATTTCCCGGCTAAGTTGAAGCCGGCTGTCGCCGCCCTTGACCGGGGCTCCCGGGCATCTTACCTACGATCAACAGGGCGAAGCGCCGTCCCCGCAGGCATTCATGAACTGCGGCGAACTCCCGTGGCGTTCGGTCGCAGAGCCCGCTGCGCGGACGGTGGCGGTCAAATTGGATCGAGAGAGAACGGGATTATCGCAAAACATTCTCAGATCCGGGATATACTGCCTCCTGCGGCGCCTGCCGCCCGGTCTTCTCAATGATGATCGCGCCCGACCCGCCGAACGAGCCCAGGATCATGTCTCGCGTCTTGCCGTGTTCCGGATCGCGCGTTCAACCGCCAAAAGCATAAACACTACGAAGAGGAAACAGAACGCAGACGCACCGAGGCGCCCGCCGGCGCCGTTGCGGAGCAAGCGAAATCCGCGCCGGTAGGCTGTTGGAAAAACGGGCGAGGCAGGCGAAAGCGCCTGCCCACCCGCCTGCAAGCTCTTCGGTAGCAGAGTGGGACACACGCTTTCGTCTGTCCCGTGGAAGTCAAGGGAAAGCGTGGACGATCTCTTTTGTGGCATCACTTCCACTCGAACACCGCTGAGGTGGGGCCGTTGGGCGTCGCGCGCCCGTCGCGTTCTGTCGCCGGTTGGCGGATAATGGGTCAGGAGAGTTGAGTGGATGACCATTGCCGCCGGCGTGGAATTGCCAGAGGCCGCAATCGCAGAGATCTGCCGCCGCCATCAGGTCGGGGAGTTGTTCCTGTTCGGTTCCGCGGCGCGCGGTGAAATGCGCCCGGAGAGCGATTTCGACGTGCTTGTAGATTTCCTGCCCGGCGCGCGACCCGGTTTGCTCGGCGTTTCCGCCATGGCGCGCGAGCTTTCTTCCCTGCTCGGCCGCCGGGTCGACGTGGCAGTCAAACCCGCATTGAAGCCGCTCATTCGGGCTGGCGTCCTGGCCGAGGCCCGGCTGATCTATGCGGCGTGATCAGCAGCGTCTCCGCGACATCCTGGATGCGTTGGACTGGATTGCGAAAGCCATCGCGGGCCGCTCGGAGACCGAGTTTCTTGCGGACGAGACGCTCTGTTACGCTATCGCGCAAAGGCTCACGGTCATAGGCGAAGCGGCCGCGCGGCTCAGCCCGGCCCTCACGGTGCGCTACAACTCGACGCCGTGGCCGGACATTGTGGGATTGCGAATCCTGCTGGTGCACGAGTATTTCGGAATTCATTGGCCGCTGGTCTGGCAGACTGCGACGGACCACGCGCCGGGCCTTCGCGCTCAAGTCGCTGAGATTCTGCGGACCGAGTTCCCCTAGCCCAGCAAACAACTGCACGGATTCCCGGTCTTTCCATCGGACGCTCGACCCTCGGGTTTGTCTGCCGTAATCGTTGAAGAAGTAACGCCCGCTGTAGCGCCGGATAAGAGTCACTCGCAGGTTACTTCCAGCCGAACACCGCCATCACCGGGAAGTGGTCGGAGGGATACCTGCCGTGTTCGTTGAACGTGATGGTCTGGATGGAGACGGACTTCAGGGCGCCGCGATAGAGAATCCAATCGATACGGTCGGCGCCGGGCTTGCCGCTGAAGCTGTGCAACGTGCCCGTGGGGCCGGAGGGCTTCGCAACCTCTTGGTAGGCATCGGTCAGGGCTCCCGCCAGAATTGTGTGAGCCTCCGAGGAAATGTCGGCGTTGAAATCGCCGGTGAGAATGATGGTGGCGCTCCGAGGCAGGCCGCGCACGCGCAGGGCGATTTCGCGGGCGCAGTTGTTGCGCGCTTCCGCGTCTTCGGGGCGTTGAGGGAAGTGCGTGTTGTACCAGCGGAACCTGCGGCCAGTCCGCCTATCGAGGAAATCGCCCCAGGTCGCCATGTAAGGCACAAAGACGTTCCAGGATACGCTGCCGGGCGCGTCGGGCGTCTCGGATAGCCAGAAGTTGCCGCTGTCGAACATCTCGAAGCGGCTTTTGCGGTAGAAGATGCCCGTGTGTTCGTCTGCATGGTTCCCGAAGCGGCTGAGGCCGAACCAGGCGAATGCCGTCAGCTTCTCCACGAAGTAGTCGCCCTGAATCTGGAAGAGTTCTTGCGCGCCGAACAGATCGGGCTGGCGGTCGCGGATCATGGCGTTCATCATGTCGCGGCGAGCGAGCCAGGTGTTGGGGCCGTCGGAGGCCAGTGGGAACCGCACGTCGAAGGTCATCACGCGGAGCGTGTCGGCGGCGTAGAGGGCGGCGGCGAGCGCCAGTACGAGCGGAAGGCGCCGGACCATGCGCATAGCCACAGGGTAACGCGGGCGCAGGCGGTTTTTCTCATCCTCCCACGTGACCGAGATCACAGAACGTCATAGCGGGAATTGGCATATTATGTTCGTGGCGGCTGCGCGCCATGTAGGGGTAAACAAAAATGAAGAAGCTGTGGTTTAGCGCTCTCATCATCGTGGTTTTCTCGTTCGGCGTTCTGGGGTGGATTGGGACGCGGATCTACCAGGAGATGCCGCCGATTCCCGACCGCGTCGTTACGACCGACGGGGCGGAAGTGGTGGGCAGCGGGGAGATTGGCCCCGGCCAAAATGTCTGGCAGGCCCTGGGCGGGATGGAGGTCGGTTCCATTTGGGGCCACGGCAGCTACGTTGCCCCGGACTGGACGGCCGATTGGTTGCACCGCGAAGCGGTCGCCGTACTGGACGATTGGGCGCGGGAGTGGCGCGGCATGAGCTACGACAAGCTCTCGCCGGAAGAAAAGGGCGACCTTCAGGCGCGGCTCCAGCAGCATTACCGCGCCAACACCTATGATGCGGCTACCCATACGATCCGCATCGACCCGGTGCGGGCGCGCGCCTACCAGGTCTGCCTGGCGCATTATTCGGACGTATTCATGAATGGCGAGACGGGCTATGCCATTCCCGCCAATACGGTGCGCGACGCGGCCTCGATGAGACAACTGGCCGCCTTCGTTTTTTGGACCGCGTGGGCGTCTTCCACGGATCGCCCCGGCGACACGGTCACCTACACCAGCAACTGGCCGTATGAGCCGTTGGTGGGCAATCGTCCCACGGGAGAAGCGGTCCTATGGACCGGCGTGAGCATTATCGTGCTCCTGGCAGGAATCTCCGCCATGGTCGTTTGGTACGCCTCCCAGAAGCGGCAGGAAGAGGCGCATCCGCTGCCGGCGATGGACCCTCTGCTGGTGTGGCGCGCGACGCCGTCGCAGCGCGCGACTCTCAAGTATTTCTGGGTGGTGGCCGGGCTGATTCTGGCGCAGATTGCGATGGGCATGATCACGGCGCACTACGGCGTGGAGGGCGGGGGATTGTATGGCATCCCGCTGGCCAAATGGCTGCCGTATAGCGCGACGCGCACCTGGCACGTCCAGACCGGCTTGTTTTGGATCGCCACGGCGTGGCTGGCGGCGGGACTGTTCATCGGCCCCCTGGTCAGCGGAGTAGAGCCGAAGGGTCAAAAGCTCGGGGTGAACGCGTTATTTCTGGCGCTGCTGCTGGTGGTGGCGGGATCGATGGCCGGCGAATGGCTGAGCATCAAGGGCTATCTGGCCGGCTCGGCGTCATTCCTGTGGGGCCATCAGGGTTACGAGTATATCGATCTTGGCCGGATCTGGCAGGTGCTGCTCTTTGTCGGCCTGCTGTTCTGGTATTTCCTGGTGCTGCGGGCCGTCAAGCCGGCCCTGCGCAATGGCGGTCCGGAGCAGCGCCATTTGCTTTGGGTTTTCATCATCGCGGCGGGAGCCATTGGCTTGTTCTACGGCGCCGGTTTGAACTGGGGCCAGCACACGCACCTCTCGCTGGTGGAGTACTGGCGGTGGTGGGTGGTGCACCTGTGGGTGGAGGGCTTCTTCGAGGTATTCGCCACGGCGGTGATCGCGTTTTTCTTTGCCCGGCTGGGCCTGATCCGGCCGGGCCTGGCGGCCAAATCGGCGCTGCTCTCCGCCATCATCTACTTGAGCGGCGGGATCATTGGCACCTGCCATCACTTGTATTTCTCGGGGACGCCCACGGTAGCGCTGGCCTGGGGTTCGGTGTTCAGCGCCCTGGAAGTGGTCCCGCTGGTGTTGATCGCATTCTCGGCGCTGGACGACCTGCGGCGCGGGAAGTTGACGCCCTGGGGGGAGCGCTACAAATGGCCGATCCGGTTTTTCGTGGCGGTGGGGTTCTGGAACATGGTGGGCGCGGGACTGTTCGGTTTCATGATCAATCCGCCCATCGCCCTCTACTTCATGCAGGGGTTGAATACCACGCCGGTCCATGCGCACGCCGCGTTGTTCGGCGTCTACGGCATGTTGGGGATAGGCCTGATGCTGGTGTGCCTGCGCGCGCTGAACCCGGGGGCGGTATGGCGGGAAGGTTTGCTGAAAACCTCTTTTTGGTGCATGAACATCGGGTTGTTCGCCATGTGCGTGTTCAGCCTGCTGCCCGTGGGGCTCTTGCAGACGAGGGCCTCGGTGCAGAGCGGGTACTGGTATGCGCGGAGCCGGGAATTCCTGGGGACCCCGGTGATGCAGACGCTGCGCTGGATGCGCGTTCCGGGGGATACGATCTTCGCCATCGGGGCGCTGGCTATGGTGGTGTTTGTGTTCACCACGAGGAGCCGGCGGGCGCAAGCCAGCGCCGGCACGAGCGCCGGCGGGCCCAGCGGGCGCCCCGACTAAGAGTCTGCGCCACGAAACTCCAGGGCAGGCGGAACCGCCTGCCCCACCCGCCTCGCCGGACCTACCTTCTTTAGAAACCCCTCGACCTGTGTCCCTACTTGCGTTATATTCGGACTTTGATCTCCTATAATCTGTTGGAGAAGATTCCCGCGGTCCAAAGGAGGCCAGGGTGAAGATCCTCAAACTCCGGAAGGAAAAGCTGGACCTGTTCGCGTCGGTGGTCCAGCAGTTCGGCGAGTTGCACGCGCCCGTCGAGCAGGACGGCAAGTACGTCTTCAAGCGGCTGACGCGGTGGTCGGACGCGCGGCTGGAGTACGACCGCACGATCCTCCCGCCGAAGAAGTACTTTCTGCCGCCGCGCGAGGCGCTGTTCCGGTATCGTCCCGGCGAGGGGTTCGTGCCCAACACGGACGGGCTGGATCAGCGGATCATCCTGTTCGGCGTACATGCGTGCGACGTCTACGCGCTCAACATCCTGGACCGGGTGTTCACCGGAAAATACAGGGATCCGTATTACCACGCGCGGCGCAAGAATATCGCCATCATCGGCATCGATTGCATGCCCGACAAGCAGTGCTTCTGCCGTTCCATGCGGGCGGACTTCGTGGACCACGGCTTCGACCTGTTCTTTTACGACACCGGCGATTATTACCAGGCCCTGGTAGGGACGGCGCTGGGCGACGATATGGTGCTGGCGACGGGGAGTTTGTTCGAGCCGCTCGATTCGGCCGAGATCGACGATTACAAGCGCCGATCGCACGAGAAGCGGCTCGCGTTTCAGCTCGACGTGGAGATTCGGGACCTGCCCGAGATCTTCGAGATGGAATACCAGAGCGAGATGTGGAACCAGTTGGGCGAACAGTGCCTCTCCTGCGGCAGTTGCAGCATGGTGTGCCCGACGTGTTACTGCTACGACGTGGCGGACGACGTGGAGCTGGGATCGCGGGCCGGCGCGCGCACGCGCTTCTGGGATTCCTGCCTGTTCTCCAGCCACGCCCTAGTGGGCAGCGGCGAGAATTTCCGCGGGACGCGCGCCAGCCGCATCAAGTTCCGCTTCTATCACAAGCAGCGCGGGTTCGTGGCGGAGTACGGCCGGCCGAGCTGTGTGGGCTGCGGCCGGTGCATCAGCGCCTGCCCGGTGAAGATCGACGTAGTTGAGGTGATCGATCGGTTACGGAGGGTTCAAGATGTTGCTAGCCGATGAAGTCGCAAGCCACCACCCGGTTCTGACGGACAACCCGTACCAACCGCAAGTGGCGCGGATCGTGCGCATCTCCAAGCTGGCGGAGAACAACCACCTGTTCACCGTGCGCTTTCTGGACGACCAGTTGGCGCGCAGCTTTCGCCACCAGCCGGGCCAGTTCATCATGCTGAGCGTGCCGGGAGCGGGGGAGATGCCGATCTCCATTTCCTCGTCGCCCTCGCGGCCGGAAGTGCTGGAGCTGTGCGTGCGGCGGGTGGGGCGCGTGACCAACGCGCTGTATCGCTTGCGAACCAACGACATGGTGGGCGTGCGCGGGCCGTACGGCAACGGCTATCCCATGCAGGAGATCATGGGTAACGACCTGTTGCTGGCGGCGGGCGGGCTGGGAATGGCGCCGCTGCGGTCGCTGCTGTGGTACGCGCTGGATCATCGCGACCGGTTCAACAATATCACCCTCATGTACGGCTCCAAGCTGCCGGAGGAGATGCTGTTCCGCGAGGAGCTGACGGCGCTGGTGGACCGCGCGGACATCAACTGCCTGCTCACCGTGGACGCCGATCCGGGCGGGACCTGGAAGAACCACGTGGGGCGGCTGCCGAGCCTGTTCGATCACGCGCGGATCGACCCCGTGCGGACCTACGCCGCGGTGTGCGGCCCGCCGGTGGTCTACAAATTCATCCTCCAGCGGCTGCTGGAGCTGAGCTTCCCCAAGAACCACATCCTGATGTCCCTGGAGCGGCGCATGAAATGCGGGATCGGCAAGTGCGGGCATTGCAGCATCGGCTACAAGTACACCTGCCTGCAAGGGCCGATCTTCACGTACTGGGACGCCATCAACCTGCCGGAGATGATCTGATGAGCAAACCGACGGTGGGCATTTTCGGTCTGACCGGCTGCGCGGGCGACCAGCTTGTCATCTTGAATTGCGAGGACCAGTTGCTGGATCTGGTCGCCCTGGTGGACATTCGCGATTTTCTGATGGCCTCATCGGAGAATCAGGCAGACTGCCAGTTGGACATCGCGCTGGTGGAAGGCGCGGTGTGCACCAAGCGGGACGCCGAGCGACTGCTGGCGATTCGCAAGCGCTCGAAGTTCCTGGTGGCGCTGGGCACGTGCGCGGTGTGGGGCGGGGCGCCGGCGATGGACCGCGGCGCCGACCGGGACGCGCTGCTAGGCGCGGTGTACGGCGATATGGGCCGGGGATACGACGCGATTCCCACGCAGGCGCTGCACGAGGTGGCGCCGGTGGACCTGAACATCACCGGCTGCCCCATCGAGAAGGAACACGTCCTGGCGGCGGTGGCGGCGTTGCTGAACGGAGACCCGCCGCTCTATCCGAATTACCCGGTATGCACGGAATGCCGCATGCGGGAGAACAACTGCCTGCTGATCGAGCGGGGCCTCCCCTGTTGCGGCCCGGTGACGGCGGCCGGATGCGACGCGCGCTGCCCGGACCTGCGGGTCCCGTGCGTGGGCTGCCGCGGGCCGGTGGGTGACGCCAACCCGTCGTCGCTGCTGACGCTGATGGAAGAGAAGGGATTCGACCGAAGGCAGATCATGGACCGGTTGCGGACGTTCGCTCCCGAAGGAGTCAGGCAATGAGCGCCATCGTCATCGAACATCTGGCCCGCGTGGAGGGCCACGGCGGGATCACCGTCGAGATGGAGGGGGACGCGGTAACCAACGTTCGCTTCGACGTCTTCGAAGGAGCGCGCCTGCTGGAGCCCCTGCTGCGCGGGAAGCCGTACCACGAGGTGGCGCCGATCCTGTCGCGCATCTGCGCCATCTGTTCGGCGGCCCACACGCTGACCTCGCTCAAGGCCACCGAGGACGCCTTCGGAATCCGGGTAACGCCGCAGACGGAGCTGTTGCGCGAGCTGTTGATGCGCGGCGAGAGCATTGAGAGCCACGCTCTACACGTCTTCATGCTGGCCGTTCCGGACTACCTGAATTATCCGAGCGCGATCGCCATGGCGGCCGACAAACCGGGCGCGGTGCTGCTGGCCCTGCGCCTCAAGAAGCTCGGCAACCAGATTCAGGAAGTGGTGGGCGGAAGGGCCGTGCATCCGGTGAACGCCATCGTGGGCGGCTTTGGCAAGACGCCGGGATTGGACCAGTTGATCGCGCTGCGCAGCGGCCTGTTGCAGGCGGTGACGGATTGCGACACGACGATCGACATCCTGGCGTCGCTTCCCGCGGCGGACTTCTGCCATTCCGAGACGCAATTCGCCGCGTTGCGCTCGCCGAATCTCGACACTTACTACGGCGGCGACGAAGTCATGGTGATGGCCAACGGGAGCCGGGCTTTGGTGCAGGCCGCGGACTACCGCTCGCTGACCAACGAGAAAGCCATGGCGCATTCCCACGCCAAGCACAGCGCGTTTCGCGGGAAGCCGTTCATGGTGGGCGCGCTGGCGCGGCTGACCGTCAACCCGCGGAGGCTCACCGGAAAACTGGCGGTGGCCATGAAGCGCCTCAAGCTGACGCTGCCCGCCGATAATCCCATGGAGAACAACAAGGCCCAGGCGCTGGAGCTGATCAACGACGTGGAGCGGTCGCTCGAGATCATCGAGCAACTGCTGCGCGAGGGCGTCAGGGACGAGCGCGCCTTGCCCGTCGAGCCGCGCGCCGGAACCGGTACGGGGATCACCGAGGCTCCGCGCGGCCTGTTGATCCACTGCTACGCCTACGACGCGAACGGCTGCATCACGGCGGCGGACGTGATTACGCCGACGGCCATGAACGCGGCCAGCATGGAGGCCCACTTCCGCGCCACCGTGGAGCAATGCACGGAGCGGGAGGAGGCGGTCATCAGGAAGCGGCTCGAAATGGTGGCGCGCGCGTACGATCCGTGCATCTCCTGTTCCGTGCACCTCATCCGGAAGAGATGAAGCCGCTGCTGGCGATCGGGCTCGGCAACACGCTGATGGGCGACGACGGCGTGGGCTGCGCGGTGGCCGACCGGCTGGCCGCCGACCCGCGGCTGCCCGATGACGTCGAAGTCATTTGCGGCGGGACCGATCTGCTGCGGTACGCGGAGGCGATTGAAGGCCGGCGGCGCGTGGTCGTTGTCGATGCCGTGCAAGACGGCGCCGAGCCGGGCACGGTCTCGGTGATCGGCGATGCGGACGACCGGCAGGAGCACGCGCACTATCTCTCGGTTGGGCAGGCGATCAAGCTGCTTCAGATGACGACGCCGGCGCGCTTCACGCTGCTGGGAGTTTCCGTGGAGTCGGTGACGGTAGGCGAGGGGCTGTCACCGGCGGTGGCGAACTGCGTGGACGGCATCGTGGAACGCGCGCTCGAAGAACTCAGGGGTGACTGAGCGCGAAACGGACCCATGCCGCTGCGGTGAAGGCCCAGGCGTCGGGATGAGTCCCGACGCGGCAGACACGAGTGTCTGCGCCACGAGATGTCACACCCCGACCGCCCACGCCATACGCGGCGCGGCGCCTACGCTCTTCTCGATGGTCACCGATAGCGTGGTCTCTTTCTTGTTCCGCACCACGACCACGGGGATCGTCGTCTTGCTCAGGTCACGCAAGGTCCGGGTGATTTCCTCGGCGCTGCTCACGGGGGAGCTGTCCACTTTGACGATCACGTCGCCGGCCTTGATTCCGGACTTCTCGGCGGCCGAATCCTTCACCACGGATCGCACCAGCACGCCGTCCTTGACGCCGAAAAAATCCGCAAGCTGCTCTTCCCGCCCCAGCGATTCGCCGACGATGCCCAGACGTGGATTCTGCCAGTTCATCTGAAACCGGGGGATATCGATTTGGGGCGGGTTGATTCTGGTGAACTCACCGTAAGCTCTTGAGAGGCTATCTAGCGCGCCGCCCGCGCCGTAGGGCGCGCCGCCGCCCGCGCCGTAGGGCGTCATGGTGGCCATGCCGGCCGGGCGCGTCCCCACGGTGGCGGTCAGCGTCACCGTCTTTCCGTTGCGCCATACCGAAATCTTCACTTCGCGATCGGCGGGCGTCTCCCGCACCAGCCGGGTGAGTTGCTCCGTGCCCTCCACGGCCTGGCCGTTGTACTCCAGCACCACGTCGTGTTCCTTGATGCCGGCCTTGGCCGCCGGGCTTCCATCGGCCACACTGGTCACCTCCGCGCCGCGCGCTTCCTTCAGGTTAAGGGCCTTGGCGCGCTCGGCGGAGACCTCCTGGACGCCGATGCCCAGGTAACTGGCTTGGCCGCCGCTCACGACGACGTCTCGCGAGGGCTGCGCCGGCGTCGCTGGCGGCGCGGGTTGCGCCCACGCCAGCCCGCACGCCAGAATTCCCAATCCGAATGCGATTCTCATAAAAAAACCTCTACGGTTGACGTTTGATGTAGATCGTGCCGGCCGCCGCCGAAATGCGTAACACCGGTCCGCCGCCGTTCACCGGCCCCTCCGCGACCACCCGGTTGCCGCGTACGCGAACGGGGATCTGCGGGAACTCGGAAACGATGCGCCACGCCGTATCGGCCATTTCGTTTTCGGCTTGAATCGTCACACCCACGTTGGACGGAATGACCACCGTAATGTCACCATTTCCGGTTGCAAGGTAAGAATCGGCCTGCTGGACGCCCAGCAGGGAAGCCAAAATGCTGCCCATGGCGGTCGTCACGCGCATACTTCCGGAGATGGAGCCGAGTTGCACAAAACCCGCGCCGGAATCGCAGATGGCGCCCGCGGCCGAGCCGACCTGTACCGGCCCGGCCGCGTCGCGGGTGGTCACGAGGCCTCGGGCGTCGCCGATCCAGATCCGCCCTCCGCCCGTGGCGGCCCAGACCGCGCCCGCCGCTTTATCCACCCTCACCGTGCCCGCGCCCGTCTCGGCTTGGACCGCGCCGCCGGCCTGTCCCACCACGATATCGCCACCCATGGTCTGGAGCACGGCTTCGCCGCCTACCGACTTCACCGTGATCTTGCCGGAGCCGGTGGTGAGCCGCAGCGTACCGCCGACCTCTCCCACGCTCACACTGCCATCGCGCGTGGTGAGCCGGCAATCGCCCCGGATGCGGTCCACGGTCACAGGGCCGCCGCCCGAATTCACCTCCAGCGAGCCATCCACGCCGCGCGCTTGCACCTCGCCGTCCGGCGTGAAAATGGTTGCCGCGGTCAGCTTGGGAGCGCGCACCTCTAGAGTCGAAGTCAGCGGCCCGCCCGACGCCGCCAGCACATACCAATCGCCATCGGGGACCACGCGCACCATGTACTGCTCCAGAAGACGGCGCGCCTCGGCGTCGCTGTGCGCGCGCGCCACCACGGTGGCGGCGTAGCGCAAATCGCCGGAAACGCCGGCCTCCAGCGTCACCGCGCCGCCGGCATTTACCCGCAAGCGCGGTCCCACGCGGGCCGTCCCGCTGATCACCTGCATGCACCGCCCGCTCTGGCAGGTGGGCATGGGCTGCGCCAGGCACGCCAGCGGAACGCACGCCAGCAGGCGGATCAGGCTAAAAAGTTCCGATCGACGCATTCCTATCCTTCAGCGCCTTCTCATACTTCTGGCGCACGGAGCCGTCGGTGTCGCGCTGTACAAGGCCTTGAAACATGCCCACCATCGAGTTATCGGGATGCGCCACCAGCGTGTCCACCACCTGCATGCGCACCACGGGGTTGTCGTCCGATTCCAGGGCGCCCGCCATGGTCTGGCGAACGCGGGGATCGCCGGACAGCGGTCCCAGGCCCTCCAGCGCCTTCAAGCGCACGGCGGCATTGGGATCGTGCGTGAACGCGTTGAGCAGCGCATCCAGCACGCCGCTCGATTCGGCGCGGCCCTTCAGCAGGTCCACCGATTCCATGCGCACCGCCGGATTGTCGCCGCGCGAAGCCGCCAGCAGCAAATTGAGAATACCCTGGTTGTCCACGGGGCCCGCAATCTCCCGCCGTTGCGTCTGGTCGTACGCGATTCGCACGCCGCCCGCGTTATCCGGCTGCACGGAGCGCACCGTGGCGTAGGTCTCGGCCGGAGAGGCCGGCGCCAGTGGCGCGCCCGGCCCTTTCGCGGTGTAGCGCGCGGCGAAGAAGCCCACCGCCACCAGCGCCAGCGCGCCCACCGGCTGCCGGAGACGGCCGAAGCCCCCCCGCGCGGCGCTCACGGCTTCCAGAAAGCGCGTCCACCGCCCCTTCGCCGGCTGCCTGGCCACGCCGTGCGCGACGTTCCGGACGGACGCCATCAGGTCCGCGCGGCATTCTTCCAACAGGCCCGGCGGAACTTCGCGCTGCCGGAGATCGAGCGCCGCCGCCAGTCCGCGCTGCCGCTCCAGTTCCCGCGCGCAGCCCGCGCACGCGCGCAGGTGCTCCTCTAGCCTCTCCGCCTCCTCGGGAGGGAGTTCGCCGTAGTAGTACAGCGGAATCAGTTTCGCCACCAAATCGCAGCTCATACCAAATCCCCCAACATCGACCGCATCTTCTGCGTGGCTCGGAAGAGACAGTTTTTCGCGGCCTCTTCGCTCGAGCCCAAAACCTCTCCGATGCTCCTCAAACGCAGTCCCTGGTAGTGCCGGAGCTCGAAGACCATGCGCTCGCGCGAGGTGAGTTCCCCGAGCGCGTCCTCGATCCTATCCTTCAATTCCATGTTCCACATGCTCCGTTCCGGGTTCGCCGCCGGTCCCTCCTCCTGGAAGGAATCCATGCGGTCCAGCGGGCCATCCGGCGTTTCCACCACGGCCGCCTCTTCCTTCCGGACCTTCCGTTTGCGCAACTGGTCCAGGCAGACGTTGGTCACGATTCGATAGAGCCAGGTGTGGAAGCTGCAATCGAAGCGGAACGCGTCCAGACTCCGGTACACCCGGAGAAACGCCTCCTGGTACACATCGCGCGCATCTTCCGGCGAGCGCAGCAGGTTCGTGGCGAGCCGCAACACGTTCCGGTCGTAGAGACGGACCAACCGCTCGAAGGCGTCATGGTCGCCGCCCTGCGCCGCCCGGATCAGCGAATCGACTTGTGGAGTCAACTGGGCGTCTACCGCACCGGCCGCGTCCTGGGCCATACACCCCGCTTATTCAGCGATTTCACTGGCTCCCGATTTTATCTGCCCTAGCTGAATGGACGCGCCTGTAGCAATTTTGTCACGCTTTGGCGTTGACCGTTCACCGTTGACCGTTCAGCGTTTACCGCTTAACCCTTAGGGCAGGGGGCGGGGGAGGGGGTGCCAGCGACGGGCAGACTGGATCTTTTGGAAATGGTGGAACGAACCCAATTTCCAGGCCATGTGATTGATTCCTGGGCGGTTCCTCCGGGGTGGGGAGCGGCAGGATGGAGGCTGCGGCGGGCGGTTCCGGCTCGGGGACGACCTCCAGGGGGGCCGGCTCGGGACCGGCTGAGACGGCCTGGAGGCGCTCCAGTTTCTCGAGGGCGCGGTGGTAGAGGCGGTCGGCGGAATCGATGCGGCGCTGGAGGCGGGTGAGATCGCTCACGTTACGCGAGAATAAGCGGCCGAGGGGCCACTTCGTGTTGAGCCGGTCCAAGCGAATGCCTTCGGCCATCTCGTGCTGCCAGAGTTGGGCTTCGATTTTGCGGAGGCGGCGGGCCATCCACTCGGCGGCGATGAGGGAATCGACCAGGAAGCGCTGCTCGGGGGCGCAAGGGAGGAAACGCTGGTGATATTCGGCGGCGAGGGCTTCCAGAGCATCGGCATCTTCGCCGGGGATGACGTTGGATTTGGCATCAATGCCGGTTTTCATGGCGTTGAAGCGTGAGACGGCCTTGCCAGCAAGAGAGCGAGGCCCGCTAGATTTCTGTGCGTTGAGGCGGTTGGCCTCGATTTGACGGAGGGTGGACATAAGAATTCTCCGGCTACAGGGTAGCAGGCGGGTGGGGCGGAAATGGCGGTACGGAAGTGTAAGTGTTTTCGTTACAGTAAGATGAAATTTTGAAAGTGGAGGGACTGAGAAAAAGGCGACATCGATTTCGCGGGTGAAGAAGGGCGCGGTGGCGCCTTCACAGCAAAGGGTTGGGGCTGGCGTCAGGGACCCCAGACGCGGATCCAAGTGGATCGGCGACTGCAAGGGCGTTTGAACGAAGCCGCATGTCAACGCAAAGTAGAAATGCCTATTCTCTGCAAAGTAGAAATGTCCTGTTTTGGCCGGGCGGGGTGAGGGGGCGTGGTAGTCTGGGCGTGCCGGTGAAACGAAGACGGGCAATGCTGGCGAGCAACCCGATCTCCGCGGCATTCTACGAGTGGCGCGTGATTCGACCAGAGTGGGCAGATCCGCGAGATGGCGACGATACGCTCGTGTGGAGGGCTGAAGGGGGCCGCCCGCCCGGTACTGTCAAAGGAAAGGAATCCCGTTTTTTGTCAACTAGGGCCGGATCGTAGTGTTGATTCGGACTCAAATGAACCCGAGCCTCGGGATAGCTTCCTCCGTTTGTCCTCCGGTCTCGGTCGACTCTATGGGCGAGCGGAACGAACGCGGCAGCGAATGGAGGGCGAATCGATGGCGAGTAATAGATTAGCCTGGCCATAACCCGTTCCCTGTTGCTATGCACCTTGAAATTCGTCCTTGACATCAACTGTACTATCAGTAATAATACACATGTGATTCCCTTTCGGGTCACTTTTCGGCCGGGCGCTTCGCTTTATGAGCAGGTGGTCTACGCCGCCAAGAAGGCTCTCATCTCCGGCCAGCTTCGGCCGGGCGACCCGTTCCCTTCCGTGCGCGTTCTTTCCACCGCCCTGCGCATCAATCCCAATACCGCCCACAAAGTGATTACCCAGTTGTTGAACGAAGCGCTGCTCGATGTCCTGCCCGGCACCGGCACGGTGGTGGCGCAGCCGTCCAAGCCGGCGCCGGCCGAGCGCTCGCGCCTGCTTGAGAACGAAGTGGAGCAGCTCGCGGTGGAAGCCAAGCGTCTCGGCATGAGCCTCGCCGAAGTCACCGCCGCGCTGGCGGCCCACTGGCAGCGCCTCGATGCCCCGAATTCCGCTAAAGGAGACCGCAGAAGAAAATGACCAGCGCCATTCGCACCCAAAGCCTTTTGAAGCGCTTCCGGCATACGCCGGTACTCGATGGTCTCGACCTGGATGTGCCGGCCGGCAGCATCTACGGCCTGGTCGGCCCTAACGGCGCCGGCAAAACCACCACCATCAAAATCCTCATGAACATCTACGGCCCCAGCGGCGGCCGCAGCGAAGTGCTCGAAACCGATTCGCGCCGCCTCGGCCCGCGCCACTTCGCGCGCATCGGCTACGTCTCCGAGAACCAGGAGATGCCCGAATGGATGACGGTCGGCTATTTTCTCCGCTACCTCGCGCCGTTCTATCCCACCTGGGACGCCGCGCTCGAAGCCGAACTGGTCCGCCAGCTCCAGCTTCCGCTGGACCGCAAGCTGCGTCATCTCTCCCGCGGCATGAAGATGAAAGCGGCGCTGGCCTCCTCGCTGGCTTACCGCCCCGAGCTGATCGTGCTCGATGAGCCCTTCACCGGCCTCGACGCGCTGGTGCGCGATGAGCTGATCGAAGGCCTGCTGGCGCGCGCTGAAGGCACCACGATTTTCATTTCCTCGCACGATCTGGCTGAAATTGAAAGCTTCGCCAGCCATATCGGCTACCTGGATGGCCGCCGCCTGCAATTTTCCGAAGAGCTCGAATCGCTGAGCGCGCGCTTCCGGGAAATTATTCTCACATTTGAAACCGCGCCCGCGATTCCGCGCGAATGGCCCGCCGCGTGGCTGCAGCCCGAAGTCTCCGGCGCCGTGCTGCGCTTCGTGGAGACGCGCTTCGATGAAGCTGCGACCGCCGCGGAGGTCCGCCGCGTCTTCCCGGATTACCGCGACATGGCCGCCAACGGCCTACCGCTGCGGAATATTTTCGTGACGCTGGCGAAAGCGAGCCGGGGCGCGCGCTAGGGACGGCCCATGCGAGACACTCTCCACATCTTCCGCAAGGACCTGCGCCGGTTATGGCCGCTGGCCTGCGGCGTGCTCGTTCTGCTCGCCATCGAGTGCTGGCGCAACATCGAATTTCCCCGCCATGTTGCGTTAATCGTCGGGAACTCCTGGACGGAAAGAACGGCCATGATCAGGGCGCTGGCCTATTGCCTCGGGCTCGGCGTGCTCATTCAACAGGAACGCCTGGTGGGCGATCGCCAATACTGGATCACCCGCCCGATTTCCTGGTGCCCGCTGATTGCGTCCAAAGCCCTGTTCATCGCGGCCTTCTTCGTGGTGCCGGTTCTGGTCTTGCAATCCGCCGCGCTGCTGGCCAACGGCTTTTCGCCGACGGACAATTGGCGGTTGATGCTCTGGAACCTAGTCTTGCTGGCGATGCCGGGCGCGGTTTTCGCCGCGATTGCAGCAGTCACGCGCAACATCGTGCAGTTCCTGTTTACCACCCTTGTAGCGGTTGCCGGCCTCATCTTCGTTTCGGACGGTATGCAGCAGATTCACCCCTCGGACTCCTTTGTGAGCACGACGACCATCGGCAGCATCGTCGCAAGCGGCGGCATACTGGCGGTCTGTCTTGCCGTTCTTCTGCTGCAATACGCGCGCCGACGGACCGGGGTCGCGCGGTCGATACTGGTGGCTCTGGGCATATTCTTCACGCTCCCAACCCGCTCCGATTGGCATGCTGGATTCGCCGAGGCCGTTGCGCGCTCCCGCGATGCATCGGCCGCGCATCCCATTGAGCTTCGCTTCAACTCCGCCGCGCCACCCGCGCCCGACCAGGGACTGACCCTAGGTGAATTTGCTTCCACGCGCATTTCTATTCCTGTCATGGTGTCCGGCATTCCGCGCGGTCTCCAACTGGCCAGCCAGCGGATCGCGGCATCGGTCGAAGCGCCGGATGGATCGAAATGGACCTGGGGCTGGCAAGCCGCCGGCAGGCTCGCGAGCTACACTGACTGGTCCGAATCCACCGACTGGCTGCCCGCCGAGGGCTCCTATTGGGCCAGCGTGAATATTGCCCCGGAGTTCTACGGACGGATCAAAGACACACCCGTTCGCCTGCGTCTTCAAATCGCGCTGGCCGCATTCACCAGCCCGGAAACCACCACAATGCCCTTGGCGCAACAGCACGCCCGGATACCGGGCGCCTGCGTCTTTTCGGTCGCTGATAACCTTTCCGAATGGAGATGCCACTCCTGCCGAACGCCTGGACCGTCTGGACCACCTCTCGCGGAGGATTTCTTCGGTTGCGCCAACCCGTTCCACTTCACGAACGCGGTTCGCGTCCGGTTCGACCATGGCCAGTCTCCCGGCTATTGGCAGGACGTCTGCACGCCGAACTACTCTCCGCTGCCGGGCACCTTCGACCTTAGCCCGTGGGAGATGTCGGGCGGCGTGGCGTACGGGCTTGCAGCCACGTTCCAGTCGTCAGCAACTCCTACCCCTACCAAAGCCACCATTGAGGTCCGCGGGCCGCTCGCCTATTTCGAACGCGAGATCGAGATCCCTTCCATCCGGCTCGGCAACTACGAAACCAGCCATACGCTGGGCCGCTCACGTTGAGGTTATCCTATGACGAGGGTCCTTCTCATCTTCCAAAAAGACCTCCGGCGCCTATGGCGGTATTGCCTGGTGTTCTGGGGCGTCATGGCGCTGGCTGCGGCCACCGATCCATTGCCGACGCCGGCGGGCGCCATCGGGGCAGTGTCCTTAGGCTCGGTAGTGTCATTCCAGGTGTTCGAAGCGCTCGCCTGCTGGCTGTTGATCGTGCTAGCCATTCAGCAGGAGCGGCTGGTGGGCGACAACCAATACTGGCTCACCCGCCCCATCGCACCGCTTGAGCTGTTGGCCGCCAAGGTGCTTTTCCTGGTAGCCACCATCAACCTGCCGCTGCTGATCTGTCACTGCGCCACGCTGGCCGCGCTGAGCATTTCGCCGCTCGCCTACATGCCAGCGCTCCTCGTGCGGCAGTTGTTCTTCACTGCCATGTACGTGCTGCCGGCCGTAGCGGTGGCCGCGATTACGCGCAGCGTTGCGCAAGTGGCGCTGGTGGGGATCGTCGTCACAGCGGTCGTCATGGTGCTGTTGTTTGGGATGTTGCCGCTGGGCAATCCGTCCTTGACCCCCTCTTTGCTGATCGCCGTGGTGGTTGCCGCCGCAACCGCCGTAGTGTTGGTGGTCCAGTACGCGCGCCGCCGCGAATGGCTTGCGCGCTCGGTGGCGGCCGCCGGATTGATCGGTGTGCTGATCCTGCTGTGGATCCCGTGGGAGCCTGGGCCCCGGTACGGCATGTGGCGACCACTACCCGAAGGGCAGTCGCTGGAGATGTCGTTCGATTCCTCGCGCGCCGGAGAGCAGGCTCCGTTTCGGCCTTCGCCTGACCCGGCCAAGCGGACCATCGCGATTCCCATGACCATCGACAATCCTCCCGCTGGTGTGACTCTGTCCCTCGATCCCGAGATGGCCACGGTCGACATCGGCCCACAACGGTATCGTGCTGAAATCGTAACCAAACTCGTAGGACTGCCCTGGCTGAAATTCGACCTGCCGGCCGCAGTCTACACCCAGCTACAGGCAGCGCCCCTGGCCCTGAAGGGCACCGTCGGCGCCGCTCGCCGCTACCAGGTTCCTCCGCGAGGCGACTTCCTCGTGCCGGGATTGGGCCGTTGCCGCGTGGAGCACCTGAATATCGCGCCGATACCCTACGCGTGCAACTGTTATGCACCATCCCACCCGCTGTCGTTCGCATTGGCCGATAAAGACGGCTGGTCGGGGCAATCCGCGGCTGAGCCAGTTCCCACCGCCGCGAGTTTCCGCCCGCTGGACGGCAAATCAGTGTACTTCGATCACGAGCCATCTTCGGCTCTGTGGCTGGTCACTGGAGACGCACTGGTAAATTACGGCGGCCACTTCGAGCTGCGCGGCATCCGGCTAAACCAGTATCTGGTTCATTGACTCGCGCCGCAGACCTCGATTCCGGCGTGCCGCACGCACTCCCGCGGTGGAGGGCTGCGCCGAGGATGTCGGTTCAGACGATTCGCCCGGAATGTGACTCTTTGCCCATACCGATCAAGTTTGGCCAGTCTGCGGGCAGTTGACGTTCAAGTGGGCTTCCTGGAAAATGAGATTTCATGGAGATCCCCGCATCCACTCGGTCGTGTCACGCCCAAGTCACCGAAGTGCCAAGTGCCAGCTTCGGGTGGATGGTCGCCGACTCGGACGGAGCGGACGTTCCGCGGCCGGATGAGTCCCCACAAGTCGGCTTCGGTCCGGAGACGCGATGTGCAGTCGCCATCTGGCCGTCTAACGCCATCCCGGAGGTTCAGCTACTCGCAAGCGATTTGATTCTCTTCGCACCAGTCGAGTGCGATCTGCCTCAGGGCCTCGGTGCGGAACGCAAGCCAGGCTGATTCGATGCCGTGCCGCCGAACGCCGTCCTTGAAACTCCGGAATGCTCCGGCACCGTGGATGGCGTGCAGAAGATCTTCGCGAATCCTGTCGGACTCCACCGACCGCGAGAAGTCCAGCATGATCGCCCACTCGTGAACCTCGTACTTCGTTGGAAGCTTCTGGAACTGGCCGGTAGAAACGATTCGCTTTGCAATCTCCCATTCCTGTTTCTGCCATGCCGGAAGATCCGGCTCCTCGTCGTCGACGGACTCCTCCGCTTCACGCAGAAGATCATGGGAGACGGTTTTCACTTGGCCGGTCTCGCGATCCAGGAAGGAGTCAGACTCGTCGAACTGCATCTCCAGAGCGTCGACGACGTCGTTTAGACGAACGGTTGCGGGCATGGCTTCGAGATCATCATACTGCTCTGGGCCCCTGTAGGAACAAGGACGACCTCCAAGCAACTGCACAGCCCGCGGCGACGGCGATCTGGGAAGCGTGCGCCGACTGTGGGCGCGGATTACTCCCGAGAAGTCCAAGTCGGCATCCCGCCGGGAACTTCAGTTTGCGGCAGGGGACGTTCCCAATTTCCAGGCGTTCAAGACGCCAGCGCGTCCAACACCGCCGCGCGGCTCCTGGCGATGACCGCGAGGTACGCCCGGGTTGTGGCGTCGGGTTTTCTCCGTCCTTGCTCCCATTCCTGTTTGTCACGCTTTAGCGTTTACCGTTCAGCGTTTACCGCTGACCCTTAGGGCAGGGGTCGGGCCGGGGAACGGGGCGCCGGGATCTACGCCAGAGCTGGGAAGGGGAGGGTCGCGTCGAAAGCGGGCGGTTGTCCGTATTCCTCGGCGGCGGCGACCAAAGCTTTCATATTCTCCGGCGGCGTGTCCCGACCCATCGCGCAACCGGAGCTCAGGATGAGTCCGCGCCCTCCCGTGGCCTCCATGACACGGCGCGCGGCGGCGCTCACCTGCCCGGGCGTGCCCAGGGCAAGCGGATCGCCGGGATTGACGTTTCCCATCAGCACGGCCGCAGGCGGCACGCGGCGCCGCGCTTCGGCCATGTCGAGTTTCCAGTCGACTTCCAGAATCCGGGCGCCGGTTCCGCCCATGTCCGCGATCATCTTGCTGGTATTTCCGCAGATGTGAATGGACATCGGAATGCCGTAGCCTTGAACCTCCTCCACCAGCCGCGCCTCGGGCTCAAGGGCGAATCGCCGGTAGAGGGCGGGTGAAACGAGGTCCGGGCTGGCAAAACCGTCGCCGATCGACGTGACGTGCGCGCCAGCGTCCTTCTGCGCTTTGGCGAACAGCGCGCACGCCCGGCGGCAGTAATCGATGAGGCGGTGGAGGGGCTCCGGGTCTTCCAGGGCAATCAGGTCCATCATGAACTGCTGCGGGCCGCGCAGCAGGCAGGCGAGGCTGAAAGGGCCCTGATCGGCGCGGCCCATAACCAACGCCCGATCGCCGACCCGCTCCACGAGCAGCTTGGTGGCTTCCAGCCAGATCGGCAGCCGGCCATCGCTCCACGGATCGGGAAGCCGGAGCCGATCCACGTCGTCGAGGTCCGGCACAGCCGGGGCGGACTCATCCAACACGGCCGGGTCGTCGTCGCGAAAGACGACGCGCGCGCCGCAGGCTTCGGCCATGGAGACACAGTCGAAATCGATGACGCACCCGTCATAGCCGTACTTCTCCATGCAAATCTGTTGGGCCTCGGCCATCTTGGCGGCGCTGCGCACGGCGTCGCGCATCCGTATCCCCGCCGTTTCGAGGGAAAACATGAAGGTCTGCGGAACCACCGGAACGCGGTCCGGCGCGCCGCCCCGCAGCACGGTCAGGCATCGTTCCAGAGAAGTCATACGGCTTCTATACCATGCGTCCCTATTGTATGCTTTTGATTTGGAACCGCAGTACGGGATCAAACACCGGCGCCGGCCCGCGGCGACGCGCGAGCGCCGCATCCTGAACCTGCGCGACGTGGGGATTCCCGAGGTTCCGCTGGTGGGCCGCTACGAATATCACTCGACGCGCCCCGGCTTGCGGACGCATACGCACCCGGGCACGCTGGAGATCTGCTATCTCGCGCGTGGAAGCCAGACGTATCGGGTGGGCGGCCGGGAGTATCACCTCACGGGCGGAGACGTGTTCATCACGCTTCCCGCCGAACCGCACGACACGGGAGGCCAGCCGGAAGATCCCGGCATCCTCTACTGGACCAACGTGCGCATCCCGCGGCCCGGGCGATCGTTGCTCGGCCTGCCGGCGGGCGATAGCGCCGTCTTGGCGGAGAGCCTGCTGCACTTACCCAAACGCCAATTCGCCGGCAGCGCCGCGTTGAAACTCCTGCTGGACGAGGTGTTCGACCTGTACGACCAGCCCCGGAACCCGCTGAAACGGATCGCCGTGATCAATCTCATGGTCCGCTACCTCCTGGAAGTGCTGAAGTGCGCCCAACGGCATTCGCACATGAGCCTTTCGCCGCTGATCGCCGGGGTGGTCGAGACGATTCGCTCGCACCCGGAAGAGAGTTATCCGTTAGCGGTCCTGGCCGCGCGGGCGGGCCTTTCCGCTTCCCGTTTCAAGGTGCGTTTCAAGGCGGAGGTGGGAGCCGCACCGCACGAATTCATGCTGCGCGTCAAGACCGACGCGGCCCGGAAGCTGCTCGCGCAGGGGAAGTCCGCCACGGAGGTTGCCTTCGATCTCGGGTTCAGCTCTTCGCAGTATTTTGCGACCGTTTTCAAACGCTTTTCCGAGCAGACGCCCAGCGAATTCCAGAAAACCGGCCCCGTGGTTCGGCTGCGGCTGGCGTAACAAACCACCGGAGCGCCGCGCGCCCGTGTTTGATTTCGTGTTGCGATTCTAAATTGAAAGCAATCCGGAATCGAACTTGGTAACATGCGCAATCGAACTTGGTAATCACAGCGCGTTCCGGTAGCAGGCTCGAATGCAAATCGAACTCGGGATCTTTCTCGCCCTGGCCGCGGGCCTCGTGAATGGACTTTTTGCGCTCCCCATGAAGGGCGCGCGGGAGTGGGCCTGGGAGAATGTGTGGCTGCCGTTCAGCGTCGCGGGGCTGATCCTTTTTCCGCGGCTGATCGCTCTTTCCGCGGCGCCCAAGCTGGAAGACGCATACGGGAGCCTGGAGGCGGGCGCGCTCCTGATCCCCATTCTGTGGGGCATGGCGGTATATACGGGGTCCCTGCTGTTCGGCATCTCCCTGACTTATATCGGAAACGCGCTGGCCTTCGCTCTCCTGGTCGGGAGCATGAGCATCGTCGGCGTACTAGGCCCCATCGTTGCGTGGCATCCGGCGGTCTTGGGGACGTCCGGCGGCAGGTGGATTTTGGCGGGAATCGGCTCGTTATTCGTAGCGCTGATCGTCTGCGCCACGGCGGGCACGTGGAAAGCGCGCGCGCAGTCGGGTCTGGAAGACCGCGCGCGAGCCAAGTCCGTGACCGGAATGGCGCTGGCGATCGCCGGCGGCTTGCTTTCAGGCTTGCTGTCGTTGGGCATGGGCATGCGGTGGGCCGGCAGGATCGCGGCCGCCGCCATCGAACACGGGGGCGCGACTCGGGCTTCGGCCGCCAACGCCGTGCTGGTGTTGGTGCTGCTCGGCGGCGCGGTTCCGAACTGCCTCTATTGCGTTTACCTGCTGTTTCGCAACCGGTCCTGGAAGCGCTACCGGAGTCATGGCGGGTACTGGCTAATCGTGATCTTGATGGCGGCTATGTTTTCGGGCAGCGTGGCGCTGTGGGGCGTCTCCACGGCCGAAAACATGTTGGGCCGGCTGGGTCCTTCGGTAGGCTGGGCCTTATTTATCGGGGCTATCGTGGTGAGCTCGAATATCGGTGGATTCGCCACCGGCGAGTGGAAGGGGGCTGGCGGGAAGCCCTTGAGAACCATGGTGGGCGGTCTGGCCCTGATGGTTCTGGCGATGGTCTTTATCGGGTACGGCAACTATTTGCTGAACGTGTAGGCGGGATGGCTAGTACGCCGTGTCCGCAAAGGTGAAGCGCATGGAAACCATTGAGGAATACGAACACGCCGGGCAAGGTTACAATCCCTTCCTGATCCGCCGCCACTGGCAGGTGGCCCAACTGAACTACGCCCCAAGCTTGGCCTTCGATGCCATCGACCGGCTGGAGCGCCACAAGGCGACGGACGAAGTTTTTATCTTGTTACGAGGCAGACCGGTTCTCATCGGCGCGGCCGAAGAGGCGGGCGTACTCCGGCTGGAGCGCTCCGCCATGCGGCCCGGCGTGACCTACAACGTTCCCGCGGGAGTTTGGCACGCCATTGCCATGCGTGCGGAGGACGTAGTCATAATCGTGGAGAATGCGAATACGCATTTGCACGACGTGGAATATCGCGCCCTGGACGAGACCGAATTCGGCAAGCTGATCGAGCTCCTGCATGAAGAGACCGCGCCCGCGCGATAATCGGCGGCGCCGCCGGATCGGGCGGGCGCTTGAAGGGAGAGTCGAACGATGCGAAGACGTGAACTGCTGAAGGGGATCGCGGCCGGCGCTCTCGGCGCGTGCGCCAATCCCGCCATACGCCTGGCGCACGGCCAGAACGCGGCGGCCACAATCAAGACCGTTTACGTGATTTACAAATGCCACCTGGATTTGGGCTTCACGGATGCGGAGCGCAACGTTGTCCGCGCTTATTTCGATAAGTTTCTTCCCCAAGCGATGGACGTGGCCCGGACCTTGCGCGTGGCCGGCGGTGAGGAACGCTTTGTCTGGACGCAAGCCGCCTGGGTGATTTACGAATACCTGGAGCAGGCCTCTCCGGAACAGCGCAAGCGCATGGAGCAGGCCATCCTGGACGGCGATATCGCTCATCACGCCCTTCCGTTCACGTGGCAGGCCGAGATGTTGGACCGTTCGCTGCTGGCGGCTTCCCTGAGATTCTCGGCGGAACTGGACCGGCGTTTCGGGAAGAAGACGATTGGTGGAAGGCTGACCGACGTCCCGGGGTTCACCCGCGGCATGATCGCGCCGTTGGCGGAGGCGGGCGTGCGTTTCGTGGATATCGGCGAAAACGGCGGGTGCGTGGAACCGGACACGCCCTTCGCGACGGTTCCGGCGATGGCACAGCCCGCTCCTCCCGCCCAGGGCGACGCGCGACGGCGGGAGACCGTTCCCACCGAGACGCACTTGTTTAACTGGCGCGACCCGGGCGGCGCCGAAATCATGGTGCTGCTTCACCCACGCGGTTATGGCGGGACGGTATTGATTCCCGGAACCGATTTTGCCCTCTCGGTCCGAGTGGCGAGCGACAACCGCGGACCGCAGACGGTCGAGCAGGTCAAGGCCACGCATGCCATGTTGCGCGGGCTGTTTCCGGAAGCCAAGATCGCGCCGACGGATCTGAGCGCCGTGGCGACCGCCCTGCTGCCATTGCGTTCTCGCCTGCCGGCGCTCACGCAGGAGATGGGCGACACTTGGATCTACGGGGTGGGCAGCGATCCGGGCAAGGTGGCGCGCTATCGGGAAGCGTCGCGGCTGCGGCTGGAGTGGCTGTCCCGAAAGCGCTTCGCTTTCGGCGACAAGACCGACCTGGCGCTCACCGCCGAGCTGATCCCCGCGGCCGATCACAATTGGGGGTTGAGCACGAACGACTTTCTCAAGCGCCCGGAAATCTACACGCCGAAGGACCTGGCCCAAGCCCGGGCGACGCTGCCCGAGTTCCAGAGGATGGATGAGGAATGGGTGGCCAAGCGCGCCGTGGTGGATCGCGCGGTAGCGACGCTGCCGCCCGCCCTCCGCCAGGAGGCGCAGACCCGGTTGCAGGCGCTCAAGCCGGCCCCGCCGGACAAGCGCGGGCTTAAGCCTCTGGCGTCTGGCGCCAAAGTGCAGGGGGCGCATTTCACGGTGGCGCTGGACCAAGCCACCGGGGCGCTGATTCAACTGCTGGACCGCAAGACGGGACGCGCATGGGCATCGGCGCAGCACCCACTGGCCACTTTCCGTTATCAGATGTTTTCGGCCGGCGACTTTCTGCGATACAACACCGCCTACAACCGGTCGCCGCGCATGTCCAACGACTTCGGCAAGCCGGGGATCGAGAAGTTCCCCGTGCCGAGCCGCACCTGGCAAGCCACGCTGGAATCGGCGGCCATGGCCGAGGATGCGCAGGGGCTGCGGATCGTGGCCGAACTGCGCATGCCCCCGGCCGAACCCGCGCTGGCCGACTTGATTACATGGCCTCGGCGGATGACGATGGAAATCCGGCTTCCCAAGTCCGAAGCGGCGGTTCATATCACGTACCAGTGCTTTGAAAAACAGCCCAACCGCCTGCCGGAGGCCATGTGGCTCTCGTTTGCGCCCGACGCGCCGGACGCGAACGGCTGGACGCTCGAAAAGGTGGATCAGCCGATGTCGCCGCTGGACGTGGTGACGAACGGCAACCGTCACCTCCACGCCGTGACCAAGAGCGTGTGGTACCGCGATGCCAAGGGAAGCTTTACGCTGGAGACGCTGGACGCCCCCCTCGTGGCTCCCGGCCAGAGGGCGCTGGTCGAATTCAACAACACCCAGCCGGATATGAGCGAAGGCGTTCACGTCAACCTGTACAACAACCTGTGGGGGACTGCGTTTCCGCAGTGGTACGGGGACGATATGAGATTCCGCTTCACGATCCGCGTGTGAAGAAGGCTCTGAACCTGTTTACATTATCCCCCCGCTTCTCGGGCCGGCCTCAAATTCACGCTCAGGCCTTGACGCCCGGTCTGCGCCCGGGGTTATACTTTCTATCGGACTGGTACAAAATACCGGTCAGTCAGGAGTGACCCGAATGAGTTCAAGAAGGAATTTCATTAGGAATGCAGGAGCAATGATAGCAGGGCCGTTCATCCTGAAAGGACAGTCATCCAAAGAACAGGGAAACATGGCGTCTTCGGCGCCTGAATCTGCAAGGCAAAGGGTGGCGCCCATTTATCCTGTCAAGATCAGCGCCAACCATAGATACCTCGTTGACCAGAACCAAACTCCTTATCTTATCCAAGGCGAGGCAGCGTGGGAATTGATCGTTAATTTGAATGACGCCGCGGTGGAGCAGTACCTCCGGAACCGGAAAGAGAAGGGATTCAACTCCGTCATTGTAAACCTCATCGAGCACAGGTTTTCCAAGAAACCTCCGCTGAATGCAGCGGGTGATGCGCCCTTCACCACGCCGGGAGATTTCACCACCCCCAATGAAAAGTATTTCGCCCACGCCGACTGGGTTATCCGCAAGGCCGGTGAATACGGTATCCAGGTCCTCCTGTACCCGCTTTACCTCGGGTATAAGGGGACGACCGATGGCTGGATCGAGGAAGTTCTTCAAAACGGGCCGGCGAAGTGCCTCCACTACGGCCTTTACGTCGGAAACCGCTACAAGAATTTCGACAACATTATCTGGGTAATGGGGGCCGACCGCAGTCCGGAGTCCGCGCTGGCGGATGTCGATATGGTCGCGCTCGGCATTAAAGAGAATGACCACCACCACCTGATGACGGCGCATAGCGAACCTGAGCATACCGCCATGGACCGGTTTGGGAGCGGGCGCTGGCTGGACCTCGACACGGTCTATACTTACCAACTGGTGCACGATTCGCTGTTGGAGAATTACAACTCAAAGCCCATCATGCCTTACTTCCTCATTGAATCAACCTACGAAGGCGAGCACGACGCCTCCGAGGCGCAGATCCGCCGGCAGGCCTACTGGGCGGTCCTCTGCGGCGGTGTGGGTCACTTCTTCGGCGACAATCCCATCTGGCACTTCGACGCCCCGGGTTTCTTTGACCAATTCGCCAGCGGCGTTCCGCCCGCAAAAAGGCTGACATGGCAACAGTCGATGGACCTTCCGGGCTCGGTTGGAATGATGTATTGGGGGGCGCTCTTTCGGTCGCGCGCGTGGTATGACTTGGTTCCCGATCAGGAACACAAGGTTGTAACCGCGGGGTTGGGGGAATTCCGGGGCCTCGATTATCTCGCGGCGGCGCGCACGTCGGATGGGAGCGCCGTGATCGCTTACATGCCATCGAATAGAAAGATCACTGTGGACATGGGCAGGGTGTCGGGTAGTCAGGCCAAAGCGTGGTGGTTTGATCCGCGAAATGGAAAGGCCTCCGCCGCGGGAGAGTTCCCCACGACACGCGCTCGTGATTTCACCCCTCCCGCTGAAGGGGACTGGGTCCTGGTGTTGGATGACGCGGCGCGGCGCTTGCCCGCCCCCGGCGCCAGCCAGTGAATCCGCTCTGGGTATCCATTGTCGTTGATCCCAGTGGGCACAGTCCCATCATGCGCATAGCCACTGTGGGAGAGTATGCTGTCATCACGTCGAATGGGGCCTCACCCTGGTGCGCGCCATCAAGAAGTTATCAGGAACTTTTCAAAACGGAAATGCAGGCTGAATTCCCACAGCGGCGGGATTCGTGAAAAGACATTGGCCCGCTTCGCGTCATGGCGACAAGGCGGAGCGGTCCCGAGCGTTCAGGCGCTGAACGAGGCGCCCTTGGCTCGCAAAGTCGCCCGGTGAAGGCTGGGTGTGGAGGTTACTTGACGCGTTCCGTTCATTGCATTCGTTCGTGACTGAGGTAGAGGTAGGCGGGGGTGGCGGGATGGATGGAGAAGTCGATCATGGGGCACAGGTTGGCCAGCCCGCCGCCGGTCCCTTTTATTTGACAACAGGTCGTAGCGCATTACAATGTACTTGTGCGTGACTCACCTGTGATTCACATGCAAAGAATATGACTACGCCTACATCGCGACGGGGGTTCATCGAGGCTTCGTGGCGCGTCGCCGCCGCCACGATGGTGGCCCAGCGGCTTCCCGCGCAGGATCGGGCCGCCGCCACCCGTTCCGTGGCGACCCGCCTTTTGGGGGCCAGAGCAGGCGAATTCGATCTCGAATGGATTCCCGCCGCCGATGGCCACGAAGTGTACGAGATCTCCGCTTCGGGGGGCCGCGTCAACGTCAAAGGCAGCAGCGGCGTGGCGGTATCGCGCGGCGTTTACCACTACCTGCGGGAGGCGTGCGACGCCATGGTGACGTGGAGCGGCCGCCGCTTGGCGCCGCCATCCCGGTTTCCGGATTTTGCGCCGACCAGGCAGGTCTGCCCCTACCGTTTCGTCCAGTATTACAACGTCTGTGCATTCGGCTATACCACGCCTTTCTGGGATTGGCCGCGGTGGGAGCGGGAGTTGGACTGGATGGCTCTGCACGGCATCAACATGCCCTTGGCCATGGATGGCCAGGAGGCCATCTGGCAGCGGGTTTGGAAATCCGTGGGGCTCAGCCAGGCGGAGCTGGACCGGTTCTCCACTGGTCCCGCGCACCTGCCGTGGCACCGAATGGGCAACATCAACAATTTGGCCGGCCCTCTTCCGCAGGGTTGGATCGAACAGAAACGCGCGCTTCAGGGAAAGATCCTGGAGCGGATGCGCGCATTGGGAATGAAGCCGATTGTCCCGGCGTTCTCCGGCTTTGTTCCCGAGGGCTTCAAGCGGCTCTACCCGCGGGTTGAGACGTTCACCTCCATCTGGAATGCGCAGATGCCCAGGGAGGCGAGAACGTTCATTCTGCATCCCGGCGAAACCGAGTTGTACCAGGAAATCGGGAAGCGCTTCATCCAGGAGTACAAGAAGGAGTTCGGAGAGGTCGAATATTATCTGGCGGACACTTTCAACGAAGTGAAGGCGCCGGTCACGCCCGAGCACCGATACCAGGAGTTGGCGCAATTCGCGCGCACGGTCTACGACGCCATTCTGGCAGGCGATCCCGATGGCACATGGGTGATGCAGGGATGGCTGTTCGAGTCCGACGCAAAGTTCTGGGACAATCCTTCGATCCAGGCTTTCCTCTCCGGCATACCGGACGACCGGATCATCATCCTGGATTACGCCAACGACGCGGAGGGGCGGAACAAGCAGCCGCCATGGACCGGGCGCAATCAGTGGAAGCTCCACGAATCCTACTTCGGTAAACAGTGGATCAACGGCATGATCCACACGATGGGCGGCAACAACAACGTGAAGGGCAATCTGCCGCTGATCGCGTCGCAGCCGGCCGAAGCGCTGGCCAGTCCGGCGAAGCGCAACCTTGTGGGGTGGGGCATGGACCCCGAGGGCATCGAGCAGAATGAAGTGGTCTATGAACTGATGACCGACATCGGGTGGGCCGGGCACGGAATCGACCTCGGCGCTTGGATTCCGCACTACTGCACGGCCCGCTATGGAGGTTATCCGTCCGCCATGGAAGAGGCGTGGCGATTGCTGCTCGCAAGCGCATACTCCTGGCAGACGTGGGGCAGCAAGCATACATGGCAGGCGCGCCCGAGTCTGACGCCGAGAACCGCCAACGTGGACGTGAGCCCGGCGTTCCAGCAGGCGGTGGAGCGCTTCCTTTCCTGCGCCGGCGAGTTGAAGTCCAGCCAACTCTACCGCCACGACCTGATCGAACTGGTGGCGCAGTCCGCCGGCGGGAGCGTGGATCGCTCTCTGGCGGCGGCATGCGAAGCGCACCGAGCGGGCCAGGCGGAGGCGCGCGATCGCAAGGCCGCCGAAGCTCTGGAAATGCTGGTGCGCATCGACGGTCTTATGCACCTGCGGCCCGACCGGCGGCTCGAGACCTGGACCGAATCGGCTCGCAGTTGGGGAACGGCGCCGGACGAAGCCGCATACTACGAAGCCAATGGGCGCCGGCTGATCACCTTCTGGGGGGGGAGCGGCTTGAACGATTACGCGTCGCGTGTGTGGTCCGGGTTGATCCGCGATTACTACGTTGGCAGGTGGCGGGCTTTCTTCCAGGGTTTGAAGGAGAACGCGCCGGTTTCTCTGGATATCTGGGAGGAAACGTGGCTCGCTTCGCCTTACCGGCCGAGCGCGCCTCACCCGGTGACGGATCTTGTAAGCGAGGCGCGCCAGATTCTGGATACCTGTAAGGAATGGGAACGGGGCGCCTAGCGCTCTTGGATGCGATCGAATGGACCCGTCAACAAGGATGCCCAATACCACTCCGGGCGATCGCGTCATGGCGATCGATGCCCTGCGCGGTTTCGACATGTTCTGGATTATCGGCGGCGACAGCATATTTCGCGGCTTCGTCAAACTATTCTGCAACCCGGTTCCGCCTGCCATCGAGCGGCAGTTTCAGCACCCAGCCTGGGGCCCGTCGGTGACATTCTACGATCTCATCATGCCGCTTTTCGTTTTCATCGTGGGAGCGGCGATGCCGTTCTCCTTTGGCAAACGGGTCGCGCGGGGGGAACGCCGCTGGAAGCTCTATGCCAAGATACTCAAGAGGTTCATTCTGCTGATTCTCCTGGGCATGATCTGTCATGACGGCATGGACAACTTGTTGGGGCATTTCGATCTGGAACATGTGCGAATCGCGGGAAATACCCTGCAATTCATCGCCTGCGCTTACTTGATTGGCGCTGTGGCCTTGTTGCATCTGCCGAAGTGGGGACAACTCCTGCTGGCTTTCGGATTGTTGCTGGGATATTGGCTTCTGATGTTGTATGTCCCCATCCCGGGACACGGCGCCGGCGTCCTGACGCCGGATGTGAACCTCGCTCGTTACGTGGACGGTCTCATTCTGGGTGGCCTGAACGGCTTCCCCCTGGCGCCCACGATCCTAAGCAGCATGGCTCTGGGCGCCACGCTTTTACTGGGAACCATGGCGGGCCACATTCTGCGCTTGGGTACGGATTCGAGGCGGAAGGTCCAATACTTGGTTCTGGCGGGACTGGGCTCACTCGCCCTGGGATGGCTGTGGTCCCATTGGTTCATCATGGTGAAATGGCTTTGGACCAGTTCCTATGCCTTATGGATGGCGGGCTGGAGTTTTCTGCTTCTGGCGGTTTTCTATCTCTTAATCGACGTCATGGGACGCCGTGCATGGGCGTTTCCTTTCGTGGTCATCGGATCCAACGCCATCCTGGCGTATACGACAGCCCAAGTCTATGGGCATTCCTTGGGCAATCCGTTGGTGAGAGGCTTGGCAAGCCGCGTTGGCGTGGCCGGCGATCTCATCCGCGCTCTCGGCGAATTCGGCGTCCTCTGGATCATCCTTTGGTATCTTTTCCGCAAGCGTACATTCCTGCGGGTGTGAGCGCGGCGGGAAGGGGAAACTGGTTTCGGGATTCTCCCGATGGGCGGAGCCGGCCCTTGTGTGGTGCATTGGACAGGGGCTACGAAGAAGGCGCGATCCGACAGCCTAGAATCTACCGATCCATCTCCGGGGCGGCTTGCGACCCGTCGGGCCGGTTATCTTTTCGGCAACACAGCGACGGGGAACGGCATGGCCTCCCGGCCAGCGGGCGCTGGTCGACTTCAACAACACCCAGCCGGATATGAGCGAAGGCGTTCACGTCAACCTGTACAACAACCTGTGGGGGACTGCGTTTTCGCAGTGGTACGGGGACGACATGAAATTCCGTTTCGCGATCCGCGTGTGAGGAAGGCCCTGAAATCCCGCGGGCAAGTCCACAAGGGCGCAGCGCATCCCAGCGCTTCCGGTATACAATCGAAGACGCCCAGAGAGCCAAGAATGGAAATCCTGGGGTGGAGGGGCTGTTTGTATGAGAAGCATATTCGGGGTCCTGCCGTACATGATCGCGGCGGCGCTTTCAGCGGGCGCGGCCGACGGGCCGCCGGGATGGGCGTACGGTTTTCCGCCGGACGCTACGCCAGCGGCGAACCCAGCAGGGGTTCCAGGAGGTGGCGGTGGTCGAGGACCTCGAGCGCCGGCCGACGCCAGCTTGAAACACCTGGATGGCAGCAAACTGGAGTTCACCCGGGCACAGATTAACGACGGTTTCGGCCCGGCGGACTGGTTTCCAGAGGACCATCCCCAGATGCCCGAGATCGTGGCGCACGGCCGGAGGCCAGGCGTGCGCGCCTGTGCGCTGTGCCACTACCCCAACGGCAAGGGCCGCGCCGAAAACGCCGGCGTAAGCGGTCTATCTGTCGCCTATTTCATCCAGCAAATGATCGACTTTAAGGACGGCAACCGGAAGAGCGCGGATCCACGGAAGTCGAATACCAATGCCATGGCGTCGATCGCCAAGGCGATGACCGACGAAGAAATCAAGGCGGCGGCCGAGTACTTCGGCTCGATTCCGTTTACGCCGTGGATCAAGGTGGTCGAGACCACCACGGTTCCGAAGACGCGCATCTCCGGCGGTTTGTTCCTGGTCCTGGAGGGAGGCGAGCAAGAGCCGCTCGGCCAAAGGATCATCGAGGTTCCGGAGAGCGAGGAAATGACCGAAACCCTTCGTAACCCCCGGTCCGGATTCTTCGCGTACGCGCCTGTCGGCAGCGTCAAGAAGGGTGAAGCGTTGGCCGCATCGGGGCAGTGCGGCCTTTGCCATGGAGCCGATCTGAAGGGCATTGGGCCCGTGCCGGCTATCGCGGGCCGTTCCCCCAGCTACCTGATGCGGCAAATGTATGACATGCGGCAGAGCACGCGGAAAGGTCTGTGGACCGGCCTCATGACGCCGGTGGTGGCGCACCTAAGCGAAGAAGAACTGATGGACTTGGCGGCATACACGGCGTCGCGGACGCCCTAAAATCGACCGATCCATCTCCGGGGCGGATCGCGGCCCGTCGGCCGGGTTATCTTTTCGGCGACATGTGGAGGGGACGTTCACGGGGCCGTCAGGCGGACACAGATAACGGAACGATATGGTGCAATATCGGTTCCAGCTATCGGCGCGGGCGGTCCTCAGGCGATTCCCCGGTCCTGGGAGGCTTGCCACCTTGGGTACTTGCTTGAAAACCTGGCAGCGTGACGGCCGGACGGAGTATTTGCGCATTTCAGTTCGCGCCGGCTGTCTACAAGAGTCCATTCGTGCGCGTCTATAGAAGCATGCGGCAGACGGTATTATTTCTGCTCGCGCTCGCCGGAACCGGCAGCGCACAATGGCAGCGCTTTGGCGAGGGGCCGCCCCCTCCCGCACCACCCTCTCTCTCGCGCGACATGCTCGCTATCCACAACGCTGTGCGGGCGCGCGTGGGGGTGGCTCCACTGGCTTGGTCCGATCGGCTGGCCGCCCGTGCGCAAGACTGGGCGGACACTCTCCTGGCGCGCAAGCAATTCATCCACCGTCCAAACTCGACCTACGGCGAGAACTTGTTCGCAATTACCGGCGCGGCCGCATCGCCCGCGCAAGTCGTCAACGCATGGGCGGCGGAGTCTCGAAACTACAACTACACTTCGAACAAATGCAGCGGCGTGTGCGGGCACTACACGCAAATCGTCTGGGGTGGCACGAAAGAAGTGGGATGCGCGGTGGCGCGAGAGGGAAGACGCGAGGTCTGGGTCTGCAACTACGATCCGCCGGGCAATTGGATCGGCAGACGGCCCTATTAGGGCAACACGGGGACTGGAAACACGGAGAAACGCCGGCCTGGTTCCTAAGACCCGCATCTCCGGAAGGTCTTCCCATGGTCGCGGGACGCAGGCGGGCCAGCCCGCTGGGTTCTCAGCACCCACCGACTTGGGCGAAAACGCCCCACGCGATTACCACAATGGGCCAAGAATCGGTCAAAATGATGAAAAGAACCACATTCTGCCGTGGAGATCATCTTGCAGAAGCGCGGAAGAGGCCCGGCGCCCCGCGCCACCAGGAGGAATGCCCGATGGGCGAAGCGACGCTGACCATCACCGATAATCGTACGCAGCGGACCTACACGGTCCCCATCCAGGACGGAACCATCCGCGCCGTGGACCTGCGGCAGATCAAATCCAACCCGGACGATTTCGGATTAATGACCTATGACCCGGCGTTCATGAACACGGCTTCCTGCCGCAGCGCCGTCACCTTTTTGGACGGCGACCGGGGCATTCTCCGCTACCGCGGGTACCCCATCGAGCAACTGGCGGGGAAATGTACCTTCCTGGAGGTCGCCTACCTCCTGCTGAACGACGATCTGCCCACGGCGGATGAACTGGCCGCCTGGAACCAAGAGGTCGCGGAACATACGCTGGTTCCCGAGAGCATCAAGAAGTTCCTGGATGGCTTCCACTACGACGCCCATCCCATGGGCGTCCTCATGAGCACCGTGGCCTCGCTCTCCACCTTCTACCCCGAGGCGCACCAGATCGCCGATCCGGAGAACCGGCGCCACCAGGTGGTCCGGCTCATCGGAAAGATGCCGACCCTAGCCGCCTACGCCTACCGCCATCGCCTGGGACTTCCCTATGTCTATCCCGAACCCGAGCTGGGGTACACCCGGAACTACATGAACATGCTCTGGCGGCGGACGGAGCCGAAATACGCGGCCAACGAGGTTCTGGCGCGCGCCCTGGAAGTGCTCTTTATCCTCCACGCCGACCACGAGCAGAATTGCAGCACCAGCACGATGCGCATGGTTGGCAGCGCGCACGCCGACCCGTACGCCGCCACGGCCGCGGCCATCGCCGCCCTCTCCGGCCCGCTCCACGGCGGGGCCAACGAAGAGGTGTTGCTCATGCTCGCGGAGATCGGCTCCAAGGACCACATCCCCGCCTTCATCGGCCAAGTCAAGGAAGGCAAGCGCAAGTTGATGGGCTTCGGCCATCGCGTGTACAAGCACTACGACCCGCGCGCCCGCATCATCAAGCAGGTGGCGGACGAAGTCTTCGAAGTCACCGGCCGCAACCCCAAGATCGATATCGCCATCGAGCTGGAACGGATCGCGCTTTCCGACGAGTATTTCATCAAGCGCAAGCTCTACCCCAACGTGGATTTCTACTCCGGCATCATTTACCAGGCCATGGGCTTCACTCCCGACCAGTTCACGGTGCTGTTTGGCATCCCGCGCACGGTGGGCTGGCTGGCGCAGTGGCAGGAGATGCTGCAAGATCCCGAGCAGAAAATCGCCCGCCCGCGCCAGGTCTACACCGGCCGGGACCGCCGCGATTTCGTGCCCATCGAGGACCGCGGCAAGGCAGCGCTGACGACGGCGTAAACAGCCGGCAGGCGAAACCGCCTGCCTCACCGGGCAGGCCGTCCCGGCTACAACTTGCGCACGGCGATGTAGTAAAGCTCCGTGGCCGCCTCGAATTCGCTTTCCTTCAGCTCCGTCTTCATCGTCTTCCATTCCGTGGTGGGGTATACGATCCGCCAGTGGTCCTTCGTTCCGACGCGCACCGGCATGGCGAACCCCGGCTCATCGGCCTTCCACCGGTAGGAGACCTCGCCCTGCGCGTCGTCGAACTTCAACTCCAGCGCGGGAATCGCGGCGTGGCGCAGATACTGATTGAAGACCGGCGTCAGGTTCATTCCGGTTTTCCGGTTGAAGTATTCCACCACGTCCTCGGTCATGATGTTCCGATACTTGAAGCGCTGGTAGAAGCCGCGGATGAGCGCCCACCAGCGGCGGTCGTTGTTCACGACGCTCCGCAGCGTGTTCAGGAGGAGCGCGCCCTTGAAATACTGGTCCTCGGGCGGCGTACGGTTGACGCCGCGCTGGGTGATAATCGGCAGGCTGTTTTTGACCTTGGATCGGAGCGCGTTGACGTACTTCAGGCTATCGTCGCGGCCGTACATATATTCCACGTAGAGGCATTCGAGGTACGTCGCCCAGCCTTCGTGGATCCACATGTCGGAGACATCGGCCGCGGTGACGCTGTTGCCGAACCATTCGTGCGCGCTTTCATGGACGATGATGAAGTCGAACCGCGGGCTGATGCCGACGCCGGTCCAGTCGCGCTCCAGGTAGCCGTTGGCGAAGTGGTTGCCGTAGGCCACCGCGCTCTGGTGCTCCATGCCGGGGTAGGGAACTTCGATCAGCTTATAGCCGTCTTTCCGGAACGGATACGGGCCGAAGTAATGCTGGTACGCCTCAAGCATCCCCTTGGCCTGCGCGAATTGCGCTTTGGCTTTGTCCAGGTCTTCGGGTAGCGCGTAAAAATCGAGCGGCAGGCTGCCGAGCCGGCCGGCGAAGCGCTGGTAGGCGCCGATGTTCAGCGCGACGTCGTAGTTATTGATGGGGTAATCGACGCGCCAATCCCACCGCGTGTAGCCATCGCCGAGGTCGGTTTGGCCCACGAACTTTCCGTTGGAGACGTCCACCAGGCCGTTGGGAATCGAGACGCTGATCCGCATGTTCTGGACCTCGTCGCGCCACTGGTCCTTGTTCGGCCACCACACGCTCGCGCCGACGTCCTCGCACGCGGTGTTGATCCAGGGACGGCCGGACGGGTCCTTGCGGAAGGCGATGCCGCCGAACCTCCCGGCCTGGACGGGATTTCCCGAATAGTAGAAGTCGATGGCGTAGACGCGGCCGGCGCGCAACGTTTCGGGGAAGTCCACGAAAACGGCGCCGAATTCGCGTTCGTATGGCAGCGCGGCTCCGCCGAAAAGAATCTTGTCGACGTGCAGAGCCGCGTGCAAGTCGAGCTGGATTCGCCGGCCGTCCGTGAGCATCTTGAAACGGATGGCGTTCTTCCCGCTGAGGAATTCCTTCTCCGGGTCGACGCGGACGTCGAGATGGTACGAGAGCAGATCGTTGTTGGCGCGGTATGGGCCGTACGCGCCGCGCAGGAGATCGGCCCGCGCCGGCGCGCCGGTTGGTTGAGCGGTCTGCGCCGGAAGCGCCGGCGCGGCGCCCGTCAGAGTAAGAAGCAGGATGACGGCGCTTCCGTTTCGTTTATACGAAGTGGATCGGCCCGCGGCCGCGGGCGCCGCCGCTGAGGACAAATCTTTAGAATCGACGCCCATGGGCTTTCCGCGAGATGGTTCGGCGCCGGTCAAAACGGTTTCCGCTATCATAACAGCAGGTTTCGCCATGAAAGGATTCGTGGACGCTTGGTGCGCGATTAGCCTGCTGGCCTGCGCGACGCTCGCCGCGCAGCCACCCGCCGGCGCGCCCGGCGCGCAGCCGCGGGCGAAGGCCCCCGTCCTCGCGTTGCTCGATCCGGCGGACGCGCCGCAGTGGAACTGGGTCAAGGATCTTGGCTGGAAGGTGGTGACGCCGGCGGCGGGAGCGGAGGCCAACGCCGACGCGCGCGTGCTGGCGCTGGCGGCGGCGGTTCAGGACGCCATCTCGAACGCGGGCGTGGACCCGGCGCGCGTGTACCTCGCCGGCCGCGGCGCGGCGTCGGCGGCGGTATTCTACGCCGTCTCGCGCATGCCGGATCTCTGGGCGGCGGCCATCGCCGTGGGCGGATCGCCGCAACCGGCCATCGACGGCGGCCGCATTTACGCCGGAAATTTTCACATCACGCCCATCCTCTGGGTCGGCGTCACCCCGCAGGACCAGGCGCTCGCCGAAAAACTCAAGGCCGCGGGAATGAACCTCGAGTGGCGTTTGGCCAGCGGCCTGAAGGCCGCCGACGCGTCCCAGTGGCTCGCCGGGCGTACGCGCGACGAGTTTCCCCCGTCCATCGACTGCGAGACCAGCTCACCCGCGTTCGCCCGCTGCTTTTGGACGCAGACCACGCAGTTCGACGCCAACGAGCGCAACGACGTGCTGCCTACGACGCTCATCCCGCCCAGCCCGGGCGCGGTCCTCGACCTCGGGCCGTTCGACTACCAGCGGGACGATCCCGGTCCGGGCCTGCTGGTATCCGCGCTGCCTCCGAAATACGACGGCCCCCTAAAAACCGGCGACCGCATCGTGGAGCTCGACGGAAAGCCCATCGCGAACGCCGCGCAATTCGTGGAGACGATGCAGGCCGTTGCGGATTCCAAGGACGCGGTGGCGTTGGTGCAGCGCGGCGCGGAACGCAAGCGCATCGAGACCCATATCAGCGTGCCCAAGCGCGCGGCGGCGGTCACGGCGCGCGTGCAGGCGACGTACGTTCCGGAAGAAAAGGAGATCCAGATTATCACCCGCGCCGTGGCCCAACTGCGGGTGACGATTCCGCCGCAGTGGGTTCCGGCGACGCTCTACTGGAACGGCCTTTCGCTCGACGAACTCAAGATGCCCGGCTGCCTCGCGCTCCACATGGAGAAGGAGCTGCTGCGGGCGGAGAAGTGCGAGTAGCGCCGGCCTGGCCGCGCTCCCCAGATGCGCAAGCTGACTCCCTCCGAGGCCTCCCGCGCGCTCCTGCGCGCGCCCCGGAGCGCCCGGCGCGACGCGGACATGCGCAAGGCCGTACGCCAGATTCCGCGCGGCAAGGTGGCGACCTACGCGCAAGTGGCGGCCGCGGCCGGCTATCCGCTCTACCACCGGCACGTGGCGCAGTTGCTGCGCAGGGAAGGGAACGCGCTGCCCTGGCAAAGGGTGGTCGGCGCCGGCGGCCAGATCAAGCTGAAGTACGAGGCGGGCCTCGAACAGCGCGCTCGCCTGGAGATGGAGGGCGTGCGTTTCCGCGGCAAGCGCGTGGATATGGCGGAGCACCAGCACCGCTTTCGACCCTGGGATTTCGATTAGGCGACCTGTCCCTAATTTCCGTGTCTCAATTCTGGGGTTCACTCCATGGTTTCCCTGGTTTCCCCCTGGTTTCCCCCCGTCTTGGTTTCCCCGTTCTGGTTTCCCGTTTCCCCGTCGTTCACCTAGAACAGGCTGCTAAGTTCGGCTAGTAGTAGCGTTATCATTCGACGCAACGCAACAGGTTCGCAAGGCTCCCTTGGTTCCATGTTGCAGGCAAAGGCGGTGAGCCACAATGTTGCGGCCTCCACGTCCGTCCACCATCGTCTGTCATGAATACTCCCCCAGGGTCGCCGAACTCCGTGGCTAGGAGCCAGCCGTGCCCGCTAGCGCTAAAGTAGAGGCTCTTGATGCGGACACCTGGCACAGACCCCAGTTTCTTCCAACTGCGCCCACCATCGACAGTGTGATAGACCCTTCCCTCTCCGCCCAGCCAGCCCTCATCGCGATTCAAGAAGAAGATCGAGCTCAGATTGTCGTTCAGCTGTGGAGGGGCGCGCCAGATAGGTTCCCAGGTGCACCCACCATCGTCGCTATGCTCAACGTCATACTTGTAACCGGGATGAAGCTCCTGGAGGCCAATGACCCACGCCTCGGTTCGCGAAATGAAGACGCGGCCCGCGGCAATTATGCCGCCCTTTGCCGACATAGAAGGACCGCAGGGCAACCAAGTCCGACCGGCGTCGGAGGTTGTATACGACGAATAAGTAGAGGTGGATGACTCATCTACCCGCGTCCACCCGTGCGAATCGTCACTGAAAGCGGGCAGTCGGCCGCCACGTGCCAACTGGCGCCAACTACTCCCACCGTCCTCCGACTGCCAGACTCCGGTCGAAGAAGACAACCAGCCGCGATTGTCGGAGACAAATATAAGGCTATACAGCTCGCCAAGACTAGCGCCATTACGGGGAGCCTTCCGCCTCCAAGTTCGTCCAGCGTCATCTGTCCTCAGAAGGGAGAAGTGATCGACAGCCAGCGCACGACCATTACCGAAGTACCAGCCCTCGATTTGCTGCGCCACCTCGCCCGGATACGGTGACTCCACGAGTCTTACCACTTCCGAGTTAACGCTAATCGCGCTTGTCTGTCCGGTGGCGACCAAACCCCAGCTTGAGAGATAACCGCCGGCAACAAGAAAGAGGACGATGCCGATGCCCCGGCCAATCCCGCGCAGTAACACGTTGGCACAGTTCCGTAGCATTAGAAGTCCGGCCTTGGCTTCCTTCGCTTTTTTGGCGGCTTAGGCGGCGTTCTCCAGAAGCGCTGGCTGCCGATCACCGTGCCGTAACCCTGAGTTCCGGCGCGAAAATAGAGATAGTTATCAACAGGCCCGCTGGTCACGATCCGGTCGATGGTCCCTATTGCGTTCTTCAAGGACTGGCAGTCGAGGGTATCTAACTTGGTATATGCGCCGGAAGCTATATCGGTACTTTGGAACGCAGACGTATTAGATGTGTATGCTTGATAGCCGTTCCTTGTCGCATAAAACGTGCTGCCACCGAATCCCCGCGTATTTGTTCGGTTAAGTTCGACGCTCGCAACAGCATCTCGTTCGGCCTGATCCTGGCTGGCCTCCGCAAACAGAATCCGTGCAGCGAAATCGATATCTGCTCCGGTATATGTCTTACCGTTGAATGCAGTAACAGATGTGTCATCTGCAAGCCAGCCAGGGTCGCAGTCCGGCTCCGACTGCGAAGAGGCCACCGGGACAGCTACGATCACAGCGATGCACCCTAACCCAGATTCCCCGAAGCTCGCTTCAACCACTGCGCACATGCCGCCATCGTCGCCATCGTCGCCATCCTCGCCCCCGTTGTCTTCACAACCGTCGTCCCCGGGCATCTTTTGGCCGTCCCACACTTCAGGATCCCAGATCGAGCATATGTGGTACCCCGAGCCGTCGAGGCCGCTCGGATCGGTCCGGTTCACTGGATCACCCTGAACGTACGAGTACCGGTTCCAACTGAGTGGGCTCCGGAGTCTCGTACCCGCCCCACCCGGATCCGGGCTATTGAACCTCCCCAAATTGGGCGAGTAGTAGCGCTGCCGCGCGTAATCCTGTCCGCTCAGGCTCGAATCCCGGACGTAGGTGCCGAATTTCTCCATGCCGTCCGGCGCCAGTGGCTGCTTCTCCTCCCCATACGGATAGTAGGACGACGTCGCCCACGTCCCGTTCGTCTCCGCCGCCCGCACCGAACCTTGCCGGTCCGTCACCCCCAGCAGGCGACCGGTCGCGTCCGTCGCCGCGATCAGCTTGCCCGCGAAGTATACGTGCGCCCCCGCGGCCGTGCACACCGTGTTGTACGGGTAGGTCCCGCTCGGCGCGCAGACGAACTGCGCCATCCGCCGGCCCTGGATGCCGTACAGGTAGAACGTCCACTGCGGCTGCCCGTTCACCGTCTGGTACTGCATGATGCGCTGCCCGGACCCGTCGTAGCCCCAGGTAAGCGCCACGCCATCCAGCGTCTGCGACAGCAGCCGGTTCTCCACGCTCCAGGTCGGGGTGCCCCCTGGGCCGGGCGCGTTCCCGTTGGCGTCGTAATTGCCGCCCACCGGCCAGTTGGTGACCGGATCGTACACCGCCGCCAGCACCGGCGCAGACCCCTTCGTCGGCGTCTTGGCCGTCAGGTTTCCGAAGCCGTCGTAGGTGTAGGCGTCGCCCCACTGCGGGCCGCTGCTGGTGGTCTGCGCCAGCACCAAACGCTGGAGCGAGTCGTACGTGTACAAAACGTCCTCTCCGCTAATCCCGTCGATGGACTCGGCGATCCGCCCGTTATTCTGCCCGGCGGTGTAGATGTACTGCATCCGGCTTCGCTCGGACAAGTTATCCATCAGTCCCGGCACGGTCGCCCGAGTCAATTGTAGCAGGCTGTTGTAGGTGCGGGTTTCCGTTCCGGCCCAGATGGTCCACAGAGAGGTGACCTGCCCCGCCGTGCCATAGGCGGCCGTCGCCACCGTGTCCCACTGGTACGTGACCGGGTTGTAGGCCGTCGTCGAAACCGGCCGCCCCATCTGGTCGTATTGCAAGTACTGATACCGGGTCCCGGTGGGCGTTGGGACGGCGGGATTATCCGACCCGGTCAGCTTGCCTTCGTAATCCCATGCGTAGAAACCGGTCTAATTCGTTGTCCCTGGTTTCCCCCTTAACTGGTGGGGGGACGCCAGTCCGGAAGTAGGTCACCCTCGTCGTCGAATGGCCACGGGTACCCGGATGAGTCCAGGGCCGCCAATCCCTCCTTCGTGATCTTGAAATAATAGTGGCCGA